>NZ_JBQEPY010000018.1:0-212603 GCF_052045915.1 Burkholderia sp. 22088
GCGGGCGGCAATCCGTCGGTGAACGGGTCGAGCGGCTTCGGCATCGCCCGGCACCGGCGCGCGCGCCGCGTCGACCACCTGCCCGGTCGGCAGCGTGTCGAGCCCGCCGAGCGTGAAGTGCGGATAGAACGCGTAGTCGATCCGGCAATCGAGCGCGACGAACGGCGGCTCGATCAGCGGCTGCAGCCATTTCTCGGCCTTGTGGAACAGCGGATCGGCGCCTTCGGCAGCATGGCGGTTGTAGACGTCGACAGTCGCCGTCAGCGTGCCGGCCGGCATCTCCAGGTCGCGTTCGACTTCCTCCCACGTTTCGCCGGCCGCCGCGATGCCGATCCGCGCAATCGCGGGCGGCTCGCGGTACGTCGCCTGGTCGACGAGCAGGTAGATGCGGTCGCCGGCCTGGTGGAACGCGTGATGGCCCGTGCGGCCGTGATAACCGTCCTCGTTGATGAAGCGCTGGCCGCGCGCGTTCACGAAGATTCCCCGGATCAGCGATTCGGGCGCGTAGAACGGCAGGCTGACGAAGCCCTGGTCCATGTGGATCGCCGCGCCGCCCGCGCTCTGGCCGAGCAGGATGCCCGAGCCGTCGTCGCCGGGGCTGCCGATCGGTTCATCCGAGCGCAGGAACTGCGGCGCATGCCGGCGCACCATGTCGCGATTCATCGCGAAACCGCCCGCGCACAGGATCACCGCGCGACGCGCACGCACGCATGCCGTCTCGCCATACGCGCGCAGCACGACGCCGCGCACCGCGCCGTCGTCGTCGACGATCAAGGCGAGCGCGCGCGTGTCGTAACGCGTCGCGACGCCGAGCGCCGCCACGCGTTCGGCCAGCACCCGCATCAGCATCTGCCCGCCGCCCCAGCCCGGCCATTGCGGCGTGTGCCCGCGCGGGCACGGCTTCGCGGCCTCGCTGAACGGCCAGGCTTCCTCGCTGCCCGACCAGATCAGGCAATCGTCGGTCTCCGGTTCGACGATCCGCTCGGCAATGAACATGTTCTTGTACGTGAGGCCCTGCGCGACGAGCCAGTCGTGGTGCGCCAGGCTTTCGTTCGCGTAGAGCCGCACCTTCGCCTCGTCGGCGTCGCGCCCGCCGGCCAGCATCAGGTAGCGGTACAGATCCTCGGTGTCGTCGGTAAAACCGGCCTGCCGCTGTGCAGGCGTGCCGCCGCTGCCGCCGAGGTAGATCTCGCCGCCCGACAGCGCGCTCGTGCCGCCGTAGCTCGATGCGCGCTCGACGATCAGCGTGTCGGCACCGGCACGCGCGGCTTCGATCGCCGCACAGGCGCCGGCCGCGCCGAAGCCGACGATCACGACATCGTGTTCGGCATCCCAGCGATGCACGTCGCGAATGTTCAGGGGGTGAGTCAGGGAATAGTCGGATGACATGAGGAATGGGTCAACGTGTAGGAAACCTGAGGAAAGCGATGGAAAGCGGCGGATGCGGCGAGGGCCGGACAGGCGGCCCGTTGCCGATGTCGCCGCGATGCCGGGACGGGCATGCGACGGTGCGTGTGCGCGACACACGCGTCCCGCGCCCGGTTGAAGCCGCGATGCGCGTCAAACGGATCGGCCCGCGCGATGATTCCGACGTGGTCGCGGCGAAGGGCATTGGTACGCCATCGCGCCGCCACGGCTTCCGGCCTGCGCGGCGCGCAGCCGCGCCGACGTCACATGCCGCGCAGCGCGGCGAAACCGAAGTGCGACGGATCGATCGGCACGCAGCCGGCCGGCAGCCCGTTCGCGTCGACCGAGCGGCATTGCAGGATGCCGGCCGCATACGGCGGCGACGGAACCTGATCGGCGCCGTATCGCGCCATCGCCATGGCAGCGAACGTGCCCATCGCCAGTACGCACAGCTTGCGAGTCGTCAGTCTCATGATCGTCGTCCCCTCCGGTTGTCCGCTCGTGCGGTTCGTGTCCGGCGTGCATCGCATGCGGCACCGGATGACTGCACGGTAGCCAGCGCCCGGCCGCCGGCCATCGTCCATTTCGACTAGGGGCAAACGCTGAGCGGCGGGCGCACGGCGTGTCGCATCGCAGCATCGTGCGCAATGGCTTCGCACACGCGGAGGAGACGCGGCGCGTTGCGCGCCCGTCGCGGCCGGCCGCGCCAATCGTCAGACGCCTGTCGCACGCCGGTCGCTGCGCCGCAACAACCTTGCGCGATCGTGCGGCACGCGGCGCCCGGCCCCGGTGTTTTCCCCGACCCTCGCCCTGCTCCGTATGGATGATGAGTCGCCATCGGTCCGATGCGAACCTTCGCCTCGACGTCGCAATGCCGCCGCGTCCGCACTCGCGGCGCGGCCGACTCTTTCCGTTCTTCCACGGGAGCACTGCATGACCGATTCGAATCCCAGCCACGCGCTGTACGAACTGGCGTGCCGCTACGCGCAAGCCGTCGACCGGCGCGACTGGCCGCGACTCACCGCCCTCTTCACGCCCGATGCGCAGCTCGCCGGCCCCGGCTTCCGCTTCTACGACCGCGACGCGATCGTGACGGGCATGCGCGTGATCGAGCACTACGAAGCGACCCAGCATCACGTGCACAACCAGCTCGTGACGCTCGACGGCGGCGAGGCCGACGTCGAGACCTATGGCGTCGCCTGCCACGTCTACGTGCGCGACGGCGTGAAGCGCAAGCTCGACTGGGGGCTGCGCTATCGCGACCGCTGCGTGTTCGACGGCGGCACGTGGCGTTTCGCCGCGCGCACGCTGCACGTCGACTGGTCGCAAGACCTGCCGCTGGAGGGCTGAACGATGCGCACCGCTGCTCCTCTCGACGGCCGCACCGCACTCGTCACGGGCGGCGCCGGCGGCATCGGCGCGGCCTGCGCGCACGCGCTCGTCGCCGACGGCGCGGCCGTCGTGCTGATGGGCCGCCGCCGCGACGCGCTCGAACGCACGCAACGGCAACTGACCGACGCGGTGCCCGGCAGCCGCGTCGCGATCCATGCGGGCGACGCCTGCGACGAAGGCGACCTGCAGGCCGCGCTCGACTGCGCGTGGGCGCTCGACCATCGCCTCGACATCGTCGTGCCGACGGTTGGCGGTGCGAGTTTCCGGCCGCTGCTGCTGCACGACGCCGACACCTTCCGCGCCGAAATCGACCTGAACCTGCACAGCGCATTCGCCGCGATCCGTCACGCCGCGCCGCGGCTCGCCGACAGCGGCGGCGGCGCGATCGTCTGCATCTCGTCGACGGCCGCGCAGATCAATTTCCGCTGGCTGTCCGCGTACTGCACCGCGAAGGCTGCGCTAGAAGCACTCGTGCGCGGCGCGGCCGAGGAACTGGCCGGCGCGAAGATCCGCGTGAACGCGGTGCGCCCGGGCCTCACGCGCTCCGAAGCGACGGCGCCGATGTTCGACAACCGCGCGCTCGTCGATAGTTTTCTCGAGCAGATCCCGCTCGGCACGCTCGGCGAACCGGAAGCGATCGCGCATGCGGTGCGCTATCTCGCGGGCCCCGAGTCGGGCTGGGTGACCGGCCAGAGTTTCGCGGTCGACGGCGGCCACGAACTGCGCACCAACCCGCGCGTCGACGACACGATCGCGCAGATCTACGGCACGGCCGCGCTCGACGCGATCAGGGCCGGCCGCGCACCGGGCGCCGCATGAGCGCCCGCCCTCTTTCAACGTCAAGGGAATACGACCGACCATGAATCGAGTCGCAAACAAGGTCGCGCTGGTCACCGGTGCGGCAAGCGGCGTCGGCCGCGCGGATGCGCTGCTGCTCGCCGCCGAAGGCGCGCGTGTCGTGCTGACCGACATCGACGAGGACGCAGGCCGCGCGCTCGCACGCGAGATCGGCGACGCCGCACTGTTCGTCCGCCACGACATCGCCGACGAGGACGGCTGGCGACAGGCGATCGCATCGACGCTCGACCGCTTCGGCCGCCTCGACGTGCTCGTCAACAACGCGGCGATCTGCCCGGTCGGCTCGATCGAGGACACGAGCCTCGACACCTGGCGCCGCGTGATGCGCACCAACGCCGACGGCTATTTCCTCGGCTGCAAATATGCGATCGGCGCGATGAAGGGCAACGACACGCCGGGCTCGATCGTGATGATGTCGTCGGTCGCCGCGCTCGGCGGGCTGCCGATGATGTGCGCATACACCGGGTCGAAAGGCGCGGTGACGGCGCTCGCGCGCAGCGTCGCCGTGCATTGCAAGCGCAGCGGTTACCGCATCCGCTGCAACTCGATCCATCCGGACGGGATCTGGACGCCGATGACGCAGGCGCTGATGCCCGATCTCGATCCGGCCGCGCTCGGCATCGGCAGCGATCCGATGGCACGCATGTGCGACCCGCGGGACGTCGCGAATCTCGTGCTGTTCCTCGCGTCCGACGAATCGCGTTTCGTGAACGGTGCGGAGCTGCGGATCGACAACGCGCAACTGGTGTCGTCGCTGTGACGCGACGCGCTGCCCTCCCGTTCAAAGGAGTTCATCGATGATTTCATTCAACGGCAAGACCGTGCTGGTCACCGGCGGCGGCGCGGGCATCGGCCGTGCGTGTGCGGAAGCGTTCGGCGCGGCCGGCGCGCGCGTCGCGGTCGCCGAGATCGACCCGGCCCGCGCGCAGGACGTGCGCCAGGCGCTCGAGGCGGCGGGTGTCGACGCGCTCGTCGGCACCGTGGACGTCACGCGCCGCGACCAGGTCGATGCGTTCGCACGAACCGTCGACGCGCGCTTCGGCGGCCTCGACGTGCTCGTCAACAATGTGGGCGACTTCCTGCAGATCGCGAAACCGTTCGACGACTGCACCGACGACGACATCGCGCGGCTGTTCGACGCGAACCTGCGCCAGGTGTTCGTCGTCACGCGCGCGATGCTGCCGTTGCTGCGCAAGCGCGGCGCGGGCGGCAGCATCGTCGGCGTGTCGTCGATCGAAGGCTTTCGCGCCATTCCGAACTGCACCGTGTACGCGTCGTTCAAGGCCGCGCTGACCGGCTTCACGAAAAGCCTCGCGCTCGAACTCGGGCCGGCCGGCATTCGCGTGAACCAGATCGCCCCCGAAACCACCGAGACGCCGCAGGTGCCCGTCAGCGCGATGGTCGCGGCCGAGCATCGCGGGCACATCCCGCGCTGGATCCCGCTCGGGCGCTTCGGCGCGGCCGGCGATATCGCGGGTGCCGCGCTGTTCCTGGCGAGCCCGCTCGCCGCGTGGGTCACCGGCACGACGCTGCATGTCGACGGCGGCGCGCTCGCGGCGGCCGGCTGGTATCGCGACCCGAACGGCTTCTGGACCAACATGCCCGTCGTCACGGGCAACGGCTTGAATTTCTGAGCGGCACCGCCCGCCTGTTCATTTCACGCGGCACGACAGCGCCGCTACCGGAGACACCATGAAGATCCTGATCGTCGGCGGCACCGGCCTCATCGGCGGCCATGCCGCGCTGCACCTGCACGCGCAGGGCAACCCCGTCACGCTCGCCGCACGCAAGCCCCCCGCCCCCGGCAGCGCGCTCGCGCAGTTCGACGTATTGCTGCGCGACTACGTGGCCGGCAACTTCACGCGCGACGATCTCGCGCCGTTCGACGCGGTGGTGTTCGCGGCCGGCAACGACATCCGCCACCTGCCGCCCGGCACCGACGAAGCCGCGCACTGGGAGCGCGCGAACGTCGACGCGGTGCCGCGCTTCTTCGCGCTCGCGCGCGACGCGGGCGTGAAGCGCGCGGTGCTGGTCGGCAGCTTCTATCCGCAGGTCGCGCCGGCGCTCGTCGACACGGTGCCGTACGTGCGCTCGCGCCATCTCGCCGACGAACGTGTCCGCGCGCTCGCGACGCAGTCGTTCGCCGTATGCAGCGTCAACGCGCCGTTCGTCGTCGGATCGGTGCCGGGGCTGCGCAACGAGATGTTCGCTGCCTACACGGGCTATGCGCAAGGCCAGTTCGCGGGGCTGCCCGTGTTCGGGCCGGCCGGCGGCAGCAACTTCATCTCGACGCAATCGCTGTCGGAAGCGATCTGGGGCGCGCTGCAGCGCGGCGAAGCAGGCAAGGCCTACCTCGTCGGCGACGAGAACCTCAGCTTCGCCGACTACTTCGCGGCCTTCTTCCGCGCGGCGGGCAATCCGCGGGACGTCCCGTCGCTCGACCAGGAGCATCCGCTGTTGCCCGACATCGCGATCTACACGGGGCGCGGCAACGTCGTGTCGTACGAACCCGATCCCGCCGACAGCGCGCTGCTGCGCTACCGGCGCGGCGATGTGCAGCGTGCGGTCGATGAAGTCGTTGCGCATTGCCGCGCGCAGTAGGCAAACGGCGCGTGTGCGGCGCGAATGCAAAAACGTCCCGCCGCCGGCAACAAATGCCGGCGGCGGGACGTCGGAACGACAACGTCGATGCGGGCCGTCAGGCGCCGATACGCTGCTCGATCTTCTTCATCGTGTCGGTCATTTCGGCCGGCAGGCGCAGCTTCAGCATGTCGAACAGCGCCGCATGCAGTTTCAGTTCCTCACGCCATTCGTCGGCGTTCATCGACGTCACCGCGTCGAACTGCTCGCGCGTGAAATCGAGGCCGTCCCAGTGCAGGTCCTCGTATGCCGGCGACACGCCGAACGCATGCTCACCGCCGCCCCCCGTGCCTTCGAGACGGTCGAGCATCCACTTCAGCACGCGCATGTTCTCGCCGAAGCCCGGCCACACGAACTTGCCGTTCGCATCCTTGCGGAACCAGTTCACGCAGTAGATCTTCGGCAGTTTCGCGCCGGCGCCTTCGAGCTGCTTGCCGAGCTTCAGCCAGTGCGCGAAATAATCGCTGACGTTGTAGCCACAGAACGGCAGCATCGCGAACGGATCGCGGCGCACGATGCCCTGCTGGCCGACCGCCGCGGCGGTCGTCTCCGAGCCCATCGTCGCGGCCATGTACACGCCTTCGACCCAGTCGCGCGCCTCGGTCACGAGCGGCACGGTCGTCGAACGGCGGCCGCCGAAGATGAACGCGTCGATCGGCACGCCGGCCGGGTTCTCCCAGTCGTCGTCAATTGACGGACACTGCGCGGCCGGCGCCGTGAAGCGCGAATTCGGGTGCGCCGCCTTGCGGCCCGTCTCCTTGCCGATCTCCGGCGTCCACGGGTTGCCCTGCCAGTCGGTCAGCTTCGCGGGCGGCGTGTCGGTCAGCCCTTCCCACCACACGTCGCCGTCTTCCGTCAGCGCGACGTTCGTGAAGATCACGTTTTCCGTGAGCGTCGAGATTGCGTTCGGGTTGGTCTTCACGCCCGTGCCCGGCGCGACACCGAAGAAGCCGGCTTCCGGGTTGATCGCATACAGTCGGCCGTCGCGGCCCGGCTTCAGCCACGCGATGTCGTCGCCGATCGTCGTGACCTTCCAGCCATCGAAACCCTGCGGCGGAATCAGCATCGCGAAGTTCGTCTTGCCGCATGCGGACGGGAATGCGGCCGCAACGTGATACTTCTTACCGGCCGGCGACGTCACGCCGAGGATCAGCATGTGTTCGGCGAGCCATCCCTGGTCGCGCCCCATCGTCGATGCGATACGCAGCGCGAAACACTTCTTGCCGAGCAGCGCGTTGCCGCCGTAGCCCGAACCGAAACTCCAGATCTCGCGCGTCTCGGGAAAGTGCACGATGTACTTGACCGGGTTGCACGGCCACGGAACGTCCTGCTGGCCGGCTTCGAGCGGATGCCCGACGCTGTGCACGCACGGCACGAAATCGCCGTCCTCGCCCAGCACGTCGTACACCTCGCGGCCCATGCGCGTCATGATCCGCATGTTCACGGCGACGTACGGGCTGTCGGACAGCTCGACGCCGACGTGCGCGATCGGCGAGCCGAGCGGGCCCATCGAGAACGGCACGACGTACAGCGTGCGGCCGCGCATCGAGCCGCGGAACAGGCCGTTGAGCGTCTCGCGCATTTCGGCGGGCGCGATCCAGTTGTTGGTCGGGCCGACGTCGTCGCGCGATGCCGCGCAGATGAACGTGCGATCCTCGACGCGCGCGACGTCCGACGGATCGGATTGCGCGAGATACGAGTTCGGGCGCTTCGCCGGGTTCAGCCGCTTGAGCGTGCCCTGATCGACCATCTCCTGGCACAGCGCGTCGTATTCTTCCTGCGAACCGTCACACCACACGACACGCTCGGGCTCCGTGAGCGCCGCGATGCGCGCCACCCAGTCGATCAGCTTGCGATGTTTGACGAAAGCCGGCGGAGCGATCAGCGGGCCGTGTGTCGCTTCGGCCAGATTGTTTTGCGACATGAGGGTGTCTCCAGATTATTGGGCGAGGATGGGGGATGCGGGGCGAGCCCGCGAGATGGGGATGCGATTGGAGCGCAGAGTGCGGCGGCGCGCAGGACGGGACACGCGAGCGGAGCGCGTGTCGATGCCGCGATGCGTGCGAGAGAAGGTGACGTCTCGTTAGAAGGTGCGAACGCGAGTTTCGCCATGCAAGCAACCTGCCGTACAACTCCATGGCGACCAGCATACCATCGCCGTTATTTGGCAAACGTTGCGTTGCAACAAGAAACAACCATGTCGGCGATCCGGCACGCCAGTTGCCTGTGAATTATTTTTACAACGCCATTGCGCGCGTTTCGGGGGACGAAACGGCCAGGACGGCCGTCCAACAAGGGTTTCGCGGAAGCGGCAAATCCGGCCCGCCGCGCCCGCGTTTAGCCAGCGAGCGCGCGGGCCGTGCGAATTCACGTTTTCGCTAGTCAGGCAAACCCTGAATTAGGTTGCGTACACAAACATCCGACGAGAACGTGCGGCAGGCCCACCCGCTCAAAACGGCGCGCCCGGCAATCCGGGGTAATACGCGCCTGCCGCCATCCCGCCGTCGACGGCCAGTTCGGCGCCGTTGCAGTACGACGCTTCGTCGCTCGCGAGGAACAGCGTCGCGCGCGCGATTTCGTCGGGCAGGCCGACGCGTTGCAGCGGCACGTTCGCATAGTGCTTGTTGATTTCCTCGAGCGGCGCGCCGGTCGGGTTCGACATCGCGGTGTTCACGCCGCCCGGATGAATCGAATTCACGCGCACGCCCTGATGGCCGAGTTCGAGCGCCGCGACCTTCGTCAGCCCGCGTACGCCCCACTTGCTCGACACGTACGCGGCCAGTGCGTTCACGCCGCGCAGCCCGTCCACCGACGAGATGTTGACGATCGACCCGCGCTTCTGCGCGATCATGCGCGGCGCGATCGTCCGGATCCCGACGAACGTGCCGACGAGGTTGATCGAGACCGCACGCTCGAAATCGCGTTTCGACAGCTCGGTGATGCCGCCGAACGTCAGCACGGCCGCATTGTTGACCAGCACGTCGATACGGCCGAACTGCTCGACCGTCGCTTCGGTCACGCGCACCCAGCTCGCTTCGTCGGCGACGTCGAGCCGCATGAAGCGCGCCGCGTCGCCGAGCTCGCGCGCGAGCGCTTCGCCCTCCGCATCGAGCACGTCGCCGATCACGACGCGCGCGCCCTCCGCGACGAACAGCCGGCACGTCGCCGCGCCCATGCCACGCGCACCGCCCGTGACGATCGCTACCTTTCCGTCCAGTCGACCCATGTCGTCCTCTCTTCGATTCCGGTTTGCCGGCCGCCGCGCGCAAACGTGCACGCACTTGCCGGATCATGATCGGCACGCGGCCGGTGCCGCGCGCCTCCGCCGTCAGCCGCCGCCGTCAGCCCCAGTACGCCTGCCCGCCGTCGAGCGGCAGCGTCGCGCCCGTCAGATACGCAGCGTCGCGGCTCGCCAGAAACACGATCGCGCGGCCGATGTCCTGCTCGCAGTCGCCTACGCGGCCGAGCGGAATCGTGCGGAAAAACGCGGCGGCTTCCTGCGGGTTCGCATCGACCCAGCCTTTCAGGCCCGGCGACAACGCGTGCGGCGCGACCGCATTCACGCGGATCCCGTCCACGCCCCACTCGCAGGCAGCCGCGCGCGTCAGCGCACGAATCGCCTCCTTGGTCGCCGCGTACGCGCCGTAGCCGGACGCATCCCAGCGCACCGCGGCCGACGAAGCGAAATTGACGATCACGCCGTCGCCCTTCAGGTGCGGATGGCACGCGCGCATCATGCGCAGCGTCGCGATCGGCCCCGACTCGAGCCCCGCGAGGAAATCCGCATCGGTTACGTCGAGCAGGCGGCCGAGCGGCACGACCTGCGCGTTGTTGATCAGGATCTGCACGCCGCCGAAGCGCGCAACGACGCTGTCGACGCACGCCACGATCTGCGCGGCGTCCATCACGTCGCACACGAACGGCTCGGCCACGCCGCCACGCACGCGAATCGCCTCGCAGGTCGTGAGCAGCTTGTCGCGGGTACGACCGACTACCGCGACGTGCGCGCCTTCCGCCGCGAGCGCCTGCGCGACGCCCTGGCCAACGCCCTGCCCCGCGCCCGTCACGAGCGCGACCTTGCCTTTCAGGATGCCCATGTGCGCTCCTCAGGCGACGATCGCCGGATGGGCCTGCACGGGCCCGCCGAGCAGTTCGCGATACGACGGCGGCTGCTTGCCGTCGAGATCGGCGATGCCGTACCGCAACGCGGCTTCCGCGCCGACGAGCACCTGCCCCGACCACGCCATGCGCTGCGGATCGCCATGGATCGCGTGAATCACGCGGCCCGTGAATTCCGGGCTTTCCGCGACGAGCGAGAATTCCTTGTACAGATCCGGGTGTTCTTCCCACACGCGCGTCGTGCGCTCGGTGCGCAGCGGGCCCATCCAGATCGACACGGCCGCGACGTCGAACGGCTTCAGGTCGACGGCCATGTCCTTCGCGAACTTGTCGACACCGGATTTCTGCGCGCCGTAGGCCGCCCCGTGCATGTAACAGCTCGCGCCGAACGACGACGTGAACGCAATCAGCCCGCTGCGACGCTTCACCATCAGCGCCGCCGCGTGCCAGCTCGCGACATAGGCCGAGCGCAGCCCGACATCGAGGATGTTGACGAGGTCGAGCGACTTCTCCCAGAACGGGCCCGGCAGGATCAGTTGATCGTGCAGGTAGGTCGCGTTGTTGACGAGAATGTCGAGCCGCCCGCTTTCACGTTCGACGCGCTCGAACAGCGCCTTCACCTGCGCGTCGTCCGCGTGGTCGCACGCCACCGCGATCCCGCGGCCGCCGAGCGCATCGATCTCGCGTGCGGTCTCGTGGATCGTGCCGGGCAGCGGTGCGTCGCCTTCGTTCTGCGAGCGGCCCGTGACGTAGACGGTCATGCCGGCGGCGCCGAGCGCGCGCGCGATGCCCTTGCCCGCGCCGCGCGATGCGCCCGTCACGACGGCGACCGGCGCATCGTGGTTCTGTGTCATGTTCGATGTCTCCTGTGGAATGTGCGTCATGTGCAAGGCGCTGGCGTGCGTCAGGCGGCCGGCGGCTGCGCACCGGCGAACAGCACGCCCGGCGCATCGCCTTCGTAACGGGCCGACAGCGTCGAGGTGACGACGCAGCGCGTGCCCGCGATCTTCCATTCGCCGTCGACCTTCCGGTATTCGTCGTCGTAGTACGCGCCGAGCTGCGTGAGCGTTCGCGCGTTCGTGTCGATCATCTGGTAGTGCAGGCCCCACGTGCCGCGCGCATGCACGTCGTCGAGCACGTCGATCTCGGGATTCACGCCGTGATGCATCTCGACGATGTGCGGATGGCAGCCGAGTTGCACGAATACGTCGACGAGCGCGTCGCGCGTGTCGAACGTGCCGATGCGGCCGTAGTCGATGTGCACGTGTCCGGGCGCGAAGCAGTCGCGCATCCCTTGCGGATCCTTGCGGTCGCAGCACGTGAAGTAGCGCGCCTTCAGCCGGCGGATCGCGTCGGCATCCTCGAGCCGGCGCACACGCGCTTCCAGCGATTCGATGAGGGTCATCCTGTCTCCTTGTTCGGTGCCGGCGCGGTTCGATGGCCGCGTCGATGCCACGTTACCGCCGCGCGACGCGTCGGCCATCACCCGTTCGGATGAAACCGGCGATTCGTCCGCGCAGCGCCCGCCGCATGCGGACGGCGCGTTCGTCCAAACAGACGATGTGATGCAGGCGGCTTCGTTCCTACCATCGAACGACACCACCACGAGACCCGGCGATGGACGACACGACCCGCACGCTCCACGAGTACGAGCAGATCCGACAGTTGAAGTACCGGTATTTCCGCGCGGTCGACACGCACGACTGGGCGCTGCTCGCGGATTGCCTGACCGAAGACTGCGAGGCCCGCCTGTATGGCGGCCGCTACGTGTACGAGGGCCGCGACGCATTCGTGTCGAGCCTGCGCGAGCTGATCGGCAAACCGACCTTCCTGACGATGCATCACGGCCATCACCCCGAGCTCACGCTGGTCTCGGCCGATCATGCGTGCGGCGTGTGGTTTCTCGAGGATCACGCGATCAATCTCGAGGACAACTACCTGCTGCACGGCACTGCGTTCTACGACGACCAGTACGTGAAACGCGACGGCGCGTGGCGCATTCACGCGACGCGCCACGAGCGCCTGTTCGAAACCGTCACGTCCCCGATTCCGCCGTCGTTCACGCTGACCGCGAACCGGTTCGCGCCGGACGCCCACCCGTCGGCCGGATCGCCCGAAACCGCTTCCTGAACCCCGGCGGCAACGCCGCCGATCCCGTCATTCCCCTCTGGAGCCGGAGCAATGGAGAAAGTCATTTACGTGTTGTGGCGCGACGCGCAGGCTGCGCCCGATCAGTGGAGCCGCACCGTGCGCGCGCCACTCGCCGACAGGCTGCTGTCGCTCGGTGCGCACGGCGTGCAGGTGAACGTCGCGGATGCGGACGTCGCGCCGGCCGCCGGCCTGAAGCAGACCAACACGCACCCGGGCATCGACGGGATCGTCGCGGTGTGGGTCGATAGCGCAAACGCGATGTTCCGCCAGCCGTTCGACGACGCGGTGCGTGCAATCGTCCCGCACATGGCTGCGTATCTCGTCACCGAGTCGCAACCGATTCCGAATACGCGCTTTCCGGCACGGCCGGGCGAGCGCACCACGGGCTTCTCGCAGCTCGCGTTCCTGAAGCGGCCGCCGCGTCTCACGCACGAAGCATGGCTCGACGTGTGGCACGGGCATCACACGCGCGTCGCGATCGATACGCAGGACAATTTCCTGTACGTGCAGAACGTTGTCGTGCGCGCGCTCACGCATGCGGCGCCCGGTTACGACGCGATCGTCGAGGAATGCTTTCCCGCCGCGGCGATGACCGATCCGCATGCGTTTTTCGATGCGGTGGGCGATGACGAAAAATTCCAGCGCAATGTGGCCGAGATGATGGACAGCTGTGGACGCTTCATCGACTTCGACAAGATCGATGTGCTACCGACGAGCCAGTATGTGGTGAAGGCGGTGCGGGGGTGAGTTCGGGGGGAGCGTGGGGGGGGGCGATCCATTTCAGTGAAATTCGGTGTGGTGTCCCTTTGCGGGCCGGCGGCATGCAATTGCGTGGCACCGGCCTACTTCGATCCCAAATGTCCAATGTCTATACCCGCGTTATGCGATCGCCCTGAAGCGTCAGAGATGGATACGGTTCCAATCGATACGATATCGATTACATGCCAGCCCCGTTATCCTGAACCGGGGATGATCGGCCAAGGCGCTTCGTCACCCGTGCGAATGCCCGCCGACAACGTTTCGCTTCGCGGCTTACCCTTGTTATCAGGTCGTCCTGAGAACAATCGAGACGTGCGATCCAGACAGCACGCATATCGCATCGCCATTCCTCTAGACAAAGCCTGAATCGTTTCCTATTCTCCCTCTCAACATCGGCATTTTTTGCTCGCTCCGGCCTTAACAATCAGTCAAATTTCGGACGACATTTCGTCCTGAAGAAAACCAAAAAAGAAGGGGGAAGTCAAAAATGGCGAAGAAACTTGCTGCCTGGCTCATTTTTGTTTCGAGCGTCCCCTTCGTTCTTTCGTCCTGCACTTCCGTTTATTCAGTCAAACGTCCGGACGACTCCTCACCGATTTACGGCATCCCCTATTCCCTTCCGCAGAAAATATATATCGTCTCGGCCAAGTACACGATCACTCAGTGTGAACTACTGAAAAATGGATCACTCCATATCCAGGTAAACAAACAAATCACCATCACGTCCGAGACACAGCCCGATCCCTCGGAGCGTTACTACATTCCCTATTCATCGCTCAGAAATTTCTTCAAAGATACTGATCTGACGGTAGAGAATTTCGACAATTCGACGCTGAAGTCGATAAATGCCACGATCGCGGACAAGACCGGCCCCACAATCACAGCTTTGGTTGGAACCGCGCTACGGGTCGCATCGCTGGCCGGCGGTGTGACGCTGACCAACGCCGGGGCGCCCCCGACCACCCAGGACATGTGCAAGGCCGACGTGCTCAAGGCTTTGAACGCGCAAGCCAAATCGCAAGCTCAAGGCTCTGGAAAAACCAAGGGTGCCGCGAAACCCGCAACTGCCAGTGCCACCGATACTGCTTCCGCAACGCAGGCAGCCAGCGCGCCGGACAGCAATTCCCCCACGACCTTCAGCACGGTGTTCGTGTGGCGGCCTCAACTGAGCGATACGCCTGATCCTAAACATCCCGAAATTTCCGGGCACTTCTACCCCAGGCGAATCCTGGATAGATGGCTTACCCCACGCGGTTATAAGGCACTGAATAATAGAGACCAGAATGAGGACACGATCGAGATTCCGGCCGGACAGGATGACGTGATCGTCAAATCACTGCGGACCGAACTTCGCATCGACCCGGTCGTGGTGCAGAAAAAAGTGAACATCGATAGCGCGTCCACCCAAGGAATCATCCTTCGCGAGCCTGCCTACGGCCTCCTGCAAGCATGCGACGAGGCCTGCCCCAATCCCATGCCCGGTGGTTCCGAATCGTCCGGGTACAGCACCCACGGTGTATTTCACGTGAGCGAAGAAACGGTGCCTCAACTCGGCTCCTATGTGATCCTCCCGCTCCGAAACAGAATGTTCGAGACTCAAACCGCGACGATCGCACTGTCGTCGGATGGCGCCATCAACAAGCTTGGACTGAAGTCGAACGCTACCTTACCGGATGCTGCCAGCACCGCCAACACCGATCTCGATGCGCTCCAGAAGGCGCGTGATGCTCGCGCGAAAGCCCGCACGGATGCAGCCGCCGCCGAGGCGAACGCGGCGCAGGATGCTGCCAAGAAGGTCACCAATGACAACAAGGCCATCTCCGAGTGCCTGAGCGCGCAAAAGGCTGTCCGCGATGCAAACGGAACCGTCGTGGGGAAATGTCAATGATGGCGGAAAGCGCGTCGCGTCCCAGAAGATTGACAACAGCGGCAACGCTGCTCGCGGCCGTATCGCTGAACGCGCACGGTCAGGCCGCGGATGAGAATGCGCGGGTGACGCACGCCGTCATACCGCTTGTCGCAGGAGCACTCGGCAAACCTGATGCAGCGGGCGCGGCACTGCCCGCATCTGCCGTACTGCCCGCTCCCGTGATGAATACGTTGACTGCGTTTCTTCGGACACGAGTCAACGTCGAGCAGATCGCGAACGGCACCATACCACGCGATGTCAAACTCGACTTCGATGATGAAGTCAAAACCCGAGCCGCACTGCTGACGTTGGCGAACGCTGCGGGTAATTGCGGCACGCTCCTGGCCTCTTCACGATCGACGTTGGCCCTTGCAGCGGCAAGCGTCGAGGTAGATCCGGATCTCAAGCGTCGCATGGCGCAGCAGTACAGCATTCCGGCGCTGGCCGCCCTTCACCTCGGGGGGCCGGACATTCAGGTGATTTGCCCGAACACCGGCAAAGACCCGAAGTATGTCCCGCCACTTGTCGGCAAACACGATATACATCCAGCCAACAGCCACGTGGCAACGCCTTACGAGTTTTCGGGCTTCGATGACGTCGTGGCGATCAGCCTGGACGGAAAATACCAATGCTCGGGAACGTTGGCGACCCGCAACTGGATCATTACCGCAGCGCATTGCGTAACGGATGAGGCCAACAATCAGAAGCTTGCGCCCGATCGCCTCCGGTTCTACAAGTACGGCGAGACCGGGAAGGACGGGTTCTCCACGACGGCGCTGGACGGTTCGACGGTCTCTATCAAGGGACGAAAGGCGCGCGGCATCACACAGATCTTCGTCAGTCCACGTTGGGCCGCCACGCCGGCGAAAGCTACACCCGATGCGGTCGCGGACCAGGCGATTCTGGCGGTCGATTATGACGGAGCGCCGACTGAACACATCGTGTCGCTGACTCGAAATTCACCCCCGGTCAACACACCGATTTCGATCATAGGTTATGGATTCACCGGTTCGATCAACGATGTTCCCGGCGACAATCCTCAGTTGGGATGGAATTCCTTGTCGGAGTCGACACGGAATCCGGGCAGCGGCGGATGGATATATCTACAGCCAGCGGGCGTCGGCACCAATTGCATTGGAGATTCAGGAGGCGCAATATTCTCCGGGCATCTCAATGGCGCTCAGAACGAGACGCATGAACTCGTCGCCATCGTGAGCCGGATGGTCTATGCCGGTGCGTTCGACGGACCTGCGCAGCAAGGTAGCGCCGCGAATTGCGTCGGTCAGGCAAGCATCAACTCTCTCATTACGGAGGAATCGAGACAGTTTCTATGCGACGCGGCACACAATGACATTCATGGATGTTGATGCCAGTATTTCGTCGGGAAATGTTCAGAGGCACTTGCTGATATTCGCGTTGCCGCCCGGCAGCGACGAGCGAACCGGATTCGACCACGACTAGCCCCGACTCGCCGTCGCCGCATGCACGAACGCCGAAATTGCCGCCACCACGCCATCCGCCAGCGGCAGATCCGGGTTCGAATAAGCGGCGAGGTTTTCCTGCAGCGCCGACGTGCGAACCGTCTTGAGCACATGATTGGCGTCGGCGATCAGCGCCATTTCCGCCTGTGGATTGGCCTGCTTCAGAAGTTCCGCGTCCTGTACGGCGACCTGGATATCCCGCGCCCCCTGCACGATGAGCACGGGCTTCATGTAACCGGCCAGCAGCGCTGCCGGATCGAGGGTCAACTCGCTCATCAGGAAGCGCTGGACTTGCGGCCTGAACAACGGCATGAGTGCCGGGTCGATCCTCGCTGCGTCTACCCGTTCACCTGCCTCCAGGGATTCGAGGATCGACATTGCATTGACAAGAATCGGCGCATTTGCCGGGTTCGATTGCAGTTGTTGCCTCAACACGGGCCCTAGCGGGCGCCCTGCCGTCGATACCAGGATCAGGCCGTCGATGTCGTCCATTTGCCGGGCAGCCGACAACGCCACCCATCCGCCCTCGCTATGCCCCAACAGCCACACCCGGGAAGCTCGCGTCCGAGCGCGAATGGCGGCGACCCACGAACGGACGTCGGCCGCGTACTCGTCGATCGTGACGTCATCGGCATCCGGTATCGCCGACGCGCTGCCGTACATGCCGCGCTTGTCGATTCGAACCGACGCGATTCCTTCATCGCGCAATCCTTCCGCGAGCAATCGGTAGGTCGACGGCTGAATCCCGTTCGGCGCGTTACCGTTCCTGTCGGTCGGGCCCGAGCCCGGCACGATCAACACCACCGGGGCATCGCCGGAACCCGGGGACAAAAGCGTGCCTTTCAACGGGCCGGCCGGGCCCGGTGCTTCGATTTCCGTCTGCATGGTTTGTAAAGGATCTCTCGAATGAAGGGCGAAAGCCATTGTGATGCTCGCGAACATCGCCGTCGCCATCGGCCCTGGCCGCGCATGAAACCCTCGACGTCTTCCTGGGATGGCCACGACGTCCTGGCAACACCGCGATCAATTGCCAGCGACGGAAGCGGCTCGTTCAAGCCGTCGTACCTGGCCGACACCTGTCCGATGCAATTGACCGAGGCCGCCCCGCTCTTGCCCGTCAGTCACCCGTGAACCGGCGCGGCTGATACGTATTCCCGTTCCAGGTAAAACGCGCGGACTTGCCCGCCCCGGCCTTTCCCTTGGGACGCACAAGGAGGTCGTAGTGCCCGTTCGTCATGTGAGGACTGAACGACAGCACGTAATGCGTCTCCGTCGTATTTTCCGCATCACAGGAATCCCGCCGGGCATCGCCCGGCTTCCCGCGTTTTCCGTCGTTCTTCTCCTCACATTCCGCAGCCCCGTCCTTGTCATAGGTCGACCAGTCGGTTAGCGCGGAGAAGACGGGCGTCACGCGACCATCGCGATAACGGTACAGGCTCAGTATCCCGGTCGAATCGCTATGCGCGGTCGACGTGTAGTTATTGCCGAAGAGCACGCCAAAGGCAGTTTCCTGCGCGCTGATCCGGTAGGGAATGACGTCCATGGCCAGGAAGGCACTCCATAACATCGGTGACGTATCGACGCGCTCGCTCCGATCGCTCGCGAGCAGGCGGAACCCTTGCCCGTCGCGGGTCAGCACACCTGTCCACAACTCCGCGTCGACGGTCTCGGTCGGGCGCTGGACCAATGCGGCCACGACCCAAAGCGGCCCGGAAGCCGACGGCCCATGCGCCCATGGTGACAGCGCGACACCCTTGACACTGTCTGCCGGGGCCGGGTCCGTGCCCATCAGGGTACGCAACGCAGCTTGTTGCTGCTCGTCGTCGGTCACGTTGCTCGACGCAAACGCGCAGTGCGCAACCAGCGCCAGGACGAGCGTCAGCACCGTTTGGATGCAAAAGTCGAGTTTCCTGCTTCTTCGGGCGCGTGAGTCTCGCCGCCCAAAGGATGAATCATCTCCGCGCGCTTCCTGCATGCCGATCGACATTGCCCGTGTTCTCCTCGTAGATCCTGTTTCCAGCCATTTTCAAGCAAGTTTCGTCGCGTCAACGTCTCTGCGCGTGGCTCGACGGGCTTCGACCGCTCGAGCCGATGCCGGAGACGTCGAACCGCATCGCAGCGATTCAATTCATGGCGCCCTGGCCAAAGCCAGAACGGCCATCACCGCATCGTCCTCGATCCCCTTGATATCCGACGGGAACCGGTTTCTTTGCGGTATCAACACGATGAGCCCCTCGATCTGCGCGGTAACCAGCGCGGCTCGCCTCGCGAGCGCAGCTTGCGACAGCGCCGGGTTCACGGCCTCGATGAATCCGGCGATCACGCGCCGTTGAAACCCGTATCCCTCTTCGAGCATTTTCCGCGCGAACTCCTGAGTCTGCGCCAGTGCCCAGAAGTTCACGAACAGGCTTTGCGTCCGGGGCTGCTTGCCGTCCTCGAGCAACAACCTGACCACTTTAGGCGGCCCTCGGCTGTCAGCGACGTGTCCGCGCTGACACTGTCGTACGTATTGGCGTAGGCTTCCATCGTCGCGGAAAATCGGTTTCATCGACGACGAACGCATCATCTACTCGGGTGGATGTTTCGGTCACGGCGTCGCCCTGACGCACCTCAACGGCCGGACGATCGCAGACATGCTGAGCGGGAAGCAAACGGCCTTGACGGACTTCTGGATCGTGAACCGCAAATCGATGTCGATGAAAAGCGACACGCTGTCGTTCCTGTTCGGCAGGGCGGCGCGTCAAGCGCTGAAGACCTGGGACCGATGGGAGGAGCGAGGATTGACGAAGTAACGGCGGGGGATCGCGCGTTCCCGTCCTGGCCG
Organism: Burkholderia sp. 22088; assembly: GCF_052045915.1. Taxonomy (NCBI): domain Bacteria; kingdom Pseudomonadati; phylum Pseudomonadota; class Betaproteobacteria; order Burkholderiales; family Burkholderiaceae; genus Burkholderia; species Burkholderia sp. 22088. Next base: position 19,541 of record NZ_JBQEPY010000018.1, read on the forward strand.
GCGGCATGACGCTGGCGCCGGAACCCCGTCGCGATTCCTGTCGCCCGAAATCCTCATTCTTCAACGGGCCGCGCGCCGGAAATTCCCCGACCCTCATCAACATTGCGCAACGCAACTGTTTGTCGATCCCCTTCCCACCCGTAGCGCCCTCCACGCCTCGCCCACACGCATCTTTGCCACGCCCATGACAAAACGTCTATAATTGGACAATCCATCGACTGGCACGCTGAAGCATTCGCCCCCTGGCGCGCCTCGATTCCCCGGCCCTGCCTGCCCGGAGCGACATGAGCGACTACCCCGTTTTCGACACGCTTTGCGATCTGCTGAACACGTCCGGCGCACGATTCCGCGTGCTGGAACATCCGGCCGAAGGAAAATGCGACGCGATCGCCGCGCTGCGCGGCACACGCCCCGAACAGGGCGCGAAGGCAATGCTGTGCACGTTCAAGGACGGCGGCGACGCCGCTGCGCTCGCGGTGATTCCGGGCCACCTGAAGATCGATTTCCGCAAGGTCGCCGATGCGGTCGGCCGTCGCAAGGCGACACTCGCACCGCCCGATCTCGCGGCCGCCGTCACGCGCTGCGTGATGGGCGCCGTGCCGCCGTTCGTGTTCGACGCCGGCGTGACGCTCGTCGTCGATCCCGCACTGGTCGAACACAACACCGAGATTGCATTCAACGCGGGCCGCCTCGACCGCTCCGTCGTACTCGACGCGGCCGACTACGTGCGGATCGCGCAGCCGCTGCTCGCCGACATCACGCGGCCGCAAGCGCCGGACGGCGAGTAACCCGCCCGCAGCCCGCAGCCCGCAGCCCGCCGCCCGCCGCCGGTCGCCCGTTTCCCGACGCCGTCGCATCGATCCGAACCCCGAAAGCGAAACCACCATGACCACCACCCGGAACAAGGCGCCGTCCGAGCAGGCATCGCTGATCGAACAGGTGCAGCGCATTGCCGAAGGGCTCGGCGCGATGTTCGCGCCGTTCACCGAAGTCGTGGTTCACGACCTGCGCACGCCGAAGCACGCGATTCTCGCGATCCACAACAACCTGTCGGGACGCGCAGTCGGCGATCCCGCGACCGAGCTCGGCCTCGCCCGCATCGCGGACGACGATTTCCCGCAAGTGCTCGCGAACTACCCGAACCGCTTCGCCGACGGCCGCACCGCGAAAAGCACGTCGATCGGCATCAAGGATTCGACCGGCCGCTACGTGGCCGCGCTGTGCCTGAACGCCGACACCACGCTGTTCCGCGGCTTCCAGGGCATGCTGAACCAGTTCTGCAGCACGGACGGCGAAGCCGTCGCCGAAACGCTCGACCCGGCCGGCGCGGACGCGATCCGGCAACGCATCGACGCATTCGCGATGCGCCTCGCGACGACGCCGCGCGAACTGAAGACCGACCAGCGCCGCGAGCTGATGCAGGCGCTGAAGGCCGACGGTTTCCTCGAAGTGCGCCGCGCGATGGAAATCGTGTCGCAGCATCTCGGCGTCTCGCGCGCGACCGTCTACAACGATGCGAAATGATTCCGGATTCCGGCGCGCCGTGCGCGCGGCGTCCCTGTTGACTGACCTTTCCGACCCCAAACGACCATGAACGCTCCGACTCTCCCCACGTACGACGACGTTGCCGCCGCCGCGGCCCGGCTCGAAGGCCATGCGCACCGCACGCCGGTGATGACGTCGCGGACGATCGACGAAGCGCTCGGCGCGCAGGTGTTCTTCAAGTGCGAGAACCTGCAGCGCATGGGCGCGTTCAAGTTCCGCGGCGCGTTCAACGCGCTGTCGCGCTTCGACGCGGAGCAGCGCCGCAACGGCGTCGTCGCGTTCTCGTCCGGCAACCATGCGCAGGCGATCGCGCTGTCGGCGCGCATCCTCGGCATTCCCGCGACGATCGTGATGCCGCAGGACGCGCCGGCCGCGAAGATCGCCGCGACGCGCGGCTACGGCGGCAAGGTCGTGACCTACGACCGCTACACCGAGGATCGCGAGCAGATCGGGCGCGATCTCGCGGCGCGGCACGGGCTCACGCTGATCCCGCCCTACGACCACCCGGACGTGATCGCCGGCCAGGGCACGGCGGCCAAGGAACTGTTCGACGAAGTCGGCCCGCTCGACGCGGTATTCACGCCGCTCGGCGGCGGCGGGTTGCTGTCGGGCACCGCGCTCGCCACGCGCGCGCTGTCGCCGCACGCGACGCTGTACGGCGTCGAGCCGGAAGCCGGCAACGACGGCCAGCAATCGTTCCGCTCCGGCGCGATCGTGCATATCGACACGCCGCGCACGATCGCCGACGGCGCGCAGACGCAGCACCTCGGCAACCTGACGTTCCCGATCATCCGCCGCGACGTCGACGACATCCTCACCGCGACGGACGCGGAACTGGTCGACTGCATGCGTTTCTTCGCCACGCGTATGAAGATTGTGGTCGAGCCGACCGGCTGCCTGTCGTTCGCCGCCGTGCGACGGATGAAGGACGCACTGCAGGGCAAGCGCGTCGGCGTGGTGATCAGCGGCGGCAACGTCGATCTCGAGAACTTCTGCACGCTGGTGTCGGCGTCGGCCTGACCATCGCGGCGCGCATGACCATTCCGTCCTCCGCGCCGCATCCCGCCGCATCACGCCTTCACGCCGCGTTAAGTTTCGCGCCCTAGACTGATTACGTTGTCCCGCAATCCGTCGCGCAGTCAGTCGTGAAGGAGCCACCATGAAAACGCACGCGATCGTCGCCGCCGCCCTGACGGCCGCTTCCCTTTCGGCGTTCGCTCAACCGGGCGTCACGTCATCCGGTTTTCCCGCCGCGTCGCCGCACGACGCCGTCGCGCAAGCGACGCACCGCTCGCCCGCCGCGTTGCCGCACGCCGGCTTCGTGCTCGCGAAGATCGACCAGAACAATACGCCCCCTGATCGCGGCGGCGACCCGAGCGGCCGCACGCATTCCGGCACGCACATGTGACGGCCCGCGCCGGGCGCCGCTGCCGCCCGGCCCTCAGAACGACGGCAACGACGGATCGCGCGCGGCCAGGATGTCGTCGGTGCGTCGCTGCAGCGCGCCATCGATCGTCTCCGGTTGCGGAATCAGCCAGTAGCGCCCGGCACGGATGCCGTCGAACACCCGCTCGGCGAACGCGTCGGGCGTGAGCCCGTGCGCGTTCAGCATCGAGCGCATCGTGTCGACGAAGCCGCGCACTTCGGGCCGGTCGTGCACCGCGCCGAACGGGTCGTTGAAGATGCCCGATTGCACGGGGCCAGGCGCAAGCAATGACACGCCGACCGGCGCACCGAGCATCTTCAGTTCTCCGTACAGCGATTCGGTCAGCGCGACCACCGCGAATTTCGTCGCCGAATAAGGCGACATCAGCGGGCTCGGCAGGAACCCGCCCACCGACGCGGTATTCACGATGCGCGCCGGCACATTGCGTTCGAGCATCCGCGGCACGAAGCTGCGGATCCCGTTCAGCACGCCGTGCACGTTGATCGCGAAGCTGCGCTCGAAGCGCTCCGGCGTGATTTCCCAGCTGAAGCCGGTCGCCATCACGCCCGCGTTGTTGAACAGCAGGTCGACGCCGCCGAAGCGCTGCCACGCGGCTTCCGCCAGCGCATCGACGGCTTCCGGCCGGCTGACGTCGGTCGGCACGCACAGCACGTCGGTGTCGAGCGTCGCGGCGAATGCGTCGAGCTTCGCCGGGTCGAGATCGGCCAGCACGACGCGCATGCCGAGCCCGGCAGCATGGCGTACAAGCCCGCTGCCGATGCCGCTGGCCGCGCCGGTGATCACGGCGGTGCCGCCGTCGAAGCGAATCGGGTTCGTCATGTCGATCAGAGTCCTGTGGGGTCGATGTGGGGATGCGCGTACGCGGGAATCACCGGCGGCGGCAGCACCGTGCGGCCGTCGAGCGAATGCACCTCGAGCTGCTGCGCGAGCGGGAAATGCAGGCTGTGCGTGACGAGGCCGGTGCGTTCGCGCGCCGGCAGGCTGCACAGCGCGAGCGCGGTTTCCGCGAGATACGCGACATCCTCGGTCGGATAGCCTTCGGGGATGTAGCGCGCGGCGCCCGGCGTGCGGATCGCCGTGCTCGGCGCGACGAGATTCACCGCGATGCCGTCGGCTTCGAGTTCGGCCGCGAGCCCCTGCGTGAAGCGCGACAGCGCCGCCTTCGCCGCCGCGTAGACGGTCGCGCCGCCCGCACGCGAGAAATCGTCGAACGGGCGCAGCGGCGGCAGCGCCGTCACCGAGCCGACGTTCACGATTCAGCCGGCGCCGCGCGCACGCATCAGCGGGATCGCGGCCTGCGCCAGCGCGAACGGAATCCGCAGATAGTGTTCGATCGTCGTGTCGAACATCGTCATCGGCATCGCGTCGACGCACGCATAGTCGGCCACGCCCGCGTTGTTGACGAGGATGTCGAGGCCGCCGGCCGCCTGCGCCGCGCGCCCGACGAGCGCGTCGCGCTCGGCCGCGTTCGACAGGTCGGCCGCGAGCGCGATCGCGCGACCGCCCGCCTGCTCGATCAGCGCGACCGTTTCGGCGAGCGTGCCGGCGGTCGTGGCCGATCGCGCGAGGCTGCGCGCCGTCACGACGACGGTCGCGCCTTCGGATGCCAGGCGCTGTGCGATCGCACGGCCAATGCCGCGGCTTGCACCGGTCACGAGCGCGCACTTGCCGGCCAGTACGCCGGTTCGGGTATCGGTCATCGTTGTCTCCTGTGATGGGCGTGCGGGCCGCTCAACCGGCGATATCCGCAACATGAAGCACCAGCTTCGTTTTCGCCTCGCCCGTTTGAACGAGATCGAGGGCATGGGCCGCCTGTTCGAGCGGAAATCGGTCGAAGCGCGGCACGCGCAGTGCGCGCCGCTCGAGTTGCGCCGCGATCCGGCCGAGCGTGGCGCCGCTCGGCATCCGGCTGTAGGTCATCGCGATGCGCAGGCCGCGCCGGGCGGCTTCGGCGGCCGTCGCGGCCAGCCGCTGCGCATCGCCCGGTGCGAGCGTCATGATGTTCACCAGCGTGCCGCCCGGTGCCGGCAGGTCGAGCGCGTCGGGCAGCGTGTCGCCGCCGACCGCGTCGAGCACGAGGTCGACCCCGCCGGGCGCCCATGCGCGCAGCGCCGCCGCGATGTCCTGCGCGCGATAGTCGATGCTTGCAGCGGCGCCCAGCGATTCGACCGTCTCGCGGTTGCGCGCGGAACACGTCGCCGCGACCCGCGCGCCGGCCTGCACCGCGAGCTGGATCGCGAACGTGCCGACCGCGCCCGCGCCGCCGTGCACCAGCACGGTCTGTCCGGCCTTCAGCCCGCCGTCGTCGAACAGGCCGGCCCACGCGGCGAGCGCGGGTGTCGGCACCGCGGCGGCTTCCGCGAGGCTCACCGCGTCGGGCACGCGCACGACCGAGTCGTGGCGCACCGCCACGTATTCCGCATACGCACCCCAGCGCCCCGCGCCGACGTCGGTCTGCGCGAACACCCGCATGCCGGGCGCGAAACCGTCGACGCCGTCGCCGACCGCTTCGACCACGCCCGCCGCGTCGAAGCCGATCACGAACGGAAACGTGTACTGCATGAATGCGCCGAGGTAGCCTTCGCGGCATTTCCAGTCGGCGGGATTGACGCCCGCAAAGGCAACGCGGATCAGCACGTCGCCTGGGCCCGGCGTCGGTGCCGGCACGTCGGCCATCCGCAAGGCGTCGGAATGACCGGTGCGATCGATCAACAGGGCTCGCATCTTCGTGTCTCCAGGGGTGGTGTCAGCTTGACGGGCGCGCCGCATCACACCGCCGTATCGGCCAGCAGGCTCGACGCGAGCGGACAGAACGCATGCGAGATCGCATCGACCGTCCAGTCGGGGCTTTCGGCGTCGAACCGACGGTCGACCCAGCCCCAGTGATACGGATGCATCAGGTATTCGCCGAGCAGATCGCCGACGCGCGCGAATTCCTGCTGCCACACGTGTGTCCATGCGCCGGGGGACGCGATCCGGCTCAGGCGCCAGTTGCGGATACCGGGCATGTACGCGGGCATGCTCAGCAGTTCGCGTTCGAGCGCGGCGACCTGCGCGGCGCCGGCCTGCGGCCGCACGCGCAGCATCAGCGTGCGCCACACGCCGTCGCGCAGCGCGGGTTCGCGCAGGCCGCCGCCGATCGCGCGGCACACGGCGCCGTCGATGCGTACGATGCCAGGCAGTTGCGCGAGCGCGGCGAAATCCGCCGTGCCGTCGGCTGTGCCATTGGCCGCCGAATCGTCGCGCAGCACGTCGAGCGTGTAGTCGCCCGCGCCCCAACTGCCGTCCTGGTTGCGCGCCAGCGCCACGCGTTTCGCGCCGGCCAGCGCGTGTGCCGCTTCGTGCAACGCGCGTTCGATGCCATCGGCGTCGCGATCCGCCGACACGAATACCTGTGCCGTGTCATGCCGCATGATCGACCTCCGTCAGTGCAGGCAGCGGCGTATCGGCGTCCGTCATCACATGGCGGCGGCGCACGTCGCACAGCGCGTCGACCGCCATCCAGAAATCGACCACGTCGGCATTCGTCAGCGCACGCATCCGGTAGTAGGCCGGCGCATCGGCCAGGTGCCAGGTCAGCCACAGCGTGCTCGGCTGCCCCGGCACCGCGACGGGCGGCGACACCCAGTGGCCGGCCGCCGTCAGCCCGCGTGCCGCGTGGCCCGGCAGGTAGCGGTCGCGCAGCAGCGCAAGCACGTCGGGAATGCGCTCGGGCGCGAGCGTGATTTCGTCTACGATCTGGATCATTCGCGTGTCGTCCGTGGTCGTTCGTGACAGGGATCGGCGGCCGGCCTACGCCGTTCCGGCGAGGCCGCGGGCAGCCGGCGTGGATAGCATTCTTGCGTGGCGGCGATGAGCGGGCCCCTACCGGCCCGCTCACCGGCCCCTGTTGCAACGATCAGATCGGGAAACTCATGAAACAGCGCGCCATGCCGGCCCGCGGCCGCATCCTGCCGGGCCTCGGCGCGCGCCTGCTGAGCGAACTCACGCGCAGCGGCGCGCCGCCGGCCGACCGCGAGGCGCCGCCTCGCCCGGCGGCGACACCGGGCGATTTCGTCGCGCTGTACCGCGACGCGATCGAGCGGCTCGAGGCGCGGGTCGCGCGCGGCGACGGCCACCCGCCGATGCGCAAGCGCGAAGTCGACCTGATGTGCCGCTGCCTGCTGAGTTGCGCGACGCTCGCCGACGCGATCCGCTGTGCGGCCGAGTTCTGCGAAATGCTGCAGCCGCGCGCCGGTCACCTGACGCTTGCGGTGCGCGACGGGCGTGCGCTGTTCCGGATGGATTCGCTGCGGCGTACGCGCAGCCCGGCCGCGTGCCTGGTCGACCTGACCGGGCTGTTCTGCTACCTGCAGCTGTTCGGCTGGCTGATCGGGCAGCCGTTGCGGCCGACCGACGTATGGCTCGGCCATCCGCGCCGCGACGACGCGATGCCACTGCTCGGACTGTTCAATGCGCCGGTTGAAGTGGGCCGCAAGACCTACGGTTTCGCGTTCGATGCGGCGCAGCTCGCGTGCCGCGTGATCCGGCAGCCGGCCGAGCTCGACGCGTTTCTCGTCGATTTTCCGTTTCGCCTGATCGATGCGGCACCGGCCGTCGTGTCGTGGACGCAGCAGGTGCGCGGTTTCCTCGATGCGGCGCTCGCGCACGAACAGGCGTTGCCGGCGCTCGCCGAACTGGCCGCGTGGCTCGGCGTCAGCGAGGCGACGTTGCGGCGGCGGCTGGCGGCCGAGCACACCGGTTATCACGCGCTGAAGGAGCAGTGTCTCGCCGAAGCCGCGCAACGCTGCCTGCGCGAATCGGACTGGCCGGTCGCGCGGGTCGCCGCGCATCTCGGGTTCGGCGGCGAGGAGGCGTTTCGCCGCGCGTTCGTCCGGTGGACAGGGGTCGCGCCGAGCCGGTTCAGGCGCGATCGCACGGCTTCGAACCACCTTGTTTCATCAGACATGAAACGCGGCGCCGACGCCTGAAAGAAAGGATTTAGAAAGGTCCTGCCCGGCAATGACGTTTTTTCGCATCCCTGCGTCGCCGGATATTTGACGCGGCGGCGCGCCCGCCATTACCCTTGCGCGCTGATGGTGCCCGGAGACGGGATCAAAAGGGAACGCAGGAGAGGCCATGCCTCGAATCTGCGGCTGCCCCCGCAACTGTGAGCGGTGAATTCGTGCCACTGCGTGCCACTGGGAAACCGGGAAGGCCTGCACGAATGACGACCCGCGAGCCAGGAGACCTGCCATCGACCCGAGGTCCAGGCAGCCGCACCGGGCGGGGTGTCCCGGCGCGCCAGGCACCGCCGTTGGCGGTCGCCCGCTGCATGGACGGCCCGACCTCAGGATCGCCCGATGTCCATTGTTACCGCATCCGCTTCCGCACCGGAAGCGCCGCGCCGGCACGCCGCCGGCCTGCACGGCCCGCCCGCACGCGCGTGCCGTTCCCTATCGACGGCATCCGCCGGCATGCGCCGCGCCGACGCCCGCGACACCGGCCTGCCCAGCCCGGTCGCGCGATAACCCGACCACCGATAACAAGACCGGTGCTGCGCGCCGCCCGCTCACGATCGACGCCGGCGCAGCCCGACGACAACGACAGCCTCATGAAGATTCGACACCTCCTTGCCACGTCCGCCGCGACCGCGCTCCTCTCGCCCCTCGCCCACGCCGCCGGCGACACCGCGGTTTCGCAACCGGCCCCGGCCGCCGAAGGCACCGACCTGCCGACGATCAACGTGACCGACACGCGGCGCCTGCCCGAGTCGTTCGACCAACGCTATGCGACGACCCAGGTGCTCACGCGCACCGATCTCGACCGGCTGTCGCCGAGCGACCCGAGCATCACGCAGGCGCTTGCGACGCTGCCCGGCGTGACCGTCTCGCAGAACGGCGGCCCCGGTTCGTCCGCGTCGGTCAGCATCCGCGGCTCGTCGGCCAACCAGGTCGCCGTGTTCATCGACGGCATCCGGATCGGCTCGCCGACCACTGGCATCGCGCCGTGGGCCGACTTGCCGACCGAAGCGTTCGAACGCGTGGAAGTGATTTCGGGGCCGGCTGCCGCGTCGTTCGGCGCCAATGCGATGGGCGGCGTCGTGCAGCTCTTCACGCGCCGCGCCGCCAACCAGCCGAACCAGACGACCGTGTCGTTCGGCGGCGGGTCGAACAAGACGTTCGACACGCAGCTCCGCACGTCGGGCACGGTGCCGTCGACCGGGCCGCTCGCCGCGCTCGGCGGGCTCACCTACTCGCTCGGCCTGCGCTCGTACAACACGGCCGGCATCGACTCGACGCGGCCCGTGCTGCCGTACCATGAGGCCGGCCGCAACCCGTACCACGCGCAGGATCTCGATGCGCGCCTCGGCTACGCGCGCGACAACTGGTCGATCTCGACGTTCGCGCTGTATCACCGGTCCGATCTGTCCTACGACAACAGCGGTTATGCGAACCGCCAGCTCGATCATCAGCTGACGACCGGTATCGCGTTCCACCTCGACATCACACCCGACACGCAGTTCGACCAGTCGTTCGGTTATGCGAACGATCGACAGTTCCTCTACGCGAGCGATCCGGCCATCCCGACCGACCAGATCAATTCGCAGCGCATCAGCACGTCGACGTCGTTGACGCATCAGGAACGCGGGTTCCACCTGTTCGGGCTGCCGCTGTCGGGCGAGACCAAGCTCGCGTACGACTTCACGCGCGAGCAGGCGTTCCTGCCGGTCGATATTCCGGGCGGCATACCGACGCGCAACGATTCCGCGTTCTCGCTGCATCAGTCGGCGACGCTCGGCAGCGTGACGATGTTCCTCGCGGGGCGCCATGAAATCATCGCCGGGCAGTCGGTGAATACGGGTAACGCGGCGCTGTCGTGGGCGATCACGCCGGTGTATACGGCGCGCGTGTCGTACGGCAATGCGTTCAAGCTGCCGACGTTCAACGACCTGTACTACCCCGGCTACGGCAATCCGGGGCTCAGCCCGGAACGCAACACGTCGGTCGAGGCCGCGGTCGATGCGAACACGTCGTACGGTACGTTCACGGCCGCGATCTACGACACGCGGGTCACCAACCTGATCGCGTACAACCCGGCGACGTTCTCTCCGATGAACATCGGTCGCGCGCATATTCGCGGCATCGACCTGTCGTACAAGGGGACGATCGGCCGCTCGACGCCGGTGAGCGTCGCGGTCGGGATCCTGAATCCGCAGGACGAGACCAACGACTCCTGGCTCAGCCGCCGTCCGCGCCAGACGGTCAGCGTCAACATCGATCACACGTGGGATGAACTCCACCTGCATGCGTTGAGCACGGGGGCGTCGCTGCTTTATGGCGGCACGACGTTCGACGATCCGGCCAACTCGACCTATCTGCCGTCGTACCTGACGGTGGGCCTGCGCGCGTCGTACCGGATCAATTCGCACCTGACGGTGTCGGCGACGGTGTCGAACCTGTTCGACCGGCAGTACATGACCGCGTATGGATACAACACGCTTGGACGGACGGCGTTCGGGAAGGTGAGTTACACGTTCTGACGGGTGGATGGGGAGGCCTTGGCGCGGTGGGCGGCAAGGTCTCCCGTCGGGAAGCGGTGTTCGATGCTTCCGTCACCGGGTATGGGAAACGGTATTGCGACCCAAACCCGTCGACGGGCTGGTGACTGCGGATCTGCCGGTCTTTCGGTCGCGCCACGGGCGTCAATGTCCGTATCAACACTGTTAGACTGCGGACGCCCATCCCCGTGGATGTACTCACCATTCAGGACATCGACATGACCGAATGCACGCTCACGTTTGCCAGTCAGATCGAATGGGAAAGCTGGTTAGGGGAAAACGGCAGCACTTCAACCGGCGCATGGCTGCGTCTGGCGAAAAAAGGCACCGGGCAGCGAACCGTCACCTACGAACAGGCGCTGGAAAGCGCCCTCTGCCATGGCTGGATCGATGGTCAAAAGCGGGCCGGGAACGACCAATACTGGTTGCAACGCTTCACCCCACGCTCCGCAAAAAGCCTGTGGTCGCAACTCAACAAGGACCGGGCTGAAGCACTGATCGCCGCTGGCAGAATGCGCCCGCCCGGCATGTGCGAAATCGAGAAAGCCCGGAAGGACGGCCGCTGGAACGCTGCTTATACGTCGGCCAGCAACTCGACCGTGCCGGACGACCTGCAGGCGGCCTTGGACGCCAATCCTGGCGCCAAGAAATTCTTCGCAACCCTGAACAGCCGTAACCGCTATGCGATTCTGTATCGCATACAGAATGCCAAAAGGCCCGAAACAAGGGCGCGCAAAATCGGAGAGTTCATCGACATGCTGCTGCGTGGCGAAACCTTCCATCCATGAGTTTTTCGCTGACGGAGATTTTCCCGAACGTCGGGTATATGACCCATCACGGCCGCTTCGGCTCGGCATCGGCCATCACACACTCGTTCCATTCTTCGGACTATGATGATCCGGCCGGCAGCCACGGGGCTGCCGGCCCACGCTTCCTCGATGCATTTCACGTAACGCAACGCGCATTCCCGAGCGCAGCGACCGAGGTGAATCATGGATCAACACGAATACTTCATCGTGCGCACCATGTCGGCCGACGAGGTAGCCATGTCGATCGAATGGGCGGCGGCGGAAGGCTGGAACCCCGGCCTGCATGATCCGTCCTGTTTCAGGGAAGCGGACCCGGCCGGGTTCTTCGTCGGCGTCTGGCGCGGCGAGCCCGTCGCGTGCCTCGCCGCCGTCGCCTACGACGAACGCTTTGGTTTCATCGGCCTCTACATCGTGAAACCCGGGTTTCGCGGCAAGGGCTTCGGCATCCGAATCTGGCAGCACGGCATGCGTTACCTCGCCGATCGCAACATCGGGCTCGATGGTGTCGTGGCCCAGCAGGCGAACTACCGGAAGTCCGGATTCGCGCTCGCGTACCGCAACATCCGCTATCAGGGGCGCGTGGACGGCATCGGGTGCGCGCACGTGACAGCCGCGGCCGACGTGCCGTTCGAGCAGTTGCTCGCCTACGACCGCCAGTGCTTTCCAGCGGCACGCGCGCGTTTCGTCTCCGCGTGGATCGCGCAGCCGGATGCCGTGGCGCTCGTGACCGTCGACGCCGGCCGTATCGCCGGATACGGTGTCGTGCGCCGCTGCAAGGCGGGCTGCAAGGTCGGCCCGCTGTTCGCCGACGACGCAGGCGTTGCCACCGGGCTGTTTCGCGCGCTGGCCGCGCGCATGCCCGGCGAGGTCATCGTGCTCGACGTGCCGGAAACGAACCCCGCAGCCGTCGCGCTGGCGGAACGGCACGGCATGACGAGCGTCTTCGAAACCGCGCGGATGTACACGCAAGACGCGCCGCCGATTGCAATCGAGCGCGTGTTCGGGGTGACGTCGTTCGAGCTGGGGTAATCATCACGAACAGGGCGGACGCCCAAGTCGCTACGCGATGCAACGTCAGCAAGCGTGGCTGGGTAATTCCGCCCTCTACGGCCCTTGTACGGCAGGTACGGGCATCGTGCGGGCATCAACGGGCCACCCGTCGGAACGGGTGATGCGCAGACGACGCAGATCCCGATCGCCGCGACAGCCGGGTGGATGTGGCTTACATGCCCGGCACATGTTTGTCTCCGCTTCCTGACGCACGACACCCGACCAAAGCGGCCATCCCCGATCACATGAAGCCATAGCGCTTCGACGCACCGGAACACGTCACCCCAATGACGCACAGGCAGAACCGGCACGCCCGGGAAATTGACAACCCCGCCAAACCTAATACAATTAGCCGCTTGACTAACTTGAATAGCATCTGTCATGGCACGCGCCGGCATCACCCTGGACAAACTCGTCGAAGCCGGCGCACAGCTCGCCGATGAGACCGGCTTCGAGCACCTGACCGGCGCAGCGCTCGCGCGTCACTTCGACGTCAAGCTCGCCAGCCTGTACTCCCATGTCCCGAGTTTCGACGACCTCAAGAGCCGGATCGCACTCTTCGCGCTGAGGGAGCTCGCCGATCGCGCAACCGAAGCACTGGCCGGCCGTACCGCCAAGGACGCGCTGACAGCGCTCGCCAACGTCTATCGCGACTACGCGCGCGAGCACCCCGGCCGTTTTGCAGCCGCGCGCCACCCGCTGAGCGCCGAGCGCGCCGCTGAAAGCGCCGGCGGCCGGCTCGTCAGGATGACCTCGGCCGTGCTGCGCAGCTACGACATGCCGGAAGCCGAGCAGCCGCATGCGATCCGCCTGCTCGGCGGCTTTTTCATGGGCTACGTCACACTCGAAAGCGCCGGCGGGTTCTCGCACAGTGCACCGGCTTCCGACGCGTCGTGGTTGCGCAGTCTCGATGCGCTGGACGTGATGCTGCGCCACTGGCCTTGCGCCGCATGACTCGCCCAACGGAGCTGAATCGATGAAAGACCAACCCGACGGCGTGGTCCTGCCGAGCCGTGTCGTCCCCTTCCCGGCCTCGATCAGCGAAGAGGCGCGAGCCGCGTTGCAACGGCTGGTCGGCAGCGACGGCGTGCCGCTGAACGCGCTGCACGTGATGCCTGCCCCGGACGATTTCGACGCATGGATGCGCGTGAAGGCGGCCGCCGACGCGCACTACGCGGCGGCCATCGAGCAGCTCGGCGGTCATCTGCGTTCAAGCGTGGAGACGATCCGGGCCGGCGCTGCGGACGTGCACGTCGCCACGCCCGAGGCAGTGGCTTCCGGCGAATGCGCGTACATCGACCTGCATGGCGGTGCGCTGGTTCTCGGCGGCGGCGCCGCATGCCGCGCCGGCGCGCAGATGCAAGCCGACCGGCTCGGCATTCGATGCTACGGCGTCGACTATCGCCTGCCGCCCGAACATCCGTATCCGGCCGCACTCGACGATTGCATCGCCGCGTATGCGTACGTGCTGGAGCGCTACGCACCGGAAAACATCGTCATCGGCGGGCGCTCGGCGGGCGGCAACCTCGCCGCCGCGATGGTGCTGCGCGCCCGCGACGAAGGGCTGCCGCTGCCGGCCGCGCTGGTGCTGCTGTCGCCGGAAGTCGACCTGACCGAATCCGGCGACAGCTTCGAAACCAACCGCCTCGTCGACGTGGTGTTGCCGACGTCGCTGATGCCGAACAACCTGCTCTACGCGAACGGCGCCGATCTCGCGCATCCGTATCTGTCGCCGCTGTTCGGCGATTTCGCTGTCGGTTTCCCGCCGACCTTCATCCAGAGCGGCACACGCGACCTGTTCCTGTCGAACGCGGTCCGCCTGCACCGCGCATTGCGGCGCGCGCAGGTGCCGACCGAGCTTCACCTGTTCGAAGGCATGCCGCATGGCGGGTTCATGGGCGCGCCCGAGGACATGGAACTGGGCCAGGAAATCGCGCGCTTCGTGCGTGCGCATTTGCCTGCATTGAATTGAATCCGTCGAGCGTCAGACGATGAACGGCAAACCCCACAAGGACGACATCGGCATCGGCCCGGATCGCTGGATCGAATTCGGCGATCTGTCGGGCGGGCAGGCGCAGGCGGTCGCGATCGATCCCTGTCTGGCCGGGGTCATGTCGTTGATCGATGCACTGGAGACGGACTGTGTCGCCGCATGCTGCGGCATCGACGCATTCGGTTTCTGGCCGGACGAGATCGCGGTCGCCGTGAGCACGCTCGATCGCGCTGCGCTGGCACGGCTCGCCGACGATCTGCTGTCGGTTCAGCGTGCGATCGACGCGTTGCCGTCCGATCTCGTCGTCAGCACGCGGATGAACCAGTTTTTCAGGAAGGCGGTGTTAGTCGAGTTGCTCACGCATATCCGGACGACTATCGACGCGATCCGGTCGCAGCGCGATGCGCGCGACGCATCGACCTAAATGACGCCGCGCACGCCCGCGACCACCTGAATCACGCCGAACCCCGCGACGACCGCGGCCGACACGCGCGACAGCCCGTGCATGAACGCGAACGACATCCGCGTGCGCAACGCGGCGGTCGTACCGCTCAGGCACAGCCACCACGTTGCGGAGCCGGTGAACACACCGGCGACCATCAGCGCCACGGACGGCCACATCGCGCCTTCCCGCGCCCCCGACAGCGGGCCGAGCGCCGCGAAGATCCCGACGAACGACAGGATCGTCATCGGGTTCGACAGCGTCAGGCCGAACGTCGTCAGGAAATCGCGCAGGACGGTCGTGCGCGGCAGGTCGCGTTGCGCCATCGACGCGGCCGGCGCCTGGCGCGCGATGGTCCACGCCAGCCACACGAGGAATGCGCCGCCAGCGATTTTCAACCCGACGGTCAGCATCGGGAACGCCGTGACGATACCCGCGATGCCGAGCGCACCGAGCAGGCCATAGATCGCATCGGCGCACGCGGCGCCGACGCCCGTCGCGAATCCCGCCTGAAAGCCGCGGCTCAGGCTGCGCTGGATGCACAGCATGCCGATCGGGCCGACCGGCACCGCGATCGACAGCCCCATTACGACGGACTTGATGAACAGCATCGCCTGCTCCTTGCGACATGTGACGCGTTGAACAGGCATCGTAGGGAAAGTCCGGTCATCGCTGAATGCGGTTTTTAAGGAAAAATGGCGGCTTCACCTTAAAAAATTCCACCGCGATGGACGATCTGGACTGGAAGGTACTGGCGCTGTTGCAGGCCAACGGCCGCATCAGCTACACGGAGCTGGCGCGCCAGGTGCACCTGTCGGTGCCGGCGGTGACGGAGCGCGTGAAGCGCCTCGAAGCGGCCGGCGTCGTCGAGGGCTACACCGCGCGGATCAATCCTGCCGCCGCCGGCTATCCGGTCAGCGCGCTGATCGGCATCACGGTGCCGCAACCGGCGAAAGCGAAATTCCTCCGGTTGCTGGAGACGATTCCCGAAGTCGTCGAATGCCATCACGTGACGGGCGCGGACTCGTATGTAATGCGACTCGTCGCGATCAGCATGACCCATCTCGAACAACTGATCGAGCGCATCAACCTGTACGGCGAAACACGCACGTCGATCGTGATGTCGACGCCGCTGCCCGCACGCGGATTGGCGCGGCCGCCGTCGCCGCGCGACATCGTTCGCGATTGACGCGTCGAGCGGCCCCGCCCGCTCCGCTTTCAGCAGGAGACCATCGAGCAATCCCGGCCGGCGGTAACCGGAGGCCAATCTTCATCTGGCCGGTTACCGCCGTGACGATCCGGACCGATCGGCTACTTGCCGGCCACGCCGCCAAGCAGGCCGCCCACCAGCCCCGTAATGGGCGCGAGCGGATTGGCGAGCGCACCCAGCGGCGAGCCGCCGTCCGCGCCGGTCGCGGAACCGTTGCGAACGGTCGCCGGCATGCCGCCGACCACGCTCGTCACCAGGCCCGCCACCGGCACCGCGCCGTTCGCACCGCTCGGGTTCACGAGGCCGCCCACGTTGGTCACGGTGTTGCCGACCGCGCGAACGAGCCCGCCGACGCCGCCGACCAGCGGCTGGGGCGACGTGGACGTCACCTTCCATCCCGCCGACGTGATCGCGCCGCCGATCTGTCCGAGCAGGCCCGCGACCGGCTGTCCGAGGCCGGTCGCCGTGCCGACCTGCTGCGTGACCTGGCCGACGGTCGTGACGAGCGGCGTGATCGCCGTGCTGATCGCCTGCGTCGTCTGCTGGACCGGGCCCGACGACAGGGCCGAGCCGAGCATGGTGCCGCCCGTCTTGATGCCGCCGGACACGGTGTCGAGCAGGCCGCCGACCGGTGTCGTGAGCGGCGCCAACGGCGACAGCGGGCCGGTGCCGAGCGCCTTCACCGTGTCGCCGAGGCCGGCGACCGGATTGCCGACCGAGCCGACGATGGAGCCGAGCCCGGCGACCGTCGTGCCGACGGGGTTCGCCGTGAAACCGGTCTGGCCGATGCCGTTACTCACGGCGTTCGACGTGTCGCTGATGATCGTGCCCACGCCCGTGACCGTGTTGCCGAGGCCGGTGGTCACGCCCTTGCCGACTCCGGGCGGGCTCACGCCGCTGATCGTGGCGCCGGCATCCATGACGACCACGCCGACGGAACTGATGATGCCGTTCGTGCCGGGGGTTCCGCTGGTGCCGCTTGTGCCGCCGGTTCCGTTCGTGCCGCTGGTGCCGCTGGTGCCGCTCGTTCCACTCGTGCCGCTGGTCCCACTCGTGCCGCTGGTCCCACTCGTCCCACTCGTCCCACTCGTCCCACTCGTCCCACTCGTCCCACTCGTCCCACTCGTCCCACTCGTCCCACTCGTCCCACTCGTCCCACTCGTCCCACTCGTGCCGCTCGTGCCGCTCGTGCCGCTGGTTCCACTCGTGCCGCTGGTTCCACTCGTGCCGCTGGTTCCACTCGTGCCGCTGGTTCCGCTCGTGCCGCTGGTTCCGCTCGTGCCGCTGGTTCCGCTCGTGCCGCTGGTTCCGCTCGTGCCACTAGTTCCGCTCGTGCCACTGGTTCCACTCGTGCCACTAGTTCCGCTCGTGCCACTGGTTCCACTCGTGCCACTAGTGCCGCTAGTCCCGCCCGTTCCACTCGTACTCGTTCCGATGTTGTTACCACCCGGCTTCGGCGCCGTGACATCGCTGCCGCCACAAGCCGCCAGCGCACACGCCGCGGCAACCGCGGCGAGCGCAACGTTCGCCTTGATGAAATGATTTTGCATGGAAGCCCCCGTCCGCAATTCAGCGCGATCCTTCCTGCAAGCATCTACCGTGCCATACCCGTCGGTTCCTGTAACGATCCCGCCGCCGCACCGCAGCGCCCCTGCCGACGCCATACTCCCGCGCAGCACATCGCCCGCGCCTCCACCCGCTGCGTTCGATCCGACCGTGCGTTCCGGCAGCACCGACGTAACACCGATCCGGCGTTACGTAGCACGACGCCCAAAAAAACGGCCGGGACCGCACACCGCCGGTCCCGGCACATTGCACATACCCGCGTCGTCACCGACGCTTCACGATCTTCACAATCGTAAGCGTGCCGTTCACGCTTTCGACGCGCACCCTGACCTTGTCGTCGACATGAAGCGACGTCAGCATCGCCGCATCCCCGACCTTGAACGCCATCGTCATCGGCGGCATCCCGACGTTGTCGAGCGCGCCATGCTTCAACATGACCAGCCCGCGCCCGGCATCGATCTCCTTGACCTCGGCATCGGTCAGCGCCGCATCCGGCGCCGACATCGTCGAACGCCCCATGCTCATCGCAGGCATGTCGCTGCCCGCGAACGCCGGCATCGCAACGACTGCCGCCGCGCCCCACGCGGCGAACGCGTGAAAGCAGGTCTTCATCGATCGTCCCCCCCGGCTCCGAAGACATTCCTGTTGTTCATCGAAGCCGCGACGCGGATGCCCGGCTCAAACGAACAACGTCGCACCGGCCCATGCGATCAGCACGACACCCAGAACGCGCCCGGCGCGCTCGCCGCCGGGCAGGATTTTTTCCGCGAACACGAACACCGACAGCGCGGCAATCCACACGACGTTCATCACGCCGCCGACGAACAGCAGCGCCATCAGCATCCCGCAGCACCCGACGCAATACATCCCGTGTCGCGCACCGAGCAGGAAACTGCCCGCGATGCCCGGGCGCCAGTGCGCAACCAGAAAGGCCGCCGGCGCGCGGCATTGCCGAAGGCATGCACGTTTCAGCGGCGAGAATTGATAAAGCCCGGCCAGCGCGAGCACGGCCGCGGAAAGCACCGCACTCTTCGACCACAGCATCATCGCGGAGATCAGCCCGGCCGGCTGCAGCAGTTCCTGGAGCAACGCCGCGCCGACCGAGAACGCGAACCACGCGGCCAGATAGCCGGCCAGCAGCGACATCGACGTCAACGCAGCCGCCGCGCCGTCCGCGCCGCGATGCCTGAGCACGCGCCGGTACAGCATCACGAGCGGCGCCGCGCTGGGCGTCATCATCGCGATCATCATCACCCACCACATCGCGATCACGGTCGGCAGCGACGGATCCATGCTGCCCATGTCGCCCGTCAGCCGATGCGGAAAGAGCGCGACCGCCGTCATCTGCAGCGCCGACATGCCGGTGCCCGCGCCGGTCCACAGGTAGAACCAGCACACGCCGACGAGCGCGGCCATGCCGAGCAGCGTGACGACGCGCTCGCGTCCGAGCCAGGTATCGAACGGAGTCATGCCGCCGCGCGATGCCGGATCAGCCCGTGGTTGTTCAGGTGCAGCCGCGCGAACTGCGCATAGGTTCCGTCGAGGTTCAGCACGATGTTGCCCTGCGAGCGCCCGGTGCCCGAACCGATCTCGGCGAGTTCGTACTCGAAGCCGTTCGGCAGGTCGATCCGCGCGCGATGCTCGGCGCCCGTCACCGGGTTGCGGATCGGATCGCCCGCGACGTCGAACACACCGTCGACATGAATCCGGCCGTGCCGCGCATCGACATCGACGTCGAAATCGATCTTCGTGAAGATCGGCTCGAACGCGTGCTCGAGCGTCGACGCGAATACCGCGAACATCGTCGCAAACGGATCGGTATCCTGACCGGTCATGATCTTCAGCACCGCTTCGCGCTGCGCGGGACTCGCGCGCTCGTCGACGATCGGCTGGCACTTGCCCCGGCCTTCGTGGACCGCGCCCGGCCACTGAAACACGACCGCGATCCTGACGCCGTCGAGCACCACGTCGCCGTAGTGGCCGCTGTCGATCGAAATCGCACCCATTGCTTCGCATCCGCCGTGGGTCGGCGGTGCATTGAACTGGCAAGGGCATCCGTATGAGCAATTGCAGCTCATCATTTCGGTACCCTGAATCTCCCACGGCGTCATGGCTTCACCTCGCGCGCTGTAACACACATGAATGCTTCGAATCTAGTGCACGGCATCGGGGAAATCAAAGCGGGAACGGATGACCGATACGACGGGGGAAACCCGCAAATTCCGGTGTCGCGCATGACGCGTCGACCGGCTCGCGGACGGCCGCTCGGGTCGAGACGTCACGCCCGCTCGTCACACGACCAGCGACGCGACGATCGCACACCACACGGCACTTGCGCCGCACAGAAACACGCGCCGCGCGACGAGCATCCGCGACTCGTCGCCGGCCGTCTTCATCGGCGAAGTCGCGAGGAACGGCACGCTGGCGAGGCACGCGAAACCCGCGAGCGCGAGCACGATCACGACGTAATCGCCGAACCGCCAGGGCAACGGTTCGTGCAATCCCCAGTAGCCGAGAAACAGCATGCCCATCGAAAACATCGTCGCGGCGGCCGAACTGAGCGCGACCACCGATCCCGTCGGAAATTGCATGGGAGCCTCCCCTCGCGCATCCCGCGCGACGCCGGATCATTATCCCGGCGCGGAGGGGAAAAGCACAACGCCGGCCGGCAGCAGGCCGTGCCGCTCGCGGCGCGCGAGCGCAAGCACGTCGCGGCGAAACGCGGAATCGCGGATCGGCCGGAAAATCGGAACCTCCGACGGTACTACGCGGTGATATCGAACTTGCTCAGGATCGCGATGCTTTCGCTTGCGCCGGCAACGCGCTTCATCGTCCCGATCGAATGGGGGCGGAACACGGAGTCGACCTGCCGGCATTCCGGCGGCGTCTTGCGCAGGGGATGCCGGCAGGATCTTGCCGGCCGGCGTCAGCGTCAGCCGCAGCACGCGCTCGAGCGACGATTCGCCGATCGCCTCCTCGAGCAGCCGCACATGCGTGCCGACCGCGGACGGCACGGCATCGATGATCGTTGTCACGGATTGACAGAACCCGGATTCGCGCGGCGGAAGTGCCCGCCTTCAGCCCGGCTTCTTCGTGGCCTGCACGACGGAAATCCAGCCCACCACCGCCGCGGCGACCCAGCAACAGGCGATCATCAGGTCGAGATCCATCCAGCCTTCGAAATTCGCGCTGTTTTCGAAGCTGCAGCGCTGATGGCCCCTGACCCACACGCAGCCGCTGATGAACTGCTGGATGTGCATATAAACGCTGTAGACAGCAAAAGCCGACGCGATGACCGTGAGCCGCAAACGGACGTTCTTTTTCATGTGACGCGAATGCCGGTGGAAAGCCAGTGCCGATCTTACGGCAACGGCAACCTGCCCGGCAATCCGTCGCATCCTGCCCCCGGATGCCCTTCGCTCACGCGTCGATCCGCCTGATCGTCCTCAGGCAATCCGCCGCCAGCTGCTGATAAATCCGCGTGCCGTTCGCCTTCGCGTCGATCTCCGCGTCGCTCAGCCGACGCACGACGCGCCCCGGCATGCCCGCGAGCAGCACGCCGCGCGGCACGTCGTAGCCGGCCTTCACGAATGCGCACGCGGCGACGATCGTCGTGGCGCCGATGGTCGCGCCGTCCATCACGACCGCATTCATTCCGATCATCGTGTCGGGTTCGAGCGTCGCGCCATGCACGATCGCACCGTGGCCGATGTGGCTGTTGACGCCGAGCCGGCACGTCTCGCCGATCCCGACGTGCAGCACGCAGCCATCCTGCACGTTGCTGCCGTCTTCGACGACGATCGCGCCGAAGTCCCCGCGCAGGCTCGCATGCGGACCGATGTAGCAGCGCGCGCCGATCGTCACGTCGCCGATCACGACCGCGCTCGGGTCAACGTACGCGGACGGATCGACGCGCGGCCGCATCCCGTTGAATTCGAACAGCGGCATCGTCAGAGCGCCGCGACCGCTGCCGGCACGAGCGTGAACAGGTCGCCGACCACGCCGTAGTCGGCCACGCTGAAGATCGGCGCTTCCGGGTCCTTGTTGATCGCGACGATCACCTTCGAATCCTTCATGCCGGCCAGATGCTGGATCGCACCCGAGATGCCCACCGCGATGTAAAGCTGCGGCGCGACGATCTTGCCGGTCTGGCCGACCTGGTAGTCGTTCGGCACGTAGCCGGCGTCGACTGCCGCGCGCGATGCGCCGAGTGCTGCCGACAGCTTGTCCGCCAGCGGCTCCAGCACCTTCGTGTAGTTCTCGCCGCTGCCCAGACCACGGCCGCCCGACACGATGATGCTTGCGCTCGTGAGTTCCGGACGGTCCAGCTTCGTCACTTCACGGCTCACGAACTGCGACTTGCCAGTGTCTGCCGCTGCTTCGATCTTCTCGACCGACGCACTGCCGCCTTCCGCTGCCACCGGATCGAAACCCGTCGCGCGCACCGTGATGACCTTGATCGGGTCGCTCGACTGCACCGTCGCGATCGCGTTGCCCGCGTAGATCGGGCGCTCGAACGTGTCAACCGACACGACCGCCGTGATCTCGGATATCTGCGCGACGTCCAGCTTCGCGGCGATACGCGGTGCGATGTTCTTGCCGTAAGCAGTCGCCGGCGCGAGGATGTGCGAATAGTCCTTCGCGATGTTCAACGCGGTCGCTTCGACGTTTTCCGCGAGACCTGCTTCGAGTTGCGGCGCATCGGCCAGCAGCACCTTCGATACCCCCGCGATCTTCGCTGCCGCGTCGGCCGCCGCTTGCGCGTTGTGGCCCGCGACCAGAACATGCACGTCACCGCCGCCTGCCGCGCCGAGTGCCTGCGCAGCCGCCACCGCATTGAGTGTCGCGGCCCTGATCGATGCGTTGTCGTGTTCCGCAATTACCAGAATCGTCATTTCGTTGCGTTCCCTGTTACAGCACCCTGGCTTCGGTCTTCAGCTTCGCGACCAGCGTCTGCACGTCCGGCACCTTCATGCCGGCTGCGCGCTTCGGCGGCTCGTTCACGTTGAGCACTTTCAAACGCGGCGTCACATCCACGCCAAGGTCGCCGGGCTGCACGATCTCGAGCGGTTTCTTCTTCGCCTTCATGATGTTCGGCAAGGTCACGTAGCGCGGCTCGTTCAAACGCAGGTCGGTGGTCACCACGGCCGGCAGTTGAAGCGACAGCGTTTCCGCGCCGCCGTCGACTTCGCGCGCAACCGTCGCACGCCCGTCGGCCACCCCCACCTTCGATGCAAACGTCGCCTGCGGCAAACCCGCTAGCGCGGCCAGCATCTGCCCGGTCTGGTTCGAATCGTCGTCGATCGCCTGCTTGCCGAGGATCACGAGCGACGGCTGTTCCTTGTCGAGCAGCGCCTTCAACACCTTCGCGACGCCCAGCGGTTCAACACTGTCGTTCGATTCGACGAGGATCGCGCGATCCGCGCCGATCGCGAGCGCCGTGCGCAGCGTTTCCTGCGCCTGCGCGACACCGACCGACACCGCAACCACTTCGGTCACGACACCGGCTTCCTTCAACCGCACGGCCTCTTCCACCGCAATCTCGTCGAACGGGTTCATCGACATCTTCACGTTCGCGATGTCGACGCCCGTCCGGTCGGATTTCACGCCGACCTTCACGTTCGCGTCGACCACGCGTTTCACTGCCACGAGCACTTTCAACTGCACGTCTCCCTTGTGGTGCGATCGCCGCGTCAGCGCGCGGTATAACCGCCGTCGATCACGAGCTCCGCGCCCGTCACATAACGGCCGGCCGGCGACACGAGATACAGGATGCCGGCCGCGATGTCGCGCGGGCTGCCGATCTTCGCCATCGGCACATGCGTCTGCAGATAACCGAACACGTTGTCCGGGTCCTGCCCCATCTGGCGGAACGCTTCCTCGAGCATCGGCGTACGGATATAGCCGGGATGCACCGAGTTCGCACGGATGTTCTTCGCCGCGTACAGCATCGCGTCGACCTTCGCCATCATCCGCACCGCGGCCTTCGACGCGTGATACGCGGGCACGTCGGGCCCGCCGACGATCCCGTACATCGACGACAGGTTCACGATCGACCCGCCGCCGGCCGCGTCGATATGCGGAATCGCGGCACGCGTGCACAGGAACACACCGTTCACGTTCACGTCCTGCACGCGCTGCCACTGCGCGAGCGTGAGCTCGTGCGTCGGCACGTTGTGGCCTTCGATGCCCGCGTTGTTCACGAGCACGTCGAGGCGCCCGAAGCGCGCGACGATCTCGCCGAACACGCGTGCCACGTCGGCTTCCTGCGTCACGTCGAGCGACCAGAACGCGGCCTGGCCGCCCTGCGCGCGGATCTCCTCGACGAGCGCTTCCGCCGGTTGCGACAGCACGTCGAGAATCGCGACGCTCGCACCGGCCGCGGCCAGCGTGCGCGCCGTCTCCGCGCCGATGCCGCGCGCGCCGCCGGTGATCGCGGCCACCTTGCCGCGCAGGTCGAACAGGTCTTCGATGAGCTTCATGTCGTCTCCATGTATGTGATCAGACGGCCCGCCCGCATCGGGGCAGGCCCTCGCGGGCATCCGGCGTTATCGCGTATTCCGCGCCGCAAGAAAATCGAGGCATTCCCGATTGAAATAGTCGGCGTGTTCCACCATCACCCAGTGGCCGCACCGGTTCATCAGCACGAAACGCGCGTCGCGGCAGCGTTCGAGGAACTTCAGCGCGCCGCCGACGGGATTAAAACGGTCGTCCGTTCCCCAGAAACCCAGCACCGGGCAGCGCAGGTCGCCGAGCGCGCCGGTCAGGTTCGGCACGCTCATCGTCGAGAGCACTTCGGTCGGCTGCTCGACGCACACCTTCATCCGCTCGGCCACGAGCGCGTCGGTGACGATCGCCGGATCGTGCACGAGCAGCGTCAGCAGCTCGCGCATCGTGTCGTCATTCATCTGGCGATTGGTGAACAGCTTCACCATCCGCTGGATGCCTTCCATCCGGAAATAGGTGTCGCGATCCTCGACGCCGCCCGGCGCCATCATGATCAGCCCGTTGACTTCGTCCGGGTAATCGAGCGCGTACTTGAGCGCGATCGCACCGCCGAGCGAATTGCCGAGCAGCACGGCCGGCCCGATCCCGAGCGCGTCCAGTTGCGCATGCAGCGCGCCGACGAAGAAATCGAGCGTATAGGCGACGTCGGACGGCTTCGACGACTGCCCGTAGCCCGGCAGGTCGACGACGATCGCGCGATGGCCGGCCGCCGCGAACGCGGGCACGTTGTGCTTGAAGTTGCTGAAACCGCTGGCGCCCGGGCCGCTGCCGTGGATGAACACCACGGGCCGGCCTTCGCCCGCCTCGTAGTGGTGCAGGCGCAGGCCGCCCGGCACGTCGGTGAAGATGCCGGCCGGCGGCGTCGTGGGGATCGTCATCGCGGGTTGTCTCCTTCGTCGTTCGATGGATGCCTGACCACGATGATTGCGTCGCCGGCGCCGGCCGGCATCATCCTTTCAGACTACGAAGCCGCGCGCGCTTCTTCCTATCATCGGCCCACCGAAACGGAGGCAGACGATGAACGGATTCGACTACAGCGGCAAGACGGTGCTCGTGACGGGCGGCACCAAGGGCATCGGGCGGCGCATCGCCGAACGGTTTCTCGCGGCGGGGGCGCGCGTGTTCGTCTGCGGACGCAGCGCGCCCGACACGCCGCCCGCGGCCGACGGCCGCGAGGCGGCATTCGTCGCGGCCGACCTGCGCGACATCGAGCAGGTCGACGCGATGCTCGCGACGATCCGCGCGGAGGCCGGCCGCCTCGACGTGCTCGTCAACAACGCGGGCGGCTCGCCGTTCGCGCTTGCGGCCGATGCGTCGCCGCGCTTCACCGAATCGATCGTGCGGCTGAACCTGATCGCGCCGCTGCAGCTCGCGCAGCGCGTGAACGCGATCATGCAGCCGCAGCCCGAAGGCGGCGCGATGTTGTTCATCGCGAGCGTCAGCGCGTCGCGGCCGTCGCCCGGCACGGCCGCGTACGGCGCCGCGAAAGCGGGCCTCGTCAATGCGGTCACGTCGCTCGCGGTCGAATGGGCGCCGCGGGTGCGCGTGTGCGCGATCAGCCCGAGCCTCGTGCAGACGGAATCAGCCACCGAAGGCCACTACGGCGACGACGATGCGCTCGACGCGATCCGCGCGACGATTCCCGCCGGCCGCCTCGCGACACCCGACGACGTTGCCTCCGCGTGCCTCTTTCTTGCGTCGTCCGACGCGTCGTACACGTCGGGGGCGAACCTGCGGCTCGACGGCGGCGGCGAACGGCCCGCGTTCCTGTCGGCGGCACAGGCCAACGCGCGATGACACGCGTCGCGCACGCGGCGTCGCGCGATCGTTGCCAGTCCTAGGGAAGTCATCTAGTTCATTTTGACGATTCCCTGCTACCGCGATCTCCCTACTCTGCCTCTCACGACAACACATAGTCGACCGTCGTCGATACCCCCAAGAGGAGACACCATGCAACAACGGATTTCGCGCCGTACCGACAAGCGGGCCACCGCCACGCTGTCGACGCTGGCCGCCGCGCTGCTGACGTGCGCCGTTCCCGGCGCGCACGCCGGCAGCACGATCGAGCTGGGCGCCGACACGACGCTGGACTATACGTTCACGCTCAGTTACGGCCTCGGCATGCGCACCCGCGCACCGAGCGGCAATCTCCTCACGCCGGCGAACATCAACGGCGACGACGGCGACCGCAACTTCGCGAAGAACAAGCTGATCGAGAACCAGGTCAGCCTGCTCGGCGAAGTGAACCTGAAGCACGACGACTGGGGTGTGTTCGTGCGTGCCGACACGTTCTACGACCAGGCCTATCGCCGCCCGAACTACAACGACGCGCCGGGCACCGTGAACCAGTCGGGCCAGTACAACAATTTCACGAGCGACGCGCGCTACTGGTCGGGCGGCCACACGACGCTGCTCGCCGCGTATGCATACAACACGTTCCACATCGGTTCGACGAGCCTGAACGTGAAGGTCGGCGATCAAGTGGTCGCGTGGGGCGAAAGCCTGTTCTTCCCGAACATCGCGGGTGCACAGGGGCCGTCCGACGCAACCAAGTCGTACATGGCCGGCGCCGAGGTGAAGGACATCCTGCTGCCGGTGCCGCAGATCTCGACGCAGTGGCAGATCACGCCGAACTTCAGCCTGCTCGGCTACTACCAGTTCTCGTACCAGCAGAACCGGCTGACCGCGCCCGGCACGTACTGGAGCTACTCCGACGTGACCGGCCCGGGCGCGCAGTTCATCATCGGCCCGGGCGGGATGATCATTCCGCGCGGCCCCGACGACAAGCCGAGCGCACGTAACCAGTGGGGGATCGGCGCGCGCTTTCGCGTGCTCGGCGACACCGAGCTGGGCCTGTACCACCTGCACTACAACGACATGAACCCGAGCGTCGTCACCACGTACTTCCCGACGCTCCAGTACCAGCAGACCTATTTCAGCAACATCAAGCTGACCGGCGCGAGCTTCTCGACGCAGGTCGGCCCGGTGAACGTCGCGGGCGAAGTGTCGTACCGCCAGGGCGCGGCGGTGCTCGTCAATACGCCGACGGGCCCGCAGTCGACCCGCGCGAACGTGCTGCAGACCAACCTGTCCGGCATCTACTCGATCGGGCCGAGCTTCCTCGCGAATTCGCAGTCGCTGATCGGCGAACTGACGTACGTGCATGCGGGCAGCATCTCCGAGCTCGACGGGTCGACCACGCTCGCCAACTCGCGCAACGCGCTCGCGATGGAGATCGCGTGGACGCTCAGCTACAAGAACGTGTTCAACGGCTGGGATCTCGACGTGCCGCTGACCTACACGCACGACCTGACGGGCACGTCGCCGCTCGCCGGCGCGCTCGGCTCGCTGACGGGCCAGGGCGACCACCGCGTGACGGCCGGCGTGACGTTCACGCGCCTGAGCAACCTGCAGCTGTCGCTCGTCTACGCGAAGTTCCTCGGCTCGCCGAACCCGGTCACGCGCCCGCTCGCGGATCGCGACTACGTGCTGGCCACGGCGACCTACCACTTCTGAGCGGCCCGGCCGCTCGTCACTCAGCAAGAGGATTTGTCATGAAGCGAATTCGTCTCCCCCTCCTGCGCGCGTCGGTGATCGCCGCGTGCGCACTCGCCGCGACGGCGTCGTACCCGAAGGTCACGCCGGACGACCTGAAGGCGCTCGACGGCCAGTTGACCCCGATGGGCGCCGTGCGCGCCGCGAGCAAGGACAACGGCGTGCCCGAGTGGTCGGGCAAGTGGCTCGGCACGCCGCCGGACGTGCAGTACAAGCGCGGCAGCCGTTACCCCGATCCGTACGCGAGCGAGAAGCCGGTCGCGACGATCACCGCGGAGAACATGGCGCAGTACGCGGAGCACCTGACCGACGGCCAGAAGGCGATGTTCAAGCGCTATCCGGCCACGTTCAAGATCAT
Organism: Burkholderia sp. 22088; assembly: GCF_052045915.1. Lineage (NCBI taxonomy): Bacteria > Pseudomonadati > Pseudomonadota > Betaproteobacteria > Burkholderiales > Burkholderiaceae > Burkholderia > Burkholderia sp. 22088. The sequence goes on from NZ_JBQEPY010000018.1 coordinate 47,563, forward strand.
CGTCTACCCGACCCACCGAGACTTCCGCTATCCGGATTCCGTCTACAAGGACATTCGCACGTACGCGCCGGATTCGACGATGACGTCCGACGCGAACGGCCTCACGAACGCGCCGCCGACGGTGCCCTATCCGATCCCGAAGACCGCCGCCGAATTGCTGTGGAACCAGCGCTTCTCATCGTCGATCGGCACCGAGCAGGCCACCTACGACCAGGCGGTCGTCTACTCCGACGGCAACATCGCGTGGGGCAAGGTGCGCTACGACATCTACTCGCCGCGCAACGTCGGCAAGTACGACGTGAAGAGCGACCTGAACAACCGCACGTACTACCGCAACGCGACGGAGCTGCCGCTGTCCGACCGCGGCTCGCTGATCGTCGGCTTCACGAACTGGGACAAGGCCGGCGCGGACAACTCGTCGCGCACGTGGATGTACAACCCCGGCACGCGGCGCGTGCGCCAGGCGCCTGAATACGGCTACGACCAGCCGCAGGGCCCGGGCGGCTTCCGCACGGTCGACGACGACCGCCTGTACAACGGCCCCGGCGATCGCTACGACTGGAAGATCGTCGGCAAGCGCGAGATCTACGTGCCGTACAACAACTACAAGGTGATGGACAGCGCGGTGAAGTACGGCGAACTGCTGACCAAGGGCCACGAGAACCCCAGCTACATCCGCTACGAACTGCATCGCGTGTGGGTGCTGCAGGCCACGCTGAAGAGCGGCTACCGTCACCAGTACGCGAAGCGCGTGCTGTACATCGACGAGGATTCGTGGCAATCGCTGCTCGCGGACAACTACGACGCGCGCGGCCAGCTGTGGCGCACCAACGTCGCGACGTCGCTGTACGCATACGACGCCAAGGTGTTCTACCCGAGCGCGGTGTTCTTCCACGACCTGATCTCCGGCGCGTACATGGCCGACCGACTGACGAACGAAGGCCCGATGCCGAAGCTCGACAACAGCCCGCAGTTCAACGAGGCGTATTTCTCGCCTGACGCGATCCGCAGTTCGGGCAACTGATCGACCGACCGACGCGGCATGCCCGCGACCCACGCGCCGGAGCCCCGCTCCGGCGCACGACGCCGCCCGTGACGGCGGCCATTTCCATTCGAGGGCCCTTTCATGTATTCCCGCCTGCATACGACGCTCGGCGACGAGCTGTACGCCGCATGGCACGCGCGCACACCGGTCGCGCCGCTGTCGGGCCGGGCGCGCCGCCTGTCGCTCGACGACGCGTACCGCATCCAGCAGCGCTTCATCGAACGCCGCGTCGAACACGGCGAGGCGGTCGTCGGCAAGAAGATCGGCGTGACGAGCCAGGCCGTGCAGGACATGCTGAACGTGCGCCAGCCCGATTTCGGCATCCTGCTGTCGGGCATGCACTACGCGGCCGGCGAGGCGATCGCCGCCGATTCGCTGATCGCGCCGCGCGCCGAGGGCGAGATCGCGTTCATCCTCGCGCGCGACCTGCGCGGCCCCGGCATCGACCGCAACGACGTGATCGCCGCGACGGCCGCCGTCGCGCCCTGCTTCGAGATCGTCGACTCGCGCATCCGCGACTGGGCGATCCGCATCGAGGACACCGTCGCCGACAACGCGTCGTGCGGCGTGTACGTGCTCGGCGAAACGCGCGTCGACCCGCGCACGCTCGATCTCGCCGCGTGCGAGATGACGATCGAGAAGAACGGCGAGCCCGTCGCGCAAGGCCGCGGCGACGCGGCGCTCGGCCATCCCGCCGACGCGGTCGCGTGGCTCGCGAACACGCTCGCCGCGTACGACGTACCGCTGCTTGCCGGCGAGATCGTGCTGTCCGGTTCGCTCGCGAAACTGATTCCGGTCACGGCCGGCGACACACTGTCGATGCATATCTCCGGCATCGGCAGTTGCGACGTCCGCTTTATCTAAAGGAACCATCCTGATGAAGAAAATCAAATGCGCACTGATCGGGCCCGGCAACATCGGCACCGACCTGCTGGTCAAGCTGCGCCGCTCGCCGGTGCTCGAACCGGTGTGGATGGTCGGCATCGATCCGGCCTCCGACGGCCTCGCGCGCGCCCGCGAATTCGGCCTGAAGACCACCGACAAGGGCGTCGACGGGCTGCTGCCGCACGTCGCCGCCGACGAGATCCGCATCGCGTTCGACGCGACGTCGGCCTACGTGCACCGCGACAACTCCGACAAGCTCACCGCGCTCGGCGTGAAGATGATCGACCTGACGCCCGCCGCGATCGGGCCGTACTGCGTGCCGCCGGTCAACCTCGACGCGCATCTCGACAGCGCGCAGGCGAACGTGAACATGGTCACCTGCGGCGGCCAGGCGACGATCCCGATGGTGTACGCGGTGTCGCGCGTGCAACCGGTCGCGTATGGCGAGATCGTCGCAACGGTATCGTCGCGCTCGGTCGGCCCCGGCACGCGCAAGAACATCGACGAATTCACGCGCACGACGTCCGGCGCGATCGAACAGGTCGGCGGCGCACGCAAGGGCAAGGCGATCATCGTGATCAACCCGGCCGAGCCGCCGCTCATCATGCGCGACACGATCCACTGCCTGACCGACGGCCCGCCCGACGTCGACGCGATCACCGCGTCCGTGCATGCGATGGTCAAGGAAGTGCAACGCTACGTGCCCGGCTACACGCTGAAGAACGGCCCGGTGTTCGACGGCAATCGCGTGTCGGTGTTCATGGAGGTCGAAGGGCTCGGCGACTACCTGCCGAAGTACGCAGGCAACCTCGACATCATGACCGCCGCCGCGGCCGCCACGGCCGAGCGTTTCGCCGAACAGATGCTGGCCGCGACGGCCGCCACCGCTTGAGTCGAGGAGTCACACGATGTCACTTGCAGGCAAGAAGATCACCGTCCACGACATGTCGTTGCGCGACGGCATGCACCCGAAGCGCCACCAGATCACGCTCGACCAGATGCGCAACATCGCGCGCGGGCTCGACGCGGCCGGCGTGCCGCTGATCGAGGTCACGCATGGCGACGGGCTCGGCGGCGCCTCGGTCAACTACGGTTTCCCCGCGCACACCGACGAGGCGTACCTGGGCGCCGTGATCCCGGAGCTGAAGCAGGCGAAGGTGTCGGCGCTGCTGCTGCCCGGCATCGGCACCGTCGAGCATCTGCGCATGGCGCACGAACTCGGCGTCGGCACGATCCGCGTCGCGACGCACTGCACCGAAGCGGACGTATCGGAACAGCACATCGGCCTCGCGCGCACGCTCGGCCTCGATACGGTCGGATTCCTGATGATGGCGCACATGTCGTCGCCGGCGCAGCTCGTCGTGCAGGCGAAGCTGATGGAATCGTACGGCGCGAACTGCATCTACATCACCGATTCGGCCGGCCACATGCTGCCCGACGACGTGACCGCGCGGATCGGCCAGGTGCGCGACGCGCTGAAGCCCGAGACGGAGCTCGGCTTCCACGGCCATCACAACCTCGCGATGGGCGTCGCGAACTCGGTCGCGGCCGTGGCGGCCGGTGCGAACCGGATCGATGCGGCCGCGGCCGGCCTCGGCGCCGGCGCGGGCAACACGCCGATGGAAGTGTTCGTCGCGGTATGCGACCGGATGGGGATCGAGACGGGCGTCGACGTGTTCGCGATCTCGGACGTCGCCGAGGATCTCGTCGTGCCGATCATGGATTCGCCGATCCGCCTCGACCGCGATGCGCTGACGCTCGGCTATGCGGGCGTCTACTCGTCGTTCCTGCTGTTCGCGAAGCGCGCGGAAGCGAAGTACGGGATTCCCGCGCGCGACATCCTCGTCGAACTGGGCCGGCAGCGGCTCGTCGGCGGGCAGGAGGACATGATCGAGGATGCGGCGCTGACGATGGTGCGGGCGCGGGAGGTGGCGGCGTAAGCGAACGCGGGCGTCGGCGCAGTGCAACGGGTCGTCGGCAGCGCGGCAACCTCGCTTCTGCTGCCGACGGGCCGGCTGCCCGCCGATTTGCACGGCCGGCGCCGCATCTTCATCGCGGGCATGGCTCCCTTCACCGTCGCGTCGCTGCTGTGCGCGCTCGCGCCTTCGGTATCGGTGCCGCTCGCCGCATCACCGATGCTTCCCGCCGTGCCTGCGCTGCCGATGCGCTTCGCGCGCCCGCAGCAGCGACGGCATCAGTTCCTCGATGTATTGCCGCGCCTGCCCTCGCGTCACGATCTCGCTGAAGCGCTGATGGGCCTTGTCATGGCCGACCAGCGCCGCATGCGCTTTCTTCAGGATGTGCAGGTATGCGATCAGGCTCGTGCCGTCGCGCACGGGCAGCGCATCGCGCGGGTCCGGTGTCGTACTCATGTTCCGATCCTTTGCGGACAATCCGTCCGGCACGTAGTCGTCACGAGCCCCAGCAGGTCGTTCGCGAGACGGTCGCGGTCGGTCAGCGGCGCCAGGCCGAACAGCCGCTCGAGCGTCGCGGCGACCGACGCATGGTCGTACGTCGTATGGTCGACCTGCCCGGCCGCGACCCACGGCGAAATCACGATCGCCGGCACCCGCACGCCGTACACGTCGAACCCGAAGCCGCTCGCGTTCAGCGTCGCCGCCGCGCCATCGTTCGGCGGCGGCGCAGCGCCCGGCCCGACCGAATCGTAGAAGCCGCCGTGCTCGTCGTAGCAGATCACGAGCAGGCTGCTGTTCCACACCGGCGAATTGCGGATCGCGTTGTACACGCGCGCGACGAGCTGGTCGCCGCCTGCGAGGCCGTCCATCGGATGCTGCGAGCTGCCGTTCTGGTAAGTGCCGTGCACGATGTCGCCGTAACCGGGCTCGATGAACGTATAGCGCGCCGTATAGCCCGCCGCGAGATCGGCCTCGAAATGCGCGAGGTCGTCGATATCGAAGAAGCTGATGCCCTTCAGCGACGCGACCTGCGGCACGTGGCCGACCGGATTGCCCGTCTGGTCCTGGTAGATGCGCCAGTTGTCGTCGCCGAGCGCGGCGAAGATCGAACCCTTCGGATACGGGAAACCGTCGAACGCGTCCCACCCGGCCATTTCCTCCCTGGTCGGCGAATGGTCGAGCCCGGCCGACGACGCACCGTGCAGGAAAAAGCGATTCGGCCAGGTCGGCCCCGGCATCGATGCGTGCCACGCGTCGCACAGCACGAACGCGTTCGCGAGCGTGTGCAGCGACGGAGCCTGCGTCGCGATGTCGACGCCCTGCATGATCTTGCCCGCGTCGGCCGGCTGCGGCGGCTTGCCTTCGGAACGCGACGTCGCGTAGTTCGACACGAATCCGGTATTGCGGACCGGCGGATAGGGCTGCCCTTTCACGAACGGCACGCCAGCGCCGCAGAGCTGCTCGAGCACGTCGGTGAATTCGTGGCACGGATCGGTCGGCATCCGGTCGGGCGCGCCGCCGCCGAACGGATAGACCGCGCCGCCATACGCGTTGCTGTTGCCCGGCGACGCGGCGACGATGCCGGGGTAGCCCGACAGCGCGAACAGGTGGTCGAAGGAGCGGTTCTCGAGCATCAGCACGAACACGTGCCGGATGCGGTCCTGAACCGACGGGGATGCGGGGGCTGCGTCTGCACTCATGGCGCCTCCTGGCGTCGCGCGACGAAAGTCCGGCTGGCACGGCCGTTGGCCCGCTGAAAGACGCTGAAGGAATTGAAAGCCGCACGCGCGGCGCGGGCCGCGAATTGCCGACGAGTGTACGACCGCGCCGGCCCGCACGTAAAGCCGCACGCGAACCGCGTCGCCGCGCGTGCGGTCAGCCGCCGGCCGGCGCGGCTTTCCGCGTCACGACATCGGTCTGACGATCGCGTTGCGGCTGTCGGACGACAACCGCCGGTCAATGCGCGCCGCATCGACGTGTCGGGCGGGATGGCACGTCGAACGTTGACTTTCGCCGGTTGGCCCGATACGATCGACGCACTTTCAAGACGCCCTCCCGGTCCGCCGGGAGGGCGTTTCGTTTTGGTTCACCCACCAAAAGGAAACGCCTTGAAATGAACCGTATCGACACCCTCTCCTCCGGGCCGAACGCCGACCACGACGGCCTCGGCTACCTGCGGCACGGTACCGGCCCCGAATGCGTGATGGTCCTGCACGACTGGCTCGGCGACCATACGAACTACGCGGCGCTGCTCCCGTATCTCGACGAATCGGCATTCACGTACGTGTTCGTCGACCTGCGCGGCTACGGCGAATCCATCCACCTGCGCGGCACCTGTACCGTCGACGAGATCTCGGCCGACTGCCTCGCGCTCGCGGACCGTCTCGGCTGGCCGCGCTTTCACGTGATCGGCCATTCGATGACGGGCATGGCGACACAACGGCTCGCCGCCGATGCGCCCTCCCGCATCAAGAGCGCGATCGCCGTGTGCCCGGTGTCGGCCGCCGGCAACCGCCTGAACGACGACGCACGCGCGTTCTTCGCGAGCACGGCCGTCAATGACGATGCGTTTCGCCGGCTCATGCGATTCGTGACGGGTGGATTGTCGGCGCGCTGGGCCGACCTGAAGCTGCGGCAGAACCGCGAGCGCGTGGCGCCGGCCTGCCGGCTCGCGTATCTCGACATGCTGACCGGAACGGATTTCGTCGACGATGTCCGCGGGCTCGAGACGCGCTTCCTGGTGATCGTCGGCGACAAGGATCCGGGGCTCGACGAAGCGGCGATGCAGGCGACGTTCCTCGCGTGGCACCCGAACGCGCGGGTCGCGACGATACCGAATAGCGGGCATTACCCGATGCAGGAGTGCCCGCCGTATTTCGCGATGGTCATCGAGGATTTCCTGCGGGACGCGGCTGCCTGAGCGTTGCGCACAAGCAGCGGCCGGCGAAGGCGATGTGGGCCGCTGCGGCATGACGACGCCGCCGGCGGCCGGTAAACGGCAAGCAACGGGCCGTTCATCCGGTTCGTCCGGCCGTGGAGGCCGGACGGGATTCGATCGGCACGCGGTTGCGCGCCGATCGTTGCCGCTTAACGACGCGGCCCGCCGGTGCGCTGCGGACGCGGCGAATTCGCGTCCTTGTGCCGGAAGTTGATGCGGCCCTTGGTGAGGTCATAGACCGACAGTTCCAGCGTCACGCGGTCGCCCGCGAGAATGCGGATGTGGTTCTTGCGCATGCGGCCCGACGCGTACGCGCCCACCACGACGCCGTTTTCCAGCGTGACACGGTATTTGCTGTCCGGCAGCACTTCGTCGACGATTCCGTCGAGTTCCAGCAGTTCTTCTTTTGCCAAACCAATTCCTCCAGACAAGGTAATTGACCGCAGCCGCGGCGATCTGCCCGGCGCCGTGTCCCGCAACGGGACGGCGGCCGGCAGGCTGCCGGGGATCGGTTCGTTCAGACGGGCCATGGGCCTGTCTTGCGATCGGAGCCCGGCGCGTTGCGGCGTTCAGGCGGTCGGTGGCGGCGGCGCATAAAGCGCCGCGCAAGTCGGGACCGCGCCGGCAAGGCATGGCGGCGGTCTGCTCGGGTTGATGCGTTGAAGCGGTGATGCGCTGGCGAAGCGGCGGGCGCTTCGCGAGGGCGTTGCGTCGCACGCCGTACAGGCATGCGATGAGGGAGGCGACACGACCGATGCATCGTGAATGTCGCGATGCATCGGTCGTGCGCATCGGAAACGCGCCGGCTGCCGCCGAAGCGGCGCCGTGCGCGCCAATCCGTCCGGCGGCGGCCACCGTTTGGCGGCCGCTGCCGATGCGGCTTACTGCGGCGTGATGTTCGACGCTTGCAGACCCTTCGGGCCGCGCTTCACTTCGAAGCTGACCTTCTGGCCTTCGGCCAGGGTCTTGAAGCCCGTGCCGCGAATTTCAGAGAAATGGGCGAACAGATCGTCGCCGCCGTTGTCCGGGGAGATGAAACCAAAGCCCTTGGTTTCGTTGAACCACTTGACGGTACCGGTATCCACAAATACTTCCTTAATACGAATAATTGAACATGCGCCCGCAACGGGCACAGAAAGACTCAAAAGAGGGAGAGACCAACGACTGCCGCACGGAGTGCGGCCAATGATGAGCAATCGAACTTCTTGAACACTTCGGCCATGGACACTACGCGGTAGCGGCCGTTTCGTCAAGACATTTTGATGCGGCGCACAAGCACACCCGCCGCGTGTGCCTTGCGCGGCGGGTGTTGCCGGCCGACGGGACGCATTTCGATGCGCCCCCGCTTTCCGGCCGGCGGACGGCCCGCCGGTTCTTACCGCGGCTCGAACACGTGATGCAGCGCCGGCGGCGCATCGCCTTCGCGAATCCGCATCTCGAACGCCTTGCGCGCGACGCTCGTCGGCCGCACGTCCGCCACGTCCAGGTAGAACTGCGAATACCAGTCGCGCATCTGGTACAGCGGCCCGTCGCCCTCGCACAGCAGCGGGTTGTCGATCCGCGTCTTGCTGTGCCAGATGTCGACGTCCTCGTAGAACGCGCGCTGCGCTTCCTTCACGTACGCGTTCGCGATCTCCCTGTTCTGCTCGTCGGACAGCCCGGCCACCTTCTTCACGATCACGCCGTAGCGCAGCTCGAAGCTGTTCATGTCGATCGGCACGTGGCAGTTCAGCAGCACCGAGTGGATCGGCTGCCCGCCGCTCCGCCCCGTCATCTGCGTGATGTGCACGGCCGGCCCGAAATACGTCGACAGCGCGGTCAGGGCGTCGCCGCCGAGCTTCTCGCTGCGGCCGACCATCAGCTGCGTCGCCTTGTGATCCTCGAACAGGTTCGCGAAATAGTCGATCGGCGCGCGGTGCACGGTCGCGAAGTGCGCGACGTCCGAGATGTTGTCGACCAGCTCGCGGCAGTTGGCCTGGATCACCATCTTGTCGACGACCCAGCCCGACCATTCGTCGGAGAAGCACACGTCGAGGCGCGGAATCGCGACTTCGGGCGGCGGTGCGTTGCCTTCCGGGTCGTTCCAGACGAACAGCAGGTTGTTTTCCTCGCAGGTCGGCCATGCGCCGATGCGCGCCTTCGGCGGGATCCGCTTGCAATACGGAATCGATGCGCACTGCCCTTCGCCGCTCCACGCCCAGCCGTGGAACGGGCACACGAGGTTGTCGCCCTGCACCGTGCCGAGGCTCAGGTCGGCGCCCATGTGCGGGCAGTACGCGTCGACGACGTTGACCTTGCCGGTCGAATCGGCGAACGCGGCGAGCTTGCGGCCGAAGGCGTTCAGCGTGTGCGGCTTGCCGTCCTTGTAGTCGCGGGCGAGCCCGAGGCAGTGCCAGCCGCGCGCATAGCGCTGCGCGAGCGGCTGGGCTTCGATCTTGTAAGGGCGTGCGGACATGCGGGTTGACTCCTCTTGTGGACAACGCGCGGCGGCCGGCCGCGCGCGGGGGAAATGGGGGCGCCGGTCAGCGCACCGGGTTGCCGGGTTCGAGCGCGGGCGACGGATTCAGCGTTGCCGGAGCCGCCGGCGACGGCTGCGCGTGCGCCTGCTGCACGCGGCGCTCGGCACGCTCGACGCCGAGCCACGCGGCGAGCGCGGGCAGCAGGAACACGGCGCCGAACAGGTTCACGAGGAACATGAACGCGAGCAGCACGCCCATGTCGACCTGGAACTTCAGCGCGGAAAACGCCCACGTGCCGACGCCGATGAACATCGTGACGGCCGTGAACAGCGCGGCCGTGCCGCGCTGGCGCATCGCGTCGGCGAATGCGTCCGGCAGCGTCGCGCCGTGGCGGAGGTCGTGCTGCAGGCGTTCGTACAGGTAGATCCCGTAGTCGACGCCCACGCCTACGCCGAGCGTGATCACCGGCAGCGTCGCGACCTTCAGCCCGATGCCGAGAAGCGCCATCACCGCGTTGCACAGGATCGACACGAGCGTGAGCGGCACGACGATGCACAGCACCGCGCGCCACGAGCGGAACGTGACCGCGCAGAGCAGCGCGATCGCGCCGAAGATCGACAGCAGCATCGCGATCTCCGCGTCGCCGACCGCCTCGTTGGTCGCCGCCATCACGCCGACGTTGCCGCCCGCGAGCCGGAACGCGACGTTCGGCGTCGGGTTCTCGCCCGCGAAACGCCTGATCTCGTCGACGATGTGCGCGATGGTCGTGCCTTCGTGGTTCTTCGTGTAGATCAGGACCTGGATCGCCTTGCAGTTCGCGGTGTTCATCCCGTTGTCGGGGTCGAACGCGTTGGAGCCTTGCGTGAGCCCGTCGCTCGAGCGCGGCAGCGCGGCCCAGCGCGGGTTGCCCTCGTTGAATGCGGCGATGAACACCTTGCCCTGCGACGACACGCTCGTCACCGACTGCACGCCGGCCACGCCGCGCATGTTCATCTCGAACCGCTCGATCGCGCTCATCACCGGGTAATGCAGGCACGCGTCGTCGAAGCCGGTCGTCTCGACGATCACCGACAGCACGTCCACGCCGATGTTGTACTGGTGCGTGATCGCCGCGTTGTCGATGTTGTAGCGCGAGTTCGCGCGCAGCTCCGGCGCGCCGGTGCCGATGTCGCCGATCTCCAGCTTGCGCGATTCGAGCGTGCCGTACGCGAGCAGCGCCAGCGCCACCGCGAACACGCCGAGCGCGGGCGCCGGCCGCGCGAATACCGCGAAGCGCGACCACCGCCCGCTGCCGCCGGCCGCCGCCGTGCGCTGCGCGCGCGCGAGCGTGCCGCGTTCGAGGCGCGTGTACGACAGCAGGATCGGCAGGAACACCTTGTTGGTGACGATCATCAGCAGCACGCCGAGGCACGCGGTAATGCCGAGCTCGCGCACGATGTCGATCCTGATCCGCATGATGACCATGAAGCCGAGCGCGTTGGTCAGCAGCGCGACGGTGCCCGGCACGAACAGCTTGCGGAACGCGTCGCGCGCGGCGTCGACCGGCGACGCGCCGCGCACCAGCGCCTGCTTCCATGCGTTGGTCATCTGCACCGCGTGCGACACGCCGATCGAGAAGATCAGGAACGGCACGAGGATCGACATCGGGTCGATGCCGAGCCCGAGCAGCGGCAGCGCGCCGAGCAGCCACACGACCGGCAGCAGTGCGACGACGAGCGCCAGCGCGGTGGTCTTCAGCGAGCGCGTGTAGGCAAACAGCAGCGCGGCCGTCACGAGGAACGCGAGCGCGAAGAACGCCATCACACCCGCGATGCCGCTCTCGACGTCGCCCACCAGCTTCGCGAAGCCGATGATGTTCACGTCGATGCCCTGCTTCGCATAACGCGCGCGGATTTCCTCGAGCTGGCGCGCGACCGCGCTGTAGTCGAGCCGCTTGCCGGTGGCCGGGTCGGTCTCGCGCAGTTCCGCGCGGATCAGCGCCGATTTCAGGTCGTTGCCGACGAGGCGGCCGATCTGCCCGGAACGCGCGACGTTGCGGCGCACCTTCGCGAGATCGTCCGGGTTCGCGCTCGAGAACTGGCCGGGCACGACCACGTCGCCGCGAAAGCCGGCCTCGGTCACTTCCGTGTAGTGGACGTTCGGCGTGAACAGCGAGAACACGCGCGAGCGGTTCACGCCGGGGATGAAGAAGACGTCGTCGGTCGCGTGGCGCAGCGCGTCCATGAACGTCTGGTTGTAGATGTCGCCGTCGCCCTTCCAGCGCAGGCTCACGAGGATCGTGTTCGCGCCGGGGAACGCACCCGCATAGCGCTCGAACACCTGCATGTACGGGTGCTGCATCGGGATCATCTTGTTGAAGCCCGGATCGAGCTTCAGGCGCGTGGCCGACAAGCCGAGCGCGAGCGTCACCGCGACGCACAGCAGCATCAGCAGCTTGCGCCGGCGGATGATCGTGTCGGCGCAGCGCTCGACGAACGCGGCGAGACGCGACGCGGAAACGGCTTCAGGAGGACGTGACAGGTCGTTCATGGAATTCTCGGGTCGGGACGGACGATGCGAAACGAACGGAAGGCGGCGCTGCGGGCGGCCGGCGTCAGGACGGCGACGGCGTCGACGCAAGCGCGCCGGCCAGCGGCGCGACGCCGGCCTCGCCGCCGAGCAGCAGCGCGCCGTGGCCCATGTCGAGCACGGCCGCGAGGCTCTGCACGCCGCCGAGCTTGCGCACGTCGAAGGTCAGCCCGCCGTCGCGCGATGCGACGATCGCGCCGCCCTGGCCCACCAGCACGAGTTCGCCGTCGGTGAGCTGGGTCGCGCCGAAGTACGACACCGGCACATGGCTGTCCACATGCGTCCAGGTCGCGCCGCGATCGGTGCTGCGCACCACGTTGCCGCGCATCCCGTATGCGACCCAGTCGCCGTTCGCGAGCATCAGCGCGCCGAACAGCGAACCGGCGTACGGCGACGGCAGCTTGTCCCACGTCGCGCCGTTGTCGGTCGAGCGCAGCAGCGTGCCGCTCTCGCCCGCGACCAGCAGGTTGCCGTGGCCGTCGCCGACGATCGCGTTGAGGTGACGGTCGCCGGCCGGCGTCTTCAGCGGCTGCCACGTGAGGCCCGCGTCGTCCGAGCGCAGCAGCTGGCCGAAGCTGCCGGCCGCGAACAGCGGGCCGCCCGCCGCGCCCCACACGGACAGCAGCGGATCGGAATGCTCATGGTCGATGTGCACTTCACGCCAGTGCATGCCGGCGTCGTCGCTGCGGACGATCCGGCCGTCGTGGCCGACCGCGATCCCGAGCGTCGGCGTGATGAAACGCACCTGCGTGAGCGTCGATGCCTGGTCGGGCGTGACAGACGCCGGCCGCCAGCGGGCGCCCGAATCGTCGCTCAGCAGGATCACGCCGCGTTCGCCGACCGCGACGATGCGCGCGCCGGCCCGGGCGAGCCCGTTGATCTGCAGCCGGTCCGCATGGATCGCGGTGACCGGGAACGCCGGCAGCGGGCGCGGCGAAAACGCGAACAGCGCCGCGCCGAGCACGAGCGCAGACATCGCGAGTCCGGGCAAGGTTCGTTTCATTGCTTGTCTCCTGTTTCTGCGTTCGACGGCCGTTGGCGCGTGCGCGCCGACGACCGTCGCCTGCAAGTCTCCGGGCCGCCGGTCATGGCCGCGGCCTCGAATCGTCGTTCGTGAATGGTTCGCCGCGTGTGCGGCGCGGCCCATCCGCGTGCCGCTACGTCCGCTAAGTCCGCTACGTCCCCTATGCGCCGACCTCGAACAGCGCGGCGGCACCCATCCCGCCGCCGATGCACATCGTCACGACCGCGTGCCGTACGCCGCGCCGCGCGCCTTCGAGCAGTGCGTGCATCGTCATCCGCGTACCCGACATCCCGAACGGATGGCCGAGCGCGATCGCACCGCCGTCGACGTTCAGCCTGGCGTCGGGAATGCCGAGCGTGTCGCGGCAGTACAGCGCCTGGCACGCGAACGCCTCGTTCAGCTCCCACAGCCCGATGTCGCCGACGGTCATGCCGAAGCGCGCCAGCAGCTTCGGAATCGCGAACACCGGGCCGATGCCCATCTCGTCGGGCTCGCAGCCGGCCACCGCGAGGCCGCGGAACGCGCCGAGCGGCGTCAGCCCGCGGCGTAGCGCCTCGCTGCGCGACATCACGACCACGGCCGCCGCGCCGTCCGACAGTTGCGACGCATTGCCGGCCGTCACGAACTCGCCCTGCTCGACGACCTTGCCGCCGCTCCACGACGGCTTCAGCCCCGCGAGCCGTTCGGCCGTCGTGTCGGCGCGCACGCCTTCGTCGCGCGCCGCACGCAGATCCTCGTGGCCGGCCGGGTTGCCTTCCTTGTCGAACAGCGCGCGCCGCACGTCGAGCGGCGCGATTTCCGCATCGAAGCGGCCGGCCGCCTGGGCGTCGGCCGTGCGCTGGTGGCTCTGCAGCGCGAATTCATCCTGCGCCGCACGCGAGATTCCATAGCGGCGCGACACGATCTCGGCCGTTTCCATCATCGCCATGTAGGCGGCCGGCTGGTGGTCGAGCACGGCCTGCGAACGCGCGCGATACGCGTTCTTGTGCTTGTTCTGCGTGAGCGAGATCGACTCGACGCCGCCCGCGACGACGATCCGCGCATCGCCCGCGCCGATGCTGCGCGCGGCGCTCGCGATCGACATCAGGCCCGACGAGCACATGCGGTCGATCGCCATGCCGGGCACCGAAGCCGGCAGCCCGGCCGCCGCCGCCGACAGGCGGCCGATGTTGTAGCCCTGCGTGCCCTGCTGTGCGGCGCAGCCGATCAGCACGTCGTCGACGTCGGCCGGCGCGATGCCCGCGCGTTCGAGCGCGGTGCGCACCACGTGGCCGCCCAGCGCGGGTGCCTCGGTGTCGTTGAACATGCCGCGAAACGCCTTGCCGATCGGCGTGCGTGCGACGGAAACGATGACTGCGTCTTCCATGGGCTGGCTCTCTGAATCTAGAAGTAGTAACGGCTGATCGTGTCGGCCACGCAGCCGGGTTTCGCGTCACCTTCGATCTCGACGGTCACGCGAATCCATGCCTGCACGCCGCCGTCGAGCGGCTCGACGCGCAGCAGCTCGCCGACGCCGCGCACGCGTGCGCCGACCTTCACCGGCGCGGGGAAACGGATCCTGTCGCAGCCGTAGTTGACGCCGAGCCGCACGCCGTCGATACGCACGATCTGCGGCAGGAAATGATTGACGAGCGACAGCGTCAGGTAGCCGTGCGCGATGCACGCGCCGAACGGGCCGTCCTTCGCGCGCACCGGGTCGACGTGCACCCACTGGTGATCGCCGGTCGCGTCGGCGAAGCCGTCGATGCGGATCTGGTCGATCGCGAGCCACGCGCTCGCGCCGAGCGTGTCGCCGACGGCCGCCGCGAGTTCGCCGGGATGCGCGAACACGCGGGGCGTCGCGCGCACGGAGTCGAGGGTCGCGCTCATCATGCGTGCTGGCTGCTGACCGACAGCACTTCGCCCGTCATGTACGACGCGTAATCGCTTGCAAGGAACACCATCACGTTCGCGACCTCCCAGACTTCGGCGGCGCGCCCGAAGGCTTCGCGCGACGCCAGTTGATTCAGCAGGTCGGCCGGCGCCGACTTCTTCAGAAAATCGTGCATCGCGATGCTCGGCGCGACCGCGTTGATGCGCACGCCGTACGGCGACGCCTCGAGCGCCGCGCAGCGCGTGAGCGCCATCACGCCCGCCTTCGCGGCCGCGTAGTGCGCCTGTTCCGCCTGCGCGCGCCAGCCGAGCACCGATGCGTTGTTGACGATCGCGCCGCGGCCGCGGGCCTGCATGTGCGGCAGCATCGCGCGCGTCATCCGGAACGTCCCGGTGAGGCTAATGTCGATCACGCGCGACCATTCGGCATCGTCCATATCGACGATGCGGGTCGACCCGCCGAGCCCCGCGTTGTTGATCAGCACGTCGACGCCGTCGAGCTTGTCCTGGGCGTCGGCAACGAGTGCCTGCACGTCGGCCTCGACCGCGACGTTGCACAGGCGGCCGTAGACCTGTTGCAGCCCCGTTTCGACACGCAGCGTTTCAACGGCCTGTTCGAGGCGCTTTTCGTGGATGTCGGAGATGAACAGCGCGCGGCAGCCTTCCTCCGCGCAGCGGCGCGCGGCCGCGAAGCCGATGCCGGCGCCGGCGGCGGCCGTGATCAGCACTGATTTGCCGGCGAGCAGCCGGTGGCCCGGCACGTAGGCCGGCGCTTTCTGGATCTGGGGTTCGGTCATGCGGTGCCTCGTGGTTCCCTGGGCATGCCGAGCCCGCGCTCGGCCATGATGTTGAGCTGGATTTCGTTGGTACCCGCGTAGATCGTGTCCGCACGGGAGAACAGGAATACGCGCTGCAGATGGGTGAGCTTTTCGTCGGCTGGATCGATCACGTTCGCGCGAGGCCCGAGCGCGTCCATCGCGAGCTGGCCGAGGTCGCGGTGCCAGTTCGACCAGAAATACTTGTAGATCAATGCCTCGCGGCGCAGCGGCGCGGCTGCACCGCCATCGGCGTCGTCGGCGCCGGACAGCATGCGCAGCGCGTTGTAGCGCATCACGCGCAGCCCGGCCCATGCGCGGCCGATCCGCTGCCGCAGCACCGGGTCGCGGTCCGCGCCCGATTCGCGCGCGGCGTCGATCACCCATTCGAGTTCGCGGACGAACTGCATCTGCTGGCCGAGCGTCGACATCCCGCGTTCGAAACCGAGCAGCGTCATCGCGATCCGCCAGCCGTCGCCAGGCGCGCCGACGAGGTCGCGTGCTTCCGCGCGCGCGCCGTCGAAGAACACTTCGTTGAATTCCGCGCCGCCGTTGAGCTGCCTGATCGGCCGGATCTCGATGCCCGGCTGGTCGAGCGGCATCAGCAGGAACGACAGCCCCTTGTTGCCCTTCGACGCGGGATCGGTGCGCGCAAGCACGAAGATCCAGTCGGAATCGTGTGCAAGCGACGTCCAGACCTTCTGGCCGTGGACGCGCCACGTACCGTCCGCATCCTGTTCGGCACGCGTGCGGACATTCGCCAGATCCGAACCCGCGCCCGGCTCCGAATAGCCCTGGCACCAGAACTGCGTGCCGGCGAGAATGCCGGGCAGGAAACGCGCGCGCTGATCGTCGGTGCCGTATGCGACGAGCGTCGGCCCGAGCAGCCCTTCGCCGATGTGGCCCATCCTTCCCGGGCCTCCGGCGCGCGCGTATTCCTCGTGGAAGATCACCTGTTCGGCCACGGAGAAGCCGCGCCCGCCGGCGGCGCTCGGCCAGCCGAGGCCGGTCCAGCCGCCCTGCGCCAGTTCCCGCTCCCATGCCTTGCGCAGGTCGGGAAACGCTTCCTCGTCGCCGGGGCCGCCGCGGTATTTCAGGCACGCGAATTCGCCGGTCAGGTGCGATTGCACCCAGTCGGCCACTTCGTGCCGCAATTGCTGTTCGCGCGTTTC
The DNA here is from genome assembly GCF_052045915.1 of Burkholderia sp. 22088. Lineage (NCBI taxonomy): Bacteria > Pseudomonadati > Pseudomonadota > Betaproteobacteria > Burkholderiales > Burkholderiaceae > Burkholderia > Burkholderia sp. 22088. The sequence goes on from NZ_JBQEPY010000018.1 coordinate 64,257, forward strand.
GCTGTTCATTGAAGGGCTCCTGCGCGTGCGGCGGACGTGCGGGCGGGCGCGTCGTCGCGGTGCGCGTCGCCGCCTTCGATCGCATGGGACGCGATCCATTCGAGCAGTTGCGGCGTGCTGCCGAACTGCGCGCCCGACGCCTGCGCGCGCTTGAAGTAGAGATGCGGGTCGTATTCCCACGTAAAGCCGACGCCGCCGTGCAACTGGATCGCTTCCTGTGCGCAAAACGCGTACGCGTCGTTCGCGGCGGATTTCGCCGCGGCGATGTCGGCACGCAATGCGTTGCGCGGCACCACGCTGCCGGCCTCCGCGTCCCACGCATGCGCGGCGCCGAGCACGGCCGAGCGCGCCGATTCGATCAGCACCATCATCTGCGCGCAACGGTGCTTGACGGCCTGGAACGACGCGATCGCGCGGCCGAACTGCACGCGCTGGCTCGTGTAGTCGAGCGTCAGGTCGAGGCATTGCTGTGCGCCGCCGAGTTGTTCGGCGGCCAGCGCGAGCGCCGCGAACCATGCGGCGCGTTCGAGCACCTGCGCCGCGTCACGGCCCGCAATCCGCGCGTCGCGGCTCACGCGCACGTCGTCGAGCGCAATCCGTGCGAGCGGCCTCGTCGCGTCGAGCGTGTCGAGCGGCGTCACCGCAACGCCGGCTGCGCCGGCAGTCATGTCGATCGCGAACAGGCCGACCGACTGCCCTTCGTTCGCGATCCGCGCCGGAACCAGCAGCAGGTCGGCGCGCGCACCGTCGAGCACTTGCGCCGCGGCGCCGGACAATGCAAAGCCGGCCGCGGTTTCTTCCGCGATGAACGGAAACGGTCGCGCACTGGCCGGTTCGTCGAACGACTCGCCGAAAGATGCGCCGAACGCATTGGCACCCGACCGGCCATATGGCCGGCCGACCCGCGCGCCACCAGGCTCGCCGAACGGCCAGTCGAACGGCAGCGCCAGCGTCGCGCTGCATGCGCCTTCGGCGATCTTCGCGAGCCAGTCCATCGCCAGCGGATTGTCAGTGCAGCCCGCGAGCGCGGTCGCCGCCAGGCACGCGGTCGAAAAATACGGCACGCACGCGATGCGCCGGCCAAGCTGTTCCATCAGCACCGCCTGCTCGACCGCGCCGAGCCCGAGCCCGCCCGCCGCCTCCGGCAGCGCAAGCGCGTTCCAGCCGAGTTCGCCCGCCAGCGCGGCCCACAGCGCATCGTCGCGGCCGGCCGATTGCTCGAGTGCGCGGCGCACGTCGGCGGACGCGCTGCGTTCGGCGAGCACGTCGGCCGCCGCGTCGCGGATCATCGCCTGTTCGTCGGTGAGCGCCAGATCCATGCTCAGCTCCCGTACACGCGCTGCGCGGGCCGCGCCTCGGCGAGCAGCCGCGCGACCGCCGGGCCGACCTCGGCCGCCGCCCAGCGCGCGCCGCGGTCGACGCTCGGGCCCGTGCGCCAGCCTTCCGCGACCGCGATCATCCCGCCCGCGACCTCGAACACGCGGCCCGTCACGTCGGCCGACAGCGCGCTGCCGAGCCACACGACGAGCGGCGCGACGTTGGCCGGGTCGAAATAGTCGAAGCCGCCGTCCTCGGGCTTCTTCATCATGTCGGCGAACACGCCTTCGGTCATCGACGTGCGCGCGGCCGGCGCGAGTGCGTTCACGCGCACGCCGTAGCGCTGCAGCTCGGCCGCCTGCATCAGCGTGAGCGCGGCGATGCCGGCCTTCGCCGCGCCGTAGTTCGACTGGCCGATCGAGCCTTGCAGGCCGGCGCCGGAACTCGTGTTGACGATCCGCGCGTCGACCGCGTGGCCGGCCTTCGCGGCATCGCGCCACACGCGCGCCAGCACGCTCGACAGGCAGAAGTGGCCGCGCAGGTGCACGCGCATCACGTCGTCCCAGTCGGTTTCGGTCATGCTCGTGAACATCTTGTCGCGGCAGATGCCCGCGTTGTTGACGAGCACGTGCACATCGCCGAACGCTTCGCGGGCCGCGTCGACGATCCGCTGCGCCGTTTCGACGCGCGTGATGTCGTCCGCATTCGCAAGCGCGCTGCCGCCGCGTCGTGCGATCTCGTCGCACACGACCTGCGCGGCCTCGTGCCGGATGTCGTTGACGACGACCGCCGCGCCTTCGACCGCGAACGCGAGCGCATATTCGCGCCCGAGCCCGCCGCCCGCGCCGGTGATGATGACGGTGCGTCCGTTACAGATTCCCATGCTGGTGCCTCTTGGATCGTGAGATCGTGAAAGTGACGCGCTCACAGGCGCTCGATGATCGTGACGTTCGCGAGGCCGCCGCCTTCGCACATCGTCTGCAATCCGTACCGGCCGCCGGTGCGTTCCAGTTCGTGCAGCAGCGTCGTCATCAGCCGCGCACCGGTCGCGCCGAGCGGATGGCCGAGCGCGATGCCGCCGCCGTTCGGGTTGGTCCTTTCATGCGGGAAACGCGTATCGGCCAGCCACGCCTGCGCGACCGACGCGAACGCCTCGTTCATTTCGACGACGTCGATCTGCGACCAGTCGAGCCCGCTCTTCTTCAACGCGGCCCGGGTCGCCGGGATCGGCGCGGTGAGCATCCACAGCGGATCGTCGCCCAGCACGCTCAGGTGATGGATGCGCGCGCGCGGCGTGAGGCCGTAGCGCTTCAACGCGTCCTCCGACACGATCAGCAGCGCCGCGGCCGCGTCGCAGGTCTGGCTCGCGACGGCGGCCGTCAGCGAGCCGCCCGGCGTCAGCGGTTCGAGCGTCGCCATCTTTTCCAGCGACGTGTCGGGGCGCGGCGTCTCGTCGTGCAGCACGCCTTCGAGCGGCACGATTTCCCGCTTGAAATGCCCGGCCTCGATCGCGGCGACCGCACGGCGGTGGCTTTCGAGCGCATAGCGCTCCATTGCGTCGCGCGACAGGTTCCAGTGATCGGCGATCCGCTGCGCGGCGACGAACTGCGACACCGGCGCGTCGCCGAAGCGCGCGCGCCAGCCGGTGCTGCCCGAGAACGGGTCGCCGAAGCCGAGCGGCGCCGCGCAGGTCATCGCGGACGAAATCGGGATCTGCGTCATCGTCTGCACGCCGCCCGCGACCACCACGTCCTGCACGCCGCTCATCACGGCCTGTGCGGCGAAATGCACGGCCTGCTGCGACGAGCCACACTGGCGGTCGACCGTCACGCCCGGCACCTGCAGCGGCAACCCGGCCGCGAGCCAGCAGGTGCGCGCGATGTTGCCCGCGAGCGGGCCGATCGTGTCGACGCAGCCGAACACCACGTCGTCGTATTCGTCGGCGGGAATCGCATTGCGTTCGACGAGCGTCTTCAGCACGAAGCCGCCGAGGTCGGCCGCATGCACGTGCGCGAGCCCGCCCTTGCGGCGGCCGGTCGGCGTGCGCAGCGCGTCGACGATATAGGCTTGTTTCATTGACGGGTTTCCTCGAGGTCGAAGGTCTGCGCGGGGCCGATCGGCAACGCGTCGCCGAGGATCGCGTCGGCCACGCGGGCCTTGTGGAACGCGCTGTCGCCCCAGTTGCCGGAGAGCGCCCAGATTCGCTTCATGAAGATCTGCAGGTCGAGCTCCCACGTGTAGCCGATCGCCCCGTGCACCTGCATCGAGTGACGCGCGGCGAGCTGCGCGGCCGACGTCGCCGCGAGCTTCGCGTGGGACACGAACACCGCGCGCTGCGGGTGATCGTCGGCGATCGCCTGCGCGGCGCGCGCGACCACCGGCCGCGCGAACTCGTAGCGGATCGCGACATCGGCAAGCAGATGCTTGAGCGCCTGGTACGATCCGATCGCCTTGCCGAACTGCTTGCGCTGCGCGCTGTAGTCGATCGCGACGTCGAGCACGCGCTGCGTGAGGCCGAGCAGTTGCGCGGCGACCGCGAACGCGCCGTGGTCGAGCGCACGGTCCAGCAGCGGCGCGGCTTCGTCGGCGCCTGCGATGCGCGTAGCCGCCGACGGTTCCCAGTCGAGCGTGAACAGCCGCCGCGACGGGTCGACGCTGTCCACCGCGCGCCACGCACACTGCGCGGGATCGACGCGGTGCAGCTCGCCACGGTGCTCGCACAGGAGCGTTTGCGCGACGTGCACGTCGGCCGCATACGGGTTCACCGGATGCACGAGCGCGACGCGCGCGCGCCCTTCGGCGATGTCGCGCAGCAGCGCGTCGCGCCAGTCGCTCGCAGGCAGCCGCGCGAGCACGCCGGCCGAGACGAGCGCCGTGTCGAGCAGCGGCTCGGGGCTGCCGAAGTAACCGTAGGTCTGCGCGAGCAGCGCCCATTCCGCTTCGCTCAGGCCGAGGCCGCCGTGCGCCTCGGGCACCGACACCGCGGTCAGCCCCTGCGACGCGAACAGCGCCCACAGGTCGTCCGAACGCCCGGTCGGCGTGGCCCAGAGCTCGCGGATCAGCTCGGGCGTCATCTCGGTCATCAGAAGGCGCTTCACGCTGTCCGCGAGCGCTTCCTGGTCTTCATCGAATACGAAATCCATACGATGTCCGTTCAGTGAGGGTGGCGCCGGCGCCGTCATGCGCGCGGCATGCCGAGCATCCGTTCGGCGACGATGTTGCGCTGGATCTCGTTGGTGCCCGCGTAGATCGTGCCGGCCTGCGCGAACAGGAAGCCGTCGAGCCAGTGGCCGAGCGTCGCGTGCTGCGCGGCCGTCTGCGGGACGACCTCGCCGTGCGCGCCGAGAATGTCGAGCGCGGTCTGGTGCATGCGCAGGTCGAGTTCCGACCAGAACACCTTGTTGGTGCTCGACTCCGCGCCGATATGGCCGCCCTTCAGCAGCCGGCTCGCGGTCGCGTAGGTCGACAGCGCATACGCCTGCGCATCCGTCCACGCCTGCACCACGCGCTCGCGCAGCGTCGGATCGCGATCCGCGCTGTCGCGGTGGGCGAGATACAGGTCGCGCAGGGCCTGCGCGGTGCGCTGGAAGCGCGCGGGCGAACGCAGCATCAGCCCGCGCTCGAAGCCGGCCGTCGCCATCGCGACCTGCCAGCCCGCGCCTTCGGCCGCGAGCCGGTTCTCGACCGGCACGCGCACGTCGTCGAAGAAGATTTCCGCGAAGCCCGTCTGCCCGTTCAGCTGGCGAATCGGCCGCACCGTGATGCCCGGCGCGGACAGCGGCACCATCAGGAACGTGAGCCCGTGGTGGCGTGACGATTCCGGGTCGCTGCGGAACAGCCCGAACAGCCAGTCGGCCCACACCGCGCGCGTCGACCAGATCTTCTGGCCGTTCAACACGTATTCGTCGCCGATCCGGGCGGCCGTCGTGCGGATCGCAGCCATGTCGGAACCCGCATTCGGCTCCGACCAGCCCTGCGCCCATACGTGCTCGCCGGCCGCCATCGCGGGCAGGAAACGCGCCTTCTGCTCCGCGGTGCCGAAATCCATCAGCGTCGGCCCGAGCAGGAAGATGCCGTTCTGGTTCACGCGCATCGGCGCATCGGCACGCCAGTACTCTTCCTCGAAGATCAGCCACTCGATCAGGTCGCAGCCGCGCCCGCCCAGCTCGCGCGGCCACGTGACCATGCTCCAGCGGCCCGAGTGCAGCGTGCGCTCCCATTCGCGGTGCGCGGCGAAGCCTTCCTCGGTGTCGAAGCTCGGCAGCCGCTCGCGCGGCACGTGCGCGGCGAGCCATTCGCGGATCTCCGCGCGAAACGCCTGTTGCTGCGGCGTGTAGGTCAGGTTCATGCGCGTGCCTCCTCGACGGTGGCCTGCGCATCGAAACGCGCATCGCGCTTCTCGACGAACGCGGCGCGCGCTTCGGTCGAATCGTTCGTCATGTATGCCTGCAGCGTGAAGCCCTGTTCCCAGCGGTACTTGTCCTCGAGATCGCCGTCCTCGACGCCGTTCAGCGCCTCCTTCGCGAGCCGCACCATCGCCGGGCTCTTCTCCGCGATCTTGCGGGCGAGCGCGAGCGCCGCGTCGCGCAGCGCGTCGCGCGTCACGACCTGCTCGACCGCGCCGAGCCGGTATGCTTCGGCCGCGTCGATCATCTCGCCCGTGAAGTACATCGCGCGCACCTTCTGCACGCCGAACAGCCGCTGCAGGTGCGCGCCGCCGCCCATCGCGCCACGGTCGATCTCGGGCACGCCGAAGCGCGCGCAGTCGGCCGCGACGACGATGTCCGCCGCGCCGCAGATGCCGATCCCGCCGCCGAGCACGAAACCGTGCACGGCCGCGATCACCGGCTTCGGGTTGCGGTGCACGGCGCGGAACGTCTCGTAATTGCCCGCGTTGACCGCCACGATCCGCTCCGGATGCGCGGCCAGCTCCTTGATGTCGACGCCCGCGCAGAAGCCGCGGCCTTCGCCGCGCACGACGATCACGCGGACCTCGTCGTCCTCGCCGAGCACATCGAGCGCGCGGGAAAGCGCATGCCAGCCCTGCGCGTCGAGCGCGTTCACGGGCGGATGGGCGATCACCAGCTCGGCGATGCCGTCGGCGCGATCGATCCGGAACGGCATCGCGCCGGCCGGTTGGTTGGATCCTGTCATCTCCATTGCCTCCCTGTGATGTTGTTCATGCGGCCTGCGCTGCCGCCGTGCCGCGCAGCGCGGCCAGTACGTCGAGTCGCTCGCCGGCTTCCGCGACGATCCGTGCGATCAGCGCGTCGCACGGTTCGATCGCGCCGATCATCGCGGCCGCCTGGCCGCTCGGCAGCACGCCTTCATCGGGGCGGCCCTCGACGATCGCGCGCTGGATCAGGAACGGCGCGTTCGCCGCCATCAGCGTCTGGCTCGCCGTGTAGTCGTGCGAGCGCAGCGCCTTGATCGCGAGGCCGAGCATGTCGCCCGTGCTCAGGCCGTTCTGGCGCCGCCATGCGTCGGCCGTCTTCAGCGCGAACAGCGTGCGGCGCAGCGGGCCGAAGCGCTCGAGCTTCAGCAGGTACGGGTTGTCGATCATCCGTTGCGGCAGCCCGTCGAGCGCGTCCGACACGCGGATGCGTGCCGGGTCGCCGACCGCGACGTAGCGTTCGAGTGTCTCGCGCGGCACCGGCGATTCGGCGCTCATCAGGAAGCGCGTGCCCATCGCGATGCCGGCCGCGCCGTACGCGAGCGCGGCAGCCAGCCCGCGCCCGTCGAAGAACCCGCCGGCCGCGACCACCGGCACCCGCACCGCATCGAGCACCTTCGGCAGCAGCAGCGTGGTCGGCACCGAGCCCGTGTGGCCGCCGCCTTCCGCGCCTTGCACCGTCACGATGTCCGCGCCGAGCTCGACCGCCTTCACCGCATGCTTCGGTGCGCCGACGGTCGGCATGCAGACGATGCCGGCGTCCTTGAAGCGGCGGATCGTCTTTGCATCCGGCCCGCGGCCGTAGCTCACCGCGCGCAGCCGGTGCCGGATCGCCAGCTCGACGACCTGCTGCGCGTTCTTCTGGAACATGTGGAAATTGATGCCGAACGGCTTGTCCGTCAGCGACTTCACTTTCAGGATCTCGGCCTCGACCTGCTCGGGTTCGAGCGTCGCGCCGGCCAGGAAGCCGAAGCCGCCGGCGTTGGCGGTCGCCGCGACGAGCCGCGCGTCGGCCACCCAGCCCATCGCGGTCTGCACGATCGGATAGCGGCAGCCGAGCAGGTCGCACAGAGGCGTATGCAGCGGGCTTTGAAGCGTCTGAAGCGTCGTGCTCATGCGGCCGCTCCGTTGACGGCGACCGGTGCGGGCGCGTCGCCGCGATCGACGCCGTTCGGCTGACGCTGCGAACTGGCCATGCTGCGCGCGTCGTAGCCGCCGAGACGGTCGCCGCTCACGAGCTCGTTGTGCGCATGCGCGAAGTGATGCCACGCGAACGCCGCATCCATCGCCGCGCGCTTGCCCTGCAGTTCCTCGACGTGATTCAGTGCCTGCTTGGTCAGCGCGAGCCCGAGGCGCGGCATCGTCGCGATCTTCGCGGCGATCGCATAGGTCGCGTCGTGCAGCCGTTCGCGCGGCACGACGCGGTTGACCATCCCCATCTGGTACGCACGCTCGGCCGGCATCCGTTCGCCGAGGAACAGGAATTCCTTCGCGATGCGCGGGTTCAGTTCGTAGGCGTGCGCGAAATACTCGACGCCCGGAATCCCCATTCGCACGACCGGATCGGCGAAGAACGCATCCTCGGACGCGACGATCAGGTCGCACACCCACGCGAGCATCAGCCCGCCCGCGATGCATGCGCCCTGCACCATCGCGATCGTCGGCTTCGGCAGGTCGCGCCAGCGCCGGCACATCCCGAGGTAGACCTCCTGCTCGCGTGCATAGAGGAATTCGCCGCCGTCCTTGTCGACGTGGTCGTACCACAGCGACGCACGATCGAACGACTCGTGGATGTCGCGGCCCGGCGTGCCGATATCGTGGCCCGCCGAGAAATGTTTGCCGGCGCCCGCGAGCACGATCGCCTTCACCGCGTCGTCGTGCGCCGCGCGCCGGAACGCCGCGTCGAGCGCGTACGTCATCTTCGAGTTCTGCGCGTTGTGATACTCGGGGCGGGTCATCGTGATCGTCGCGATGCCGCCGTCGACCGCGTAGTCGACGACACCGTCGCCGAACGTCATCTGGGTCGCTTCCATGTCGGACCTCATCCCCGGCGCGGCGCCGGATTGTTGCGCACGATCGTCGCGCGCAGGTTGTGCGGATCGAGCGCACGCACGATGCGCAGGTCTTCCGCGTTCGGCGCGGCCGTCGTGCCGAGCTCCGGATGCGCGATCAACGGGAAGCCCGTCGCGTCCTGCACCTCGTCGAAGCTCACGCCCGGATGCAGCGAGCGCACGCGGATCGCGTGGTCGGGGCCGCCGAAATCCATCACGCACAGGTCGGTGACGATGCTGCGCAGGTCGACGAAGGTTTTCATCCCGGGCAACCGGCGCGCCGGGTTGTAGCCGACCGTGCACACCATGTCGACTTCGCCCGCGACGAACGTGCGCTTGCCGTGGCCGCTGACGAAAAACGAGTTCGCGTGGTTCGTCGTGTTGCCGGGGAAGCCGCGCGCGCCGAGCAGCTGGGTTTTCGGGCGCGCGTAGTCGTCGCCGAGCCACGAGATGTTGGCTTGGCCGAAACGGTCGATCTGCGTCGGCATCACGAGCGCATGGCGGCGGCCGTGCCACAGGCAGTCGAACACGCGTTCGTAGGTCATCCAGCCGCTCGCCTTCACGCGGTAGCCGTCGGGGCGCGGGCCGAGCGGCACCGGCTCCTCGACGAGATACGCTTCGCCGTCGGTCAGCATCAGCCCGTTGTTGTACGCAAGCCGCGCGAGGCCGGCCGCGAGCCGCGGGCCCGTGCCGATGCCGGTCGCCAGCACTTCGCCGTCGTCGCGCCAGAGTCGCGCGGACGCGACGATCATCAGTTCCGCGAGGGAATGGTCGAGAGATTCGCTCACAGGCGCTCCTTTACAGAATCGGCAACGGCAGCGTCGTCACGTGCGACAGCCCGCCGACGCCTTCGAGGTACTGGCGTTCGTCCTGGCCGACCACGTCGCGCAGGTACGCCGCCGTCTTCGCATCGTCTTCCGCACTGGCGCAGTACGCGCGCAGGTGCGGCAGGTCCCAGCCGTAGGCCGGCCCGCACGACGTCGGGTGTGCACCGCCCGGCGCGTGCACGACGCCGGTGACGAGCGAGCGCTCGAACGGATTGCGTTTCGCTGCGTCGAGGTCTTCGCTCGCGAGCGACGCGTCGACCGTTTCCGCCGACACGTAGCAACGCTGCGCGGCGCGTGCCATCCACGCGTCGAAGAACGGATCGGGGCCGTCGATGCGCGTATTGCCCATCCGGTCGGCCGCGTTCACGTGCAGCAGCGCGGCGTCGAGGTCGATCGCCGGCATCGCGAGCAGCGTTTCGCCGTCGTCGTACGGCGACTGCACCGTGCGCAGTTGCGGCGCGTGATCGAGCAGCGCGGTGCCGAGCCCGGCACGCGTCGGCAGGAACGGCAGCCGGGCGGCCGCCGCGCGCAGGCCGAGCTGCAGCATCCCTTCGTCGAGTTCCAGCACGTCGATGCGGCCCTGTTCACGCGCACGACGGAAATGCGGTTCGAGCGCGATCACGTCGAGCGACACGAAGCCGAACACCACCTTGCGTACCTTGCCGGCCGCGCACAGCAGCCCGACATCGGCGCCGCCGTACGCGACGATCGTCAGGTCCTTCAGGTTCGAGCGCGCGATTTCGCGCACCAGCGCCATCGGCTTGCGCCGCGGCCCCCATCCGCCGATGCCGATCGTCATGCCGTCGGCGAGTTGCGCGACCACGTCGCGCGCGGACATCGTCTTGTCGAGAGGTTTCATCGTCATCGTGCTGGCTTACCGGTATCCGATGCTGAAATCGTGGCCCCACTGGCTCACCTTCGTGGCCTCGAACACCGCGTGCTTCGACCAGTCGACCGTGAGGCCGCCGAAGCCGTATTCGAGATCGAAGCCGCCGGGGGTCTTCATGTAGAAAGAGATCATCTGGTCGTTGCAGTGGCGCCCGAGCGTCGCGGACATCTTCACGTCGTGCGCGGCCACGCGGTCGAGCGCGCGGCCGACTTCGTCCATCGAGTCGACTTCGGCCATCACGTGCACGCAGCCCGACGGCACAGCCATCTCGAACAGCGCGAGGCTGTGATGGCGCGCGTTGCGGCAGTGCATGAAGTGGATCCGCTTTTCGGGTTCGGCGGGATCGGGCGTGAATTTCACGCGATAGATGTCGGACAGCTCGAAGCCGAGCACGCCGCGCACGAACGCCTCGGTCGCGTCGAACTGCGGCGCGGGCAGCACCGCGTGGCCGAGCCCCATGTCGCCGGTGACGAAGTGCGCAACGCCCAGCGGCGACACGAAACGGCGGAAATCGCAGCGCGCGCCCCAGTACAGCTCGTGGCGGTTGCCGGACGGGTCGGTGCACCACGCCATCGCCTGCACGCGGCGCAGCGCGGCTTCGGCGGGCGTCGCGCGGATCGGCTCGACGCCTGCCCGCTGCAGCACCGCCAGCGCGGCGTCGAACGCAACGCCGTCGGGCAGTTCCCAGCCCGACGCGAAATAGCGGTCGGCCGATCCGGGGACGATCACGTAGCGGAAATCGCGCTCGTCCATCTTCAGGTACAACGCGCCGTCGGGCGCGTCGAGCGCCTGCATGCCCAGCACGTCTTCCGCATAGCGGCGCCACGCATCGACGCGCGTCGCCTCGACGACGACATAGCCAAGCGCACGGACATCGATCATGTCGGCCTCCTCCTGGTTCAGAATCCGTTGTTCGTGAAAGGATTCTGGCCGGTCGGGGGTGGTGTTACATCGTCTGTTGGGACGAGAGGCGGCGGGGAATCGGAGCGGCGCAGACGCGCGCGCGGCTGCCCGGCGGAACGGGCCATGTCTGCGGAAGGAGACGGAGAGCCGGGACTGGTTGCCGCGACGCGGCAACCGGGATCAGTCGAACGGGTTCAGCAACCTGACGCCGGTGCGGGCGAAATCCGCGACGTTGCGCGTCACCACGGTGAGATCGTTGATCAGCGCGGTGGCCGCGATCAGCTTGTCGAGTTCGTGCGTCGGATCGGGCACGCGCAAATGCCCCCACGTCTGGCTGATCTCGATGTCGACCGGCAGGATGTTCGGTGCATAGCCGGCCAGGATGGTTGCCACCCACGCCTCGAGCGCCGACGCCTGGGGGTGATCGCCGCGATGACGGATCAGGTCGACGCCGCGGCGAAGTTCAGCAACTGTCACGACGGACAGGTAAAGCGGGCTGGCGTCCGCCGCGGCCTGCCTGAAGAACGCCCGCACGCCACGGTTGGTTCGCTTGCCCTTCCTGATTTCACTGATGACGTTGGTATCAATCAAAAATGCCTGACGTTCCTGCATATTCTCGTTTGTTTTCAATTGGTTAAATGCAGATTTCGGGCAGAAAATGCCGGCCAGAGTCTGCACCTTGCTGCCAGTAAAATCAAGCACTTGCCATAGGGTTCTGAACGGCGGCCGAGAGGATCGCGCAACAGCGCTACACTGTACATCCATACAGAGAAGCAGCGCATCATGTCCGCCAACGCGACCCCATATATCGGCCTGCACGTCCGCACGGTGCTGCACACGTGCTGGACCTGCGAACACTGGGCCGGTACCGCCGAGCCCGGCGCCGGCATCGCGCATTGCACGAACCCGAAGTGCTCGCCGATGCGTGCGCGGCCGAACCACGGCTGCAGCTGCTGGGTGCGCGCGATCGGCCTCGATGATCTGGACGACGACACCTGCGACGCGCTCGCGCAGCGCTATTTCTGAGCCGTTGAGCAGTTCGCCCGCCGCGTGAGTTCGTACTGGAGGATCTCGCGCTTCGTCTCTGGTGTGTCGGCCGGCGATGCCGTCATGGGCTTGACCCACAGGCAGCCGGTATCGACGATGCGCGCCGGGGGCACGGACGGGCAGGTATGGCAGCCGGCGAGCACCGCGGCCGCAGCGATGGCGATCAGGATGCGCATGGTCAGTCCTTCCGCAGCGCGCCGATGTCGGCGAGCCGCGCGTCGAGGTCGGAATCCGGCGTCGCCGCCGCCTGCTGCTGCGCGTCGGCCGCCGCCACCGCGGCCTGCTGGCCGGTTTGCGCCGCCGCGGCGTTGCTTGCCTCGCTCTGCGCCGCCGCCTGAGCGACGGTAGCCTGCGCCTTGGCGGTCGCCGTAGCGGCCTGCTGATGGCGGAACAGGCCGAAGAGCACGCCTCCGGCGCCGACCAACGCACCGAGGATCGCACCCAAGTGCGCGACGAGAAACGAAACGATCAGGGTCATGGTCACGCCTCCAGATGGTCGAGCGCGCCGAGCCCGCGCGTGCTCATGATGGCGATCAGCTTGTCGGCGTACAGCGGATCGGTCGCGTAGCCGGCCTTCGCGATCGCGCGCGCGAAGCTCGGACCATCCTTGAACGCGAACGCCGGCCGGTAGCGCGGGTTGCTGGTCAGGAAGGCCGCGTGGTCATCGATGCTGCCCTGCCAGGTGTCGTACGCGCGGAAGCGCGCGGTGATCGTGACCGTCTCGCCGTTGACGACCTCGTGCGTCACCTGCGGCGTCACCGGGCCGTGCCATGACGCGTCGGCCTTGATGCCGAACAGGTTCATGCCCGGCGCGCGGCGCCCCCAGCTGGATTCGAGCGCAGCCTGCGCGACGGTGACGCTGGCGGGCACGCCAGTGCGTTTCGCGCACGCCTGTGCCGCCGGCGCGATCGCCGCGATGAAGCCCGCGGGCGTCGAGATATCCGGCGTCGGCGCGGCCGCGCGCGGCGGCTCTACAGGAACCGGAACCACCGGGGAGACGGCTGGCGTCGGCGTGGGCTCCGAAGTCGCGGCTGCGATGTCCGTTTTCTCCGGTTGAATTGTGCCGCCCGGCCCGGCGTGGCCGCCTTGCTGGACGGGCGTTTGCGCGGGGATGCTTGCATTTTTCGGCCCGTCGCGGCCGGGCGCAAACAGCGAGAAGATCGCGCGGAAGAGATCACTGAGCGCCATCGCCCCCTCCCTTCGCGGTGAACTCGATCACCCGGGCGATCATCGCCAGCGCGACGCCGGCCGCCGGCCAGAACGTCTGCGGGATGCTCGGGAAGTACGTCTGCACGTACGGATAGACGCTCGGCCAGTTGTCGGCCAGCATCTGCGCGAGATGCGGCGCCGCGGCGAGCAGCGCGCTCAGCACGAGCATGATGCGCATCTCGCTCCACTTCCACGCCAGCTTCCAGTCATCGACGAGTCGGATCTTCATTCGGCCTTCCCCTTCGGAAACCACTGGTTCTTGATCGTGCCGAGCAACGCGACGATCGTGAGGAGCGACACCCACCACGACACGTCGTGATTCCAGACCCAGAGGCAGCTGCTCCACACCGCGCCCCACCCCGCCGATACCCAGCTCATCGCCTGTTGGATTTCCTTGTTCATGAATCCCCCGATAATTACGAAACGACTACGCCTTTCCAGACGGAGCCAGTGCGAATCCAGATCTTGTTGTTCGTGTAGTCGAAGCAGATGGCCGCGAAGCCGGGCTGAAGATTCGGCGCACCGGTCGGCGCGCCAGGGATAGCGGGAATCTGCAGGAAGCCCGAATTCGACCCAGTCGTGAGATTCGCCTGGCCCGCGCACACGTCGCCGCCCGACGGGTTCAGCATCAGCGGCTCTTTCTGCAGGCCGGCCGTGATTGCCTGAATGACACCCACGCCATTCACGGGATCCCAGCCGGACGCGATGCGGTTGTTCGGGTTCGCGAAGTCCTCGATGAAGAATGTCCCGTTGTTCCCCGTGTCCCCGAACGCGTTCACCAGATACGAGGTATTCGCGACGTCTGCCGAGAAGCGGCCGCGACCATAGACATCGAACGGGAAGCCCGGCGCGGTGCGATTGACGCCCCACTTTGTGCCGCTCGCGTAATCCCAGTAGACGATGCCGATGTTGTAGGTGCCCTTGTTGATGGCGCCCGACTGGCCGTAGAGGTTGCCGCCGATCACCTGCGCGGTGATGCCGTTCGAGCCCGTTGCGTTCAGGCCGTAGCGGTTGGAGCCGGTGTTGGCGTAATCGCCGACGCAACCGGTGAAGATCAGGTTCGTGATGACGCCGGCGCTCGAGTCGATGAGGAACGCGTCGTACGTGTTCGCGGCGGCCTGCCCGGCGCCCTTCACCCGGCAGTTGTTGAGCGACGCGGTGCTGCTCTTGATCCAGAACCCTTCGTGCTGCGGGATGTAGGCAAAGCAGTTCGTGTAGTCGTTGTCGGTGGCCGGCGCGTCGAGCCACCAGCCCTTCAGACCGGAGCCCACTGCCGAGCAGTTCACGAACTGGCTGTTCGACGAACCCACGTAGAAGCCGTAACCGCTGCCGTTCGTCGGATTGTTCGAATCGAGCTGTGCGTACCACGACGTGCAGTTCGCCCACTGGCATTGGGCACCGGCGCCGATGTCCTCGATGAAGCCGATGTAGCTGTTGAAGTCGTTGCAGTTCGATACCTGCCACGAGCTGGCCGACGCGATGTCGATGCCAGCGCCGATCTTCCCGAGCGCCGAGCCCGTATGGTTGCCGACGCCGCAGTTGTACGTATCGATCCCGGAGAAGTCGCCATAGTGCGGCGCGCCGGCAATCGCGAGGCCCGTCGTCGGGTTGAGCTGGACCGCGGAGATGCCGTTATCCCAGCCGTTCTTGACCGTGATGCCGTGGACCTTCGAGTAATCGCCCTGCACGAGCAAGCACGACCCCGCGATGATGTTGCCGCCATAGACGACCGGATTCGTGTAGCTCCCGTTCTGCGCGTTGTGGTCGAAGATGAAATCGCCGTCGAGGTGGATGCGCGCCTTGAAGTCGAACATCGGCGCGATCGCCGAACCGTTCGGCGCGGCGTACTGCAGCGTCACGATGCCGAGCGCGAGCCAGTACTGATCAATCGACGTGCTGACGGTGCCCTCGATCAGATAGGTGCCCGCCGGCCATGCGATCGAACCGTAGGCGTTGACGGCAGCCTGGAGTGCCTTCGCGTTGAGCCGGTTGCCGTCACCGACGATTCCAAGTTCGGTGACGAGCGTGACGCCCACCGACGGGCTGACGCTCGGCAGCGTGAACACCACTTTCCCGTAACGATCGAGCACGGTCAGCGAGTACGGCGCGTTCCCGCAAAAAAGCGGCACTGCGGCGCCGTTCAGCGCGAAGGTGCCGTTGAGCACCTGGATCGGCTGCTGAACCGGAATCGTCAGCTGCGGGTCTGCGTAGACCGTGACCGGGTTCGTGACCGGGTTCGTGTTGGCGACGCCGATATAGACCTTCCCGCACTGCAGCGGGCGCC
Organism: Burkholderia sp. 22088; assembly: GCF_052045915.1. Classification (NCBI taxonomy): domain Bacteria; kingdom Pseudomonadati; phylum Pseudomonadota; class Betaproteobacteria; order Burkholderiales; family Burkholderiaceae; genus Burkholderia; species Burkholderia sp. 22088. The sequence continues at coordinate 79,957 of NZ_JBQEPY010000018.1, forward strand.
CGAGCAAGTCCGAGAAGAAGGGCAACGGATTTTGGATGAGATTCACGAGTCACCTCTTCGTGTTCATGGCGTATTCGCTCGAGCTGAGCGCGGCCGCGAGCCAGCGCTCGCGCGCATTCGGATCGTTCGCTGCGGTTACGTCGCGCGCGAGGTTGTAGAAGCGACGGAATTGCGCGGAGTTGGCGGCCGCCTTGATAGCCTGCGGAGAAGGCGTCGCGGTCCGCGTAAGCTGCTGGAACTCGGGCGTCACGATCAGCGCATCGGCCGCCTTCATCACGTCGGGCTTGCCCTTCGAGAGAGCGCTCATCACGGCGTGGCCGAGGCCGGCGCCGATGGGCCCCATCGTGCTCGCGGCGCCCGTTGCAAGCGTCCCCACCACCTTGCTGACGGCCGCCTTGCGCGCCACGTTGTAGATGTTCCCGATCAGTCCGTCGGCCCGCGCATTGAGCGCGTCGCGCGCGGCCATGATCCGGCCCGTGGTGATGTTTTCGCGCGTGGCGTTCGCGACGCCGCGCGACACCGTCGCGAGGTCGATCAGCTGCTGGCGCGTCTCTGCGGGCAGGTTCGCCATGACCAGGTTGTGCGCCGCCGAGTTCTTCTTCAGCCCGTCGTACCAATCCGCGTATGCCTTGAAGTTGAGGTCACCGTTCTTCGTGGCCTTTCCGAAGGCGTACGCGAGGCCGCTCGACATGACCTTCTCGCGCATGCTCGGCGGCACGGATTTGAGCAGACCGGCCAGCTTCGTCTCGTCGCCCTTCGACGCGGCCGTCACCGCGGTGCCAAGCTTGCCGACGAGCGAATCGCCAAGCTGCTTGCCGAAGAGCGACGTCATGTCGTCCTCGACGCTCTTGCGCATCTGCACCGTCGCGATCGCCGCATCGAACTTCTCCAGCGCGCCGGGCACGTTCGCGAGCGCCGCGCGCTGATCCTCCGAGATGCGGCCGTAGAGCGCCTTCAGCAGCCCGCTGTCGGCATCCTTGAACGGACCCTGGTTCTTCAGGCCCGCGCCGATGTCCTTGCGCACGTCGTCGAGTAGCGCGTAGCTCGGGTTCTTCACCTCGGGCTTGAGGCCGAGCGCGGCCGGATCGACTTCCTGGCCGCCGACCATCATCGGCGCCTTCTGCGGCGTGAGCTTCGAGAGGATCCTGCGCTCGGCCGGCGACAGGTTCTTCGCGCCACCGAGTTCGTCCGCGCGCTGCGCGATGAAGCCGAGCACGTTGTCCGGCGCGGCGCCCATCTTCGCCGGCACGCTGCTGCGCAGGTCGGCATACAGGGCCTCCGCCTTCTGGTCGAGCTGCTGCTGCGTGTTCGCGAGTTCGCTCTTCACCGACGACGACAACTCGCTGAGGTCGTTCGTGCCGGCCGCATCCTCGACGATCTTCTGCGCGCGCTGGCCGACCTGCTGCAGCCCCTGCATTTCCTCGGACCGCGCGATGCTGCCGGGCATCGACTTGATCGCCTGCGTGAGTTCGATCGCGGCCTGGTTGCTCGTCAGGTGGTCGGGCTGCAGGTTATCGGCGATGCCGAGGCGCTCGGCAGCCGCCAGGCGCTCAGGATCGGGCGCCATCTGCGCCGCCAGCGTCTGCTGCGCGGTGCGCTTGCCGATACCGAGTGGTGCGCCACCGGCGCCCGTCGCCTTGCGCGTCTGCGCGGCGAGTTCGTCGGTCGACATGAAGTCGCGCGCGGCAGCGGCGGCCGGCGATGCTGCGGCATTCACCGCATCCGCAGCCTCCGTAGCGGCGGCAGTCGCGGGAGCACCCTCGGCGGCGGCCGCGCTTTCTGCCGGTGCTGCGGCGCTCGTCGTCGCTGCGGCTGCCGGATTCGGCGCGCCTTCGCCGGCGGCGGCCGGCGCTTCGTTCGCCGGCATGCGCTCGGGGGCTGCGGCCGCCGCCGCTTGCTCTGCGCTGGCCTGCGGTGCGCGCTGCGCGGCAGCTTCGGCAGCACCAGCTTCGGCCGCTGCCGGAGCTGCTGCTTCAGCTGCCGGCGCGCCACCAGCGGCCGCCATCGTCGGCTCTGCGCGCTCGGCTGCCGCCGCGGCTATGCCGGCCGCCGGCACTTCCTTTGCCAGCGCCGCCACCACGCGCGAGGCAGCGGCTGGCGCGAGCGCGGTCGTCAGCAGATTGACCGCATACCCGAGCGCAGGGCTGCCGGTTGCCTGATGCACCGCTTCGCCGGCCGCGCCGCCCACCGCGCCGGCGGCGATCATCTTCGGAATGGACGAAAGCCCGATCCCGGGCATCGGCACTGCGAGCGAACCAGCGCCCGTCGCGGCCGCCTGCAGTGTGTGCTCGCCCGGTGTGACTGCCGTCGGCATGCCTGCCTGATTCATGAGGTCGGTCGCCGCCGGCCCGACGGACGGAAGATTCGGCGCGGCCTGGGGCACCGCGGCGGGGAGATCGGCCTGCGTCGCAGCCGGGGCGATGTGCATGCCGAATGCCTGATCAATGGCGTTCATCGCGCCGCCGCCGTTGGCGATCGATGCGAGTGCCTGCGCCGGCATATCGATCACGCCCTTGGCTTTGTCGATGACGCTCCCGATCGTGTCGGCGGCGCCTTGGATGAAGCCGCGCCCCGCGATGCCAGCCTCGCGCCCCGCAGTCACCTGCGGCGGCCCGGTGAGCGTCGCGCCGGCCGGGAGCGTCACGGCACCGCTCTGCACGTCCCTCTGGAACTGCGCAGCCTCGGCAGCCGGCATCTTGCCGGTGTTGAATGCGTCGATGGCGCCCGCGGGCGCGACCGGCGCCTGCGCGGGCTGCGGCGGCTGGGCCGGCGCACCCACGTTCATGCCCGGCGGCAGCGCGATATTGCCGTTCGCGACGTCCTGCTCGAACTGCGCCTTGTCGGCGGGGCTCATCTGCCCCGACTGGTACGCGTGGAATGCCTGAATCAGCGGCGAGTTGTTCTGTTGATCGGGCGTGTACAGACTCGGCACGCCCTGGATGCCAGCTGCGCCGCCTACGCCGGCCGTCTGGCTCGCATAGAGGTTCGGCACCGACTGGATGCCGGCAGGCTGGCCGCCAGGGCCGAACGGATTCGGCGTCTCGCCGTGCGTGTACGAATTCGGCGTGAAGCCCGTCGTGCGCTTCGCATAGGCCATCGTCTTCGGCCCCCAGTTCGCCTGATCCGTGCCGCCGTGATACGCGGCCACGGCCTGCACCGGATCGCCACCGTAGCGCCCCATGTTCTGCTTGAGCACGTACGCGGCCGCGTAGGCCGCCGCTTGCGGCGACGAGTACGCGTCGACGCCTGTTTGCTTGAGCACCGCGTCGCGCGTGGGCGACGTGATCTGGTACGGCGTCGCGGCGCCCGCGCTGCTGATCTGGTCAGCGTTGCTGCGCTCGCCCTGTAGGCGAATGGCGCTCAGCAGACCCGGCGGCAACCCGACCGCGTTCGATGCCTGCTGATCGGCGGCCGCGTATGCGGGATCTTTGTACGACGTCGGCCACTTGCTCGGGTCGTAGCCTGCGGGGATAGCGTTCGCGCCCACTTACTGGCCCCCCGACGTGTACTTGTTGAGGTAGCTCAGGTTCCCGCTGAACTGCGGGCCGGCGTTCGACAGACCGGCTGTGCCATTCGGCGCCGGATACGTCGACGGGAACTTCGATCCCGGCTCGATCGCCTTCATCATCACGGCCGAGAATGGCGTGCCGGCCGCCACCTTCGTGTTGCCGATCGTGAAGTCGCGCGTCGCGATGCCGAGCGAACCACCGTTCACGCTCATCCACTGCGCCGAGATGTCGCTCATGCGCGCCTGGATGCGCGAGAGGTTCGACATCGCCTGCAGGCTCGTTTTGATGTACTCCGGACTAGCATTTGGCGGGATGCCCTGCGAAAGCGTCTTCGCGTTCGGGTCGCCATTCGCGAGCAGTACGCTGTACTCGGGGCTCGACGTGACCGCCTGAATCCCGTTGCGCACGACGCTGAGCGGATCCTGTGCGCCAAACACCTGTTGAACCTTCGCCATGACCGAGCCGGAGATACCGCTCTTCCACTCGTTGCCCGACAGCGCCTTGTCGAGCGCACTGTTGAGGTTATCGAACTGGTTCGCGCGGTTGTTCGCGGTCGCCGCGTTCATCGCGAGGCCGTTGAGCTGGTTGTTCTGTTCCGGGCTGAGCTGCGGGAAGTTGTAGTTGCGCACCCAGTTCTGGACGGCCATGTTCGCGTCATTGACGATCTGCTGCGTCTGCGCCTGGGTTTGGCCGGTCGAGGCCTGGAGTTGCCCCGTCTGCGCGTTCGTGAGGCCCACATTGGCCTGCGCCTGCGCGGGCGCAACGTTCGCCGTCGCGATCGTCGCCGGCATCGTCGCGCCCTGCCCGAAGTGGCTCATGAAGTCCTGCGGGCCCATGGCCGCCGCGAGCGTGCCGCCCAGGAATGCCTGCGCGTTACGCGTGCCGTTTTGCTGGTCGCCTTGAATGAGGCCGAGAACCTGCTTCGCGCCGTTGAGATCCTGCTGCATCTGCGGGTTGCTCTCGAACCCCGGCGTGTTCTGGATCGCATCCACGTGCTGCTGGATCAGTTTCTCTGCCAGATCGGGGCGCCCGTTCAGCAGCGTCGAATAGATCGGCGATGCGAGATCAAGCTTCTGCTGACGCTGCTGCTCGTTGTAGCCGCCCCACGCACTCTGCACCTGGGTTGACCACTCGGGGTTTGCCATCGCCATCTGCACAGCAGTCTGCGGCGTCGGGTTCTGACTGAACTGCTGCCACTGGTCGCGGAACGCCTGCTGGCGCTGTGCAGCGAGCGAGCGCAGGAGCGCGCTCTGTTGCACGTCCTGGGCCTGCGCATTAAGCAAGCCGGTTTGTGCCTGCGTGTTCTGCAGCGTGGCTGCCTTCTGGAACGCGCCAATGGGATCGGGCTGCACCATGAGGCCGGTGTAATTCACCGGCTGCGGCGGGGTCGCCATGATGTCGGACATGATGGTCTCCGCTTAGAACATGCCGGCGCCGGTGCCATACAGGCCGCCCGGCGATGAACTGCCTGCGCCGGCTGCATTCAGGTAGGCCGGCAGGGAAAACGAGTAACCGCCCCCGCTCGGTCCAGAATTTCCGAGGTAGTTGCCGAGCGCGCTCGTGAGGTTGTTGAGGCCGCCCGTGATTGCATTCGTCGTGCCGAGCGTGCCGCCGGCCTGCGCCGATCCAATCTGCCCCGTCAGGTTCGTGATGTTGTTGCCGGTCGAGATCGCCGCATTGCCGGTGCCGGCCGCTGCGTTCGCGCCGGTGTTGATCAGGTTCTGGAACTGGCCGCCGAGCTGCCCGTAGATGCCGTTGAGCACCTGCGATCCGTTGAGCGCGCCATTGATACCGCTGAGCGACGCCTGCTGGTTCGAAATCTGCTGCCCCATCACGTTCGACAGGATCTGCCCCGGGAGGTAGCCGAGCGACGCGATCGTGTTGCCGCCGCGCAGGCCGCCCGTCGCGCTCGCGTTCGCGAGAATGGCCTGCTGGCCGAGATTCATCGCGTTCGTGTAGAGCGGGTTCTGCGTGAGCGAATTGATCCAGCCCTGCTGCTTGTCGGCGCCATTCACGCCGGTCATGTTGTTGAGCTGAGTCAGCGCCCCGAGGTAGTTGTCGAGGATGCCCTGCGTCTGCGTGGCGACGCCCTGCTCCTGCTTCGTGATGCCCTGCAACTGCGGCATCGCGCCGGTGCCCTGATCGACGTATGGCTGAAGCAGGTTTCGAAGCGTGTCGAACTCGCGCTGCTGCTCGGCAATGCCAGCCTGAGCCGCGCCGGCCTGCGTATCGGCGGCCGAATTTGCACCGATCGCCGATACTGCCGAACCGGCCAGTCCCGCGACGCCCGTGCCAATTCCTACTGCTGCGGCGACCATGTCAGTCCTCCAGCCATTTCGAATAGGTGGTCTCGACGGGCTGAAACCCGAGGAAACGGAAAAGCGCCGTCGAATCGTGTGCGTTCTTGCTACCGACGAACCAGAGCTTCACGCCGCGGCGCTTCAGTTCCTTCTCGACAAAACGGAACATGCGCACGCCAGTCATGCCGGTGCGCTTGTCTTCGCGCACGAAGAAGATGTCGGGGGAGCACGTGAGGCACGACCGGTAATGGAGACCGGGCGCAATGAAGCACACGAAGTAGCAGACGATTTCCCCGCCTTCGCGGCCGATCACCATCAGCAGGGAGCCGTCCGATTCGCGCCGGCGATATGCCTCGACCTGCGGATCGAGTTCGATGCCGCGCTCCTTATGCAGGGAGATCTCGCCATAGTGCGCATGCAGTAGCGGCAGCAGCTCGCCATACACGTCCGAGAACCGCTCGACCATGAACGTGATCATGCGAACCTCAGATCGATCACGAGGTGTATGCGATCCTCGTCCGAGTTGTTGATCACCTCGTGCTCTATGGCGTTCTGGAACCACCAGACTTCGCCCTCGCGCATCCACACGGTTTCATCGCCACATCGAAAGGTGTTGCCAGCCGTGGATTGAAGGACGACGTGATAGCGATCCCAGTAGCTTGCGTGCCACGGGGAATCCGCATGCGGGAAGATGCGGCCGCCGGGCACGATGCGGTTGAGCATGCAACGTCCGAGACGCGTTGCGCCCGTAGCGGCCATGAGCGCCATGATGTGCTGGCGAGCTTCCGGCAACTCGTTGATCTCGGTGCGCCACGGACACTCATGCAGGTCGACGCCAGCGAGCTTGTTTTGCTTGTACAGCTCGAGCTGCTCGTCGTTTTCGACGGGCACGTGCTCTTGGAATCGCAGATAAATCGTGTCGGTCTCGCCGAAAGGCCCCTGCGGAAACTTGCGCAGGAAGTCGTCAGCTTTCCAGAGATGGGGTTTTCGATAGATCGCGTTCAGGAGGGGGCGTATCTGTACGCCTTCGGCGATCTTGAGGAAGTTCCGCATGAGCGAGTCCGGTAGAGATGCGCATGGCGCCTCGGGTTAAATGGACTCGCGTGGAACTGCCTGGAAGAGAATCGCCCGTACGCGGCTAGGGTCGATTCGTTGACACACCGAACGATATATCAAATAGGTGCGTTTTCAAACGGTTTTTACCACATGGGGATATATCGCGTCGTGCCGTTGTCGTTCACCGGCACCCACTTCGTCGGGTTACCGGTCGTCGGCGCATTCGTCAGCGTCGCGCTCGCGCTGCCTGCGCCATTCGTCAGCGCAACCGATGAAGCGACCAACGTGCTCGACCCGACTGTGAGGCTCGAAATCGTCGTGACGCCGGTCGCGCGGTTGATTTTGAATGGTGTCGCCAAGTAAACGCCCGCGTCGTTGTAGGAGTCGATCGCGAAGTTCGATCCGGCGTTGGAACCCGACTCGGCCGTGCTGTCTTCCTTGATGTCCCAGCGGTTGACGCCCGCGGTCTGGAGGAACAGGGCGCGGTTCGTCGCGGCCGCGCCATTGATGTTCGTCGTACCGGGCAGCGTCTGCGTTCCCGACCACGTGTTCGTGCCGTTCAGCAGCGGCACCGTGGCGCCGCTCGTGCCGGTGTTCTGGGTCGCAGCGGTGCCGAGGCCGAGGTTGGTACGCGCCGTCGACGCGCTCGCGAGATCCGACAGATTGTTGGCCGCCTGGAGGAAAAAGGAGACGTTCTGGACCGCCGCCGTTCCCAGACCGAGATTCGTGCGCGCAGTGCTTGCGCTCGCGAGGTCGCTGAGGTTATTCGACGCCTGCAGATACGTCGATGGCGCCACGAACGAATATGCGCCCGCGCCCGTGCGCTGCAACAGTCCGGTGCCGGTGAACCCTGAAATGTTGTCGAGCGCCGTGCCGCCGGCAGCGGACGAGCCCGTGCCGCCATTCGCGACGGCCACTGGCGTCTGCAAGCTGACCGTGACGTTCCCCGTTGCGCTGCTCACGTTGATGCCGGTTCCGGCAAGGATCTGCGTGACGGTCGTCGGAAGAGTCTGGAACGATGGATCGGCACCGGGACCGTTGCTCGTGAGCACCTGACCGGACGAACCCGGCACCGCGAAATTCGGCGCGGACGCACCGTTGCCGACTACCACGCCGTGCTGCGTGAGCGACGTGAGCCCTGTGCCGCCGTGGGCCACTGTCACCGGAACGGTGAGCGATAGCGTGATCGTGCCAGAGCCAATCACCAGACTCAGGCCGGTACCGGCCTGCAGCACGTCGGCGTTCGGCACCTCGGCGTTCGCAGCGGCGACGACATACGCGACCTGCTGGAGCGCCTGCGCAAGCGCGAGCGCCTGTTGCGCGATCGTCGACGTGCTATCGATCGCGTCCGGCAGGTTGATCGTGATGTCCTGCGTCATTGCTTCGAGGCGACGCACGGCCGACTGGTTCTGCCCGAACGATTCGGCCAGCTCCTTCCGGTTCGCCTTCGGCGTCGAGATGGTGATCTGCGTCGTCATGCTGCGAGCGGCTCCCCGTTGGCCTCCAGCGCGGCGAACGAAACCGGCGCGGCGTTGTTGCCCGCGAACCGGTAACCGCGGAAGTTCCGGAAGAAGTGCTTCGGCCGCCATTGCGCACGCTGCTTCGTGCGGCCCTGCGCGCCCATCGAGATATAGCGCGGCATGCTCCAGACGAGCCCGTCGTCGGTGTACTGCATGCTCATCGTGTCCTGCTCACCGAGCGCGGCGCGGCCGTACGTGCCGATCAGTTCCAGCGACGAGACCGCGAAGCCGCGCGCCTGCCCGTATGCGAAGATCGTGTCGAACTGCCAGCGTGCGTTGGTGCCATACTGCGCGGCCGTCGTCCCGTCGATGTACCCGATGCGCTGGTCGTACTTGTCGCCGCAGATGAACTTGCCATAGCAGTAGACGGGATGCCACGCGCGCCACGGGCCGGTGCCATCCGTGCTGGAATCCAGCATGAACCATAGCGGCTGCTGCGCGACCTGCGAGCCGGCCACGTCATACACGAGCGTCTCGGCCGGCAGGTGCAGGTAGATGAACTGCTGCTCTTTCTCGGCCCGATACTCGAGCGTCGTCATGTACAGCTGCGCTTCCGTGTACTTTCCCATGATCATCTCGACTTCGCGCGCGGCGATTTTCGTCGCGACGCCGAGGCCGACGGATAGCCACACGCTTGGCGCTTCGTCCTGCGCACCGCCGACGAACGCGAAACCCTGGCTCGTCATGGCCTTGGCCTGCGGCCCGATCAGTCCTTTCTGGATCGTCGCCCCGATGTTTTCCTGGAATGGGAAGCCGGTACCGCCGATGTTGTCCATCACCGGGATCTGATAGCGGTTGCCGAGGTAGAGCTCGTTGCGGAATTTCCAGACGCCGTTGAGCGGATCCGGCTGGTTGCTGCTGCTCCCGAACAGCTGCGAGTTGATCGTGAACTGGTTGGCGAGCTGCGTGACGTAGCAGTACGTGCCGTCCGTCATCACGAAGTAGCCGCTCATCCACACGAGGTCGATCGGACGCCCGAGATTCGGATCGGTGCACTGCTGCAGCAGGATCGGGCCGGTCGAGCCGTTCGGCCGCTGGATCGTGTAGAACCAGAGCTGGTTCGCCGTCACGATGCCGATTCCCTGATTCGAATAGCCGTAGGCCATCGCGACAGGGTTGCCGTCGTCGGGAACCTGGCCGATCACCGTGACGACGCCGACCGCGCTCACCGAAACGAAATTCGTGCCGATCACGCGATAGCACGTGCCTTCCCAGTTGATGCCGCCGCGGTCGTGGCCGGCGAGCGCTGGCGCGCCTGCGTCGAAGCGCGTCAGGCCCTCGGCCGAGCGCAGGAACATCTTGCTGATGCCCGTGCTCTTCATCACGGGCACCAGGTTGCGCGGGTAGGACGTCCGGAACTCGGCGCCGACGTCGGTGTACGTTCCGGAGGCGAGCGGGATCTGCGGCATGTCAGGCGGCCGCGCTTTGGAAGCCTTCGCCCGGCGTCACGTAGACGGTGCCCGTGTTCGTGCCGGTCGTAACGAGCGAGACGGTCCCATAGGTGTCGGCTTTCGTGATGACCTCCGACGAGTTCGGGCCGATCGGATAGTCGCCTTCCGTTCCGACCGTCGCGGCGACGGCAGCCGCTGGTGCACTGTTCGGCGAGCACCGCACGAACACCGGGAAAGCGTTCGGATTGAGCACCCGGATCTGCTTCGCGTTGGGATCGACGCCGATCGGCGTTGCCGAGTTGCTGACCGAAACGGCCTGCGTCTGGCCGTAGGCCGGCGAATAGGGTTGGTTGAATGCCATGGTTCAAGCTCCGTCGAGCGGGCGCACGATGAACGACGCGCGCGTGAGGGAAAGGGTCGTGGCCTGATCGGCCGAGGCAACGAGTTGGATCACATCGCCGACGTTGATCTCGCCGTTGACGTTGTTCGGGTTCTGCAGGATGCCGGCGAAGTGGAACGACTGCGCGTTGCCGGTGCCGACCTGGATCGACTCGAACTCCGAGGTGAACAGCGTGCCGCCGACCGGGCCCGTTTGCAGCTGGAGGGTAAGCACGCGCGGCGACGGCACTGATCCGAGCAGCGCGACCCAGATCTCGCACGCGGCGATTGCTCGCGTCGCTTGCATGAGGCCGGTGACCACGTTCTGCGTGAGCGACTGGCCGCCCGCGGGAAGCACGCTAGCGCCGTTCGCGTCCCACGGCGTGATCACCGTCGGCGTCGTCCCGATCGCGATCGATTCGGACTGCGTGCGCCGCAGCGCGTAGAGCGACGAGGCGCTCAGCAGACCGTTCGGGAACGTGAGATTGTCCTGCACGCATTCGATGAGGTCCGACACGGATGCTCGGCGCGGCTGTCCGCTGCACTGATCCCAGAAGGCGATCTGGTCCTGAGGACGGATCCGGCCGCGCCGGGAAAGCTGATTGATGTTCGTCATGGTCAGTCCGAGAAGTTCTGTTGCTGCTCGTCGATGCCCAGATCGAGGTAAGCATCGTGCGTCGTGGTGACGCGCTCCTTCGTGGCGAAGAAGACCTGCGTCTTCGTGTTGCGGCGGTTGCCGGTACCGATCGGCATCTGGCGCGGCATCTGCATCTGCGGGATCTCGTAGTTTCCGATCAGCAGCGCGCGCTTGCCGTCGCGCGCGGCGATACGCGTATCCGGTAAAACCTGCTTGCCGACCGTCGGCGCGATGCGCAGCGCAAGATTCGTGATGTAGGCGTTCTCAGCCCAATCCGGGAGCCCGGAATCGTCGTCCAGGTTGCTGCCGTCCGCGCCGGCGATGTTGTATCCCACGCGGATACCGAGCGCGTCCCACTCGGCCGCCAGGCGATCGAGCCGACGCAGTCCCGTATTGAGTTCTTCGTCGGAGAGGTCGAACACATAGCCAGCGAGCGCGATTTCTTCGTACGCGCCCTCGACGAGTTCTTGCTTCGTTGCCATGTGTCCGACCTCTCTCGGGTTGCTGCTTACCGCGGCACGAAATTCATCGTGGGCGCGGCGCTGTACGTCACGATCACCTGGTCGCCGGCGCTGACCGGCACCGGACCGTCGACGAAACCCGTCGCGATCGTCGTCGACCCGCGCTTGAGCTGCAGCGCGGAGTCGGTGCCACCGCTCACAAACACCGTGCCGGCCGCTGCCGCCGTGTAGGTGTACGGCGACGCGCCGACCGTGATCGCGGCGATGGCGCCGCTGCCGGCCCATGCCGCGCTGTTCGCGCCGTCGATCACCACCCAGTGCGTGCCGTCGCTCTGCAGTTCGATCACCGCGTTCTGCGCGGTCAGCGAGAGGCTCGCGGCGCCTTCGATGGTCGCGCCCGAGATGTCGATGATCGACACCGAGTTCGCCGCCGCATAGGAAGCGTCCATGCGCTTGATGCGCTTGCGCTGGCCGAGGCACTGCGCGGCGTTCTGCAGGACGATCTGCACGTTCTGGCTCGAAGCATCGACCTCGATGAACGCGTCGTTGCCCACCACGTTGTACGGTGACGGGTTGGCGTCGTTGGCTGCCGCGACGAGCAGCGTCACCGGGTCGTTGCGCGAGCCTGCGCCCGCGCCGGCCCCGGCGGCCTTGTTTCCGAATGCCCAGGATTGGGTCACTTGCATGATGCTTTCTCCAATGGACCGTCAGGCCCGCGAATGGATTACGAAGCCTTCTTCGAGGCCGACGCCTTCTCGGGCGCTGCGGTCCCCGACGTGTCCCCGCGCTCGGCCGCGAGGCGCTCGCGCTCTTCGCGTGCGCCTTCCTCACGCGCGCGCTGCACGGCCTCTTCGAAAATGCGCCGCTGTTCTTCTTCGCGCGCGAGGCGAATGCCCTCCTGCTTGGCACGCTCGATCGCGGCTTCCTGGCTGTTCTGGTCGCCCTCGGCCTCCTTGACCTCGGTGGGCGTCCGGAACCAGCCGTCGTCCAGGTGAGCATCGACGTCGTCCGCGTCCACGATGATCGTGTCGACGCGCACGCCGTGCAGACGCTCCTTGGTGCCCTTTCGATAGAGCATCGTCGGTTCACGCATGCCTTTCATGTCGTTTTCCTCAAAGACGAACACCGGCCGAAGCCGGTGCTCGAGGGTTGCTTACTGGTTGAACAGCTCGATGCCGCACATCTCGGTGTTCAGGACTGCCACACCGAAGAAGATGTCCGCGCGGTACTTGATGAGCTTGGTGTCGATGTCGACGAACTTGCACAGCTCGACTTCGATACCCTGCTCGGTCGTTGCACGCAGCACCTGGATGCCGGCGTCGGTCGGCGTCGCGAAGCGGCCCGGCAGCAGCTCGACGGCGTCCTTCTTCCAGTGCGGGTTGGCCTTCGCCGTGACGAGGTTCAGCCACGTGATCGCCGCGCCGTTCGCGGGCGTCGCGCTCACGTTCTGATAGCACAGCTCGGTCACGGAACCGCCCTGCCCGCTGATGAACGGGGGCGTGATCTGCATGTGCGTGCCGTCGACGACCGACACCACGCGGAAGGTCTTCGGCTGGCCCGAATCCACCTTCGTGATGTGGTGCACCGAATCCACGCCGGCAACCTGGAAGCAGTCGCCTGCGGCGACGCCGGCCGTGCTGCTGACCTGGATCGTCTGGAAGCGGTTGTCGACGTTCGTGACCTCGTTGTAGCTGGTCGTCGTGGTCGCCTGCGGCACGTAGTACTGGTTCGCTGCGCCGATCGTGATGGCACCACCGGCCGCCGCGGCGATCTGCGGCGCGTAGTCCATCTTGTACACGTCGAAGCCGGCCACGTCGCCGATGTACGCGCGCTCGTAGGCGGTTTCCGGGCGACCCTGCAGCGTTTGACGCGCCGCGAGGTTGCTCGCCATCGAGTTGTAGTCGCGCGAGCTGAACGCCGTGAATCGATCCGTCTCGCCGATGCCCTGCTCGTTGTAGACCGAGTCGAGCGCCGCGACGTCGTCGAAGCCGGCCGCTGCCGACGTGCGCTGAACCACGAGCGAGCCGAGCGACGTCACCGCGTTGTTCACCGCGACGTTGATGTCCGAAGCGAGCTTCTGCTTCGCGGCATCGCCGAGGCGGTTCTCCTGCAGTGCATCACGCAGCTCGAGCGCGGTCATCGTCCACGGCACCGAGCGGGGTTGGTTGATGGAGGCCGGCACGCTGAGCTGCGTGTAGGCTCCGAAGTTGCCCGTCATGTCCGTACCCGCATACGACTGCGCGATGTACGGCATCGGGCGCCAGATGATGTTCAGCGACCGTTCCATCGCCTGCTGGTCGGTCGTGTACTTGCGCACCATGCGCGAGAGAACGAGCTGATCCTCGAAGCCCTCCAGGAGCTGCTCGAAGGCTACCCGTTCCTCTTTCGAAAAGTTGTTCGACATATTGCCCTCTATCCGGTTGACAGAGAGCAGCTACGCCCTATTTGCGCGACTGCGCCTTCAGTTGCCGTCGGTAGGCATGAACACGCGTGTAATCGCCCGTCTTGTCCGCCTCGGCCCGTAGCTGCTCGAGTTTCCTCTCGCTGCCGCCGGCGGAGGCGCCCGCGGAAGACGAGACCCGCGCCTCAGGCGCGGCTTTGCTCGCGGTCGGACGGTTCAGCTTGATTTCCTTCTCAAGCTGACCGGCGCGGAACGCGAACCGGACGGGATCCTTGATTTCGGCCAGGGCTTTCAGTTTGTTCGGGAAACGACCGAGGGCGGCGACCAGCAGCGCGGGTTTCTCGGCGCCGAGCAGCAGGATGCCCTGCTGTTCCGGCGTGAGAGCCGTGACCACTTCGTCTTCCAGCTCGCGGAAGTTTTTGATGCGCAGTGCGGCGGCCTCGGTTGCGTACGCTTTCTCGCGATCCGCCACCATCTGACGACGTGCATTCGCATTCCGCTCCTGTTCGGCCTGCGCGGCGTCGACCTTGCGCTTGTCTTCGTACCACTGCTCAAGCGCCTGATCGAACTTGCTTTCGTCATAGTCGAACTGTTCCAGCTTGGGCTTGGGGCCCAGCGTCGGAACCTGAACGGGCTGCTCCTGCTTCTGCACACCCTGTTGCTGCGCTTCGAGCTCGCGAATGCGCCGCTGGGACGCAACGTAGTTCTGGCGCAGCTCCTTCACCCACTGAGGAGCACTCTGCTGATCCTGGCTTGCATCGGAGGCCGGCGAAACCTCGTCACCGAACTGGAAATCGAGTTCGCCCTCATCGCCGCCTTCGCCCGGCGCGCCGTCGACGGACCCGTGGTCATCGTCGGAATGCGCGCCGTTTGCGGCGGTGCCAGCGCGGGCTGCTGCTTCCGCGTCGGCGTCGTTTTGGGTCGAAAGAACAACTTCCGGGTTCTGCGTGTCTGCCGTGAGAGTCATAAGATCACCGTTAACTCGCAGCTAGGCGCTACGGGGGCCTGCGCTGCATTGATAGCAACAATCGTTGCGGGAATCAAGGAAAAACATCACGCGTTGTCAAGATTGCAGCGCGGGCTGTGCGGGCGCCGATGCGGCCGCTGCGTCCTCCGATGTCTGAGCGATGAGCGTCTGCAGGATCTCGTGCGCGACGCGCAGGCGATCGAGGCCGTGATCGGCGAGCCGCGCCACTGCATCGGCCCGGCTGTTCGCCGCGCCGGCGAGCGTCTTGAGCGTCTCGGCACCGGTCTTTTGCGTGAGCGCGACCTTGTGGCCGAGTTCGGCGTGCGCGAGCTGATCGTGAATCGACGGCGGCTGCGACGCGGCGGCCTTCTGGATCTCCTCGAGCTTCTTGCGCTCCTCCTCGGTCGGCTTGACGACGCCCATCTGCACCAGGCGGAAGCGCATGAACTCGCGCACGTCCTCGAGGCCCTCGCCGTCCATGTTCGCGATGATCAGCGACGTGATGATCGACTGGAGTTGCGGATCCTGAATCATCGGCAGGATCGTGGTGAGCGCGGCCACCATGGCGTCGCGCCGGCTCTTGAAGCCCGGGCCCGTGTCGACGTCGGCCTCGTACTTGCCGTTCTGCAGGTCGTTGAGCACGACGTGCGCGCCGTCCTTCACCTGGCGCTGCTTCAGCCGCACTTCACCTTCGGTGCCGTCTGGCCCGATCGTGACCATGCGCCGGCCCTCTTCGTCGTAGACCTCGCGCGCCATGCCGAGCCAGATCTGACCGGTGCGTAGCATCGACTTTCCGAAGTTGTCCATGTAGATGAACGCCTGCATGTCCACGTGCGTCTGGATCGTCTGCATCAGCTCGTTCGAGACGTTCGACGGCACCTGCTCGCCAGCCTGCTGGTTGCCGAGCAGCTCCTTGATCGAGCCGTCGGTCAGTTCGAGCAGCGCGGCGAGCGACTGCGGCACCGGAGGCGGATCGGTATAGCCGACGGGGCCCTGCACCTGCTCCTCGCCATTCGGGCCGGCGGGCGTCGGGTTCACGAGCAGATACGGGTTGTCCTTGATGTTGTCCTCGGCCCACGTCACCTCGTGCCCGCGGATCTGGTCGGGCGTGAAGATCGGTTTGCGGCGCGGCGACAGCGCGGTAATGATCGCCAGCAGCGACACTTGCATGTTGAAGAGGCGCTGCGCATCCTTCGCGAGGCGCACGTGCCCCATGATGCGTTCCTGGTTGTCGATGTACGCGCGCTTGCCGTAGAACGGCACGACCGGGATGTTCGGCCCGGCGATGTAGCCGCAGTCCTCCAGCACGCGCGCGCCATCGTGAATCCACTTCCGCACGCGGCGGCGCTTCTTCGTGCGCGTGCGCACCTCGGTGTATCCCATCGCCTGCAGTTCGGCGCGGTCGCCCTCGGTGAGTTCGTCGAGCGGAATCTTCTTGTCCTTCTCGTTCTGGCCGAGCATGCGGAACACGACGACCTTCGTCTTGACGTCCTCGACCTCGTAGTACTCGGCCACGTAGATGACGTCGGGCGTGTACCAGTCGAACTCCGTCATCTTCTGGACCTTCCGGAACGTGGCCGGCTGCCCGCTGTTCGCCGCGGCCCACGGATCCTTCATGCCCGTGTCGCCCCATTCCTCGGCATACGCGTCGCGGCCCATCGCCGAGATCACCCAGCAGCGCTTCGCATCGCTCTTGTCGTACTTCTTCCCGTCGAGCGAGAAGAACACCGACGAGTCGGCGTCGTAGATCGGCTCGAAAATGATCTTCTGACGGTCGTCCTCGTCATCGAACTCATCGGCCTCGACGTTACGCAGGCGCCAAGCGCCCATGCCGCCCGCCGTGCCCTCGTCGAAGCCGTTGTCGAAAGCTTCCTGGCCGCCGCCATGCTTCTCGTCGGCACGGAACATGCCCGTCAGGTTGTCGGCCGTCTGGCTGCTCGCGTCGTCGTCGCGCGCGATGAAGCGCACGCTCGCGCGGTTCGCGCGGTACTCGTTGAAGATGCGCACGACGGCCATGTGCACCTTGTTCACCTCGAAGCGCGGCTTATTGTCGAACTGCAGGCGCAGCGCGTCTTCCCACATGGCACCCTCGACGAACACGAAGCGCCGGTCCTGCAGGCACTTGAGCCGGATTTCCTGCTGGCTCTTGTACGACATGTCGAAGTGGATACACGAGCGCTCGACGACTTCCGCGCTGATCTCTTCCTTGGTCTTTGCCATCACCGCCTCCCTTGATTCCAATGGTTCACCGTCGGCACGATCGTCACGGGTGCCGGCGGCGGTTTCGCGATCTTCAGTTTCTTGTGGGCCTGTCCCCACTGGCGCAGCGCGTCGGCGCCGTTCGAATGCAGGTCGTGCTTCGGGTAGTCGCGCCACGTGCCCGCGCGCTCGTCCCACTCCTTCGAGTACTTCTCGACGTGGTCGAGACCCTCCTTGCAGCCCTCGGCATCGAAGCATGCGAGCGACAGCGCCATGCGTGTCTGGTTGATGCCGACGGTCACGTCGTCGATGCGCGGCACGATCACGATGTCGTGCACGCCGAGGCCGCGCAGCATGTCCTCAGGCGATTCGTTGCGCCAGCCAGTGCCGAGGCGCTTGTTCTTGCCGTCGTGCGGCAGATAGGCGGTGCCGAACGTGTAGCCCGTCTCGTTCATCACCTTCACGTAGTGGTCGAGCGTGCGGCCGCTGCTCTCGTAGTACTTGATGAAGTGGTGCGAGACGCCGACGAGCTGGTGGAACCAGATCGCGTTCAGGTCGTTCTGCCCGAGATCCCAGAACGTGTTGACCGGCACGCTGCGGTCGTACGGCACGCGCGCGATGCGGCCTTCGCTGCGCATCGCATCGAACTGCTCGCGGTACCACGCGCCCTCGTTGCTGGCCTCGAATGCTTCGTCGGGCGTGCTCGGGTATTCGCGCTTCATGTCCGCGCCGAGCCGGCGCTTCGTCAGCACGTACCAGGCACGCTTGCGCATCGACAGCTCGACGCCGGTTTTCTCCTCGACCTTGTCGAAGTACTCGCGCTCCTTGTCGGAGATCACTACTCCGCTCGGCTCGGCCTCGTACTCGCTGCGCGTGAACCACGGGAAGAAGAAAAACTTCTCCTCCAGCGGTTGGAGCGGCTGACCCGCGCGCTTGCGCGCGTCCTCGCACATGTCGTAGAACTTGCCCTCGCGGCCCTCGGCCGTCGACTCGACGAACAGCAGCCCGTCGGGCGCGAGCGCGGGAATGGCGCCTGTCGTGATTTCGCGCGCGCGCCGCGGGTTCTGCGCGCAGATCTTCCCGAACTCCGAAACGTGCAGGTATTGCAGCGTGCCGGAACGCATCGACGTGCCCACGCGCACGCTGGAGTTGTTCGACAGCAGCAGCTCGGACACGCTCTCCTTCACCGGATAGCGACGCTCGCGTATTCCGCTCGGCAGACCGTCGTAGGCGAACTTGATCTTGTCGCGGAAGATCGTTTCGGCGTTCGTCGCCGTGTCCGCGATCACGCCGGCGCGCACGTTCGAATTGAACACGGCCGCGTCGAGGAACATGAGCTGGATCAGCGTCGAAAACCCGAGCTGCCGCGCCTTCAGGATCACATTCCGGTAATGCATCTCCTCGAGGAAATGCGTCTGCTCCGGATTCGGCTGAAACTTGATGACGCGGTTGCTCTTGTCCGTGATGCGGTACAGGTTCGACAGCCGCCAAACCGGGTTGCTCCACTCTTCCATCTTTAGGCGCGCGTCGACCATCAGTCGTCGTCCTTCGGCCCGTCGACCGGCACCTGCGGCGGTTTGAACGTCGTGCCGTCGAGCTCGCTCAGCAGCTCGTCGATCGGCGAGATACCGACGCGCGTCACGTTGTCGATGCGATCGCGCCAGCCGAGCCGGTTCTTCAGCCAGAAGATCAGCAGCGTCGCGTCGCCGCCCATTGCCTGGTCGTACGCTTTCCCGACGATCTTCGCGTCGGCGTGGAATGCGCCTTCCTCGATCGCCTCCTTGAAGCGGGGATACTGCTTGCACCACGTGAGCAGCGTGCGCCGCGTCACGCCGAGCGCCTTGGCGATTTCCTCGCGCGTGGCACCGCGAAGGGCGTACGCACGCGCGAGAGGCGCGAACTCAGGGTTGTATTCGCTCGGGCGCGCCATGATCACCTCACCGATTGATGCGACGTCGCAGCTTGAGGACTGCCATCGCGAAGCACCAGCAGATCCAGAAGGTGCCGATGTAGAAAACGATGCGGTCCGTATGAGGCACGCCGATCGAAACGAGGAACGTGCCGAGGAGCACGATCGCGAAGACGCCAATCGCGAATATGAGCGCGTGGTAGACGACGTTCAGCATGCCCGCTTCCCCTTTCCCTTGGACATCGCGTTGTCCTTCGCCTGGAGCTTCTTGGCGCCCTTCATGTCTTCCTTGCGGTCCTTCGGGCTGCGCTCGTACTTGTTGAGCGCCGTCTTCAGGGACTCGCGTTTCTTTGCATTGCCTGCAGCCATTTTCGATACCTCCAGTAGATCCTCGAATCCTTCGAGTAGAGCCTCCAAGGCGCTGCGCTCGGCTGCGTTCAGCCGGTAACGCAGCGCACGGATAAACGCGACGGTCACTTGTGCAGCTTCTTCAGCGTCTTCGCGAGCCGCGCGCGCTCGCCCTCTTTGCCGCCCTTCTTCGCCGCGGCGTCGAGCTTCTTCTCGGGGATCTTTTCGCCCTTCTTCACCCCGAGTTCCTTGCGCAGCGATCCGGGCTTCTCGATCGCGCCTTTGATCCACTTCTTCTCCGCCATGACGACCTCCAGAAAAGCGGGCACGCGGCCCGCATGGGTTACTTCACGAGCGCTTCGATCTCGTCGAGCAGCTTGATGAACGGCGCGCGCGTCACCTCATCGAACGTCCAGAAGTGCTTGCGCAGCGTGTACACGCGCGACGCGACGGCTTCAGAGACGGAAGCGGCGATTGCGAGACCGACGCCGACTTGCGAGACAGACGACGCAGATGACTGCGTGTCGCTTGCGGAGGAGTCGCCCGCAGTCGGGGCAGCGGCGTTTGGGTCATCCGATGCTCCAGTGGTCTCCGCATCGGACACTTCGGATGAGGGTGAAGTCTGTGCCGAGAGGCTTGCCGCATCCGTCGCATTCGTAGCAGCACCGGAACCGGCCGCGCCAACCTCCCCCGCCGCCGCGACCGCCGGCGCGTCAGTCACAGCCGTGGAATCGGCAACATGCGCATCCAGGCTTGCGGCATCCACTGCAACAGGGGATTCCGACGCAAGCCCAGTGCTCGGGACATGCTCCCCCGCCGTGGCCCCGCCAGCCTCCTGCACGGGTTCGCTGCTGCTCGGCGCGCCGTCGCCGTGGATCAGGTGCTCGACGGCCGTTTCGACCTTCTCGACGATCTCGCCGACGATGCCCGTCGACTGGTTCTGTTGCTCTTCACTCATGATGGTGCTCCAGGTGAGGTGCTGCGGGTTATTCGAGAATGACCCAGTCGTCCGCGAGGATCGAATCCATGCCGGGCACGAATACGCACACCGTGTCGTCGGCCCGCTTGATCGCGAGGTACGCGTGATATGGCACGAGCCCGTTCTCGCCGAAGTGCTGCTTCGCGATGTCGGTCTGCGCCGGATACGCGGCGGCCGGGACGTAGTAGACGAAGACGCCGGATGCCTTCCAGCCGGCGCGGGTGACCTTGCATCCCAGCATCAGCGCGTGAAGCGCATAGCCGAAGCCGTTTGCGGAGCCAGATTTCGAGGCCTCGATCTCACTCTCGAGCTGCTCGTTGCTCACGAGCCGATTGCCGGGCGACCGCGCGACCTGCGCCTCGAGCTGCTCCGTCTTCGCCGCCTGCCCCTTCTGAAACGGCATCCACTCGGCGAACGGCTCGTCGTCGCTGCCCTTGTCGTCGCCCTGCAGCAGGCGGACGCTCGTGAGCGCGTGATGGCGCCCGAGCGCATCAAGCACGGCGAGATTCACCATGCGCGGCCCGTGCACGTACGTCACGATCGCGGCGAGCGGCTGCTTCGGGTCGCATTGAATACGCAGCCCGGCGGCCGACTTCCCCGGCCGGAAATGCACGATTCGTCCTACGGTGGGTTCGATCACGGTTGCTCCTATGCGGGTTGGTGCTGCTGATCGCGCCAGGCCACGAACGGCCGGCGCAGGAACTGGTGGAAGCGCTGCTCGGCAGCGCGGTCGGTCGCGAGCTGCTTGCGGGTGTCGATCTCGCACACCGTGCGGATGAATGCGGCTGCCGTGTCGACGTCGACTGATTGCGGCGGCACGGTGTACTGGCCGACCCACTCGCGGAACTGCGGGTCGCGCGGCAGGTTGCACGCCAGATGGAACGCGCTGAGCTTCGGCTGCTCGTCGAGGTGGGCGAGGTTCATGCGTCACCAGCCTGCTTGACGCGGGCGGCCTCGATCTCGGGCATCCCGTCGAATCCGCAGTCGTTGCATTCGTAGCCGACGTCGATTAGGCCACCGCATTCAGGACAGCAAGTGTCCTCGCGAAGAAGATGGCGGCGCAGCGCCGGCGATTTCACGGGGAACGTGAGAAAGCGGGTATCGGAAGTCATCAGTCGCACTCCCCGCCGTCGCTGTCTCCTTCGATGAGCGGCGCCGGCAGCGCGCGCGTCGGCTGCACCTCGCGCACCGCGTCGGCCGGAAGGTCGACGTCGTAGCGTTCCCGCATCTGCAACCCAGATCGGCAAATTCCGACTGATTGGCACGCAATTGGTGTCATGCAGTTCGAACACGTGCCATCACGCCAGCCGCGCGGCTGCCCTGCGTTCCAGCCCATCGAGCCGCCGAAGAGGAGTTCATCGATTCCCATGCCCCACCTCACGCAAACATCGCAGCCTGCGGCTGCTCGACGACGATCGGCGTGATCGTCACCACGACGCGGGCCTCGCCGTCAGGCTCAGCCACGCGCCCCGAATCGGCCCACACCCAGAAGTCATCCTCGAATGCGATCTCCTTCAGCGAGTCGTAGATGACCTTCCGCGCGTTATCGAGGTCGATGCGCTGCACCGTGTCGTCCCAGCGCGCGCCGTGCAGGCGCTGCCGCTTCTGCCAGTCCTGCGGCCGCTTCGCGTACAGCACGATGTCGACGCGCACGCGGCCCTTGATCGCTTCACGCACGCCCGCCGCGCGCAGCAGCCAGCCGACCTCCTGCTTATAGGCCTTCGCCTCGCTGCTCGGCGCGGTCATGATCCGCTTGCCGAGGTTGAACGACTTCCAGTACCGATTCGCGCTGATCGGATACGGCAAAACGAGCGTCAGCGCCGTGCCCTGCTTTTGGGCGGGAAGAAACTCGCGCGCGGGCGTAGTGGATGCGGTCATGCTCATGCCACGCTCCAAAGCCGTTGCCCGCGCATGCGGTAGTTGTCGACGACCGTCTCGCGGATCTCGGCGTACTGCTGCTTCAGCTCGGCGTCAATGCAATCCTCGACGACGCGTCGACCAGCCGGCGACGTGATCGCGTCAGTCGCGCACTTCGACACCCCGGCCGTCAGCGGTGCACCATCGGACGACGCGCCGCGCAGAATCAGCTTGAACGCCCATTCGGCGGTCGGCTCGCGATTGAGCATGCTCGTGATCGCGGGCCGCATCTTGCCGAGATGCGCGCTCACGGTCGCCTCGTCAGCCTTCGGGCCATAGCCGATTCGATGCACGGTCGAGGCAGCCTGTTCGCTGCGCGCCTGACGGCACAGCGCGACGAACTCGGGCAGCGTCGGCGGCTTCGGCAGCGCCGTGAGGTTGTCGCTCCCCGCCTTCAGCTGGTCGCGCGACAGCTTGCCGAGCTCGATCGCCCAAGCCTTCTGCACCTCGCCCACGTTCACGCCGGTCCACATCGAAGCGAAACGCGAGCCGTAGAACGCGGCCATCTTCGAGAAAAGCGCCTCTATCCAATGCTGCGGGAGCGCGTCGAGCGGCCAATCAGGGCGCTTAAACGTCGATGGTTCGGTCATCTGGTTCATGGCTTCGGTTCCGTCCGGTGAGGGCTGCAATGGTCTGGGCGTTCTGGTCGGTCCAGCTCGGATTCGGCGAAGCGCGCGCGGCGTTCGCATTCGCCATGCAGCGGTCGACGTAGAGCGGGAGGCATACGATCGGTTCGCTGGCGTCGCGTATCGCGGCGGCGATCGCGTCATCGACGAAAGCCGTCGTCAGGCCAGCGTTCGTCCATCCGGCAAAGACCGGCCAGAGCTTCTTCCGGTCGTTGACGTTCGTCGGGTCAGCCTCGAAGCCGTGCTTGTCGCGCAGGTATCGCAGCCACTCGGCCGCGTCCTTCGGGCGGAAATCGTCGGCGGCGACTCGCGCGGGTTTACCGGGAGAGACGACAGTACCTACGGTGTTAACTTCTCCCTGTCCCTTCCCTTCCTTTCCTTTAAGAGCGTTTTCCGCAGGAATTCCATCGTCCTTCCGGCGGAAGTCTTTCTTCGTTCCGGTGGAAGCTCGTTCTTTTCCAGCGGAAGGACTGCTAAATTCCTCGGGAAACAAAGCCTTTTCCATCGGACGACCCATGTCGATCCACTGGTCAAGCTCCGGGACTTCCAGTGGAACGAGGCCGGAATCGGCGCGCGCCTTGTTTCGTTTCCGGACGCGCTCGCAGAGCTTGTCGTGCGCCTGCCGGTGCTTTGCGAACCATCCTTCGTTCGCCTTCTCGGCCACGACCGGGTGATAGAGGCGGCCGTCGCTGCACTTGATCCAGCCGCGCAGCGCGCCATCGCGGATCGCTTGCCATGCGGCGGGCGCACGCTGGTAACCGGTGAACTTGGCGAGCACGCGGTCATCGTCAGGCAGGCTGGCGGCCGGAACCTGGTGCCACGATTTGCTCCAAAGCAGCAACGCGGCCCAGCACGCCTCCGGCGACTCAAGAGCGGCCAGATCGCTGTCACACAGCCGCTGCACGTCGAGCGGCATGAACGGAAAATCGCGCAGGTCGCAATCCGCAGGGGTGAGAGGATTCGGGAGGTCGTTCACGCCCACCTCCAGCACCCGCCGAACGCGAACGAGATGACCGCGAGCATCCAGGCGTCGATGAAGAACTCGAGCATGGCGCCCTCCCTCAGCGAAGCCCGCACTCGCCGGCGCCCTGTCGCGCGCACTCGCAAGCAGCCCCGACCTTGCAGAGGGTCGCGATCGCATCCAGGTACGGCCGACTGACGAGCGCGTATCCGGCGACGTCGATCGCCTTCTCGAATTCGTTGATCAGCACGCCGCGCTGACCGCTCAGAAAGCGGCTCACTTCGGACGCATCCCAGCCAAGAACCTCGGCCGCGCGCTTGCGATCCGGCCCGGTCAGGACGTCGCGCAGCGCCTTTTCAATGTTCGGTTTGGCCATGACTGGCAACCCCTAGCAAAAACTGTTGAGTGCCGTTGCTGCGTGGCACAAATACGATGCGGTCAACGTCAACCGCGTCTTTCGGGAGGAGCTTCCAGCCATGTCAGAATCGCGTACCCCTACGTCAATCCGTTCCATGAAAGGAGGCTCCTGTGACTCAACTGATGGAATTCTTGGTGCTGCTCGCCGCGATCATTGCGTTCGGCGTCTTCATGGTTCGCGGCGATGCGCGCTTCAGGGCGCGCCGCGCAGCAGTGAAGTCCGTCAAAGAAGATCCAGCGGCCGTTGTTACGGTGAAGACGGTGCACCTTCTGCGGGCGGAGATTGCGGAAAGCCGCGCTCGAACGGACCTACTGCTGGCGGCAACTGGCTCATTGCTGCGCATGAGCGAGCACCGAGAAGAGATCCAGCAGGCGTTACGCGATGTTTCGGACATGCTCGAGCGCAAACACATGGAAAACGAGCAGTACGGCGTGGCGCTCAACGAGGCGCTCGCCACACTTCTCGAGATCAGCGGGGCAGAGGAACCGCGCGATGTGAACTGAGCGGCGCTCACGCAGGCACCTGTGTCGGCTGCACAGCGGTTTTGGCGGCGAAATGCTCACCATGGAAGGCCGCGATTCGATTCCAGTACGAAGCCTTCGTGTCGGCGATCTGCCCCGACTGGATACGGCTGATGGTTGCTTGCGGGATGCCGGTGGCCGCGCCGATCTTGCTTTGGCTCACGCCGTCGGCTGTCAGCTCGTCGACCAGTTGCTTAGCGGGCTTCATAGGACGCTCCAAGGTCTGTTGGAGCGTATTTTATACGTTTTCGTATTGAAGTAAATCTATTTCGTATAGAGACTTGCCGGACGCTATGCAAATACGTATTTTCCCGGGCATGACTGACGACCCTAACTTCCTCGCCTCGAACCTTCAGTGGCTGATGGATCGCCGCGGACTGAGCGGCAACTCGCTCGCTGAGGCGCTGAACAATCGGCCGCCGCAGCCGACCATCCATCGCATCCTCACGGGGGAGAGTCAGACGCCCCGCGACCCGACGCTACGTCCCATAGCCGACTATTTCGGGGTATCAATCAATGATCTCCGGTATATCGATTTGCGAAAGATTCAGTCAGAATCCAACATTCGTCCCGCTGCGATCGGGACCAGGCGCATCCCCTTATTGAATAGCCTGCAGGTGGTAAAAATGACTGAGGCCGCGAGCACATTGCCGAGGAACGGGGTATTCGAATTCCTTTTGACTGATCTGGAGCTATCGGACAACGCATTTGCATTGGAAATTGATGACGACTCCATGACCCCCGAATTTAATGCGGGTGATCGAGTCATCATCGATCCCGCGCTGAGCCCGCGACCAGGCGACTATGTTGTCGCTGCCAAAGAGGGCGAAGATGCGACGTTCAAGCGTTACCGAGCACGTGGTACGAATGAAATGGGTCAAGATGTATTCGAGCTCGTCCCCCTTAATCCGGATTACCCGACCGTGAGTAGCGAGCATCGATCGGTAAAAATCATCGGTGTGATGGTGGAACACCGGCGATATCGAAGACGATAACGGCACAATTAGAAATTCGTTTCGGGGAAGAAAAATGCTAAAAAAAATCTGCGCCCTACTTGTGGCGCTTCCGCTTGCAGGCTGCGCTACCTATGACCTTTCGCTGATGCCGAGGGGGCCCGGAAAGATCGCTCACGGCACAGCGAAGCAGATCGACAAGACCGTTTCGATCACGATCGACGATCGCACTTACGACGGAAAATTTGCCTACGTTCAGGGCGGTTCCTTCACGCTCGCGACGGCTTTCTCGGGTGGCCAAGTTGCGACCGGCAATGCGGTCGGCGTCAGCGCGACGGGCAACGGAAACGTCCTCGCGCAGTCTGCCGACGGCCACAATCTGCGCTGCGTCTTTTCGTTCAGTGGCTGGAGTCAAGCTGGCACTGGCACATGCCTCACCGATGATCAGCAGCTGTACGATCTGCAGATTTCGCGGTAGCGCCTCTAGCGCGTTGCCCTGACGGGGCCTGCGCCCGTCATATCAAGAATCCCGCTCCGGCGGGATTTTTTTCGCCCACCCCTATGCGAAATCGTATTGACTATCCAATACACTTTCGTATAATTGCCTCCATCAGCACCACATGAACGAGGCACCCCGTGAAATCAGAAGACACCCGCGGCTGGACCACCCAGGCCGAGTTCGACTTCATCGATCAGCTCGCGAGCCGCATGAACGCGATCTCGCTCCTGCAGGGCTACCTGGCCGGCATGACGCGGCGCACGGAGTTCTGCGGGATCGACCCGACGCGCGCGACGCGGTACGCGCACGACCGTCTCGACACGATGCTGCGCAAGTTCGCGGCCTGAGGAGAACGACATGCTTGCACCCACCACCGAACGCACCGCCGACTTCTGGTCGGACCGCCAGCTGCAGCAGTTCAATGATGCGGCCGACGCCGAGGCTGACCGCACCGAACTCGTCGCGGCCATCGCGAAGGAGCGCCTGAAGGCGAAGATCGCCGCGCTGTCGGACGACGATCTGATCGGCGGCATGCACAGCGTCACGCAGCAGAAGCACGGCGCTGCTCTACGCGCCGCGTTCCGCGAGTCGCCGGAGGCACTGGGCGATCTGGTGATGTCGATCATCGTGCACGCGATGAGCGAGGACGCGGAACTCGAGGCTGAGCGCTCGCTCGATGACGAGCGGCCGCGCTTCGCGAACGTCAGCTGCTCGTCGTGCGGCCAGAAGTTCGGCCCGGGCGCCGCCGGTTTCTCCAGCTGCGCCGACCACATCGGCCGCCACGTGCGCTTGTTCGACGAGCTCTGACATGCAGCTCTTCGTCAAAACCGTCCTGATCGGGCTCGGCGTGCTGTTCGTCGTCGGCATCGTCTACGAGGTAGTCGATCGCATCCGCGGCGCCATGAAGAACATCGAGAACGACGAGCACCACCTGCACTGACCACCGCGCCCGCCCTGCGGGCAATCACACCACACCGAGGATAGACCATGAGCGAGATCAAACACACGCCTGACGCCCGCGAGCTGCTGCTCGAAGCCGGCGCTGAATGCATGTCGCCCGAACAATACGAAGCGTTCGAGATGCTTCTGGCGACGCAGCAGGATCTTTCTCAGCGCTTTTCGAACTGCGTGACGAAGCGCCTGCACATTGACGTGCCGACCGATGCAGAGATCGAATCGGAGGCTCGCTTGTACAGCCTCGATCTGGCGAATGGCCTCGACTGGTGTTTCGACGACTTCAATCTCAAGGCGTTCATCCGCACGCTGTTCATCGCTCGGAAGGCATGATGCGCGCCCCTCTCAACAGCCCAACGCTTGTATCGCGCGGTTACAGCCGATCGGTTGTATCGCGCGACTGGTTCCCGCTCGCGGTGCTCGGCGCGCTGTATCTGATCGCGTGCGGGGTTGCGCCGGCCTATGAACTTCTCGCGGGGATCGCGCGATGAAGCTGTTCTACCTCCAAGACAGCCGCTCATTCGTCGGAAACGACGTGATGTGGTGGGCGCAGAACGGTAACGGCTACACGACCGACCTGCGCAAGGCGCACGTGTACACGCAGGAAGAAGCGCAGGCGCGCCACAACGCGCGCGAGACGGACATTCCGTGGCCGAAGGATTACATCGACGCGCGCTGGCGCCCGGCTGTCGACGTGCAGCACATCAAGCGCGACGAGGCGCTCACGGGAAGCGGCATTGAACTCGTCAAGCCGCAGAAGCAACGCTCCGACCGTGTGAACTGCATCGGGTGCGGCCGCTTCCCGAGAGACGCCGATCGCTATTCCCTCGACTGCCCACACTGCGGCGCGGACAACCGACCATGAACCCGATCACCTACCTGTGCGGCGCGCTCGACCGGCTTTTCGAGCGTAACCCGGTCGCCGGCATCATCGTCGCGATCCTCATCGCGTTCGGATGCGCGGTCGGCATCGCATACCTCGGCACTACGCCGGAAGCGCCGCGCGGCGTGTGGGGGGCGTGATGCTCAAGTACGACCTGTCGATCGACGCGTATCACGCGCTGCCGCCCGTCTCGAAATCGCAGCTCGACGACCTCGCGCTGTCGCCGTTCCACTTCTACAGCCGGCACCGCAATCCGCTGCGGCCGCCGCGCGCCGAGAAGCCGGGCCAGCTCGAGGGGCACCTCGCGCACTGCGCAGTGTTCGAGCCGGAACACTTCGACGCGCGCTACGTCTGGGCGCCGAAGGGTGCGCCGCGCAAGCCAACGGACACGCAGTGGAACGCGAAGAAGCCTTCGCCGGACAGCATCGCGGCGATGGAATGGTGGCGCGAATTCCTCGACGCGTGCGGCGAGAAGCGCGTGATCACGGTCGATCAGTACGACGTCGCGATGCGCCAGGCCGAAGCCGTGCGCGCGCTGCCCGAGATTCAGGACGCGCTGTCGCGCGGCCGCGCCGAGGTGTCCGCGTTCTGGACGGACGAAATGACTGGCGTCGAATGCCGCTGCCGGCCCGACTGGGTGCACCAGCTGTCGCGCAAGTCGGTCGAGTTGCTCGACCTCAAGACGTATAGCTGCGCATCGGCTGACGAGTTCCGCCGCCAGATCGCGCGCAAGCGCTACCACGTGCAGGACGCGTTCTACTCGGCCGGATACAGCGCGGCTGCCGGCGTCACGGTCGAAAAATTCACCTTCGTGGCCGTTGAAACCGAATGGCCGTACGCGGCCGCGTCGTACACGCTCGGCCCGGAAAGCCGCGAAGAAGGGTTCATGGAGTGCCGTCGGCTGCTCGACGTCTATGAGGAATGCATGCGCCTGAAGCGCTGGCCCGGCTACTCGAACAAGAGCACGCAGATCGACCTGCCGCCGTACGCGTTCACGTCGCAAGAGGTGGAAATTTCCTATGTGTAGATCCATCACTCGCGAGCGCGTCGCGGAACGCCTCACGTACGACGCAGCCACCGGACAGCTGATCTGGAAGACGGCCGCCAAGAACAAGGCACACGTGATCGGTAAGCCTGCGGGCCGCATCGAAGCCAACGGTTACTGGCACGTGAAGATCGACAACGTTCTGTATTCATCGCACCGCCTGATCTGGCTGTTGGCCCACGGCGAATGGCCGAAGGGAATGATCGACCACATCGATGGCGACCGCACCAACAACCGCCTTTCCAATCTGCGAGACGTCGATGCGAAAGGCAACGGCGCGAACCGCAACAAGGTTCGAAAGGATTGCCGATCAGGTGAATTCGGCGTCTTCGAACAACGCTCGCGCTGGTATGCGTACGTGTGCCGCGACGGACGAAAGATCAGTTTGGGCGGCTATCCCGACAAGGCGTCAGCAGTCGCCGCACGGGCCGCATTCAAGAAATCTGAGGGAGAAAACCATGTCTGATATCACCGACCTCCGCGGCACCATCGTGCCGAAGTCCGACCAGCTGAACGCGGAGCAACTGCTCGCAGGCGACCTGACCATCACCGTCACCGATGTGCGCATGGGTAGCGAGGATCAGCCCGTGATCCTGCACTACCAGAACGACGAAGGCCGGCCGTACAAGCCGTGCAAGACCATGCGCAAGCTGCTGATCTTCGCCTGGGGCGAGGATGGCCGCGCGTGGGTCGGAAAGTCGATGACGCTCTACAACGACCATGCCGTGCGTTTCGGCGGCATGACGGTGGGCGGCATCCGCATCAGCCACCTGAGCAACATCGAGCGCGAGATCTCGCTTTCGCTGACCGCGACGAAGGGCAAGAAGGCGATGCACACAGTGCTGCCGCTCGAGGTCGTGAAACTCGACGACGTGCTGAAGGCGATCGCAACTGCGACCGACCGCAACGGCATGAACGCAGCGCGTGCGCTGGCGATGAAGCTGCCGCCGGGCGACCAGGCGCAGGCAGCGCAGGACGCATACAACGCCCGCATGAAGGAACTGCGCGGCGCGGCGACGCGCAAGCCTGCCGACCAGCCGTCGACCGACGGCCCGAGCACCGAAGAAGCGGCCGCGCTTGCGCAGATCGAAGCATGCGCAGACGTCGACACGCTCGACGCCTGCCTCGATGGCTTCCGCGACTACCCGGCAGACATGCTCGAACGCCTGACCGAAGCGTACAACCGGCGCCGCGAAGCGCTGCTCGGCGCGTAACCCCCTCCATCACCACCCGGAGCAACCATGTTCGAAATCAAAGACAGCACCCTCGCGAAGATCGTCAGCTGCACGAACGTTTCCGAGAAGCACGGCGCCGAGCGCAAGCCCGCGATCTCGACCGGCCTCTACATTGTCGGCGGCGGCGAACTGCTCGATATGTTCGACCCGGCGCTGCGCGGCATGCTCTACCGCCGCCCGCAGCCGAAGCCCGGCGAGCTGGAAATGGAGCACGACGGCCTGACCGAGCTGCGCTTCCCGTTCATGCGCAACCTCGTGTGGGACAGAAATTACGAAGGGTATCTGCTGCGCTTCCACATCGGCGCGACGGGCGCCGAGGACGTGCTGCTCGCCGAGTGCGGCCTGAAGGACATCCGGTTCACCACGCAGGAAGGCGGCTCCGTCGGAGTGCACTTCAAGATCACCGCGCATCCGAAGGACGACGAGGACCACGGCAAGATCGCGCGCCGCGTGCAGCAGGAGATCGGCATCACGCTGACGCCGCCGAGCGACTACGTCGAGCCCAGGCTGTTCGGCGATGCGCCGCCGGCGGACGACGAGCACCGCCCCTTCGCAGGATCGGATCTCGACACGCAGCCCGACGAGGAAGTAGAGGAAGAGTGAACTACCAGCCGCGCGGCACCCGTCGCGCGGCAACCCAAGCTTCAACGGTGGGTGCTCGGTGTGACGGGTGGGCGCCGTCACAACGCCAAAAGATCTGCAGCGCGGCGCTTTCATGCAACCAGCTGCCACATGCTAGCCGAGCACTCGCCATTGAGGCTTGATCTACTGATTTAGAGGATGACGATGGTACCAACCGCGATTTTCCTGTTCGACCGCACCGGCAACATGGCTCGGCCGTGGGCGGACGCCGGCTATCGCTGCATCTGCTACGACATCCAGCACGTCGGCCGCACGGTGCGTGACGGGATCATCTTTCAGCAATGGGATGCGCTGCTTGGCGCGCCTGGGATCCCCGCGGACTCGACCGTCGTGTTCGGCTTCGCATTTCCGCCCTGCACGGATCTCGCGGTCAGCGGCGCACGCTGGTTCAAGGAAAAGGGTCTGCGCCGGCTCGCCCAGGCGATAGAAATGGTCGCGATCGCCGACGAGTTCCTGAGCGGCCTCGGCGTGCCGTATGGCATCGAAAACCCCGTGAGCGTGATCTCGTCGCATTGGCGCAAGCCCGATTACACGTTCCACCCATACGAGTTCACGGGGTTCGAGCTGTCCGACAACTACACGAAGAAGACGTGCGTATGGGCCGGCGGTGGATTCGAGATGCCGGAGCCGAATCGAGCTGACGGCCTCGGCGCACCCGACAACCGAATCCATGCCGCCCCCCCCTCTGACGACCGCGGCGACATCCGCTCGGCGACGCCGATGGGATTCGCTCGCGCAGTGTTCGTGGCGAACGCGAAGCAACTGATCAACGAAGGCCAATGATGATCGACTGGATCGACCACTCCCATCGCGGCGACTGCCGGGACCTGATGCGTGCAATGATCGCCGACGGCGTGCGCGTGCAGACGATCGTGACCTCGCCTCCATACTGGGGGCTGCGCTCGTATCTGCCCGAAGGCCACCCGGACAAGCACCGCGAGATCGGTCAGGAGTCGACGCTGCGCGAGTTCATCGACACGCTCGTCGGTGTGTTCGACCTCGCGCGCGAGCTGCTCGCGGATGACGGCACGCTCTGGCTGAACATGGGCGACGCATACGCCGGTTCGTGGGGCGCGCAGGGGCGCACTGGACAGATGTCGGACCGGTCGGTGATCAGCGCGCAGCAGATCGCCGCTGCGCAGCACCGGAAAAGCGGCACCGGATCGCGCGAGCGCACGGGCCTGAAGCCGAAAGACCTGATGGGCCAGCCGTGGCGCCTCGCATTTGCCTTGCAGGATGCCGGCTGGTATCTCAGGCAAGACATCGTGTGGGAAAAATTGAACCCGATGCCCGAGAGCGTGCGCGACCGTTGCACCAAGGCACACGAGTACATGTTCCTGTTGAGCAAGAACGAGCGGTACTACTTCGATCAGGAAGCGATTCTCGAACCGGTGAGCCCGAATACGCATGCACGTCTATCGCAGAACGTGCAGGCGCAGATCGGCAGCGAGCGCGCGAACGGCGGGGCGAAGTCGAACGGGAACATGAAGGCCGTCGGCCGCGGAGTCGGCTGGGGGCATGGCACCGACGCTGACGAGCGTTCGCGCGGACGCGTGAAGCGAAAGCTGGCTGACGAAGGCGCCGGAACGAAGAACAACGCCAGCTTCGACGAAGCGATGGCGATCATGCCGACGATGCGTAACCGCCGTTCGGTCTGGCACATCCCGACGCAGTCGTATAGCGGCGCGCACTTCGCGACCTTCCCCGAAGCGCTCGTCGAGCCCTGCGTGCTCGCAGGCAGCCGGCCGGGCGACGTCGTGTTCGATCCGTTCTTCGGCAGCGGCACCGTCGGCCAGGTCGCGCAGCGGCTCGGCCGCCGGTTCCTCGGCTGCGAGCTGAATCCCGACTACGAAACCCTGCAACGCGACCGGCTGCGCCAGCCAGGGCTCGCGCTCGCCTGACCACCTGAGGACCAAACACCATGACGACCAATGAAAATCCCGCAGCCGTCCGCGTGTGCGCAATCGCCGACATCCAATGTTCGCGCGGTTGCGGCACCGGCGCATGCAAGCGCGAGGCTGAATCGTTGCAGCCCGCAGCAGCGCCGATCGACCGCGCAGAAATGGTGAAATCTTGGGGCGAAATCAGCTCGCAGATGTTCGCCAAAATGACCCCGTGGCAGTTCTACGAGGCTGGTTGGGTTGCGGCATGCGCAACGGTTCCCGCACCCTCGCCGGCGGACGAGCGGGCGGCGCTGTCGGATCAAGACATCTACGACAAGTTCAGCTTCTTGGAAGGGCTCGTCAACGAGAGCACCTACATGCGAATCGCTGACACGGCTATCGAGATTGCCCGCGCCGCATCTGCCAGTGAGACGGGGGCGGAAGGGGCGATCGAGCTGCCGCACTGGTTCGAAATGTTCCTGACGAACGTTTGCGAACTTCCCGACCGGAACAGCCCTGAAGGCGAACCCGACGCGATCGTCGCGACGCTCGACGAGCTGCGCAACTGCGCGATCAATGCGATCGAGCAATGCATTTCCTATGCCGTACCAGCGCCCGCTATGGCGGCGGAAGCGGTGGCGATCCCGGTCGGATGGAAGCTCGTGCCGATTCGTCCGACCGGCGTGATGAAGGATGCCGGGCATTGGTCGTTGCCGGTAGGCGTCGGCGGCCCGTGGACTGCCGCAGCCGTCTATCAGGCGATGATCGACACCGCCCCGCAGTCGCCCGCGCAGGCTCACCCGAATGTGCTGCTTGAACAGGCTGCATGCGCGCTGGAAAGCATGGGCATGAAGGAAATGGCTCGCATCGTGCGCGGCGACAAGATTCCGAATGACGGCAGCACGATCACCCAGCCCGCGCAGCCCGACGCACCGGCAGAGGCGCACGAGCCGATCGGGCCGCACGATCTGAACACCAGCGAGGGAGGCCGGGGCTACGTGGCCGAGTTCTTCGTGAAACGCCTGCGCAACCGTCACTACGGGCGCTATATCGAGGAACGGCTGGCGGCCGACTTCGCGTGCGCGCTGGCTCAATACCTGCGTGATCGCGACGTCGCCCCGCAGCCCGCGCAGGCAGACGCTCGGGTCGGGCTGACGGACGAGCTGCGCGAGTCGGTCGAGCACGCGGCGACGTGGCTGGCGCGATCCGAAGACCTGCAGAACAAAGCCCACGCGGAACGTCTGCGCGACCTTCTCCAAGGAGCCAACCATGACTGAAGATCAGATCAATCGACGCTGGGTCGAGATCCTGCTCGACACTCTGAGCGCGGAGAAGCCAGTCACGATCGGCCCACGCGATGCGTCATGCTTCATCAACGCCCTCCGCGCCCTTCTCGCCACACCGCTGCCGGAGCCGCGCACCGAGGTGACGGACGAAGTCATCGCGTGGGATCGCGTCGTCGGTATCGGCCTGCAGCACGGCATGCAATGGACGGACGAGGCGGGTTGGTCGTTCGCGAATGACGATCCACTGCATGCGTTCGCGAACGATCTCGCTCGTTTCGTCGCCGCCCGCACCGGAGCCTCATCGTGACCAGCCGCCGCATCAACAGCACCGCGGTGTTCAACGTCCTGACCAGCGGCACGCACACCGCGCGCGAGATCGCGGCCGAGTTGCAGACGTCGACCGCGCTCGTGCAGGGCTTCCTCGACACGCTGTTCTACGCAGGGCGCATCCGGATCGATCGGCGCGTGCGCACGGACACGGCGTACGAGGTTGTGCCGGCCGCGACGTCACGCGCGCCACTCGACACGCCGTCCGCCGGGCCGCGCCTCGCACCCAACCTGCAATCCACGCTAGCCGGCTACGATCGCGAGATCATCCGCCGCGTCGAGCTTGCCATGACCACGAGGGGAAAATGATGAAGATCAGACTGAGCGATTGGCTCGAACGCGAATTCAGCCCGGCACCCGCGATGCGCACTGCATCCCGGTGGGTCAAGGAAGGCAAGATCTACCCGCCCCCGATCAAGGTCGGCAACGCGTATTACGTCGAGCAAAATGCCGTCTATCAGGACAGCGCTCGCCCTCGCCTCGTCCATAGGATCGCATGATGGCCGCCCGACCACGCATCCGCATTCGGGCCAGTTGGCCCGAGCATCTTCACGAGCCGCGGCCCGGATATTTCACCTGGTTCGATCCGCGCACGAAGAAGACGCACATCCTCGGCCGCATGCCGCTTGCCCAGGCGATTTACGAAGCGACCGAGGCGAACATGTCGATCGCCGAAGGCAAGAAGACGCTCGCCGAACGCGTGGAAAGCGATTCGCCGACATTCAGCGAGTTGCTCAAGAAGATGCCCGTGTCAGAGAAGCACAACACCGCCAAGAGTCGGAAGCTGGCAGATGGCCGGCTCGAGGCGAAGATTGGCAAGGTCAAGTGCCGCGAGCTGACGACGAAGCACTTCGCAGACATCATCGAGGCGATCCTCGCCGAGGGAAAGGCGGCTCTGGCAAAAGTCGTGCGTGCGCGCGCCATGGCGATCTGTCGCCGCGGCGTGTCGCTCGGCTGGATGGATTCCAACCCGGCCGCCGTGACGGAAGGCGTGAAGTTCAAAACGAAGCGCAGCCGTCTGACGCTGGAATCGTTCGAGAAAATTCTCGCGCAAGCCCCGACCGTCACGAACTGGCTGGAAAACGTGATGCTGCTCGCGCTCGTCTCGGGACAGGATCGATCAACCTGCGCGCGCTGGGAGCGGTCATGGATCAAGCATGGACATGCGCGCGTCGCTCGGCAGAAGACCGGTGTCGTTATCGAAATTCCGACGAGCCTACGCCTGGATGCTATCGGCATGACACTGGCCGACGTGATCACGCGATGCAAGAAAACTGGCGTCATCAGCCAGTACCTGATCCACTACACGACCAGAAAGAACGGAACCGTGCCGGGCGCACCGGTCGGACTGGGGGTCATCTCGGCAGCGTTCGCTCGGGCACGCAAAAAGGCCAAGATTCCGGATGAGAACGCACCGTCGTTCCACGAGATTCGAAGCCTCTCGAAGCGACTGTACGACAAGCAGGGGAACGTCGACACGAAGGCGCTACTCGGCCACATGTCGGATACGTCGGCCGAAACCTACGCGGATGCGCGAGGAATCGAGCCTATTCGGGTGAAGGTGGGTTTTTAACGAATTCTGAACAGGTTCTGAACACGCGCTTATGCGATAAGGGTTTCCGGCCGATCGAATGTTTCAATCAAATACACGCCTGGCCTCGCCGGAATCCTGAATACGTTGAAAATCCGCGTCTTCGCCGACATCGGGCATGCTCATCAGCACTTGCGCAAATGTCTTTCGCTTCGGCCGGCCGAGCGCATCGGCCAGAATGGCCCGATGTTCGGCCTCGGCACTCCGGCCATTTGCCGCAGCCCGCTCGCGCAGGCTCTGAACGATATTGTCGTCCACGTTACGCACCAGTAGATTTGCCATGGTTCCCTCCATCCGGATTGATATCAATGATAGCGCCATGACCGGGAATTGCAATCATTGCTATCATCGCCAACAACGGAAGGAGGACGGTGGTTGGCATCAGCGAACGGCAACGGGCCGCATGAACCCTTTCGGCATGCGCCGCTCGCCCGACACGTCGAACTGCTGTTTGAAAGGTAAGCCGGATCGAAACGGCGGGAAAGACAGCCGATCGGCTAGTCACGGCTGAACGGCCTGCGCGGGCGCGCGCCGATCGATGCGGGACGGCTGCATTCACCGATTCCGCGTGCGGTGCTCGCGAGGGTCGTCGGCCCTCCCGTGCCAACATCCGTTGGCCCGCCCGTACCGGCGATGCCGGCCGTTCCCCGCCCGGCACACGCAACGACGCCCCGCCGCTCAGAACCGATACGAAATCCCGATCTGCAACACCGGATACCACCGGTAGCGCGACATCACCTGCCGCAGCGAATCCAGCCCGCTCGCGGCCAGGATCTGGCTCTTCGCGGGCCCGGCCGCGGCCGCCAGCTCCGGCGACAGCGTGTACGAGCATTTCGGTATCCCGTACGCGACGCCGAGGTCGGCGACGAATCCCAGCCCTTTCGACGCCGGCCGGTGCCCGTAGCCGATCCCGAAGTACGGCATCACGGTCGGATAGCGCGCTTCGGCCACCGCGTACATCCCCGGCCGCGCCGGATAACGCTTGCCGCCGAACACGTAAGTGCCATTGGTCGGCACCGATACGCCGCGAAGCTCGTCGTCGTTGAAGCGTAGCCCGAGCGTCGCGCGGAAGCCGCTGCCTCGCCACGGAAAGATGTCCGCGTACAAGCCGCCCTGGCGCAGCTTAAGGTCGTCCTGGTAGCGATTGCCGGCCACCGTGAAGTCATGCGAAAGATCGATCGCATTGAAATCCGCATGCGCACCGAGCATCGAATTGAAGCTCACGGCCGCGCCGATGCCCACGCCCTGCGTGCCGCCCTGCAGGTAGATTTCCTGCGCATGCGCACTCGCGGCAAACACCACCGCGACGAATGCCCATTGGTTCACTGTCGTTTTCACGGGCGCCTCCCCCGACATGTGCCGGGCGCGCCTCGCCAACGCATGCGGCCTGCGTCGCCATGCGTGATGCGAACCCCGGCACGACACCTTGCAAGCACGCTTGCTGTTCGACGGATCGGGAACACGTTGCCCATGCGCATGACCGATACGACATGCGCGGCAGGTACGTCGCGACAGGCGACGCCCGCGGCCCGATCCGATTCCCCGTTTGTTTCGATGTCGTTGCATGCCGCCGACGCGTTCGTCGTTCTCGCGAAATTCGTTTGCACCAGCGGCACCGGGTCAACCGCAAGGCACGTGCCATGCGGCGCAAATCGAAGCGGGAAAAGCGTGTCCACGTCGCACGGGCGGCAACGCGGGGCGCAATGGTGGGGAAATGTTTCAGGAACGTATCCGTATCCGGCGCGCCGAGCCGAAAGGCGCGATTGGCGGAATTGCGCGTCAATCGCGCAGCGCCTGTGGATCGAGGCCGGACGGCCGTCAGCGCACGCGCGTCGCCACGACGATCAATCGTGTGCAGAGGAATACGTCGGAAAAGCGTTGCAAAAGTGTGACCTTTTGCCGGGCGCACGCGATGCCGATGTGCGATCGTACGTGACGAGGCAGGGTGAATACCGATGCGTGCGCATCCATCTGTCCGAGCCCGGCACAGATGCGATACGCGAGCCGATCGGTATATCGGCCCGCGTCGTCGATGATTTTCGGAAGGGATGGCGCGCGATATCCGCGCGCAAAACTACCGACCGTTCAGATACGGTTGTCCGAATGAATTTGCCACTTCGGCATGCCGCTACACCCCATACCCACCGGAAACATTCAACTGCTGCCCGGTAATGTAACCAGCCCGATCCGACGCCAGAAACACCGCCGCCCGCCCGACATCGTGCGCCTTCCCCCAGCGCTTGAGCGCGAGCATCTTCTGCGTCTCGTCGATCCACGCCTGGTCGAACTGCCCCTGTTCGAGCAGCACCGGAAACATCCCGGCCTCGATCACGCCGACCAGGATCGAATTCGCGCGAATGTCGTAGCGCCCTTCCTCGCGCGCCAGCCCTTTCACCAGCGCCTCGTTCGCTGCCTTCGGCGCGACCGACAGCCCGTCGCGCTCGGGCCAGCGCACGTGCCCGGCCGACCCGAGCGTCACGAACGATCCGCCGCCCGACGCACGGAAGTGCGGCAGCGCGGCCTTCGCCGCCACGAAGAAGCCGATCGTTTCGACGTCGATCGCGCGGCGCCAGTCGTCGTGTGTCATGTCGCCGATATGACGCTGGTTCACGAACGGCCCGGCCGCCCAGACCACCGTGTGCACGCGGCCATGCGCGCCGATCGCGGCCGCGAGCGCGGCGTCGACCTGTGCGGGATCGGTCACGTCCACGCAGTGCGTGGTGGCCGCGACACCCTCGCCGCGAATGTCGCGCGCGACACGCTCGGCCACGTCGGCCTTGCTGCGGTAGCCCACCGCGACCGGCACACCGGCCCGCGCGAACTCGAGCGCGACACCCTGCCCGATCCCGCCGCTGCCGCCGAACACCAGCACCGCACCCTGCGGAAACCCGTTGTCGTTCATGCGTTCATCCCGTTCGTGTACGGCGGCGGCGCTCAGGCCGCCGCCTCGGTCCCCGCCCGCAGGCGGTACTTCAGCACCTTCCCGGCCGCACTCGTCGGCAGTTGTTCGACGAACGTGAAATAACGCGGCACCTTGTAGTTCGCCATGTTGCGGCGCGCCCAGTCGTTCAGTTCGTCGGCGTCGGCATGCGCGCCCGGCCGCAGCACGACATACGCGTGCCCGACCTCGCCGAGCCGCGTATCGGGCACGCCGACCAGCGCGACCTGCGCGATCGCCGGATGCGCGGCGAGCAGCCGCTCGATCTCGGCCGGATAGCAGTTGAAGCCGCCGACGATGAACATGTCCTTGATGCGGTCGGTGATCTTCAGGTTGCCGTTCGCGTCGACGCAGCCGAGATCGCCCGTATGCAGCCAGCCATCGGGATCGACGGTTTCGCGCGTCGCGTCCGGCTGGTTGAAATAGCCGCGCATCACGTTGTAGCCGCGCACCCAGATCTCGCCGGTCTCGTCCGGCCCGAGCGGCGCGCCGCCCGGCCCCGCGATGCGCAATTCGACATCCGGCATCGGCCGGCCGGACGTACAGGCGACCGTCTGCGCATCGTCGCCTTGGCGGCACAGCGTCGCGAAGCCGCACGATTCGGTCAGCCCGTAGCCGGTCAGCACCGTCTCGAAGCCGAGCTCGGCGCGCATCCGTTCGATCAGGCTCGGGGCGATCGCCGCCGCGCCCGTGACCGCGATCCGCAGCGACGACAGGTCGTGCGTCGCGCGATCGGGCGCGTCGAGCAGCGCGTAGTACAGCGTCGGCGGGCCGGGCAGCACCGATATGCGGTCGTCGGCAACGCGCCGCAGCACGTCGGCCGGCTGGAACACGAGATGCGGCAGCACGGTCGCGCCGCTCGACAGCGCGGCGAGCCAGCCCGCCTTGTAGCCGAACGTGTGGAAGAACGGATTGACGATCAGGTAGCGGTCGTCAGGACGCACGCCGGCGATCGCCGCCCACGCCTGCGCGGCGCGCAGGTTCTGGCCGTGTGCGGTCATCACGCCCTTCGGGCGGCCCGTCGTGCCGGACGTGAACATCAGGTCCATCACGGTGTCGGGCGTCACCTGTGCCTCGCGTTCGCGCACCGCGTCCAGCGGCACCTCGGCGCCGCGCGCGAGGAACGCGTTCCAGGTCTCGTCGTGCGCGCCGGGCGGCGGTTCGCCATCGAACACGACGACGCGCTCGAGCGTCGCCGGCCGGTGCGGCGCGAGCATCGCCGGATAGGATTCGCCGAGGAACGTGCCGCTGCAGAACAGCAGCCGCGCGCCGCCGTCGTGCAGGATGCCGCCCACCTCCATCCCCTTCATCCGCGTATTGACCGGCACGAGGATCGCGCCGACGGTGTGGATCGCCAGCGCCGCGACGATCCATTGCGGCAGGTTCGGCGCCCACACCGCGATGCGGTCGCCGGCCTCGATGCCGCTCGCGAGCAGCGCGCGGGCCGCGTCGAGGCGGGCCGTGTCGAGTTCCGCGTAGGTCAGCCGGCCGTGCTCCGACTCGATCGCCGGATGCGCGCCGTGGCGCGCGGCTGCCCGTGCGATCAGCGCGGGCGTGGTCAGGATTTCGTTGTCCATCGTCATAGATCAGGGTGGCCGTGCGCGCCGCCGGCGCGCATCGGCTCAGTCGGGAAACACCACGCGCAGTGCATCGCTCGCGGGCCGTGCGCAACAGGCGAGCGTCCAGCCGGCCGCGATCTCGTCGTCGTCGAGCACGTGGTTGCTGTCGAGCGCGACCTCGCCGCGCTCGATCCGGCACATGCACGCGCCGCATTGCCCCATCCGGCAAGAATTCGGCGCCGGCACGCCCGCGCGCAGCATCGCGTCGAGCAGCGTTTCGCCGGGCGCGCTGTCGAACGCGAACGCGTCGCCGTCGAGCACCGTCTCGATCGCCGCACCGTCGCCGGACGCCGATGCTGCCGCCGTAGTCGCCGTAGCCGCCGTAGTCGCGGCCGGCGCCGGCGCATCGGGCAACGACGCGAACCGCTCGACATGCACGCGCGCACGCGGCAGCCCGAGGCCGAGCATCGCGGCCAGCGCGTTCTCCATGAACAGCGCAGGCCCGCAGATGAACGTCTCCTGCCGGCTGAACGGCCGCGCGAGTTCCTCGAGATGGCGCTGCTGCGGAATGCCCTGCACGCTGTCGAGCCAGTGGATCACGCGCACGCGCCCGGGATGGCGCTGCGCGAGCTGCTGAAGTTCGTCGCGGAAAATCACCGAGCGTTCGTCGCGGTTCGCGTAGATCAGCGTCAGCATCCCGCGCCCGTGCACGAGCGCCGATTTCAGGATCGACAGCACGGGCGTGATGCCGCTGCCGCCCGCGAACAGCAGCAGGTCGCCGTCGAGCGCGCGCGGCGTGAACACGCCGGCCGGCGGCAGCACCTCGAGCGTGTCGCCCGCCCGCACGCGGTCGCACAGCCAGTTCGACGCCCGGCCGTCGCGCACGCGCTTGACGGTGATCTTCGGCGCGGCGTCGATGCCGGGCGCGCTCGACAGCGAATAGCAGCGCGCAACGGCCGCGTCCGCGCACGGCACGTTCAGCGTCAGGAACTGCCCGGGCCGGTATGCGAATGCGTCGCGCAACGCGGCCGGCACGTCGAACACGAACGAGCACGCGTCGTCGCTTTCGGCAATCACTTCGGCAACGGTCAGCCGATGGAAGCGCGAATCGCTCATCGCCGGCTCCTCACGTCACGCGGCCGCACGGGCCACCGGCGCGCCGGGCGTCGTGTAGGCGCCGTCGAGATAGACGAGCGGATCGACGTCGCCGCACATCAGCACCTCGCGAATGCGCCCGATGAACACCGTATGCGTGCCGTATTCGAAGCGGCCGTCCTGCTCGCAAACGAGGCTCGCCTGCGAATCGCGCAGATAGGGCACGCCGTGCGGCGACGTGTGCCAGTCGCCGGTCGTGAAGCGCGCTTCGCCCTTCAGCCGGCCGCTGCAGTCGATCGCGATGCCTTCGTGCCGGGCCGACAGCACGTTCACGCAGAACGGTGCGCCCGCATCGAGCGGCGGATACAGCGACGCGGTGCGATTGATGCAGATCAGCAGCGAAGGCGGATCGGTCGACAGCGAATCGACCGCCGTCGCGGACATCGAGTAGCGCCGGCCGTCGTGCGCGCTGCTGATGACCGTGACGGAGCGCGCGAGGCGGCGCATCGCCAGCAGCATGTCGGTGCGCAGCGGATGGGGGGTGAGATCGCTCATCATTGGACTCCGTCAAGTTCAGTCGTGGATGGCCGGGCCGGCCGGCCGCCGGCGTCGGCCGCGTGCGCGGCCAGATGATCGGCGGCGATATACCCGAAGGTCATCGCCGGGCCGAGCGTCGAGCCCGCGCCGGGGTAGCTCGCGCCCATCATCGACGCGCTGGTATTGCCGATCGCGTAAAGGCCGGCGATCGGTTCGCCGTCGGCGCGCAGCACGCGGGCCAGCGCGTCGGTGACGAGCCCGCCCTTCGTGCCGATGTCGCCCGCGTCGATCCGCACCGCGTAGAACGGCGCCTGGTCGACCGGCCCGAGGCACGGGTTCGGCTCGTTCCGCGGATCGCCGTAATACGTATCGAACACGTTGTCGCCCTTGCCGAACGCCTCGTCGATTCCGGTCGCCGCGTAGCGCGCCATGTCGCACAGCGTGTCGTGCAGCCCGGCCGCGTCGACGCCGATGCGCGCCGCAAGCGCGTCGATCGTGTCGGCCTTCACGAGCACGTCGCGAAACGCTGCCGGAATCCGCGCATCGGGCATCATCGACGCCGGCATGATCGGCCCGCACGGATACTTGCGGCGAAACCGCGCGTCGAACACCATCCATGCGGGCACGCTCGCGCCGGTGCGCGCATGGTCGCGATACATCGCCGGCACGAATTCGGAATACGGCGCGGCTTCGTTGACGAAGCGCTTGCCGAGGCCGTTGACGATCACGCAGCCCGGCAGGTTGCGTTCGACGAACAGCGCGCGCTGTTTCTCCTCGCCGGCGACCCCGACCGTCGGTGCGCCCCACACGTGCTCCATCAGCGCCAGCGCGCCGCCGAGCCGATGGCCTTCGGCGATCGCATCGCCGGTATTGGCAGGCGGCGTCGCGCTCCACTGCGCCTGCGTCGGCTGCGGCAGGTAGCGTTCGCGCATCGGCTGGTTACGCTCGAAACCGCCCGCGCCGAGGATCACGCCGCGTCGCGCGGCGATCGTCACGGGCTGCCCGAAGCGCTGCGCGCGCACGCCCGTCACGCGGCCGTCCACGTCGAGCAGGTCGCGCATCGGCGTGTCGAGCCACACGGGCACGTTGCGCTCGAGCAGCGCGCGGCGCAGCCCGCCGATCAGCGCATTGCCGAGCGTCAGGCGCCGGTCGCGCCGCGTGCGGCGGCGCATCCCGATATCGAGCCAATAGCGGCCGAACTGTGCGATCGCGAGCGTCATGAAACCGGGCCCGCGCGAGAACAGCGTGTGCGCTTCCTTCGACGTCACCGCCACACGTCCGCCGATCAGCGTGCCGGGCGACGGCGGCCGCAGCCGGTCGAGCTCGTCGCCGAGCAGCGCGCCGTCGAACGGCAGCGGATCGAGCGCGCGATAACCCGGCATCGCGCCCGGCACCTTCTGGAAATAGTCCGCGTACTTCGGCAGCGACTGGTAGCGCACCGGGGTCTTCGATTCGAGGTAGCGCAGCATCTCCGGCGCGCGGTCGAGATACGCGTCGAGCTTCTCGGGCGTCGACGCGCCGGCCACGCAGGCTTCGATGTAGCCGCGCGCGGCCTCGCGCGAATCGGTCGCGCCCAGCTCGGCGATATGGTGGTTGCACGGCACCCAGATCCCGCCGCCCGACACGGCCGACGTGCCGCCGTACAGCGCCGTCTTCTCGATCACGACGACGGACAGGCCGCGGTCGGCCGCACGGCACGCGGCGAGCAGCGCACCCGCGCCCGAACCGACGAC
Organism: Burkholderia sp. 22088; assembly: GCF_052045915.1. NCBI lineage: Bacteria > Pseudomonadati > Pseudomonadota > Betaproteobacteria > Burkholderiales > Burkholderiaceae > Burkholderia > Burkholderia sp. 22088. The sequence continues at coordinate 123,615 of NZ_JBQEPY010000018.1, forward strand.
CACCACGTCGAACACGTATTGCTGTGCTTGCGGGTCGTTCATCGCGTCTCCGTCAGATGAAGAAGTCGGTGTTCTCGCGGCCGAGCATCACGGCGCCGAGGTTCTGGCCGAAACGGTCGACGTTGTTCGCGTAATGCGCGCGGGCGGCATGCAGGTCGAGGAAGCGGCGCACCAGCGGATTGCGGTGATAGATGCCGTTGCCGCCCGCGTAGCGCAGCAGCGCGTTCGCCGCCTGCGCGCAGCGCTCGGCGACCTGCGCGGACTGGTAGCGGAAATGCACGCGGCGCTCGATCGACACGGCCGGCCCGCCCGTCACCGACGCCATCAGTTCCGCGAAATTGCGCTTGAGCAGCACCTTCATCTCGTCGATCGCGACAGCCGCATTCGCGCACGTGTTCTGCGCGCCCGGATCGTCGGTCGTCTTCGCGCCGCTGTTGGCCGACACGCGCGTGGCCGCATAACCGGTGAAATCGTCGAGCGCGCCCTGCAGCGCGCCGATGCACGACGTGCACACGGCGCGCACGAAGATCTGCGCGAACGGCAACCTGAACAGCGGCGCATCGTTGACGGCGAGGCCCGGGCTCGTGCCCATCATCCCGTCGATGGCCTTGTGCGTGCGGTACGCGGGCACGAACACGTCGTCGACGACGATGTCGTGGCTGCCCGTCGCGCGCAGGCCGAGCACGTCCCAGTCCTGCTGGATCCGGTAATCGGATTTCGGCAGCAGGAAGGTGCGGTATTCGGGCGGCTGGCCGGCCTCGGCCGGCGGCACCAGCGCGCCGAGGAACACCCATTCGCACAGTTCGCTGCCGCTCGAGAACTTCCAGTGGCCCGACAGGCGGAAGCCGCCGTCGACCGGCGTGACGCGGCCGACCGGCATGTAGGTCGACGCGATCAGCGTCGCCGGGTCGTTGCCCCACACGTCCTGCTGCGCGCGCGCGTCGAACAGCGCGAGCTGCCAGTTGTGCACGCCGACGACGCCGTACACCCACGCGGTCGACATGCAGCCGCGCGCGAGTGCCATCTGGATGTCGAAGAACGCCTGCGGATCGAGCTCGTAGCCGCCGTAGCGCTTCGGCTGCAGCACCTTGAAGAAACCGGCGGCCTGCATGTCGGCGATCGTCTCGGCCGGGATGCGGCCCTGCGCTTCCGCCTGCGCGGCGCGGCCGGCCAGCGTCGGCGCCAGCGCCTCGGCCCGGGCGATCAGCGTGGCGGCCAATGCGTTCGAATCGTTGTCGCGATGCACGAATGTCTCCTGTGGAACGGGGGCTGCGCCGCGGCGCCCGCCCCGCTCTCGTTCAAAGTTGTCCGGCGCGGCCTGGCCGCGGGCGATGCTCGCCACCACCGATGGTCGGCTTCGCGCGACCGCGCCGCATCGTCCGACCGGACGGGACGACGGGCGCGGCCCGACCCGCCTTACGCGCAGGCACGCTCCTTCTCCTTGTTGAAGAACGGGATCACGTGCTCGCCGATATTGCGGATCGTCTCCATCTGCGCTTCGTGCGGCACCGTCCCCATCTGGCACAGGAACAGCACTTCGTCGACGCCGGCTTCCTGCAGGCGGCCGACATAGCCGATGCAGTCGTCCACCGTGCCGTACGCGTGGTTCGGGTTCATCATTGCGAGCGCCGGATCGGCGAAGTTCACGACGACTTCCTCCGACGCGAAGCGCGAGCGGATCACCATCTCGCCGGTGTCGGCCTGCACGAGGTCGTCGCCCCACTTCGCCGGGTCCGGACGCTCGCCGCCCGTGTACCAGTACGCGAGCGATTCCATGAAGTAGCGCTGGCCGCGGATGCCGATCTTGCGGGCGGCCTGGCCGTCGGCCATCACGACCGTCGGGCACAGCGCCGCGAGGTGCTGGGTCGGGCGGAAGCCGACCTGGTCTTCCGGCTTGCGGTTCGCCCACGCTTCGCGATACACGGCGTTCTTCTTCGCGACTTCATCGGGGCCGCCGAAACCGAGCACCAGCGCGCCCATCCCGCGCTGGCCGGCGCGCAGCAGCGCGTCGGTGTTGGTGCACGCGAGGTACATCGGCGGGTGCGGGTCCTGGAACGGCTTCGGGTGGATCGGACGCTTCGGGATCTTGATGTACTTGCCGTCGTGCTCGATCTCGTCCTGCACGAACATCTTCGGCACGAGGTACATCGATTCGTCGATCATCGGCTGCAGCTCGTTGAGGTCGTAGCCGAACGCGCCGGCTTCCTGCTGGCTCCCACCCTTGCCGACGCCGAAGTGCACGCGGCCGCCCGACAGGATGTCGAGCAGCGCGACGCGCTCGGCGACCTTGATCGGGTGGTTCATCGCGGGCGGCAGGCACACGACGCCGTGGCCGAGGCCGATGCGCGTCGTGCGGCCGGCCAGGTACGCAAGGAAGGTTTCCGGCGCGCTCATGTGTGCATAGTTGGTCAGCGACGTGTGCTCGACACACCAGATCGTGTCGAAGCCGACCTGCTCGGCGAGCAGCGCCTGTTCAACCGTCTCCTTGAACACCCGGTGGTCGCCCTCGCGCGATGCGTCGGTGGTCTGGGCTTCGTAGATGAGGGAAAACTTCATTGCGTGCGTCTCCATGTATGTTGGACGAGTCGGGGTCGCGCAGCCCGCCCGCACGATACGGACGAATAGCGACGGTCCACGGATGGGAGTGTCGGCGCGCGGCCGGGCGCGGGCATCGTCTGTTCGGAGTATCGGCACGCATGCGGGGACAGAGGGGTTTCACGGTCATCCGATCGGACTGCGTGAGCGCACGAACGGCGCGCTAGCATCGAACGGCGGCACGTTGCACGCCGCCCACATCAAGACAAGGGAGATCCGGGATGAAGGTATCGATGCTGCTGTATCCCGTCGACGACATCGACACGGCGCTGCCGCTGTTCGTCGACGGGCTGGGCCTGAACGTGAAGTTCCGCGACGGCGATCGTTATTGCGCGCTCGACGGCGGCCCGCTGACGATCGCGCTGGTCGCGGGCGACGAGCAGATCGTCGAGCGCGCGGCGCTCACGCTGCGCGTCGACGAGGACGACGACCTGTATGCGGCGATGGCGCGGGTCGTGAAGGCCGGCGCGTCGGTGCGCGTGCCCGTGCAGGCCGGGCCGCACGAATACCGCGCGGTGCTGGAGGACAAGAACGGCGCGCTGCTGGTGATTTCGCAGAAGCGGGCTGCGTGACGGCCGCATGATGGAGCGCGTCACATCGCGTTGCGCGGGCGCCGGAGCCGGGCGCGTCGCGCATGGCGAGCCCGTTACGCGTTCGCGCCCGGTGTGCTCAGGTCGCTCGCTTCCAGCAATTCGAGCAGCGTGCGCGCCGGCTGGCTGAGCCGCTTCGCGGCCAGTGCGATGAATTCGATATCGGGCAGCTCGGGCAGCGCGCCGCCGTTGACCAGCGGCGCCAGCCCGCCCGTCGACAAATAGTGCGACGTCGCGGTCAAGCCGAGCCCCGCGCGCGCGGCCGCGATGCAGCCCGGCTGGCTGCGGCTCGAACACACGACTTCCCAGCCGATGCCCTTCTCGGCGAGCGCGTTCAGGACGATCGCGCGCGTCACGCTCGGCTCGACGACCAGCACGAGCGGCAGCGGCCGCTCCGGATCGACGACGGTGCCGGGCCGCGCGACCCACTCGAGCCGCGTGCGCAGGAGCGGCGTGCCGCGCCGCTCGCCGAGCCGCCGCTTGCCGATCATCAGGTCGAGCGCCCCCGCGTCCAGCCCTTCGTAGAGCCGGCTCGTCATGCCGGTGGTGATCTCCAGCGCGACGTCCGGGTGCGCGGCGCGAAACCCGGCCAGCACGTCCGGCAACGCGACGAGCGCGAGGTCGTCCGGCGCGCCGAGCCGCACCAGGCCCTGCAGCCTCGGCTTGCGGAATTGCGATTCCGCGCGGTTCAGCGCCTGCAGGATCACGTTCGCATGCACGAGCAGCGCCTCGCCGTCGGCCGTCATCGCGATCGAATGGGTGTCGCGCACGAACAGCCGCCGCCCGACGCTTTCTTCGAGACGACGGATGTGTTCGCTGACGCTCGACTGGTTGAGCCCGAGCTGCCGGCCCGCTTCGGTGAAGCTGCGGCAGTTCGTGACGGTCGCGAACGTCTTGAGCCAGACGGGATTGAGCATCCCGCATTGTCATCGTTGTTTCCAATGACAGTCAACGTCATCAGGCAGCTTCCCGATGACCATCGGAATCGGTACCATCGTGCGCTTGAAGACCGGCTGGCGCCGTGCCGACGCGCCGCCCGCGCCGGCCTTCGCACCATCGAATTCGCCATGTCCCGGGAACCCACACATTCCGCGCTGCTCTGGATCGTCGCCGCTGCGTTCTTCATGCAGTCGCTCGACACGACGATCGTCAACACCGCCCTGCCTTCGATCGCGCAAAGCCTGAACGCGTCGCCGCTCGCGATGCAGCCCGTCGTGGTCGTCTATACGCTGACGATGGCGATGCTCACGCCGGCGTCCGGCTGGCTGGCCGACCGGTTCGGCACGCGCCGCGTGTTCTCGATTGCGATTCTCGTATTCGTGCTCGCATCGATCGGCTGCGCGGCGTCGCATACGCTCGGCCAGCTCGTCGCCGCGCGCGCGCTGCAGGGCATCGGCGGCTCGATGCTGCTGCCGATCGGGCGGCTCGCCGTGCTGCGCCGCGTGCCGGGCGAACAGTACGTCGCGGCGATCGCGTTCGTGTCGACCGCCGGCCAGCTCGGCCCGATCGTCGGGCCGACGCTCGGCGGCTGGCTCACGCAGGCGATTTCGTGGCACTGGGTGTTCATCGTCAACGTGCCGGTCGGCGTGGTCGGCTTCCTCGCCGTGCAGCGCTACCTGCCGCACGACCAGGCGACACAACCGCCGCCCTTCGATTTCGTCGGCTGTGCGCTGCTGTCGGTCGCGATGATCGCGCTGTCGCTCGCGATCGACCCGCCGATGCCCGCGCATCGCGCCGCATGGGCGGCCGGGCTCGCGGCTCTCGGGCTGGCGAGCGCGCTCGCGTACCTGCCGTACGCGCGGCGCCGCGCGCAGCCGCTGTTCCGGCTCGGGCTGTTCCGCGAGCCGAATTTCGGTTCGGGGCTGCTCGGCAACCTGCTGTGCCGGATCGGCACGAGCTCGGTGCCGTTCATGCTGCCGCTGCTGATGCAGGTGCAGCTCGGCTATACGCCGCTGCAATCGGGGCTGATGATGCTCCCGGCCGCGATCGCGGGGGTCATCGCGAAACGCTGGATCGCGCCGCTCGTGAAGCGCTTCGGCTATGCGGCGTTCCTGGTGGTGAATACGGGGATCGTCGGGTGCGCGATCGCGGGGTTCGCGCTGGTGTCGGTGCGGCCCGCGCCGGTACTGGAAAGCGTGCTGCTGATCGTGTTCGGCACCGCGAACTCGATGCAGTTCGCGGCGATGAACGGCGTGACGCTCAAGGGGCTGTCGCATGCCGACGCCGGCAGCGGCAACAGCCTGTTCACGATGATGCAGATGCTGGCGATGGGGCTCGGCGTGTCGATCGGCGGCGGCCTCGTCAACCTGTTTGCCGCCTATCGGGGCTCGATGGCGCACGGATTCATGCTGTCGTTCGCGTGCATGGGTGGGGTGACGCTGCTGTCGTCCATCGTGTTCCGGCGGATCGATACGGCCGCGCCGCCGGCCGGTGCCGCGGCGCGCCCGTCCGCGTGAGCGCGGCCGTCAGTTCACCTGACTGCGCTCGACGACGCGCTTGAGCACCCAGCGAATCGACGAGCCGTCGGCCGGCGGCCGAGCCACGCGGTATTCGTCGATTTCAAGCGTGTACAGGTATCCGGGCTGGTAAGCGAAGCCTTCGATGCCCGCGTACCACAGGCTCCACGGCTCGTTCGGGCCGTTTCGCACCTGCAGGCACTCCATCGGCGCGACGCCCGTGCATCGCGCGGATTGCGGCGCGACCTGGACGGTCCTGGTCACCGGCTTGCCGTCGGCCGGACGCGCCGCGTTCGGCGCCGTGGCGACCGCGTCGGTCTGGCATCCGGCGAGGAGCGTGCTGCCGGCAATGACGGCCGCGCCGAGCAGCGTTCTGGATTGGCGAATCATCTGATGTTCCTCAGGAAGCGTTGGAGGGCCGATTAGAAATCCTCGCCGCGGGAAAGTTCACAAACACCTTACAGAAACGGGGCCACCACCTTCATTCGTGGGATGTCGCGCGCGCGCCGGTCCGTTACCGTGATCCGGTTCAGCCGCGCGCATCGCCGCCGGCGGCTCGCACGTGCACGCCGGGCGGCGGGGCCTGTTCAGCCCTGCCGACCCGGTGCCCGCAACAGGAGACAACCCGAATGACCACGGCGCCCGCGGCCCTGCCGCCGTATCTCGCCCAGCGCGGGCCTGCGCACGCCCGACGGAATCGGGTGCCGTTTCCGCGTGTGCCCCGGCGGCAGCGCCGGTTCGACGAGCACCGGCCGCCCGGAAAACCGCGACGACAAGGCGCAACGCACACCGGCCACGCGGATGGCGCGGCTCGGCGAGTCACCGCCTCGTCGCGAAAACGATGACGTGGCTGTGCTCGCCCGCCGCGCGCTTCATTACCGGTCAGGCGATCGCCGTCGACGGCGGGTTCGCCGTGTGATGATCGTGTACCATCGACGCTTCCCGACTGGCCTGATCGCGCTGCGTTCGTCCGCCCGCCTCCACGCGTACGATCCGCTCAGCACACCCCGCTTCGCATGACCTCACCCGTTCCGTCCGACGCCGCGCTGCGCCCGCTGCCGATCGATGCGCTGACCGTGCCGGCCGCGCTCGACGGACGCACGGGCACCAACCGCTCGACCGGCACGCATCCGCAGATTGCCGCGACCAACGACCTCGACGCGGTGCGCGCCTGGCTCGCGCGCTTCGTCGACACACCGACCACGTTCCAGAATTACCGCAAGGAAGCCGAGCGCCTGCTGCTGTGGGCCGTGATCGCGTGCGGCAAGCCGCTGTCGTCGCTCACGCACGAAGATCTGATCGTCTACCGGCAGTTCCTGCTCGCGCCCGCGCCGGCCGAGCTGTGGTGCGCGAACGGCGGACGCAAGCATCCGCGCGACGATCCGCGCTGGCGGCCGTTCTACGGGCCGCTGTCGGCGGCCAGCCAGCGGCAGGCGCTGGTGATCCTGAACGTGATGTTCTCGTGGCTCGTGCAGGCCGGTTACCTGGCCGGCAATCCGCTCGCGTTGTCGCGCCAGCGGCAGCGCCGGCCCGCACCGCGCGTCACGCGCCATCTCGGGCAACCGCTGTGGCAGTCGGTCAAGGAGGCGATCGCCGCGATGCCGCGCGACGACGCGCGGGCGGACTTCCATGCGGACCGCGCGCGGTGGCTATTCACGCTGCTGTATCTCGGCGGGCTGCGCATCACCGAAGCGGCCGACACGACGATGGGCCAGTTCTTCTGCCGGCGCGACGCGGACGGGCGCGACCGCTGGTGGCTCGACGTGACGGGCAAAGGCGGCCGGCAACGGCTCGTGCCGGCCACCGACGAAATGATGGCCGAGCTGTCGCGCTACCGGCGCGCGCACGGCCTGCCCGCGTTGCCGTCCGACGGCGAGTCCACGCCGCTCGTGCTGCCGGTCGGCCAGGCACGCAAGCCGCTCACGCGCGCGGCGCTGCACCGGATCGTGAAGCAGGTGTTCCGGCACGCGGCCGACCGGCTGCGCGCGAACGGCGAAGCCGGCGAGCAGCAGGCACGCGTGCTCGAACAGGCATCCGCGCACTGGCTGCGCCACAGCGCGGGCTCGCACATGGCCGACGGCCGCGTCGACCTGCGGCTCGTGCGCGACAACCTCGGCCACGTGTCGCTCACGACGACGAGCCAGTACCTGCATGCGGACGACGACTGGCGGCATCGCGAGACGGAGGAGAAGCACCGGATCGGGTGGTAGGCGCGCACCGGCCTGACGGTTCCCGGCTCGCACGCCGCGTCGGCGCTCAGTGATCGAGTTCGAGCCCGCCCAGGCCGCCGTTGCTGCGGCATTTCGCGCGGTCGCTTTTCGCCGGCACGTCGATCTGGCTGCACAGCACGTCGATGCGCTTGCGGTAGCTATCGATCAGGCACTGCGTCGTCGTGCAGCGGTTACGCGTCTTCAGCCACGCCCTCTGCGTCGCCATGAACTGCTCGTACTCGGGCGGATCCTCGACCGGATAGTTGCTGAAGTCGTAGAGCATGTGCTGGAAATCCGCGTTGAGCGCATCGTCGAGACGCGACAACGTCGGATTGGCGCAGATTTCACGCTCCACGAACGTGGACGCCTTCGTGCAGTTGAACGACGCGGCGTGCGCGCCGGTCATGCCGGCGACGACGGCCAGCGCAACGAGCCATGCTTTCATGTGGGTGCCGTAACGAAGAAATCGGCGGCCGCGGATCGGCTCGCCGTGGCGGACGAACGGGAATGCCCGTCGCCGGATGCCCGTCGCCGGGATCCGGCAGCTTAGGGCAACGTGCATCGCAGTTCAATACACGATGCCGCTTCCCCACACCCTCGCCGCACGCCGCACGGCACGTCACGCCCGATCAGTACACGCCCACCCAGTGCCCGGGCACCCACGCCCAGTGATTGCCGGCCCACCGGTAATGCCCCTTCGCCCAGCGATAGCCCGGCGCGGGCATCGGCGGCGGCATCTCGACGACCGGTGCCGGCTGCGGCGGCCGCACGGGCTCGACCACGCAGGCGGACATCAGCGTCGCACTGGCCGCTACCAGCACGGTGAGCGAAACGGACCTGATCTTCATCATCTTGCATTCTCCCTTTTGTGTCGTGAATGAATCGGCGCGCATCACGCCGTACCGCGAATCAGCCCGCTCATCGGCGGCATCGCGCCGCTTTCGGCGAACAGCGCGGACGCGGTGCGGTGCGGATCGAGCCGCAGGCTTTCGGCGGCGGCGCCCGAGATCAGCGCGTCGAGCGACGCGGTCGGCTTCAGGTCGCGCCCTTCGTACAGGTCGCCCGGCCGCAAACCCGGCCAGTCGGCGATCACGCGGCCGCCCGCGACCGCGCCGCCCGCGAGCATCGCGACCGACGCCTGCCCGTGATCGGTGCCGCCCGTGCCGTTCGCGGCGGCCGTGCGACCGAACTCGGTCGCCACCAGCACCGTGGTCTGCTGCCATGCGGGCCCGAGACCGTCGCGCAGCGCGGCGAGCATCGTGTCGAGCGCTTTCAGCTGATTCGCGAGCCGCGCGTTCTGCGCACTGTGCGTGTCCCAGCCGCCCGTTTCGATCATCGCGATGCGCGGGCCGTCGTCGCGCGCGAGAAACGTCGCGGCGAGCTTGCCGACACCCGCCGGATCCTGCCGCGCATGCGCATCGCCGGCGAGGCCGCGCGCATCCATCGCCGATTGCCACAACGGGCCGAGCTGCGCGTCGGCCTCGTAGAGCGCCGACACGCGCGCGAGCAGGTCGTCCGGCGCGGCCGGCAAACCGGACGGCGCGTACGACGCCGCCTGCACGGTGCCGCGCAGCGCGAGCGGCACGGTCGGTGCGAACGCGATCGCGCTTTCGCGCGTCGCCGGCAGCAGCGCGGCGAGCCGGTTCAGCCATCCATCCTTCACCTGGTACGGCGCACGGCCGCCCGTCTCGAGCACGTTCTGGCCGTCGAAATGCGAGCGGTCGCGATACGGCGACGCGATCGCATGAACGAACAGCGCCTGCCCGTCGCGGTACAACTGCGCGGTCTGCACGAGCGACGGATGCAACGCGAACGTGCCGTCGAGCCGCGTCGCGGCCGCCGTGTCGATCGCCAGCGGGCCGCGCAGCGACGCATACGCGGGTTCGGCATACGGCACCAGCGTGTTCAGGCCGTCGGCTGCGCCGCGCTGGATCACGAACACGAAGCGCCGGTCGGTCTCGACGTTCGCGAACACGATCCGCGGCGCGACGAGCATCGCGCCGGCGCCGGCGGCCGCCACGCGCAGGAATTGTCGGCGGGACAGTGCCATGGTCATCTCCGTTGGAAATCGGGCGATACGAGCAGCAAGGCGAGCGACGTGGCCGCGCTTTCGGCACGCGACAACGCGGTTGCCGTCGGCGCGCTCAGCGAACCCGCGAGCAGCGTGTTGCCGAGCGTGCGCGGATCGAGCCGGTCGCCCGTGCGCGCGGCCAGCCGCTGCGCCAGCTCGACGCGGCGCACGAGCGCATCGGGCGCGGCCCAGCTCGCGGCCACGTCGTCGTAGCCGGCCGGCGAGCCCGGCCGCCACACCGGCTGGCCGAGCTGCGTGAGCAGCGGCGCGGCCTTCAGGTCACCCGTGTCGTGCCAGCCGAGCCCGCGCAGCGAAGAAACGGCCCACTCCCACGGCGTCTTGAACTTGCGGTTGACCGGCGACCACGCATCGGGCGCGTCGACGAGCGCGCGATAGACGGTCGGCAAATCGCCGCCGCTCGCGTCGAATGCGCGGGCCAGCCGGTCGGTCAGCGCGGGCGGCGGATTGTCGGCGACGAAATGACGGGCGAGCTGGAACGCGATATGCCGACCGGTCGCCTCCGAATGCGCGAGGTCGTGCAGGATCGCGCGGGCCTGCGATTCGCCGGGCTGATCGTAGCTGCGCCCCATCACGGTCCGCACGCCGGGCTCGTGCAGTTTCGGGCGAAACACGAACGCGCCGGGCGCCGCATCGCCGGGCTGCGGGCCGCGCCCGCCGGCGATGCTCCAGCCGGTCAGCGCGCGCGCGAATTCCGTCACGTCGGCTTGCGTATAACCCGTGCGTACGCCAAGCGTGTGCAGTTCCATGATTTCGCGCGCGAGATTCTCGTTGAGCCCGCGCCTGCCCGACGGATTGCGCGCTTCGGCACGCAGCGCGGCCGGGCTGTCGGGGCCGACCGAGCGCGCCTGGTCGAGGAACAGCTGCATCGCGGGATGCTGCTCGACGGCGACCAGCATGTCCTCGAAACGGCCGAGCACGTGCGGGCGGATCGCGTCGCGTTCGAATGCGCCCGCGTAGGCCGCCACCGGCCCCTTGTCGACCGATACCGCGAAATGGTTCGCCCAGAAATGCACGAGACGCTCGACGAACGGCGCGGGCGTGTTCAGCGCGCTGTTGACCCGCGCGACGACGGCGCTGCGGTACGTGTCGTTGCCGTCGCGCCGGATCGACTGCTCGGTCGCGCGCTTCGTTGCGGGATCGTCGCCGGTCATCGCATTGCGCGCGTTCGCGAAGCGCGTGGCAAGCGCCACCGCGTCGGGCTCGCCGGCCCACGCGGCCGGCCGCGCTTCGTAACGGTCGAATTGCGCGACGAGCGCCGCCTTCGGGTCGGCAGGCGGCGCTTCGTCGGCCCGCGCGCCGAGACCGAAGCGGTTCAGCGCGATGGCGGCCGGGGTGATGTCGTTCGGGTGGTCCATGACGGGGCTCTTGCGATGCGTACCCGTGTTAAACGTCGGCCGGCGGGAAATCCGTCGCCGGGAAGACGAATATTTCGGGTTTGGCGCGCGGGCTTGAAAACGTGTGTGTCGCCGTTCGAGTTTCCAGCGCGGATTCGACCGGCGGTGGCAGCGCATCGACGGATCGCTCAGCCGCCGCAACGCTGCCCCGTGCCCCGCCGAGGGACGGGCACGCTTCGACATTCGGCCGACAGACTTTCGCCCGCCTGACCGGCATGGACCCGGCCGGAACGTGCGTCGTCCGAAACCCTGGACGGGTCGAATGCCGCCTTGTCGCCGATATCCGCCCGGCGCTTGCCGTTCCCGGAAAGCGGCCTAGACTCAATGGAATGTATCGCTCCGGGTCACGGAGGTATCGTCGCCCCGCCCCGGAGCAAGAATTCGACGCAACCGGAGATCGGCCGTGACCACGCTGCTCGCCATCCTGCTGCCGGATCACGTTGACGCCTTTGCCGATCTATTCGCATGAAGGACGACGCGCGCGACCTCAGGCGCTACATCGGCGAAATCGTTCAGGTTGCCGAATCGCCTTGAACGCCGCGCGTCCGGTGGAACACGACGGTTCAGGCAGCCACGGCCCGGCACACTCGCGTCGACGTGGCGCCGCTACATTGAACAGGAGAAGCTGCGCACTCCGGCCGGCCACGGCGGAATGCGCCGGCCACCGCTACGATGAACCCACTTCCCGTCAGCTTGCACGCGCGGTTTCGTTGCTTCGGTGCGAAGCGTCCGGCCATGCGCCGGGCACGCGCGTGGCTGCTCGCCGCGGCGTTGGCGCTGCACGGTTATCCCGCTCACGCGCAGGGCCAGCCGAGGGTCGTCGACGTCCCGACCCGTCCCGGGGTCACCCAGCGGTTTCTCTTCATCGCGCCGGACGCGCCGAAAGCCGCGGCCATCCTTTACGCCGGCGGACACGGCGGGCTGCAACTGGACCCGTCCGGCCGGTTCGGATGGGGCGCAGGCAACTTTCTCGTGCGCACCAGGCAGCTGTTCGTGAATGACGGTATCGCTGTCGCGGTCATCGATGCACCGAGCGACCGGCAATCCGCGCCCTACCTCAACGGCTTTCGACTCTCGAAGGAACACGCCGACGACGCGCGTGCCGTGATCGCGTGGTTGAGGGAGCAACTGCACGTGCCGGTCTGGCTGGTCGGGACGAGCCGCGGCACCCAGTCCGCCGCTGCCGTTGCGATCGCGCTGGCCGGCGGCGGCGGGCCGGACGGTATCGTGCTGACGTCCACCATCCTCCGTGAAGATCGAGGCGGTACCGCGGTCACCGACATGAACCTGGCCAGCCTCAGGATTCCGGTGCTCGTCGTTCATCACCAGAACGACGGCTGCAAGCATTGCCCCGTGTCCGAAACGGATACGCTGTTGAAGAAGCTGGAGGCATCGCCGAAGGCCGAACGGATGATCGTGTCGGGCGGCACGTCCCGGGGCGATCCGTGCGAAGCGTTCGCCTATCACGGCTTCAATGGCCTGGAGAGCAGCGTGGTCGACGCGATCTCCGCGTGGATGCTGGCACGTTGAACGTCCCCGCCGCGTCACGTGGTCGTGGCCGTGGTCGCGTTGCGATCGTTCGCGAAAGCGTGCCAAAGCATTGCCGACCGGCGTTCCGCGTACGCGTTGCACAGCGCAGGAAAGGCGCGCCGCCGCACGTCTCCCGCGCCGCGTTTCCTTACTGACTCCCCGCCTCGCCCTGCTTCTTCTGCAACCTCGGCGGCAACCGCCAGTTGCCGCTACGCCGCAACCCGTCGACGAACTTCGCGCGCTCGTCCGGCGTCAGCGTCGCCGCGAAATCGACGACGCTGCGCTCCACCTGCGCACGCAGCGCGGTATCGGCCGCACGCGTGCGGTCGAGCGCGGCGTCGATCGCCGTGCGATCGAGTTGCGGCGCGGCGAGTAGATCCAGCACGGTGATCCGGTCGTCGCGCCCTTCCCGCGCGAAGTCGCGACCGTCCTTGCGTGCCGCCTTCAGCGCGGCGGCGAATTCCTGCCGGCGTGTGTCCGGCAACTCGTCCGCGGCGAAACGCAATGCGGTGCGCGACGCAGGTGCGCCCGCGGCCCGCAGGTCGCGATGCGTCGAGAACCACTGATACGCGCCGCCGCCGATCGCGCCGAGCATGAATACGTTCAGCACGACCGAACCGACGAGGACGAATTTCCAGCCACGCTCACTCATTCATCACTCCAGTCCACGCTCGGTCCGCCGAACGTCGTTGTCAGATAGCCCTGCTCGTGCGCAGGCGGCACGCTCCCGAGCATCAGCATCGACACGGCCACCGCGCCCGCGAGCGCGCCGGCCAGGCCCACGCCCGCGAATGCCGCGCCCGACCACCACACGGTGCCCCGCCGACGCGTGCGCCGCGGAGCGGGCGCCGTCGCGACGATGCGCTCGACGAGCGCCGGCGCGGGCGGTGCGACCGTATCGCTGGCGAGCCACGCGTCGAGTTCGGCGGCCTCGTCCAGCGCCGCCAACGCGTCGCCCGGATGCGCGCGCGCCCATGCCTCGGCGGCCGCGCGCTCGCCGTCCGGCCAGCGCCGCGCATCCGAGCCGTACGCGGCGACGATGGTACGAAATCGTTCGGGTGTCATCGGATGTCCTCGCTAGGTGAATCGCCGGCCAGTTGCGCGCGCAAGTTTCGCCGCGCGCGCGCGAGCAGGCTTTCCAGCGCGTCGACGGTAATGCCCATCAGGTCGGCCGCCTCCATGTTCGACATGTCCTGATAGTACTGGAGCACGAGCGCTTCGCGCTGCCGCGCCGGCAACGCCGCGAGCGCCTGCCGCACGCGCGCGTCGCGCGAGCGGGTCTCCGCGCGGGTGGCCGGTTCCGGTTGCGGATCGGGCACGTCGGGCAACACGTCGACCGGTTCCTCGCGGCGGCCGCGCAAGCGGTCGTAGCACAGGTTCAGCACCACACGATGCAGCCACGTGTCGAACCGCGCCTCGCCCTCGCGCCAGCCCGGCGCCTGTTTCCAGATCCGCAAGAACGTCTCCTGTGCGACGTCCTCGGCTTCCGTGCGGTCGCCGAGCATGCGCGTCGCGAGCGCGAGCAGCCGCGGCAGCTTGCGCGCGACGAGCACGCGCACGGCCGACGCGTCGCGCGCGCCGACCCGTGCCACCAGCGCGGCGTCCGGATCGCCGTCGCTCAACGCGGGGCGCTCCAGCGCATCGCGCGTCTGTGCCGCGGCACGCTCGTGAATGCGCCCGCCGGCAGACCGAAGCTCATCGTCGTGCTCTCCTTGCATGCGCCGCGCCATTACCCGGCCCCGCCCCACCGGCGGTTCGGGATCGCCGCACGCATCGCGCGCGGCATCGGCAAGGTCCGTTTCATCGGCATCGGTTTCAGGCCGCATGGCGATCGTGTCGATCGGTTCGATCGGATGCCGGCCGCCCGGTCGCGCGAGCGGCGCCCGGCGCGCTCAATATACGACGACCGGCGCGGGCCGGTAATAGGCCGGACGCGCCGGCACCACGACACAGCCGGCCAGCACGATGGCTGCGGCTGCCAGTATCACGACGGTTCGAAAGGGCATGGCTGCGACTCATGACGTTGCGGGAAGGCGCCGCCGCGCCGGCACCGCGTGCCGTGCGGCGGCATACGCATCAGGCCCAGTGACCCGGAACCCAGCGCCACGCCGGACCGCGCGCGGCCCAGTGGCCCGGCACCCAGTGATAACCGACGCGAACCACTTGCCAGTGGCCTGGAATCCAGACATAACGACCCTGGCGCCAGTGCCAGTGGCCCTGGTCCCACACGTAGCCCGCGCGCGGCGCCGGCATCACTTCGACGCGAGGCGGCGGCGGCGCGTAAGGCGCGACGATGACGGCCTGCGCGAACGCAGCGGACGCAGCGAGCGCGGCCACGCATGCCGTGGCAAACCGCAACGGAATGGAAAGCTTCATGAAAGACTCCGACGTAGCAGGTATCGACCGGAAGCGGCCGTTCATGCGTTAAACGGTGCAGGTGGTCAGAATCCGTCGCGATGTCGGCAAATAAATATCGGCCGAAGCGGACGCGCGTCGCCGCGGGCCGGATGCCCCGATCCGCAAGCTCGGCAGGCGCCGGCGCTCCCGCGGGTTGCCGTGCTGTCACAACCCGGCAAAACTGCGCTTCGACAATGTCCGGCACCGGGATCCCGCTCGTTTCCGGCCCACGCCCCGGCCACGCTTACGCACGGCCGGGCGGTTCCGCATCTCGCGTCTCCATCCACGAAAACACCGACCATGTCGAACCAGGACAACTCCCCGATCCAGCCGAACGAGCCCGCCGCATCCGTCTCGCGCCGCGGCTTCCTGAAACTCGCCGGCGTATCCGGCCTCGCCACCGCCGCCGGTGGCCTCGCGGCAGCCCGGGCCGCCGCGTCGACCCCGGACGGCACGCCCGAACAGGTCCACCTGACGTGGGGCAACGACCCGACGTCGGAAGTCGTGATCTCGTGGGCGTCGCTCGCGTCGGCCGTCAATCCGCGCGCGCGCATCGTCGCCGACGGCGAGCCGCCGCGCACCGTGCATGGCGTCCAGCGCCTGTACACCGACGGCCTGAACGGCGAGACCGTATTCGCGTACCACGCGCGCGTGCACGGGCTGAAGCCGAATACGCGTTACCGCTACGAGATCACGGCCGACAACGACAGCAATGCCGCGCAGCCGTTCTCCGCGAATTTCTCGACCGCACCGCGCGGCCGCGCGCCGTTCCGCTTCACGAGCTACGGCGACCTTGCGACGCCGAACGGTGCCTGGGTGCTGTCGTCGCCGCAGAGCCGCTTCGCGGTGCAGGCCGTCGAGCAGTTCCAGCCGCTGTTCCACCTGCTGAACGGCGACCTCTGCTACGCGAACCTGAACCCCGCGCACCAGCCCGAGGTGTGGCGCGATTTCGGCAACAACAACCAGACGTCGGCCGCCAATCGTCCGTGGATGCCCTGCCCCGGCAACCATGAGATCGAGTTCAACAATGGTCCGCAGGGGCTCGACTCGTATCTCGCGCGCTATACGCTGCCGGAGAACGGCACGCGCTTCCCGGGCCGCTGGTACAGCTTCCGCGTGAGCTCGGTGCTGTTCGTGTCGCTCGACGCCGACGACGTCGTGTACCAGGATGCCGCCGCGTTCGTCGGCGGCCCCGCGCCGCTCGTGCCGGCCGCGAGCACGGGCCGCCCGCCGATCGAGCCCGGCACGTCGTTCTACGTGCGCGGCTACAGCAACGGCGAGCAGACGCGCTGGCTCGAACACACGCTGCGTCATGCCGCGCACGACGACGACATCGACTGGATCGTCGTGCAGATGCACCAGGACGCGCTCAGTTCGTCGAAGACGGGCAACGGTTCCGACAAGGGCATTCGCGAAGCGTGGCTGCCGCTGTTCGACCGTTACGGCGTCGACCTCGTGCTGTGCGGCCACGATCACGACTACGAGCGCAGCTACCCGGTACGCGGCTGCAATCACCGCGCGGGCGTCGATGCGACGACCGGCGAAGTGGTCGAGACGCTGCAGCCGCGCCCGGTCGGATCGAACGACCCGGACCGCACGACGTTCGACACGAGCCACGGCACGATCCACCTGATCCTGGGCGGCGGCGGCACCAGCGCGCCGCTCGACGTATACGGCGAGAACCCGGCGACCGGCTTTGCACAGGCGAAGGTGTTCACGAAGCCGAACCGGCCGGTGCCGGGCACGGCACCGAATACGTTCGTGCGCCAGCCGGCCGATGCGCTCGAGGATGCGATCTGGTCCGCGCGTCGCGATACGGGCACCGGCTACGGGATTGCCGTGTTCGACCACGACCCGGGCAAGCCGGGCGGGCATACGACGATCACGATGCGCTACTACCACGCACCGGGCGCCGACCAGCACCCGACCGCCGACTACACACTGTTCGAGACGATCGAGCTGAGCAAGAAGCGCAACGACCGGTGATCAGTCAGGCGCCCGTTGCGACGGGCGCCTGACGCCGTGCGCGCGGGATTCGTTGCATGCGCAACGTCATGGGGCAATCAGGATGCCGCGGTTCGCGAAATAGCGGTCGAACGTGGCGCGCGGCATCGCCACGTTGCGCTGCGTGCGCACGTCGAACCCGGACGGGTTGTGGAACAGCCAGTCGCCGGTGTCGCGGTTCGCGCCGAACACGAGCACCAGATGCCCGCCCCGCGACGGCGGCTCAAAGCCGTCGTGCCGGATGCCGGGATGCACCGACGCCATCAGCATGTGCCCGTCATGCAGCTTCGGTTCGAGCGCGGCCGAATCGATCCCTTCCACCACATCGCCATCGATCCCGTAGCGCTCGCGCACCCAGTGCACGAAGGGCCGGTAATGCAGACGCTTGCCCGTGTCGCCGAGTTCGGGCCGGTAGACGCCGAACCCGACGGCCTCGCGTACCAGTTCGAGCAGCGGCACGATCGTGTTCGAGCGGTATGCGAGCAGCATCTTCAGGCACGCGATACCGCAGATGTTCGGGCTCCACTGCGCGTATTCTTCCGGCGTGCTTGCGCCGGAGCGATGCCACAACGGGTCGTCCTCCGCGCGCAATTCGCGGGACACGAACCGCGAAACCAGGTGCATCGATTCCCACTGCGAGAAATACGGCACTTCTTTCATGGCTTCCCTCCCTGAAAGCGCGATACAGGCGACTGGCTTCAACGAAAACCTGACCAACTGCTCGATGCGAATCTGCCGCGCCACTATACCGCGATGGCGCACGGGCACCTGTTGTACGCCCATCACAAGCCATTGCGCGACGACACGCGGTAGACTGCGCGCCTCGTACTCCGCCATGAGCGGGGCGTTCGCGACCGTCAACTGCTTCGGCGAAGACGACGGGACGACGCCGTTCGACGGCGACGAGGCATCCGGGGTCGGCGGCCGTGGCATGTCGATCCCGGTGCGCGGCCGGCACACCGGGATCGAGACCATCTTGATCGACGTACCCGTGGATCCCGCGCAGGCGGAACCGAATCATCCAATAGCGAATTTGAATGTTGAAACAGGCAGGACGCATGAAGCGCAAGAATAAGGCAACGCTCGCCGGGCTCGGCGCGGTGTTGTTGTGGGCCTCCGTGGTCGCCCTCGTTCGTGGAGTCAGCGAAAGCCTCGGCGCGACCGGCGGCGCCGCGATGATCTATACGGTGGCCTCCGTGCTTCTGCTGTTCTCGGTCGGTTTCCCCGACCTGAGCCGGTTCCCGAAAAACTATCTGCTCTGGGGCGGGCTGCTGTTCGTCTCGTACGAGGTGTGCCTGTCGCTGTCGATCGGCTATGCCAGCAACGGCCGGCAGGCGATCGAAGTCGCGATGGTCAACTATCTGTGGCCGAGCTTCACGCTGGTCGCGGCAATCGTGTTCAACAAGCAGCGCGCCAACCTGCTGGTCGTGCCCGGCGTCCTGCTGTCGATGCTCGGGATCTGCCGGGTGCTCGGCGGCGACCAGGGGCTCGATCCGGCCGGCATGCTGCGCAACGTCACGGACAATCCGCTGAGCTACGGCCTCGCGTTCTTCGGTGCGCTGATCTGGGCCGGCTATTGCACGGTGACGGCGCGCATCGCGGACGGCAAGAACGGCGTCACGCCGTTCTTCATGCTGGTTGCGCTGGCGCTCTGGATCAAGTTCGCGGTCGAAGGCGGCGGCGGCATGACGGTCAGCCTGCAAGCGGCCATCTACATCGTGCTGGCGGCATCGGCGCTGGGGTTCGGCTATGCGGCCTGGAACACCGGCATCATGCACGGCAACGTGACGATCATCGTCGGCGCATCGTATTTCACCCCGGTACTCGCCGCCATGCTCGCCGCGACGCTGCTGCATGCGCCGCTGTCGATCGAATTCTGGCAAGGCGCGTCGATGGTATGCGGCGGGTCGATCCTGTGCTGGCTCGCGACGCGCGGCCGGCGCAACGCAAAAGCCGCGCCCGTGCGGGTCGGCAACGAAGCGCAGGGCAACAGACAGGGCTGACGAAACCGGGCGCATTCGTCACGATGCAACTCGGAAGCACCCAGCGATCCCGCAAACCGTCGGCCACTCACTCGCGTCAGCTGCGCGACTCCAGTGCGATACGCACGGCGAGCCCAGCCAGCACCGTGCCCATCAACCAGCGCTGAACCGACGCCCAGACCGGCCGCCCCGCCAGAAAACCCGCGATGGCGCCGGCCATGCAGGCAATCAGCGCGTTCACGCTGACGCTCACCGCGATCTGCACGCTGCCGAGCGCCAGCGATTGCGCGAGCACGCTGCCGTGCCCCGGCGAAATGAACTGCGGCAGCAGCGACAGATACATCACCGCGATCTTCGGATTCGCGAGGTTCGTGACGAAGCCCATCGTGAAGAGCCTCGCGCGGCTATCGTGCGGCAGCTGCCTGATCTGGAACGCCGAGCGGCCGCCCGGCTTCAGAGCCTGCCACGCCAGGTACGCCAGATAAAGCGCACCGGCAAAGCGCAGCACGTCGTACGCATACGGCACGGCCAACACCAGCGCTGTGATGCCCAGCGCCGCGCACACCATGTAGAAGACGAACCCCAGCGCGACGCCGCCGAGCGACACCAGCCCGGCACGGCGGCCCTGGCAGATCGAGCGCGACACCAGGTAGATCATGTTCGGCCCGGGCGTCAGCACCATGCCGAGCGACACGAGTCCGAATGCAAGCAAGGTGGGCAAGGCCGGCACGGCAATCTCCTTCGGGGCGAAGCGGTCAGGGGGCGGGTTCGCTCAATGTATTGCATCTCGATCACCGTCTGCATGAATAAACTGCAAGCCGCCCATGAGCGCTTTTCATCGCACCGGCCGTTCGTTACCGGCTCCTTTTCGCGCGCGCGTGAATCGCCTTCGCCGCCTTCGCGCGTTGCGCGTCGACGAGCCGCACGAACGCATCGGCGATCGCATTGCCGGACGTGTTCCACGACAGCCGGACGGAACGATGCAGCCGTGGTGAAAGCGCCAGCACGCGGCCACCGAACGGGGTGTACGTGAGCGTGATGCGCGGAACGATCGACACGCCCATGCCGGCCTCCGCCATCGACAGGATGGTGCGCATCTCGACCACGTTGAACGCGGCGCGCAGCGGCGTGCCGCTGCGCGCGAAGTAATCCGCGATCACCGGCCCGCATCCTGCCTTCGAGAAAATGAACGGGGCCGCGGACAACTGCTTCGCCGACACGCTCTTGCGGCCCGTGAACATGCCATCCGCCGCCACCGCGACGAAGTCCTCGTCGAGCAGCGGCAGCGTGTGCGCGAAGGTCTTCGTGCCGGCCACCACGCCGACGTCGGCGGTACCGTCCTCGATCCACCCTTCGACTTCGCTGTCCGTGCCTTCGAGCAGCACCGCCGACACGCCCTGGTGCATCTCCTTCAGCGCCTCGAGTGCCGGCACGACGAATGCCAGCGACACGCTTGGCAGCGACGCGACCACCAGCTTCCCTTCGAGCTTGCCGCGCGACAGGCTGAACTGCTGGCGCAGCAACTGCGCTTCGCGCACCACGTTCTGGATGTGCGGCCACAGGCGTTCGCCCGCCGCCGTCAGGACGACCGGCTGCCGGTCGCGCCAGAGCAGCTTGACCTCCGTGATATCTTCCAGCTCGGTCAGTGCATGACTGATCGCGGATTGACTGCGGCTCAACCGGTCGGCCGCGGCCGTGAGCGAGCCGAGTTCGACCACGGCCGCCAGGGCCTGCAACTGCGCAAGGGTCATCGGGTCTCCTTGTTCCAGTAGATGCATATCGCGCATGAGGCGATGCATGGTCATGAATTATATTGAACCGCGTACATGATCGCGCCGACGATACCGGCGGCACGCCGCGCCCCGCGCCGAATATCCTCCGCAACGCTCGGGTAAGATGCATCCTCGAACCGCGCGTCGATTGCCTGCGGACCCGGCCGCGCAACGATGCGGCGCCGTGCGATCGACGCCCGGCCAAGCCGATCCAGAACACATGCGTGCAACACGCACGCGCCGCAACGGGCTCCTTCGACAGCGCTCGCTGCCGGATATGCCGCGACAAGCCATTCCATGATGCATTTCAATCTGACTGAAGGTGTGCTGGTTTCCAGCCTGCAGGGGCTCGGCGCGTTCGATCTGGCCGGCATCGCCGTCGCGCTGCTGCTGGGCGGCATGGCCAAGGGGATCACCGGCATAGGCGTGCCGCTGATCGCGATGCCGATACTCAGCCAGTTCCTGCCGATCCGGCATGCGGTGCTGCTGCTGTCGATGCCGATCATCCTCGGCAACATTCCGCAGGCGCTGGAAGGCGGCCAGGTGCTGGCGACCGCACGCAAGATCGCCGCACCGATCGCGGGCACCGTGATCGGCAACATCGTCGGTGTCGCGATCCTGCTCTCGCTCAATCCGGGTCATGCGCAGGCGGCGTCCGGCGCGCTGCTGATCGTCGCCGCGACGCTGATGCTCGCCGCGCCGAAGCTCAACCTGCCTCCCGCTTGGCAGAAACCCGTCGGCTTCGCACTCGGCTTCGGCGCCGCGCTGATGGAAAGCATCGCGTCGGTTCCCGGCCCGCTGCTCGCCACCTACCTGATTTCGTCCGGCGCGACCGGGCGCGTCTTCACGAAGCAGATCGCGATCATCCTCGTGGTGTCGATCGTCACGCTGCTCACGACGTTCAGCGGCGCCGCGCACGCGAGCGCCGCCGACCTCGCGATCTCGGCGGCGGCCAGCCTGCCGGCCATTGCCGGCATGTGGCTCGTTCGCCCGCTACGGGACAAGATGTCGCCCCGCAGCTTCAGGATGGTCGTGCTGCTCTTCGTGCTCGTCGCGGCATCGCAGATGATCTGGAAATCGGGCGTGTTCCGGCACGGCGGATCGCACGTTACCCAGGTGGACAACACGCGCGCGGGCACGCACTGACGGGCGGCGGATTGCAATCGATCCCGCATGCGTTCTGAAAGCTGCCGAGCGTAGTATTCGCGGACCCGGCGTATCGCCGCGCCCGACGATGCGAACGATACGTCACCGACTGTCCTGCTCGCGCGCCGATGTCCGCATCGGCGCTGCCACGCTTTCAGAGACCTGCAATGGAAACCTACGTGTTGCTCGGCTGCGGATTCGGCCTTGGCCTGTTGATCGCCGTCTGGGGTATCTGGCAACTCAAGTAACGCTCGCCAGCCGCGTCCGTGCGCAAGCATTCCGTATGGAAACGGACGGGAAATCGTAGTGTGCGGCGGCGCTCATTTCTCAACTCCTTCGCACTCCGACCCGGCCATCCGGCAGCGTCGGCTACCCGTGCCGGCTTCCGTTCGAAAGCAAGCGTGACCGAGCCGCATCGAAGCGTGCGCACTCGGCCTTGAGCCAGTCCGAAAAAACCGTGGTGCGCGGATCGTCGGGATTGCGTGACAACAGCATGTAGCGCGCCGGCGCACGCACGTGCCTGCCGAAAACATCCACGAGCCGTCCGCTCGCGATCTCGTCATGTACCAGGGCGGCGCGCCCCATCGCGACGCCCTGATGGTTCAGCGCGGCCGTGATTGCCAGGCTGGAGAAATTGAACTGCGGGCCGTCAAGATGCGCCATCCACGCGGGACGAACTGCCTCCAGCCACGTGCGCCACTCCACGAACTCGGGTGCGCCGCCCCACGGAGCCGCGTCGTGCAGCAGGACGACGCCGTCCAGCGACTCCCCGCCGGCAAAGGACGGATGCTGCGCCAGATACGCGGGCGTGGCGACCGGAAACAGGATTTCGTCGAGGATGGCCTCGGCATGCAGCCGCCCGTATTGCACCGGGTCGTAGCGCACCGCCACGTCGATGTCGTCGGTCTCCATGGCCTGACGATCCAGCACCTGAAACTCGGCCTTCACGCGAACCGGCACGTCCGGTTGCAGCCGATGAAATTCGGACAGGCGCGGCATCAGCCATTGCAGCGCGAGCGACGGCAGACAGCTCACCTGCAGCGGCGCGTCCGGCATGCCGAGCGCCTGAAGCGTGCGATGGATGTCGCCGAACGCGCTCGACATCGTTCCGAGCAGGGTCGCGCCCTTCTC
Source organism: Burkholderia sp. 22088 (assembly GCF_052045915.1). NCBI lineage: Bacteria > Pseudomonadati > Pseudomonadota > Betaproteobacteria > Burkholderiales > Burkholderiaceae > Burkholderia > Burkholderia sp. 22088. Next base: position 146,914 of record NZ_JBQEPY010000018.1, read on the forward strand.
GGTCAACTTCAGCCCGCGCGCCTGACGCACGAACAGCGGGTAACCCAGCCGGTCCTCCAGGTTCCGGATCTGCTGGCTCACGGCGCTTTGCGTCAGGTTGAACGCCTGTGCCGTCTTCGTGAAGCTCAGCAACCGGCCGGCCGTTTCAAAGCACAGCAACGCACCAAGGATCGAACCGTCGAGTCGCATCGTTATAAGCCAGGCTAATGCATTCATTAGAAATCGGCGCTTTTGCGCAACCGGTTCGAATCGTAGCATTCAAGCCTGATTCACCGTTCATCCGACGCAAGACCGATCCATGACCTTCACGCTCCAGCCTTCCGATCTATTAGCCAAGCTGCAATCGCGCCACCCGCTGCTGTGGCTGAACCCCCACGCCGGCAGCCCGCTGCCGCACGACGCACCGACGATTGACGCCATTGCGATGGCCGAAGCGCGGCTGGCGCGCTGCGAACCGCTGATGGCCGAGCTGTTTCCCGAACTCGCGGCGAGCGCAGGAAAAATCGAATCGCCGCTGATGCCGGCAGACAGCCTGCAGCGCAGCTTGTCGCTCCCGGCAGACGAACACGGCGCGTGGTTCATCAAGCGCGACGACGCACTGCCGGTCGCCGGCTCGATCAAGGCGCGCGGCGGCTTTCACGAAGTGCTCGCGCTCGCGGAGTCGATCGCGATCGAACACGGCCTGCTCGAACCCGCGGGCGACCGTCGGCTCCTGGCCTCGACCGCCGCACGCGAACTGTTTGCCGCGCATACCGTCATCGTGGGCAGCACCGGCAATCTCGGCCTGAGCATCGGCGTGATGGCCGCCGCGCTAGGGTTCGAGTCGGTCGTTCACATGTCGACCGACGCGAAGCCGTGGAAGAAGGCGCGCCTGAGAGCACGCGGCGTTCGCGTGATCGAACATGACGGCGACTACGCGCAAGCCGTCGCGGCGGGACGCTCGCAGGCACGCCATCAGCCGCGCAGCCACTTCGTCGACGACGAAGGCTCGCTGATGCTGTTCCTCGGCTACGCGGCCGGTGCCCGGCATCTCGCCGCGCAGCTCGCCGGGGCGGGCCGCAGCGTGGATGCGGCGCATCCGCTCTTCGTCCATATCCCGTGCGGCGTCGGCGGCGCGCCGGGCGGCATCGCCTATGGTCTCAAGGCGCTGTTCGGCGAGCACGTGCATTGCTTTTTCGCGGAACCCGTCGCTTCGCCGTGCATGCTGGTCCAGCTGGCCGCCGGCCCCGGGAAGCCTGTATCCGTCTACGACGCGGGGCTCGACAACCGGACCGAGGCCGATGGCCTGGCAGTCGCGCAGGCGTCGCACCTCGTCAGCCCGCTGATGGCGTCCCAGCTGTCGGGCGTCTTCACCGTCAGCGACGCGCAGCTTTACGCGCAGTTGCTCGCGGTCCGGCGCGCGACGGGCGTGGAACTCGAGCCGTCGGCCGCCGCTGCCGTCGGCGGCCCCGGCTGGCTGACGCACTCCCCGGCCGGAAAGGACTACGTGCATCGCCACGCGATCGACCTGCGCCGGGCGACGCACGTCATCTGGGCGACGGGCGGCTCGCTCGTGCCGCCGGAAGAACATCGCCGCTTCCAGTCGCATGCAAACGCGCTCGCCGATGCCGCACCCGGCGCCTGATCCACTCAAGCCGGTGCGTCCAGCCCCGTTCCCGAAGACGCGTTAGACTGTCCGGATGGAACAATGCCGTTATTGCCAGAGAATCCGCGATGAATGGGATTGCCACGGTGACGAATGCCGCCGGGCAATCGCCAAGGCGCTGCGCCGGCAGCGCGCGGGCCTGCCCATGGTGCCCGATCGCATCCGCAACGAACTGCCGTCCGGCGCGCCGACCCAGCAGGTGATCGCCGTGCTGTCGCGCCAGCGCCTGCGCGCGCGGCGCGGCAACGAGGAACGCCGGGAACGCAAGGAAATCGACGACGACGTCTGACCCGTCGGCAACGCAACCCGTCGGCCGCCTCTCCACCCGCGCATTCGCCGTCGGGCACCCGTCCGTGTACGCCATCCGCGTCGCGCGCATTCGCTCCGCTCCCTTGCAAATCCGGCAACATCGAATAGGGACGGAACGCGCATATCTCGGAATTATTACTCCAGCGACAACGATCTTTCACCAAAACTCACGTTTACCCTAGGTCGACCGGCGCCTACGATGTAATCAACCGCTTACGACATGGTGTCGAACGCGGAAAGCCAATAAACATCGGAGGTCATCATGAAATCGCTCGTTTCCGCAGTCGTTGCCGCTGTCGCCCTGTCCGCTTCGTTCGGCGCATTCGCCCAAAGCACCGTGACCCGCGCGCAAGTGAAGAACGAACTGGTTCAGCTCGAACAAGCCGGCTACAAGCCGAGCCAGGCGAGCCCGCACTACCCGGCCGACATCGAAGCCGCGCAAGCCCGCGTGCGCGGCGCCGACAACAGCGGCTACGGTGCGCAACCGGCCGCGACCGTCCAGGGTGGCGCACCGGTCGTCAAGGTGCAGAACCCGCGCGACTCGGTCTACTTCGGCCACTAAGCCTGCCGCCGCGCGCCTTCGCGCGCAGCCTGCACCATCAACGAGCCCGTCCCGCGACGGGCTCGTTACGTTTGCATCGCACGTATCGTGCGGCCGGCCGTCACCGGCTTTCGCCCGATGCGACGCGGCCGGCCGCTTCGTCCGCGCCGCCGCCGGCGGCACTCCCGCTGCCGACCAGTTCCTGGTAGCGCACGTATGCGCATTGCGCAGACGCCTTCGCCGCGTACATCGCCGCGTCGGCCTTGACGAGCAGTTCCTCGGCGGACGCGCCGTCGGCCGGAAACTCGCTGACGCCGATGCTCGCGCCGACGGCCATGCGCCGGTCGCCGAACTCCAGTTCTTCAGCCATCACGAGCTGGATGCGCGACGCGACGTCGCCGATCACCGCCGGTGAGCGCACGTCCGCAATCAGCACGATGAATTCGTCGCCGCCGAGCCGCGCGACCATGTCGCCGCCGCGCAGCACGAGGCTCAACCGCTTGGCGACCGCGACGAGCGCGCGGTCGCCGGCCGAGTGTCCGTGCTGGTCGTTGATCTGCTTGAAGCGGTCGAGATCGACGAACATCACGGCCAGCCCCTCATGCATCGCGGCCGCACGCCGGATCGCGGCATCGAGCTGCTCCATGAACAGCAGGCGGTTCGGCAGCGCGGTCAGCGCATCGTGGCCGGCGAGGTGCGTGAGCTCCAGTTGCTTCGCGCGCAGCATCGCGACCTGCGTGCGGATCTCGACGCGCATGCTGTCGAAACAGCGCGCGAGCACGCCGATCTCGTCGGCGCGCCCGACCGGCAACTGCTCGGCGGCCGGATCGTCGAACACGTGCGTCGCCGCGCGCGCGAGCGTCTGCAGCGGCCGCGTGATCGCACGCGCGAACAGGATCGCGAGGATGACCGCCATCAGGCTCGACACGAGCACCATCCGGATGATCCGTTCGCCGAGCACGCCGGCCGGCGCCAGCACGTCGGCCAGCGGGCGCCCCATCCCGAGCACGACGAAGCGGTTGCCCTCGTCGTGCCCGAACGGCGTACGCGCGAACGCGAACATCTGCCCCGGCGCATCGGCGGGATCGGTCAGGCCGTTGAGGGTAACGTTCGTGCGGGCGCTGTCGAACAGCGCGCGCGTGACGGCGAAGCGGTCCTGCATCAGCACGCGCCGCCCGCGATCGAAGCCGAACGTCTGCGACGGATCGGGGTGCACGAGGAAATCGCCCCACTCGTTCGCGAGATACACCGCGTAGTCTTCCGGCAGATCGCGCTCGAGCCGGTCGAACACGCGCGACAGTTCGACATCGACGACGAGTGCGCCGACCGTCTGGCCCGACGCGTCGACGACCGGCGTGCCCACGCGCAGGATCGGCAGCCCCTCGGCCGCATGCGTTCCCGTCTCGTGGTTGATCACGATCGGCGACAGGTAGATATGACCCGGTGCCGTCGCGAGCGTATCGAATACGTAGGAAAACTGTCCTTTCTCCTGGAACGCGCTGTCCGGCAGCACGACGATGCCGTGCGCATCGCGATCGACGCGAATGCGTTCGATCCCGAAATCCCCGCGCGCGATCAGGCGAACCTGCAGGTATTCCGGGTGATTTCTCATGAAGCTGTAGAACACCTGCTCGAGCTCGAGCCGCGCGCGTGACGCGCCTTCCCGGTTGTCGCCGCCCGAGACCAGCGCGCACGACGGCATCTGCGCGAGCACGAGCGCATCGTCCGCGACGTCGGACAGCGCGGTGGTGAAGCGTTGCCCGAGCAGTTGCGTCGACATCAGCAGGCTGTGCTGTGCCTCCTGCACGAGCATCGCGCGGTTCGCGCGATATGCGTAATAGCCGGTCGTGCCGGACGCGATCACGCCGATGCATGCGAACAGCACCGACAGTTTCGATGTGAGCCCGAGCCGGATCATTTTCCGAACCGCTCCGGACGGTCGCCCGACACGATGCGGCTCCACAGCGATTCGCGCCGCGCGATGTCCTCGACGGGCTGGAGCCAGACGAGATGCTGGTGCGCGGTGTCGAGGCCCGGCGGCGGCGCGAGCGTGTTCGCGAGGCCCTGGCGTTCGGTCAGCAGCGCGCCGATCGCCGGTTCCAGCATGTAGTTGATCCATGCGAACGCGAGCTCGGGATGCTGCGCGCCGCGCGTGACGGCCCAGCAGTCGAGCCACGCGAGCGCGCCTTCGTCCGGGATCACGTAGCCGACGTCCGCGCCGGCGCGCCGCAGCAGTTCCACCTGCTGCGTGCCGTAATTGCCGAACATCAGCGCCGCGCGATGCTCGACGAACAGCGCGGTCGCCTCTTCAGGAAGCGTGTAGTACGTCAGCAGGTTGCGGCGCAGGTCGATCAGCTTGTGCGCAACGGCGAGCGTCTGCGCGGGCGACAGGCGGAACGGATCGGGATAGCCGAGCGCCAGCGCCGTGAACGAAAAATTGTGCTGCGCGCTGTTGAAGTCGAGCACCTTGCCGCGGTAGCGCGGATTCCACAGCTCCCGCATCGAGCGCGGTGCGGCGGAAACCTGCCTGCGGTCGTAGATCAGCCCCATCGACGAATACGTAAACGGGATCGCATGGGCAGCCCCCTCTTCGACGAGCCCGTCGATCGTCGCGAGCTGCTGGAAGTTCGGCAACTGCCGCCGCCGGTTCGGGATGCGCGACAGGTCGATCGGCGCGAGCAGACGTTCGTGCGCGTAGCGCTGGATCTCGGCCGTGTTTGCGGCCAGCACGTCGTACGGCGGCGGCGCCGCGCTGTGCATCCGGGTCCACAACGCTTCGTCGGAGTCGACGAACGTCACTTCGACGCGTACGTGAAATTGCGACTCGAACGCGCTGACGACGTCGCGGTCCGCATAACCGGGCCAGGCCAGCACGCGCAGCACGTTGTCGTTGACGGTTTCGGGAGAGTCGGCGAAAGCCGGCAGGCCGGGCGCGAGCAAGCCCAGTGTCAATATGATGAGCAGCCTGCGCACGGCGCCGCGGGCGCGCGTACGTGCGCCGATTCCCCTGACTAATCGGACCCCGTGTGAATCGCCCGGCTGCATTCGACGTCCTTTTTCGAGTCGATGCGATATCCCGCAACGAGACCATAAAACGCATCGCCGCGCAATCGGCAGAAGCCGCACGCAGCGCGTGCGCGGCGACGACGGCGCCGCTTCGCCGGCACATCGCCGCACACGCATGAAACGCCGTCGGGCGAGCGGCCAATGATCAGTCGAAAGCGCGCCGTCGTCGCTTCACCGGTTCGGGAACCGGCCCGTCACGCTTGCGCATCGCGATGTCCGTCGATGGCGCGCGGCACGCCCAGCGGATTCGCATCGCGCAGCGCATCGGGCAGCAGCGCATCGGGCACGTCCTGATAGCAGACCGGGCGCAGGAAGCGGCCGATCGCGAGGCTGCCCACCGATGTCGAGCGGCCGTCCGACGTCGCCGGATACGGACCGCCGTGCACCATCGCATGCGCGACCTCGACACCCGTGCCGAAGCCGTTCACGAGAATGCGCCCCGCGCGCCGTTCGAGCAGCGGCATGAATGCACGCGCCGCGTCGTGATCGCCGTCGTCGACATGCAGCGCTGTCGTGAGCTGCCCGTCGAGCCGCTCGACGAGCGCATGCATCGTGTCGAGATCCGGGCAGCGCACGACGAGCGATGCGGGGCCGAACACTTCGTCGTGCAACCCGGGCTGATGCGCGAACCGGTCGGCCTGCGTCGCGAACAGCGCCGCGCGGCCCGCATGACGGATCCCGTCATCGGCCGCCGCGCCGCGCGCAAGCAATTCGACACCGGCCTGCGCACCAAGGCGCACGACCGCCTCGTCGTACGCGCGGTGAATGCCGGGCGTAAGCATCGCAGCCGCGGGCAGATCGGCCAGCGTGGCGGCGGCAGCGGCCTCGAAGCGCCGCAGCGCGGGGCCGTCGACGCCGAGAATCAGGCCCGGATTCGTGCAGAACTGACCGACGCCGAGCGTCAGCGCCGCCGCAAATGCGCGGCCGATCGCCTCCGCGCGCGCGTCGAGCGCATGCGCAAACAGCAGCACGGGATTCACGCTGCTCATCTCCGCGTAGACGGGTATCGGCTGCGGTCGCGCAGCCGCGAGCGCCATCAGCGCGACGCCGCCGCCGCGCGAGCCCGTAAAGCCCACCGCCTGGATGCGTGGATCGCGCACGAGCGCGGCACCCACCTCGTAACCGTCGTCGAACAGCAGCGAGAACGTGCCATCCGGCATCGCACATGCCTCCACGGCTTGCTGAATCGCGCGACCGACGAGCGCCGACGTGCCCGGATGCGCGGGATGCGCCTTCACGATCACCGGGCAGCCGGCCGCCAGCGCCGACGCCGTGTCGCCGCCCGCGACCGAGAATGCCAGCGGGAAATTGCTCGCACCGAACACGGCGACGGGGCCCAGCGCGACGTGCTGTACGCGCAGGTCGACGCGCGGCAGCGGCTGACGCGCCGGCTGCGCGGGATCGATGCGCACGCCGACAAAGTCGCCCGCCCGCACGACCTGCGCGAACATCCGAAGCTGCGCGACGGTGCGGGCGCGCTCGCCTTCGATGCGCGCGCGCGGCAGACCGCTTTCCGCGACGCAGCGCTCGACCAGTGAATCCCCGAGCGCGAGCAGCCTCTCGGCGATCGTGTCGAGAAACGCCGCGCGCGCGTGCAGCGACGTATGCGAATACGCGTCGAATGCCTGTGCGGCCAGCACGCAGGCTGCGTCGACGTCCTGCGCCGATGCGCGGCCGAACACGGGGGCAAGTACCGCGCCGGTCGCCGGGTCGATCGCCTGGAATCCCGCGGCGCCGGCCGCGCTGCGTCGACCGATCAGGGAAGCGCCAGAAATCTGCATAAATCGTCCTCGTTGAACATCGTTGAACCGTGCCGTCGCGCGCAGCGCTCAGCGGCCCCAGCGCAGCACAAGCGGATCGAGCGAGCGGGCGATCCGCAGCAGGCTCGCGCGCGTGTCGGGATGCATCGACGGCAGCGGATGACGCACGGCGTCCGACGCGATCACGCCGCCCGCCTTCATCAGCACCTTCGCGGTCGCGATGCCGCCTTGGCGGTTCTCGTGATTGATGAGCGGCAGCCAGCGCCCGTACTCGCGCTCGGCTTCGTCCGCACGGCCGGCCGCCCATGCGTCGACGATCCGGCGGATCCCGTCCGGATACGCGCCGCCCGTCATGGCCCCCGTCGCGCCTGCTTCGAGATCGGCCATCAGCGTGATCGCCTCCTCGCCGTCCCACGGCCCGACGATCGCGTCGCCGCCGAGCGCGATCAGCTCGCGCAGCTTCGCGGCCGCCTGCGGCACCTCGATCTTGAAGTACGACACGTTCGGAATCTCGATCGCCATCCGCGCGAGCAGCGCGGCAGGCAGGTGCGTGCCGCTCGCCGGCGCGTCCTGGATCATGATCGGGATGTCGATCGCATCGGAGACGCTGCGGAAGAACTCGACGATCGCCGCCTCGCCCGCGCGAAACGTCGCACCGTGATACGGCGGCATCACCATCACCATCGCGGCGCCCGCGTCCTGCGCGCGGCGGCTGCGCTGCGCGCACACGGTCGTGCCGAAATGCGATGTGGTGACGATCACCGGCACGCGGCCGGCGACGTGCTCGAGCACACAGTGCATCACCGCATCGCGCTCGTCGTCGGCGAGCGAGAACTGCTCGGAGAAATTCGCGAGCACGCACAGGCCGTTCGATCCCGCATCGATCATGAAGTCGACGCAGCGGCGTTGTCCGTCGAGGTCGAGACGGCCGTCGTCGGTGAAGATCGTCGGCACGACGGGAAACACGCCACGAAAGCGCGCGGATGAAATGTTCGGTTGCATCAGTGGCACTCCTTGCCGCAGAGGATTCAAATCAGGTGATCGCGCCGATCTGCCACGGCACGAATTCGTTCTGCCCGTAGCCGTGCAGCTCGCTGCGCGTCGCGTGGCCGGACGCCGCGTCGAGCATCATCCGGAACAGCGTCGCGCCGAGCGCGTCGATGCGCGCGCCGCCGTCGAGCACATCGCCGCAGTTCAGGTCGATGTCGTCGGCCTGCCGCCGCCACAGCGCGCTGTTGGTCGCGAGCTTCAGCGACGGCGTCGGCGCGCAGCCGTATGCGGAGCCGCGCCCCGTCGTGAAGCAGATCAGGTTCGCACCGCCCGCGACCTGCCCGGTCGCGGAGATCGGGTCGTAGCCTGGCGTATCCATGAACACGAGCCCTTTCGCGCGAACGGGCATCGCGTATTCGTAGACGTCGACGAGATTCGTGCTGCCGGCCTTCGCGATGCCGCCGAGCGATTTCTCCAGCACGGTCGTGAGACCGCCCGCCTTGTTGCCGGCCGACGGGTTGTTGTTCATCGCCGCGTGATGGCGCGCGCAATAGTCCTCCCACCAGCGGATCCGCGCGACCAGCTTCTCGCCGACGTCGCGCGACTCCGCGCGGCGCGTGAGCAAATGCTCGGCGCCGTAGATCTCCGGCGTTTCGGACAGGATCGCGGTGCCGCCGTGCTTCACCAGCAGGTCGACCGCCGCGCCGAGCACGGGGTTCGCGGTGATGCCCGAATAGCCGTCGGAGCCGCCGCATTGCAGGCCGACCGTCAGGTGGCTCGCATCGACGGGCTCGCGCCGCACGTCGTTCGCGGCGGCCAGCATCGACTCGACGAGCGCGATGCCCTTCTCGATCGTCTTGCGCGTGCCGCCGCTGTCCTGGATCGTGAACGTGCGCAGCCGCGCGTGCTCCGTCAGCCCCTGGGTTTCGAGCAGGCGCGGAATCTGGTTGGTTTCGCAACCGAGCCCGATCACCAGCACGGCCGCGAAATTCGGATGGCACGCATAGCCGCCGAGCGTGCGCTGCAGGATCGCGAGGGCGTCGCCGTCGGGGTCGACCGCGCAGCCGACGCCGTGCGTCAGCGCCACCACGCCGTCGACGTTCGGATACGCGGCGAGCGCGTCGGGGTGGATGTCGCGGCGGAAATGATCGGCGACAGCGCGCGCGACCGTCGCCGAGCAGTTCACCGACGTCAGGATGCCGATGTAGTTGCGCGTCGCGACCCGGCCGTCGGCGCGCACGATGCCGTCGAACGTCGCGCGCTGCGCCTCGGGCACGAACGCGGTATCGCGGGTGCCTTCGCCGAACGCGTAATCGCGCGCGAACTCGCCCATGTCGAGGTTGTGCGTGTGGACGTGCTGGCCGGGCCGGATCGGCTGACTCGCGAAGCCGATGATCTGGCCGTAGCGGCGCACGGGCGCGCCGGCGTCGATCGCGCGCGTCGCAATCTTGTGACCGGGCGGGATCAGCCCCGCGACGCTCACGCCTTCGTCGTCGAGGCGCGTGCCGCTGACGAGCTGCTCGACGGCGATGACGACATCGTCGGCGGGATCGAGCCGGATCGCGCGCGTGCGCGACGCGGCCGGCGGCTGCCGGGTTTCGGTGGGAAGTGACGACATGGTTCGGTTCCGGTTGAATCGGGCGACGGGCTTCAGTCGAGGCCCCGGTCGCGGTAATCGATGAGGCTCGCGCAGACGGCCAGGCCGAATGCCGCGACGACGAAGAACATCAGCGCAAGGAAATAGGTGCCGGTGAACTGCACGATGAGGCCGATCAGGATCGGCACGATGACGCCGACGATGTTGCCGCCGAAGTTCATCGCGCCCGCGAGCAGGCCCGCCCGGGACTGGCCGCCGAGCGCCGCCGGCACGCCCCAGAACATCCCGCACCAGCGGATGAAGAACAACGCGACCGACAGCAGCACGACGACGCTGACGAGCCCCGTCGCGAAGCTCACCGCGAGGATCGCCGCGGCGGACGCGAGGCCCGCGACCGAGAACATCGCGCGCATCACGCGGTTCGGCGCGCCGCCGGCCGCACGCCACTTGTCGGCGAGCCAGCCGCCGAACAGCTCGCCGACGAAGCCGCACATGAAGATGATGAAGGTCGCGCCGCCCATCTGCTTGAGGTCGAAGCCGTGCGCCTTGTGCAGGTAGCTGGGCATCCACGTCATCAGCCCGTAGAACACGCTGTTGTAGCAGGCCCAGCTCGCGAACATGAACAGCACGGAACGGTCGCGCAGCAGTTCGCGAAACGGCACGCTGCCCTTCGGCTCGCCCGCGCGGGCCGCGGCCGCATGCGCGGTCACGTGCTCGAGCTCGGCCGCGTTCACGCCGGCATGCTCGGACGGATGGTTGCGGATGTACCACCACGCGAAGATGCCGACGACGATCGTGCCCGCGCCCGCGACGACGAACGCGAGCCGCCACGAGCCGAGGCCCGCGATCAGCGCGGTGATGATGATCGCACCGCACGCCGAGCCGAGCGGCGCGCCGCCGTCGAGCAGCGCGGCGCCGCGGCCGCGCTCGGCCGGCGTGAGCCACGTACCCGCGAGCTTCGCGCCGGCCGGCATGATCGGCGATTCGGCGATGCCGAGTCCGAGCCGCGTCAGCAGCAGCGGCACCCAACTGAAGCACGCGGCCGCGACGGCCTGACATGCGCCCCAGCCGATCGTCGCGAGGCCGACGATGGTGCGCGCCTTGAAGCGGTCGACCAGCAGCCCGCTCGGGATCTGCATCAGCGCGTACGTCCAGAAGAACGCGCTGAGCAGCACGCCTTCCATCGCGGGCGACAGGCTGAATTCGGTCGAGATGATCGGCAGCGCGACGGACAGCGACGCGCGGTCGATGTAGTTGATCGACGACAGCAACAACAGCAGCCAGAAAATCCGCCAGCGCACGGCCGTCGGCGCGGCGGTCGAGGCATGGGCCGTCGGGCGGGGTCCGGCTGAGTCTTCGAGGTGCATACGTGTCTCCAGTGGGAATGGGTCGCCGGTCACGCTTTCTTCGAAGCGTTGGCCAACTAATATATTAGTTGGCGATTATAGAGATACCTTCCGGTGCCGATACGGGGGTAAACCCCGGAATCGATCGATCGAGAATCCGCCACCGATCCGCCGAAATCGGTATGCGCACTAATATACTGATCGACCGGCACCCACCGAGGACGCCGGTCGCCTGCCACCCTCTAGCCCATTCATGAAGTCAGAACGCACCACCCAGGACACCTTCATCGCCCGCCTGATCCCAGCCGAATTCACGCTGGACCGCTCGCAGGCCCTGTCCGTGCAGATTCACGCGCTGTTGCGCGACGCGATCGTGACGATGACGCTGCTTCCGAACGACGTGATCTACGAGCGCGCGATCGCGGAGGCGCTCGGCGTGTCGCGCACGCCCGTGCGCGAGGCGCTGCTGCAGCTTGCACGCGAGGAGCTCGTGCTGATCGCCGCGCAATCGGGCACCTTCGTCGCGCCCGTGAAGCGCGAGCAGTTCGTCGAGAGCGCGCTGATCCGCAAGGTGCTGGAAACGGCCGCGATCCGCCGCGCGGCCGAAGTCATCAGCGCGCGCGAGCTCGAACAGCTCCACGACATCCAGGATGCGCACCGGCGCGCGATCGAACGCGGCAACGCGGTCGCGGCGATCGCGTGCGACAACGCGTTTCATGCAACCGTCAGCGCGGCCGCCCGGCTACCGCGCGTGCAGCAGCTCGTCGAGATCGTGCGCGCGCCGATCGACCGTGTGCGGCACGTGACCGTGCGCGATCCGATCGTCGGCGAGGTCACGCTTGCGCAGCATCAGAAAGTGCTCGACGCGCTCGAGCGGCACGACGCCGATGCGGCCGAGCGCGCACTACACGAGCATCTCGACGATGCGTACGCACGGCAGCAGCGCGCGTATGACGAGCATGTCGCGTTGTTCGAAGGGCTTTGATGGTGGTAGCGGCGGCCTGAAACGCGGCCCGCGGCAGCGGGCCTGTCGCACCGCTCGCCTGCTGCCGGCGCGCTAGCGCCACGCTTGCGTGAACTCCGCGATCACGCGCGACAGGTGCGCGCGCATCGCGTCGCGGGCCCCTCCCGCATCGCGCGCCATGATCGCCGCGAAGATCCGCTGGTGATCCTGCTGCGACGCCTCGCGCAGCGCGGTCGAGTGAAAGTGCTCCTCGATCTTGTCCCACAGCGGATCGCTGCGCGCGCAGTCCCACATCGCGGTGACCATGTGCAGCAGCACCGTGTTGCCGGTCGATTCCGCGATCCGCAGGTGGAACTGGCGATCGGCCGCGTCGTATGCAGCCTTGTCGTCCATCTGCTCGCGCATCGTCGTCAGCGAGAAAAACAGGCGATCGAGATCGGCATCCTTGCGCTCGGTCGCCGCGAGCGCGGCAACCTCCGCCTCGATCAGCCCGCGCGCGCGCAGCGTCTCGATCGGCCCCGGGCCGCGCGGCACCTCGAACGTCACCGGCCGCGCGGCATCGGCCGCCGACACGTAGATGCCCGAACCGATCCGCACCTCGACGATCCCCTGCACTTCGAGCGCGATGATCGCCTCGCGCACCTGCGTGCGGCTCACGCCGAACTGGTCGGCCAGGCTGCGCTCGGACGGCAGCCGCGCGCCGGCCTCGAACGCACCGGCAGCCACCATCGCGTGAATCTGCCGCGCGAGGCCGATATAGGAGCGGTCCGCGGCATCGGCATCGCGGCTGGCTGGCTGGCTGGAAAGATCGGTCATCGAAAGGCTCGCAACAGGCTGGCCGGCACCGTCGCGACGCCGGATCGGCAAAATGGTACACCAATTTCGGCCCGCGTCCGGTTCGACGTATTGGCCGACGCGCCAGGGTGCGCGGAGAAGCGTCATGCCGCCGGTTGCGATCCCGACAACTGGTAAACCACTATCCCGCATAACTGGCATACCAATCATAATCCGCACACCGGAGACGGGCCGGCACGCCGCCGCCCGTCCGCCCGATGCATCAACCGCCAGCCAGGAGCCGCTCCAGTGAAGATGTCTTTCCGTTGGTACGGCGAGTCCGATCCGGTCTCGCTGCAATACATCCGCCAGATCCCGGGCGTCACGCATATCGTGTCGGCGATCTACGACGAACCGGTGGGCGAAGTCTGGCCCGCGCACAAGATCGACGCGCTGAAGGCGACGATCGAACGCGCCGGCCTGCAGTTCGAAGTCGTCGAATCGGTGCCGGTGCACGAGGACATCAAGCTCGGCAAGCCGGGCCGCGACCGCCTGATCGACAACTACCGTCAGACGATTCGCCATCTCGGCGCGGCCGGTGTCCGCGTCATCTGCTACAACTTCATGCCCGTCTTCGACTGGACGCGCACCGAGCTGTCGAAGACGCTCGACGACGGCTCGACCTGCCTCGCGTTCAGCACCGCATCGGTCGACCGGATCGATCCGAACGACGGCATCGCGCTACCCGGCTGGGATTCGAGCTACCGGCCCGAACAACTGCAGGCGCTGCTCGCCGACTATCGCGAAGTCGACGAAAACGCGCTGTGGGCGAACCTCGAATACTTCCTGAAGGCGATCATCCCCGCGGCCGAGGAAGCCGGCGTGAAGATGGCGATCCACCCCGACGATCCGCCGCGCCCGATCTTCGGGCTGCCGCGCATCGTGAAGAACCGCGACGATCTCGCGCGGATCGTGCGCATCGTCGACACGCCCGCAAACGGGCTGACGCTGTGCTCGGGCTCGCTCGGCGCGGGCCCGCAGAACGATGTCGAAGCGCTCGTGCGCGAGTTCGGCGCGATGGGCCGCATCCATTTCGCGCACATCCGCAACGTGAAGGTCGATGCGAACGGCGATTTCGAGGAAACCGCACACCTGTCGAGCTGCGGCTCGCTTGACATCGCCGCAATCGTGAAGGCGTACCACGACACCGGCTTCACCGGATACGTGCGCCCCGACCACGGCCGGATGATCTGGGGCGAGACGGGCAAGCCCGGTTATGGCCTCTACGACCGCGCGCTCGGCGCGGTCTACCTGAACGGCCTGTGGGAAGCGCTGGCGAAGTACGACCGCGCGCCGCAAGCGTCGCAATAACCCGCCCATCGAGGCGGCCGGCGCAGCGGATCGCCGGTCGCCCGTCACGACATTCCGCGCGGAGACACCCCATGCCACGCATCCGATGGGCCATGATCCTGATGTGCTTCCTGGCCAACGTCATCAACTTCATCGACCGCGCAAACCTCGCGATCGCCGCACCCAGCATCCGCGCCGAGCTCGGCCTCGACGCGGTCGGCATGGGGCTCGTGCTGAGCGCGTTCTTCTGGACCTACGCGTTCCTGCAACTGCCGGCCGGCTGGTTCATCGACAAGGTCGGCGTGCGCGTGAGCCTCGCGCTGGCCGTGGGCTGGTGGTCGGCGTTCACCGTCGCGACGGGCGCCGCGCGCGGCCTTGCGCAACTGGTTGGCGTGCGGCTGATGCTCGGCGTCGGCGAAGCGGCTGCGATCCCGTCGTTCGCGAAGGTCGCGTTCAACTGGTTCCCGCGCAGCGAACGCGGACTCGCGAGCAGCATCTTCGACAGCGGCTCGCGCGTCGGCTCCGCGCTGTCGCTGCCGCTCGTCGCGTGGCTGATCTCGATCGTCGGCTGGCGCGGGTCGTTCGTGATCACGGGCGGCATCGGCATCGTGTGGGCGCTGGCGTGGTGGTTCGTCTATCGCGACCCGGAACGCTATCGCGCGATCGCGCCCGATGCCGTCGATGCCCTGCTCGCGCAGCGCGGCGCACCGGCCGTTGCGGCCGCAACCGACGGCCCGAAGGTGTCGTGGCTCGACCTGTTCCGCTATCGCACCGTGTGGGGCATGATGATCGGCCTGTTCTGCCTGAACTTCGCGATCTACTTCTTCATCACGTGGTTCCCGAGCTACCTGCTGCAGTCGCGCGGCTTCTCGCTCGCGTCGCTCGGCACGTGGGGCATGCTGCCCGCGCTGCTCGCGATTCCGGGCGGCTGGCTCGGCGGCTACGTGTCGGACAGCCTGTTCCGCCGCGGCTGGAGCGCGACCGCCGCGCGCAAGACCTGCCTCGTGCTCGGGATGCTGCTGTCTTCGTCGATCGCGCTGTCGGCCTTTGTCGAGAACGTCTGGGCGTGCCTTGCGCTGTTCGCGCTCGCGTATGCCAGCCTGTCGTTCGCGGGCGCCAACGTATGGACGCTCGTCGGCGAAGTCGCGCCGACGCCGGCGCATGTCGCGTCGCTCGGCGGCATCCAGAATTTCGCGGGCAATCTCGCGGGGATCTTCATCACGACGTTCACGGGCGTGATGCTGTCGATCACGAAGGGCTCGTTCGTCGTGCCGCTCGCGGTGGCCGGTGCGTTGTGCGTGGTCGGCGCGCTGTCGTACCTGTTCATCGTCGGCAAGGTCGAGCCGCTGCCGCCGCTGCGCGGCGGTGCGAACCGGCGGAACGTGGAGCCGAACGCGGCCTGACGCGGCGAGAACGCGCGGCCGGCACGCGTGCACTTTCCTTTTCGGGCCGCGCATCGGACAATGAGCCGCGCCCGCCGGCGCGGCGCCAGTCCGGCCCGCGCGCGGCGACGGCGCGCGCCACCCTCGCCGATGAAACGCTACGAAACCCTCGCCCATACGATCGCCGACGACATCCGCAACGGCAACCTCGCCGTCGGCACGCGGCTGCCGTCGCTGCGGCAGATCATCGCGCAGCACGGCGTGAGCCAGTCGACGGTGTTTCGCGCGTACTACCTGCTCGAACAGTGGGGGCTGATCCGTGCGCGCGAACGCTCGGGCTACTACGTCGCGCCGGGCGCGACGCCGGAGGCGGGCCCGTCGCCCACCCGCCGCGCGAAACGGGCCGGCGCCACGCGCAAGGTCGACATCAGCAGTCTCGTGTTCTCCGTCCTCGACGCGGCCACGCAGCCCGGCATCGTGCCGCTCGGCTCCGCATTCCCGTCGCCTCAACTGTTTCCGTTGCCGCGCCTCGCGAAATCGCTCGCGCAGGCCACGCGGCTCGTCAGCCCGTGGAGCACGGTCGTCGACCTGCCGCCCGGCAACGAGGCGCTGCGCCAGCAGATCGCCCGGCGCTATCTCGCGACGGGCATCTCGCAGCCCATCGACGAGATCGTCGTCACGAACGGCGCGCTCGAGGCGCTGAACCTGTGCCTGATGGCCGTCACGCGGCCCGGCGACGTCGTGGCCGTCGAAGCGCCCGGCTTCTATGCGGCGCTGCAGGCGATCGAACGGCTCGACCTGCGCGCGGTCGAGATTCCCGTCGATCCGCGCACGGGCCTCGATCTCGATGCGCTCGCGAACGCGCTCGACCGGCACGACATTCGCGCGTGCTGGTTCATGACCAATTTCCAGAATCCGACCGGGGTCACGCTGTCCACCGAAAAAAAGCGTGCGCTCGTCGAATTGCTCGCCGCGCGCGACGTGCCGCTGATCGAGGACGACGTATACGGCGAGCTGCATTTCGGCCCCGACTACCCGCTGCCCGCGCGCGCGTTCGATCGGCACGGACTCGTGATGCACTGCAGCTCGTTCTCGAAGACGCTCGCGCCCGGCTACCGGATCGGCTGGGCCGCCGCCGGCCGGTTCGCGGAGAAGGTGCAGCGGCTCAAGCTGATGACGACGCTGTCGGCCAGCATTCCCGCGCAGGCCGGCATCGCGAACTATCTCGAGCACGGCGGCTACGACCGGCACTTGCGCAAGCTGCGCGGCGCGCTGCACACGCAGCTCGACCGGATGGACGACGCGCTGCGCCGCTGGCTGCCGGCCGGCGTCGAGTGGGTGCGGCCCGAAGGCGGCTATTTTCTGTGGCTCGCGTTTCCCGACGCGATCGACGCGATGGAGCTGCATCGCCAGGCGATCGCACGCGGGATCAGTTTCGCGCCGGGGCCGCTGTTTTCGGCCGCGCACGGCTTCGAACGTTGCGTGCGCGTGAACTTCGGCCATCCGTGGAGCCGCGACATCGAACGCGCGATCCGCGTGCTCGGCGAGCTGGTCGCGCAGCCGTCGGTCCGCAAGGGCGATTGAAGCGCACACGGTGCGCCGCCTGCGTCACGCGCCATGCACGCAACCCGTGCGCGGGTTACAGTGCTGATCCCGCCGCCTCTTCATGATTTCCCATGAGTCAACTGCCCTACCTCGATCACGACGCGCTGTTGAAACTGGCCACCGAAGCAGCGCACGTCACGCAGCCGTGCACCTGCACGAAAACGCCGCTCGCCGGATGGACGACCTTGCCGCTGTCGCTGCAGGACGCGCAACTGACCGAAGTCGCCACGCTCACGCCGCCGGGCGAGGCTGAGCCGACCTACGCCGAATATCATCCGGCCGGCACGCGCTACGCGTCGGACGACGCGCCGATCGCACTGCGCCACTTCCCGTACAACCGCTGCACCGTGAGCCGCTGCCGCGCGTGCGGCCGGCTGTTCCTGCGCTACCAGGAAGGCGGCGGCTACTTCATCGACCAGCGCATCCGCGCGCTCGATCCGGCGCTCGTCGTCGACGCCGACGCGTAAGCACCCGTCACGGGCATGCACGCATGCCCGGCCCGCGCCGGCCTGCACCGGCATCTCGCCGGCCTCTCGCCGGCCATCTGCTGCGCCCTTTTCGTCCCGATCTGCTGCTTGTCCCGCCGCCCCGCGTTCCCTACGCTGTCTCCGGTTGCCTGACACCCGTCGCAACGCCCTCCCGAGCCGTGCGCATCGTGCCGTGGCTCCTCTCGCGTATCACGTCATGTATCGATATACCGTTTTCGACCGGGCGCTCGTGCACAGCCGCGCCGCCCAGTTTCGCGACCAGCTCGAGCGCTGGCAGCTCGGCACGCTGAGCGAAGACGCGTTCCGGCCGCTGCGCCTGCAGAACGGCTGGTACGTGCAGCGCCACGCGCCGATGCTGCGCGTGGCCGTGCCCTATGGCGAACTGTCCAGCGCGCAGCTGCGCGTGCTCGCGCGGATCGCGCGCGAATACGATGTGCCCGACGACGCCACCTACCGCGCCGCATGCGACGCGCAGGCCCTGCTCGGCACGCTGCGCCTGCCGACCCGCAGCGCGCATTTCACGACGCGCACCAACGTGCAGTTCAACTGGATTCCGCTCGCCAGGGCAGCCGACGTGATGGACCTGCTCGCGACCGTCGACATGCACGGCATCCAGACGAGCGGCAACTGCATCCGCAATATTTCGTGCGACGAGCGCGCCGGCGTCGCGCCGGACGAGATCGCCGATCCGCGCCCGTTCGCCGAGGTGATGCGCCAGTGGACGACGCTGCACCCCGAATTCGCGTTCCTGCCGCGCAAGTTCAAGATCGCGATCACCGGGGCGGCCGAGGATCGTGCCGCGACCGACTGGCACGACGTCGGCCTCAAGCTCGTGCGCGACGATACGGGCGCACTCGGCTTTCGCGTGAGCGTGGGCGGCGGGATGGGCCGTACGCCGACGATCGCGACGCTGCTGCGCGCGTTCCTGCCCTGGCAGCACGTGATGAACTACATCGAGGCGATCGTCCGCGTGTACAACCGCTACGGACGGCGCGACAACAAGTACAAGGCGCGCATCAAGATCCTCGTGAAGACCGAGGGGCAACGCTACATCGACGACGTCGAGGAAGAGTTCCGCCAGATCGTCGAACACGACGGCGGGCTGCACACGATCGCCCAGGTCGAGTTCGACCGCGTCGCCGCGTCGTTCGTCGCACCGTGCCTCAAGCCGCGCACGGTCAGCCTGCGCGACGCGAACCTGCGCGTGTCGGCCCAGGCGGCACACCATCCGGCCTTCGCGCGCTGGCTTGCACGCAATGTCGCCGATCACCGCGACCCGGCGCTGCGCATCGTCACGCTGTCGTTCAAGCGCCGCCTGCAGGCACCGGGCGACGCATCGCCGGACCAGCTCGATGCGCTCGCCGATCTCGCCGACCGCTTCTCGGCCGGCGAGGCGCGCGTCACGCACACGCAGAACGTCGTGCTGCCGTGGGTGCATGTCGACGACCTGTTCCCGCTGTGGGAAAACGCCCGCGCGATCGGGCTTGCCAGCGCGAACGTCGGACTCCTGACGGACATGATCGCGTGCCCCGGCGGTGACTTCTGCGCGCTGGCGAACGCACGCTCGATCCCGATCGCCGACGCGATCGCCGAGCGCTTCCAGGATCTCGACATGCTGCACGACGTCGGCGACATCGACCTGCACATCAGCGGCTGCATCAACTCGTGCGGCCATCATCACAGCGGCCACCTCGGCATCCTCGGCGTCGACAAGGACGGCGCCGAGTGGTACCAGGTCACACTCGGCGGCTCGGACGGCTCGACCGCGAGCGGCCCGGCGCGGCCGGGCAAGGTGATCGGCCCGTCGTTTTCGGCGGACGAGATCGTCGATGTCGTCGAAGCGATCGTCAACGCGTACCTCGACGCGCGGATCGACAGCGACGGCCGCAGCGAACGGTTCATCGACACCGTCCGCCGCATCGGCACGGAACCCTTCAAGGCCGCGGCGAACAACGCGCGCCATCAGGTGGAGCCCGCATGAAGCCAGAACACCCGACCGAACGCATCCGGCTGCTGACGCCGGTCGAACATGCCGCCGATACGCAGCGGCACGACGCCGCGACGCTGACGATCGGCAACGACGAGGAACTGCCGCCGCTTGCCGCGCAAATCGCGCAGGCCGCGCGCATCGACCTGCAGTTTCCGTCGTTCACCGATGGCCGTGCATACAGCCAGGCCTACCTGCTGCGCAAGCGCTACGGCTTCGCCGGCGACCTGCGCGCGACCGGCGAGGTGCTGGTCGACCAGTTGCTGCTGATGGAGCGCACCGGGTTTTCGAGCGCGGTGCTCGGCGACGGCACGGACATCACGGCCGCGCGGCGGCAGCTCGACCGGTTCCCGGGCTTCTATCAGCACGATGCGAGAACGGCGATGCCGCAGCAGAACGCGGCAACGCCCGCCGCAAAATGAAACGGGCGGCACGCTGGCCGCCCGTACGAAGAACCGGAAAGGTCCGGCCGGCGCCCGCCGCGAAGCGGGCGCCGGCGTTCAGCGCGCCGCCACCGGCTTGCCGAACGCGCCGAGAATCTTCTTCTCGAGCGCGATGTAGTCGCGGCCGAAGTGGTGATCGCCCTGCGTCTTGATCACGTCGGCGCCCGTGTTCACAAGCGCCGGACACATCGTGTCCTTCTCCTCCGCGCCATAGAAGCACTGCACGAGCTGCGGCGGCACCTTCGCGATTTCCGGCGCGACCTTCAGCGCCTTGTCGCTCGCGGGCATGCCGAGCCAGCCCGTCACGCGGATCTGGAAATCGGCGGCCGGCGCGAAGCCGAGCAGCGACATCACGGCGACCTTGTCGCGCAGGTCGGCCGGCAGCCGGTTGTACGCGAACGGCATCACGTCGGCACCGAACGAGTAGCCGACCAGCGCCACGCGATTCGCATGCCAGCGCGCCATGTAGGTGCGCATCACGCGCGCGAGATCGCGGCTCACCTGCGCCGGCGGCTTCTCGCTCCAGAAATAGCGCAGGCTGTCGATGCCGACCACCGACACGCCGTCGCGCTGCAGCGCCTCGGCGATCGTCTTGTCGAGATCCCGCCAGCCGCCGTCGCCCGAGATCACGATCGCGAGCTGGCCGTTGCCGCCCTTGGCCGGCAGCTCGACGAGCGGCAGATCCGACACGTCGAGTTCGTCGCTGCTGGTGGTGTCCCGCAGGTGCGACGTGACGAGCGACACGAGCTTCGCGGAATCGCCCGCGGCCGCCGTTTCGACGAAACCCGGCATCGCGCGGCGCACGATCGTCGGATCGGGCGGGCACGGCTTGAAGCGCGGATCGAGCCTGGCCGCCGGACCGACCGATACGACGCCGGCGATCGTGTTCTCCGGCGCCATCGACAGGATCTGCTTCGCGATCGCGCCGCCCTGGCCCACGCCCGCGACGATCGGCGTGAAATAGCGCGACGATTGCGCGAGGCGTTCGAGCTGGTGACTGACCGCTTCGGCGTCGCCGTCGAGGTGGTGGCAGGTCTCCTGCTTCGCGGCGAGATTCGTCGCGTAACGCTCCGAATCGACGCCGACCGTCATCGCACCGGCTTTCGCGAGCGCATCGGCGGCCTGCTGGTCGGCCGCACTCCAGCCGGCCTCGCGCGAGAACAGCACGACGAAGCCGCGCAGCGGCCCGCCGGGCTTGGTCACGGTGACGGGCCCGTAGCGGCCGCCCGATACGGTTTCGGCTTTCACCGCGGCCGGCTGCGTGGCGCACGCGGCGCCGGCCAGCATCATTCCCGCGCAGGCGGCTGCCGCCCGCGCGATTCCCTTCTTCAACATCATGAACGCCGACCTCCAGCCAGCAATGACAGGTCCGCGAGCGTGACGAACACGCCGACCGAGCCCGAGGCCGCGAGATAACGCGGCTCCCAGTGCGGTTCGAACTTGCTCTTGAATGCGCGCAAGCCGCGGAAGTTGTAGAAGCGGCCGCCGAAGCGCCAGACCATCAGGCCGACCCGGTGCCACGGCGACGGCATCTTCGCCGCCCCCATCCCCGAGAACGGCGCGATGCCCAGGCTCAGCTTGCGGAAGCCCGCTTCCTTCAGATGCAGCGCGAGCTGCGTAAACAGATATTCCATCGCGTACGGCGATGCGTCCGGCAGGTGGCGCATCACGCCGACCGTCGCCTCGGTGTTGAGGTCGGTCGTCATGAACGTGACGAACGCGATCGGCTTGTCGGCCTGCCGCACGAGCATCACCGACTGCGTCGCCAGATAGCCGTCGTGGAACGCCGCTACCGAGAAGCTCTTCTCACGCGCGTCGCGGCTGTCGAGCCAGCCATCGGAGATGTCGCGCAAGGCCGGCAGCGTGGCCGGCACGTCGGGCGGTGCGATCACCTCGACCGTCAGCGCATCCTTGTCGCCGCGGCGCAGCGCGTAGCGCAGGTGCGACCGGTTCGAACCCTTCAGGTCGAACTGGTCGAGCGCGATATGCGCTTCCTCGCCGAGCTTCATCAGCGTGAGCCCCGCGTCGAGATACAGCGGCAGCGCGTTGGCGCGCACCTGGTAGAACGCCGCACGACCGCTGTGCGCGTGCGCGAGCGCGATGAACTTGCCGATCAGCGCAGGCCATTCCTCGCGCGGCCCGACCGGGTCGTGCAGCGCGGCCCACGTGCGGCCGTACTTCGCGTACATCAGGAACGCCTGGCGCGATTCGGAGAACAGGAACGACTTGTCGCCCATCAGCGCGAGGCCCGCATCGCTGCATTCCTGCGCGCGGATGATCCGTTCGGCATCCGACAAGTCCTGCGCCGCGGGCTTCACGAAACGGCCGGGCGCCGGGCGCAGCAGTTGCCACAGCGCGAACAGCGCGACGAACACGCCGGCTGCGAGCGTCGCGCGCAGCGCACGCGGCGCACGCGCGTCGAACGAGAAATGCGACCAGAGCTCGCGCGTGTACGGCACGTCGCGGAACGCGAAGAACAGCACCCACACGGCCAGCATCAGCACCATCGCCACCGACACGAACCAGCTCACCGTGAAGCGCTCCGCGAGCAGCGACGAATGGCGGTTGAAACGGCGGCGGCTGACGAGCAGCAGCACCAGCAGCGTGCCAAGCACGCCGGCCTCGACGAACGCGAGGCCTTTCGCGAGCGACAGCGCGAGGCTTGCGAGCGTCAGCGCGAAGGTCATCCACCACGCACCGTCGAGGCGGCGCAGCAGCCCGCGCGCGACGAACAGCAGCGCGACGCCGAGCACGCTGCAGATCACCTGCGAGCCTTCGAGCACCCACAGCGGCACGAGGTGGCGCAGGATCGCGATCCGGTGCCAGAACGCGGGCGTCGCGCTCGAGATCACCAGCATGCTACCGACCGCGAACGTCACGAGGCTCAGGAACACCGGCGCGAGCTGCGACACGCGCACGGCCTGCCGCGTGACGAGCCGGCGGCGCAGCGCGCGGCCCTCGAAACCGGCCAGCAGGCCGGCCGACAGCACGAGCGGCACGCCGAAATAGATTGCGCGATACGCGATGAGCGCGGCGACCATCGCGTGCGGGGGCACTTCGCGACCGAGCGTGAAGACCATCGCGGCTTCGAACACGCCGATCCCGCCCGGCGTATGGCCGATCATCCCGAGCAGCAGCGCGGCCGCATACACCGTGATGAAGGTCGGGAAGCCGACCGGCGCGGCCGGCAGCAGCACCCACAGCGTCAGGCCCGCGGCGACGACGTCGAGGATCGCATAGACGACCTGCGCGACGAGATCGCGCCGCGCCGGCACGTCGAACGACAGCCACTTGAAACGCGTGACGACCGGGCGCGCCGTGCTGCCGCACATCGCGACCATCGCGGCCAGCACCACGAGCAGCGCGGCGCCGGTCCACGTCAGCACGCCGGGCGCGACGTGCAGCATCGCGGCGAGCGCCTTCGGCACGCAGACCATGCCGACCGCCGTCATCAACACCATGGCGAGCGCCAGCGTGCCGCTCGTGAACACCGTCATCCGGCCGATCTGCGCGGGCGTGACGCCCGACACGCCGTACACGCGTGCGCGGACTGCGCCGCCCGTCAGTGCGCCGAAGCCGGTCGCGTTACCGAGCGCGGACCCGGCGATCGCGCCGATCCACAACGCGACACGCGGCACTTTCGCGGCGACATAACGCAGGCCGACCGCATCGCGGGCGACGAGCGCGAGATAACTGAGGGCCGTCGCGGCCAGCGATGCGCCCCACTCGCCGACGGACATGTGACGCAACTCGCGGATCACCGACCGGTAGTCGACGGATTCCGACAGGTGCTGGAAAACCACGATCAGCAGCAGGCCGATGCCGAGCGCGAGCAGCGGCGACAGCACACGCTCGTTGCGGATCAGCGCCCGGACACGGGCGATCACCGCCGCGGCGCGGCCGGGCGAACCAGAGTGGCGGGAAGACATAGATGTTCAGTGGTGGTGCATAGCGTGTCGCGGCGCAAGACGGCCAGGCGGCGACGTATCTGGTTGTTCTGCGTGGGCGGTCGGCCGAAGGAAATGGCAGGCGGCGCCTGGATCAGAACTTACGAGTATACGGAATTTATATTACAGAATCTTTCAGCTTCGGATTGTGCGGTTTTGTGGGGCCTCGCCCATCAAAATCGCATCAAAAATAGTGCGTTCGACAAACGCAAGGTGCGCATCATACCGGGAACCGGCGGGGATTTTTCATCGGATGAATGACTTGTGATGCATTTGGGAGAAATCTGCCGGGCGGAGCGCGAAAGGCGAGGACGAAAACATGATGGCGCGGGGCGTTTCAGGAATGGGGACAGGTTGATTCGGTGCGCTCGCACCCGCTTTGCGCCGTTACGGAATCGTACGGCGTACGGTCACTTCGCCCGTTCATGCTCCCCCAACCCGATCGCCTTGTAGTCGTAAGTCGGGTAGAACTCCGTCCGATACGCACCCCACGCCGTATCTTCGAGCACCCGATTGACCTCGCGCACCCGCGATGCCGGCAACCGCAGCACGACGATCTGCCCGATCCCCATCGTCACGGTCCAGCTCACCACTTCGACGCCCGGCGGCGGAAACGCCTTGTAGAACCCCTGCTTCGCCAATTGCGCGTTCAGCTCGGCGAGCGGACGCGACTGATCGTGTTTCAGGAAGACGGTGAGCAGCACCGCATTGTCGGGCGTCGCCGCAGCCGAACCAGCGGGTACGGTCGATGTCTGGCCGATGGCCGGCGCGCTGCAGGTCACGGCCGCCACCAGCGCCGCGGCAATGGCCAAAGTACGAACCGGAAAATGAAGAGATACCGTCATGACGCGACTCCATCGTTTCGTGGCTGGAGCCGCCATCATGCGCTGCCGGGCAAATCGACGCAGGCAGCCGGCGCAACGCTTACGCCGCGCTTGCGCCGTCGCGCTCCCGCAGCACGTCGATGAATGCGCGCAGCTTCGCCGGCACGTGCTTGCGATTCACGTAATACAGCCACATCGGCGGCAGCGTCCGGCACGCGCCCGGCAACACCTCGACGAGCGTGCCGTCGCGCAAGTCCTGTTCGATGCGCTCGCGCATGAACGCAAAAGCGATCCCGACACCGGCACGCGCCGCGTCGATCACCGCATCGGCATCGTTCGTCACGAATACGCCTTCCGGATCGAGATCGACATCGCGGCGCCCGTCGTGCAGCAGCCATTTGTGCAGCCGCCCGCTCTCCGAAAACCTGAAGCGGATACATGCATGACGTTCGAGCGCCGCGATCGACGCCGGCGTGCCGTACCGCGCCAGATAACCGGGCGACGCGACCAGCGCACACGAAAGCGCCGGCGCGATCCGCACGCCGATCGTCCCCGGCTGCAGCCGGTCGGCGAGGCGAATCCCCGCATCGAACCCGTCCTTCGCGATGTCGACGAGCTCGTTCTCGTAGCGGATCTCGAGCCTCACTTTCGGATAACGCTCGCGGAATACGGCCAGCACCGGCGCGATCACGAGCGTGCGCGCCAGCGGCAGCGCGGTGACGCGCAACACGCCGCTCGGCTCGCTGCGCGCATCCCTCAGCGCGTCGCGCGCGTGCACGACCTGCCGGTACGCGGGCTCCGTCTGCCGCCAGTAGTGCTGCCCGGCTTCCGTCAGGCTCACGCCGCGCGTGCTGCGATTGAACAGCTTCACGTTCAGCTCGCCCTCGAGCTGCCCGATCGCGAGGCTGACGGCAGCCGGCGTCAGGCCGAGCGCGGCGGCCGCCCGCGTGAAGTTGCCGGCCGTCGCGACCGTCATGAACACGTGCAGCCCGGCCATCGGATCGCGTCGGCTCATCATTAGAAAAACTTGAAACTCTTTCGAGCGGAATGCGGATTCTCCCATATACCGCACCTGCCTACACTGGGGCCTGTCGTCCCACCGGAGCCTCGCATGGACCCGCTCACCGCCGCGCTACCGCTCGCAGCCGCCCGCCGTACGATCGAATCCGCACTCGCGCATGCCGCGTCGCTGCAGGTCGCCGGCGTCGCCATCGCAATCGTCGATGCCGGCGCGAACCTGCTCGCGTTCGCGGGCACCGACGACTGCTTCCTCGGCGCGATCGATCTCGCGCAGCGCAAGGCGCTGACGGCGGTCCGCTTCCGCATATCGACCGGCGCGCTCGGTGCGATGTCGGGCGACGGGCCGCTGCGCGGGATCGAGCACAGCCACGGCGGGCTCGTCACGTTCGGCGGCGGCGAACCGCTCGTCGACGGCAGCGGACGCTGCGTCGGCGCCATCGGCGTATCGGGCGGCAGCGTCGACGAAGACACCGCGATCGCCCGGCACGGCCGCGACCGCTTTCAGGCAACCCTTCCCACCACAAGGTAAGCAACATGGCACGGAAACGCATCCTCATTACCGGCGCAGGCACCGGCTTCGGCCGTGAAGTGGCGCTGCGGCTCGCCGAACGCGGCCACGACGTGACGGCCGGCGTGCGCGTCACCGTCGAGATCGACGCACTGACGGACGCCGCCGCGCAACGCGGCACCACGCTGCGCGCCATCAAGCTCGATGTCACGTCGGCCGACGATCGCGCCCGCGCGGCCGAGCTGGACGTCGACGTGCTCGTGAACAACGCGGGCGTCGGCGAAGCCGGCGCGCTCGTCGACCTGCCGGTCGGGATCGTCCGCGACCTGTTCGACGTCAACGTGTTCGGGCCGCTCGAACTCACGCAGCACATCGCGCGCGGGATGCTCGCGCGCCGGCACGGCAAGATCGTGTTCGTGTCGTCGATCGCGGGCCTGATCACCGGGCCGTTCACGGGCGCCTATTGCGCGTCGAAGCACGCGGTCGAATCGATCGCCGAGGCGATGCACGCGGAGCTGGCGCCGCACGGAATCCGTGTCGCGGTCGTGAACCCCGGCCCGTACAGCACGGGTTTCAACGACCGGATGATGGAAACGACGCGGCGCTGGCACGATCCGGCCGTCCACACGGTAACGCCCGAGCGGCTGACGTTCCCGCTCGAACAGCACGATCCGGAAGAGATGATCGCGAAAATGGTCGACGTGATCGACAGCGACGGCGGCGCGTTCCGCAACCTGCTGCCGCGGTCGTCGGAAACGTTCGTCCGTGCCGAACAGGCGCGCGCGTGGGAGCGTCAGCAGTAACGCAAACCGGCGGCGACCGGCGGTTCATGCCATGCAGGAACGCCGTGCCCGCTGCCCGGCCTGTCGCGTGCGACGTGCGACGTTCGCCGTCGACGGCCTCCCCGACGGACGGCTCGGCGCGGCTCGTCGCAGGCCGACGCGTCTCCCGGCGCCGGGCCCGCAAACCGGCGGGCCGCGTCGCGCCGCACCGTACCGCTCGCGGTCAGTACACGTCCCGCATGTAGCGGCGCGCCTTCGCGAGCCGCGCGACGTAGTCGTTCGCGGCTTCGTCCGACATGCCGCCGTGCTCGGCGACGACGGCCTTCAGCGCGGCATCGACGTCCTTCGCCATCCGCGCGGCGTCGCCGCACACGTAGAAGTGCGCGCCTTCCTCCAGCCACGCGAACAGCTCGGCGCCCTGCTCGCGCATCCGGTCCTGCACGTAGATCTTGTCGGCCTGGTCGCGCGAGAACGCGAGATCGAGCCGCGTCAGGAAACCGCTGTCGCGCATCGCGCCCAGCTCGTCGCCGTAGTAGAAGTCCGTCTGCGCATGCTGTTCGCCGAAGAACAACCAGTTGCGCCCGCGCGCGCCGCGCGCCTGCCGTTCGTGCAGGAAACCGCGGAACGGCGCGACGCCGGTGCCCGGGCCGACCATCACGATCGGCACGTCGCCGTTCACCGGCGGCCGGAAATGCGCGGATTTCTGCACGAACACGGGCACGCGGCCGTCGTCCGCGCGATCGGCAAGGAACGTCGATGCGACACCTTTGCGCGCGCGCCGGCCGTTGTGATAGCGCACGGCCGACACGGTCAGGTGGATCTCGCCCGGGTGCGCGCTCGGGCTCGACGCGATCGAATAAAGACGCGGCTGCATGCGCTTCAGCATCCCGACGAGCTCATTGCCCGACAGCTCGACCGGAAACTCGTGCAGCACGTCCGCGAGTTGTTGCCCCCACAACCATTGCTTCAGGTCGCCCTTGCGGTCGTCGCCGAGCAGCGACTTCAGCGCGCCGTTCGCGCTGCGCGACGCGATGAACGCGAGCGTGTCCGGATGCGGGCGCGTGATGTCGAAATGACGCGCGAGTGCGTCGCCGAGGCGCACGTCGCCGACACCCGCCACCGACACGGGTGCATCGGCCTTCAGCGCGGTGACGGACAGCAGTTCGTCGACCAGTTCCGGGCAGTTGGTCGGCCACACGCCGAGCGCGTCGCCGGTTTCGTATTCGAGGTTCGCGCCTTCGGTCGACAGCGACACGTAACGCGTGTCCTTCGCCGCGCCCGGACGGTTGAGCCGCAGGTTCGCGACGAGCTTCGACGGCGCCGGATGCGCCTTCGTCGGCAGCAGCCCCGACGGGCCCAGGCCGCCGGACGGCACCGCGTGCAGCGCGGCATCGGCCTCCTTGATCCGCGCGACGACGCGTTCGAGCCACTGGTCGGCATCGCGCTGGAATTCGACGTCGCAATCGACGCGCGCGCACAGGCGTGCCGCGCCGAGTTCCGCGAGCCGCGCGTCGAGCCGGCGGCCATGGCCGCAGAACTGGTCGTAGTTGCGGTCGCCGAACGCGAGCACCGCGAAGTGCACGCCGTCGAGGCGCGCGGCGCTGCCGGCCTGCAGCGCTTCCCAGAATTCGCTGCCGTTGTCGGGCGCGTCGCCGTCGCCGAACGTGCTCGTCATCAGCAGCACGTATTGCGCACCGGCGAGCGACGCCACCGGATAGTCGGACATGCACGCGGTGCGGATCTCGAAGCCCGCGTTCATCAGCTGCGTCGCGTAATCCTCGGTCAACGATTCGATGTTGCCGGTCTGCGACGCCCACAG
The DNA here is from genome assembly GCF_052045915.1 of Burkholderia sp. 22088. NCBI lineage: Bacteria > Pseudomonadati > Pseudomonadota > Betaproteobacteria > Burkholderiales > Burkholderiaceae > Burkholderia > Burkholderia sp. 22088. The sequence continues at coordinate 176,061 of NZ_JBQEPY010000018.1, forward strand.
CAGCACGACCTTCGGCCGCGTGCGCACGATCCGCACGCCGCCGGACGCGGCGGCATCGGCCGGCAGCGCGGGGGCCGCGGCGCCCGGCAAGCTCGCCGGCAGCGAGCGGCTGAACAACCCCGCGAGCATCCCGTCGAGCCAGAACCGCACCGGCGGCGTGAGCGGCGCGCCGGCCGGCAGCACCGGCACGCCGCCCTCGCGCCGGCCGGCGCTTGCCTTCAGCCCGCTGACGAACCCGGCCACATACAGCCGTTCGGTGTCCGTCAACGGCGGCGGCGCGAAGTCGGCAACGCCGAGCGCGGCCGCGAAAGTGTCGATGTCTGCCATGTCGGATTCCTGTGAAGCAGTCGCCTGCACCGTCGCCGGCGCGGGCCGTGCGTCGTCGGCGCGGGCATCGGGTTGCGCCGTCCGGTCGTCGGCGGACGCGAACGCAGCGGTCTCGACGCGCCGCAGCGCGACCGCGCAGTATTTCAGTTCAGGTTGCTGCGATTCGGGATCGATCGCGTCGTTCGTCACCGCGTTGATGCACAGGTCATCGCCGTACACGTCGTTCCAGTGCATCGGCGCGAAGCAGTCGCCGCGCCGCACGCGCTCGGTCAAGACGGCCGGCAGCACCGCGCGGCCGCGCGCCGAGCGGATCTCGACGCTGTCCTTCGCGGCAATGCCGAGCGCGCTCGCGTCGTCCGGATGCAGCTCGACGAACGGGCGCGGGTTCAGCTTGTTCAGCATCGCGACCTTGCCCGTCTTGGTCATCGTGTGCCACTGATGCTGCAGCCGCCCCGTGTTCAGCACGATCGGGAACGTGTCGTCGGGCAATTCGGCCGGATCGACGTGCGGCCGGGCGAAGAAGCGCGCCTTGCCCGACGGCGTCGGGAACGCGATGCGCGGCGCGTCGTCGCCGTCGGCGGCCGGGCGCAGCGGCTGGCTCACGCCGTCGTTCAGGTAGCGGATCGGGTGCCGCTCGCGCGCGGTGCCCGGCGCGACCGGCCACTGCACGGGCCCGTCGCGCAGCGCCGCATGGCTCGCGCCGCGCAGGTCGTAGCCCGTCGCCGGATTCGAGAAGCGGACGATCTCGTCGAACACGTCGGCCGCCGACGCATAGTCGAACGCATCGCCGAACCCCATCGCGCGCGCGACTTCCGCGACGATGCGCCAGTCGGGCAGCGCGTCGCCCGGCGGCGCGACCGCCGCGCGCATCAGCGTCATGTTGCGCTCGGAGTTGATCATCACGCCGTCGCCCTCGGCCCACAGCGCGCCGGGCAGCAGGATGTCCGCGTATCGGTTGGTCTCGGTATCGAGGAACGCGTCCTGCGCAATCACGAGTTCCGCTGCCTGCAATCCGGCGATCACGTTCTGCCGGTTCGGCACCGTGGCGACCGGGTTCGTGCAGATGATCCAGCATGCCTTGATGTCGCCGGCCGCCATCCGCTCGAACAGGTCGACGGTGCCGTTGCCGGTTTCCTTGCGCAGCGTGCCGGCCGGCACGCGCCACAGCTGCTCGACGAAACGGCGATCGTCGTCGGACGCCACCGAGCGCTGGCCCGGCAGGCCGGGGCCCATGTAGCCCATCTCGCGCCCGCCCATCGCGTTCGGCTGGCCCGTCAGCGAGAACGGCCCGCTGCCGGCGCGGCAGATCCTGCCCGTCGCGAGATGCAGGTTGCAGATCGCGTTGGTGTTCCACACGCCGTGCGTGCTCTGGTTGAGCCCCATCGTCCAGCAGCTCATCCATTCCTGCGCGTCGCCGATCCATTGCGCGGCCGTGCGCAGGTCGGCTTCCGCGAGCCCCGTGATTTCGGCCACGCGCCCGGGCGTGTAGTCGGCGAGGAACGCGGGCATCGCGTCCCAGCCTTCGGTGTACGCGTCGATGAACGCGCCGTCGGTGCGGCCGTTCGCATGCAGCAGGTGCAGCAGCCCGTTGGTCAGCGCGAGATCGGTGCCCGGCCGGATCTGCAGGAACAGGTCGGCCTTGTCGGCGGTGCCGGTGCGGCGCGGATCGACGACGATCAGCTTCGCGCCGGCCTTCACGCGGTCCATCATCCGCAGGAACAGGATCGGATGGCAGTCGGCCATGTTCGCGCCGATCACGAAGAACAGGTTCGCGCGATCGAAGTCCTGGTACGACCCGGGCGGGCCGTCCGCGCCGAGCGACTGCTTGTAGCCGGTGCTCGCGCTCGCCATGCAGAGGCGCGAGTTCGACTCGATGTTGTGGGTGCCGACGAAACCCTTCGCGAGCTTGTTGACGAGGTATTGCGCCTCGATCGACATCTGCCCCGACACGTAGAACGACAGCGCGTCCGGCCCGTGCGCATCGAGCACCGCGCGCAGGCGGCGCGCGGTGTCGGCGATCGCGTCGCGCGCCGGCAGCGGCACGAGGTCGTCCTCGCGCGCGCGGCGCACGAACGCGCGGTCGAGCCGCCCCGAGCGGCGCAGCGCGACGTGCGCCGACGAGCCCTTCGTGCACAGCCGCCCGAAGTTGGCCGGATGGTCGGCGTCGCCGGACACCTTGACGACTTCGCCTTCCTCGACGTGCAGCACCATCCCGCAGCCGACGCCGCAGTACGGGCACACGCTCTTGACGGGGGTGGCGGTCATGCGCGCTCCGGGGCGGTCAGGCCGCGATCCACACGAAGCCGTCCTCGACCCGCGACGGATACGTGCTCACCGACTGCTCGGGTGCCTCCAGGCATTCGCCGGTGCGCAGGTCGAAATGCTGCTTGTACAGCGGCGACGCGACGACGACGCGCTCGCCGAGGCTGCCGATCAGCCCGCGCGACATCACGGCCGCCTGCGACACGGGATCGACGTTGCCGATCGCGAACACGCCGCCTTCCTCGGCATGCGCGACGTGAAAGACCGCGACCTGCTCGCCGTTGACGAGCGCACACACGCCGGTGTTCGGCACGATGTCGTCGAGCGCGCACACGCGGGTCCAGGACGGCGGCAGACGATCGTTCATGATGGGCTCCTTGGAAAAGACACGGGTGTCGGTCAGGGTCAAACGGTGGCGGGTTCGGTTGCGGCTTGCGTCACGCCGTCGGCGACGACGGGAATCGAAACGGGCTTGCCGCCCGTCCGTTCGCCGGGCGTCGCGGGCCGGATCTGGCCGCGCGTCTCGACGAATTCGATGGTCGAGTCCGGCGCATCGCTGTTCACGAAGTGACGGAAGCGCCTGCGCGTGTCGGGATCGGTGACGGCCCGCTTCCACTCGCACTCGTAGGTGTCGACCACGTGCTGCATGTCGGCTTCGAGTTCGGCGCCGATCCCGAGCCGGTCGTGCACGACGACGTCGATCAGGTAGTCGAGGCCGCCTTCGAGGTTGTCGCGCCATACGCTCGTGCGCTGCAGCCGGTCGGCCGTGCGCACGTAGAACATCAGCAAACGGTCGATGTAGCGAACCAGCGTCGCGCGGTCGAGGTCGGACGCGAGCAGTTCCGCGTGGCGCGGCTTCATCCCGCCGTTGCCGCACACGTACAGGTTCCAGCCCTTCTCGGTCGCGATGATGCCGACGTCCTTGCCCTGCGCTTCCGCGCACTCGCGCGTGCAGCCGGACACGCCGAACTTGATCTTGTGCGGCGCGCGCAGCCCCTTGTAGCGATTCTCGAGGTCGATCGCGAGGCCGACCGAATCGTCGACGCCGTAACGGCACCACGTCGAGCCGACACACGACTTCACGGTGCGCAGCGCCTTGCCGTATGCGTGGCCCGATTCGAAACCGGCCGCGATCAGTTCCTCCCAGATCGACGGCAGCTGCTCGACGCGCGCACCGAACAGGTCGACGCGCTGGCCGCCGGTGATCTTCGTGTAGAGCCCGTACTTCTTCGCGACCTGGCCGACCGCGATCAGCCCTTCCGGCGTGACCTCGCCGCCCGGCATGCGCGGCACGACCGAATACGTGCCGTCGCGCTGGATGTTCGCGAGGTAGTAGTCGTTCGAATCCTGCAGCCCCGCGTGTTCCTTCTTCAGCACGAATTCGTTGAAGCACGACGCGAGGATGCCCGCCACCGCCGGCTTGCACACGTCGCAGCCGAGGCCATGGCCGTGCTTCGCGAGCAGCGCGTCGAAGGTCGTGATGCGCTCGACGCGAATCAGGTGGAACAGCTCCTGGCGCGAATACGGGAAGTGCTCGCAGATATGGTTGTTGACCGCGAGGCCCTGCTTCTTCATCTCGGCCTTCATGATCTGCGTGACGAGCGGTACGCAGCCGCCGCACGACGTGCCGGCGCCCGTGCACGACTTCAGTGCGCCGAGGCTCGTCGCGCCGTCGGCGACCGCCGTGCAGATCTGCGACTTCGACACGTTGTTGCACGAGCAGATCTGGGCGCCGTCAGGCAGCGCGTCGACGCCGAGCGCCGGCTTCGCGACGCCGTCCGACGACGGCAGGATCAGGAATTCCGGCGACTCGGGCAGCTCGATGCGGTTCAGCATCATCTGCAGCAGCGTGCCGTATTCGGCCGCGTCGCCGACCATCACCGCGCCGTGCAGGAACTTGCCGCAGTCGGACACGACGAGCTTCTTGTAGACCTGGCGGCGCTCGTCCGCGTACTGGTAGGTGCGGCTGCCGGCCGTCGTGCCGTGCGCGTCGCCGATGCTCGCGACGTCGACGCCCATCAGCTTCAGCTTCGTGCTCATGTCGGCGCCCGCGAACGTAGGTGCGTCGTTCGTGCCACCTCCCAGCTGCTTCGCGACCACGCGCGCCATGTCGTAGCCGGGGGCGACGAGGCCGTACACCATGCCGTTCCAGGCCGCGCATTCGCCGATCGCGTAGATGTCGGCGTCGCTCGTGCGGCACGCGTCGTCGATCGCGACGCCGCCGCGCGGGCCGATTTCCAGGCCGCACGCACGCGCCAGCTCGTCGCGTGCGCGAATGCCGGCCGAAAACACGATCATGTCGGCGTCGAGATGGGAGCCGTCGGCGAACGCCATCCGGTGCGTGCCCTCTTCGCCGTCGACGATCTCGAGCGTGTTCTTGCCCGTATGCACGGTTACGCCGAGCGCCTCGATCTTCGCGCGCAGCATCCGGCCGCCGCCGTCGTCGACCTGCACGGCCATCAGCCGCGGCGCGAATTCGACGACGTGCGTGTCGAGCCCCATGTCGCGCAACGCCTTCGCGCATTCGAGGCCGAGCAGCCCGCCGCCGACCACGACGCCGCGCTTCGCGTGCGTGCCGCACACCTGCATCGCCTCGAGATCCTCGATCGTCCGGTACACGAAGCAGCCCTCACGATCGTGCCCCGGCATCGGCGGCACGAACGGGCGCGAACCCGTCGCCAGCACCAGCTTGTCGTACGCGAGCGTTTCCCCGGACACGAGCGTGACCGTATGCGCGGCGCGGTCGATCGACGCGACGCGCGCGTTCAGGCGCAGATCGAACTGCGGATGACGCTCGAAGAAGCCGGGTTCGACGAGCGACAGGTCGTCCGCCGACTTGCCCGCGAAGAACTCGGACAGGTGCACGCGGTCGTAGGCCGGGCGCGGTTCCTCGCCGAGCACGGTGACCTGCAGCGCCGCCGACGCGCCCGCTTCCGCCGCGACGCATTCGAGGAACTTGTGGCCGACCATGCCGTGGCCGATGACGATGAGTTTCATGATGACGTTTCCCTCGGTCGATCAGTTCGCGACGCTGCCGGCAGCCAGCGCGCGGTCGCGCAGCTCGGCTTCGCGCGCCTTGTGTTCTTCGCTGAAGCGCACGGCCATCGCGCACAGCGCGGTCGCGGTGACGGCAAGGCCGAGCAGGCCGAGCGTGTGCTGCACGTCGCCGACGCCTTTGAGCAGGAAGCTCGCGGCGACCGCGCCGACGTTGCCGCCCGCGCCGACGATCCCCGCGACGCCGCCGAGTGCCTTGCGGTCGATGAAGGGCACCAGCGCGTAGGTCGCGCCGCACGCCATGTGCGTGAAGAGGCCGAACGCGAGCATCGCGACGAGTGCGATGCCGACGCTTTGCGCATGCGAGAACCAGATCAGCCCGAGCCCTTCGCCGACGATCAGCGCGCACAGCAGCATCGCGCGCACGTCGAGGCTGCGGCGCGCGGCGACCTTGTCGGACAGCCAGCCGCCGAGCGCGCGGGCGAACAGGGCGAGCAGCCCGAACATGCCGACCGCGAAACCGGCGTCCTTCAGCGACAGGCTGAAGTGATCGACGTAGTACAGCGCGGCGATGTTGTGGATGAACACCTCGACGCCGAAGCATGCGCCGTACGTGATGAACAGCATCCACACGCGATAGTTGCCGCAGGCCGCGAAGAAGCTCGCCCAGCCGCCCTTCTTGCCGCTGTCGACCGTCACGCCTTCCTTGCGCAGCGCGACGAAGTCGCCTTGCGGGCAATCCTGCGTGAAGCGCCAGTACGCCCAGGCCATCGCGAGCATCGCGACGCCCGGCACGACCAGCGCGATACGCCACGACGAATCCTCGCCGAAGCCGAGCATCAGGCCGGCGGCGACGAGCAGCGGCATCAGCGCCTGCGTCGCGCCCGCGCCGGCATTGCCCCAGCCGGCCGTCGTCGCGTTCGCGGTGCCGACGACGTTCGGCGCGAACATCACCGACGTGTGGTACTGCGTGATCACGAAGCCCGCGCCGATCGCGCCGATGCCGAGCCGGCAGATCAGGAACGACAGGTAATCGTGCGTGAACGACACCGCGAACACGGGGATCGCGCCGAGCAGCAGCAGGCCGACGTACACGCGGCGCGGGCCGAAGCGGTCGCACAGCGGGCCGACCAGCAGCCGCACGGCGATCGTCGCGGCCACGGCCGCGATGTTGATGTTGGCGACCTGCGCCGCGCTCAGATGAAATTCGCGTGCGATCAGCGGCATCAGCGGCGCGCATGCAAACCACGCGAAGAAGCACACGAAGAACGCCATCCACGTCAGGTGGAACGCGCGCATCGGCGCGGTGCGGAGGCTGAAGAGATCGATACGGGTAGCTTTGTCGGTCATGTCATCCGCCAAACGAAAAACGGCGTCCTGCGCACCCGGTCTCGTCGAGACCCGATGCGTAGGACGCCGTTGCCCATGAAGCCCGTTGCCGGGCGCGTCTGTAATCGGTACTGCCGGACGAATCGCCATTGATTCGCCCGAACCGGCTTACGCAAACGCCGTGCCATGTCGCCGCGAATCGGGCCCGCAGCCCCGCCGCGCAAGGCTCGTCCGGCGTCGTGCGGCGCGCGGCGACAGCCGGCACACGACGCGCGGTGATGCAGCGAGGCACAGATGTGGTGCGATGCAGCACTGTCGCCGTGCGACATCGCGGTGCGCACGGGCGGGGCACGATGCACGCCGATGCGGCATTGCGGGTGCCGGCGCGCGGCCGCCTCAGGCAGGCACGGGGGTCGTACTTGGCCCGCAATTGGCCCGTATTCGGCCCGCATTTCGCCCGCACGTGGCCATCGCGCGGCGCGGTGCGCGCCGTTCCCGCCGCGCGGGCGCGACGGGCGATACCGGTTGGCCCGGATATTGCTGAACCCGCTGCATGACACCGGCAACGGCGCCGGTGGGCAGTCCCCTCAAAACCGGGCCCGTCGTGCAGGCGGGCCGCCCAGGACAACGGCGTCCTCCCGTGCGCGGCACGGCCGGATGCCGATACGTCGACCGCCCGCCGCCGCCGCGCAACAACGCGCTATCGGCCGCCGCATGCAGGCGGCACTGGAACACGACATGACGACAGGCAAAGTCACCCTGCTGGGCGCCGGCCCCGGCGATCCCGATCTCCTCACGCTCAAGGCCGTGAAAGCGCTGGCCGCTGCCGACGTGCTGCTGCTCGACGATCTCGTCGCGCCCGGCATCGTCGAACTCGCGCCGCAGGCGCGCGTCATCCGTGTCGGCAAGCGCGGCGGTTGCCGCTCCACGCCCCAGGCATTCATCGAGAAGCTGATGCGCCGTTACGCGCTGCGCGGCGCGCACGTGGTGCGCGTGAAAGGCGGCGAGGCGCTGCTGTTCGGGCGCGCCGGCGAAGAACTCGCGACGCTGCGCGCCGCCGCGATTCCGGTCGAGATCGTCAACGGCATCTCGTCGGGGTTCGCCGCCGCCGCGAGCCTCGGCATCTCGCTCACGCACCGCGCGCATTGCCACGGCGTCACGTTCGTCACCGCCCATCGCCAAGACCACGGCGAACCCGACTGGGCGCGTCTCGCCGCGACCGGCACCACGCTCGCGATCTACATGGGCATGAGCCGCGTCGACAGCATCGCCGCCGGCCTGCTCGCCGTGCTGCCGGCATCGACGCCGGCCGCGGCCGTGCAATGGGCCGGCACGCCCGACGAACGCCGCTGGACCGGCACGCTCGGCGATCTCGCGCGCGGCATCGACGCAGCACGGCTCGGCAGTCCGGCCGTGATCCTCGTCGGCGGCGCGATCGGCGAAACGGCCGTGGCGGAGGTGCCGGACGCGGGCACAGCCGGGGCCGCGATCGACACGGCCTTCTCCCGGGCCGCGTAGCATGCGCGACACCACGCGGCACCGGCCGCCCACCTGCCATGAAAACAGCGGCGCCGTTCGCACCGGCTGCCGGGTCGCCGCGCGCGGCACCGGCACGACATGCGCACGGGGCCGCCTCCGATCCGCGCATCGCGCCACGATTTCGCCGCCGCCGTTCGCATCATGAGTGCGCCCGCTTCCTCCCCCCGCCTGCGCGTGCTGCTCGTCACCGATACCGACAAGCCGATCGGCGAGCTCGGCGACGCGCTCGCGCAGCTCGGCTACGACATGCTGAACGACGTCGCGACGCCCGCGCGCCTGCCGGCCGCCGTCGAGGAGCAGCATCCCGACGTCGTGATCATCGATACCGATTCGCCGTCGCGCGACACGCTCGAGCAGCTCGCGGTCATGCACGCGACCGCGCCGCGCCCCGTGCTGATGTTCAGCCACGACGCCAACCAGTCGCTGATCCGCGCGGCAGTCGGCGCGGGCGTCAGCGCGTATCTCGTCGAAGGGCTGTCGGCCGAACGCCTTGCACCGATTCTCGAAGTCGCGCTCGCGCGCTTTTCGCACGACGACGCGCTGCGCCGCCGGCTTGCCGATGTCGAACGCGAACTCGCCGAACGCAAGCTGATCGACCGCGCGAAGCGGATGCTGATGGACCAGCGCAGGCTGTCCGAACACGACGCGTATGCGGCGCTGCGCAAGCGCGCGATGGATCAGGGCCTGCGCATCGTCGACGTCGCGCGGCAATTGCTCGACGCGTCACCTCAGTCATGACCGCCATGGATACCACCTCTCCTGTCGCGCCGGAACGCGCGCATCTTCGCCTCGGGTTCGTCGCGCTGAGCGACGCGGCCCCGCTGATCGTCGCACAGCACCTGAACCTCGGTGCGCGGCACGGCCTCACGCTCGAACTCAGCCGCCAGCCGTCGTGGGCCGCCGTCCGCGACAAGCTGCTGAGCGGCGAGCTCGACGCCGCGCATGCGTTGTACGGGCTGGTCTGCGGGCTGCAGCTCGGGATCGGCGGCCCGCAGGCCGACATGGCCGCGCTGATGGTGCTGAACCGCAACGGCCAGGCGATCTCGTTGTCGCGCGGCCTCGCCGACGCGTACCGCGCCAGCGGCAGCGTGCGCGACGCGTTCGCGACGCTCGGCCGCAAGCCGCTCCTCGCGCAGACGTTCCCGACCGGCACGCACGCGATGTGGCTGAACCACTGGCTCGCGTCGCACGGCGTCGATCCGCTGCGCGACGTGCGCAGCGTCGTGATCCCGCCGCCCGAGATGGTGGCCGCGCTCGCCGGCGGCGAACTCGACGGCTTCTGCGCCGGCGAACCGTGGCATGCCGTGGCCGAGGCCTGCGACGCGGGGCGGACCGTCGCCGTCACGAGCGAGATCTGGCCCGATCATCCGGAGAAGGTGCTCGCGGCCCGGCGCGATTTCGTCGCGCTGTATCCGGCCACCGCGCGCGCGCTGATCCGCACGCTCGTCGATGCCTGCGCGTGGCTCGACAGCGCCACGCACCGTCGCGAGGCGGCCGGCTGGCTCGCGTCGCCCGACGCGCTCGGCGTCCCGGCCCGGCTGATCGCGCCGCGCCTGCTCGGCGACTACGGATCGGGGCCGTTCGCCGTGCCGCCGCTGCCGATCCGCTTTCACGACGGCGGCGCCGTGAACCGCCCCGATCCGCGCGAAGGCGAGTGGTTCCTGTCCCAATACCGGCGCTGGGGCATGCTCGACGGTTCGCACGACGACGCGGCGATCGCCCGCGCGATCGCGCAAACCGCGTTGTATGATGCTGCCGTCGCCGAAAGCGGCGCACCGGGCCCGTCGCGGGCGTGAGGCGCGCCGCGTGATGCAGGCGGCGCGCGCTCCCGCGCCACGCCTGCCCGGGCCGCCTGTCGGCGCCCGGCATGCGGCCCCCGGGGCGCCGCACGACCCCTCCGTCCCCGATCCGATTCGATGCCAAAACCCACGCGCGCGCCGCTCGACGTGCTGCTCACTGAAATCCGCGCGTGCCGTGCCTGCGAAGCCGACCTGCCGCTCGGCCCGCGCCCGGTCGTGCGTGCCCATCGCGACGCGCGCATCCTGATCGTCGGGCAGGCGCCGGGCGCACGCGTCCATGCGAGCGGCATCCCGTGGGACGATGCGAGCGGCAAGCGTCTGCGCGGCTGGCTCGACGTCGACGCCGACACGTTCTACGACGAAACCCGCTTCGCGATCGTGCCGATGGGCTTCTGCTACCCGGGCCGCGGCACGAGCGGCGACAACCCGCCGCGCCCCGAATGCGCGCCGCTGTGGATCGACCGGCTGCTCGCCGAGTTGCCGTCGATCCGGCTCACGCTGCTGATCGGCCAGTATGCGCAGCGGCATTTCCTGCGCGACGCGCGCAAGGCCACGCTGACGGACACCGTCCACGCGTGGCGCGACTATGGCCCCGACGTGCTGCCGCTGCCGCATCCGTCGCCGCGCAACCAGGCGTGGTTCAAGCACCACCCCTGGTTCGACGCCGACGTCGTGCCCGAGCTGCGGCGCCGGGTCGCGCCGCTGGTCGCCCGGTAAACGAAATCACCGCCGTGTCGCGACGCTTCGCGACACCCCGTCATCCGTATCGAATCAAGCATGAACGACACCCCTACCGACCTCGACTTTGCCTGCAACGGCTGCGGCGGATGCTGCCGCGACCTGCGCATTCCGCTGACGATCGACGAGGCCACCGCGTGGCTGCAACGCGGCGGCCACGTGGAGCTGCTGTGCGATGCGATGCCGTGGCTCGTCGAGCCCGAGCCCGACAACGCGTTCGCCGCGTACAAACGCGCACGCTCGACCGCCGCGCTCAGCGGCTCGCTGCCCGTCCGCGTGACGGTCATGCTCACGGCGTCCCATGCGGGGCCGTGCCCGAACCTGCGCGACGACCTGCGGTGCGCGATCTACGACGAGCGACCGCTCGTGTGCCGGATCTACCCGGCCGAAGTGAATCCGTTCGTGCCGCTGGCACCGGCCGGCAAGCAATGCTCGCCCGATGCGTGGCAGCAAACGCCGTTCGTCCGCGGCGGCACGATCGTCGACGCGGCCACCCACGAGAACATCGCGCGCTCGCGCGCGGCGAGCGAAGCCGAAACGCCGCTGCGGGCACGGTTGTGCGAGAGGCTGGGGATCGAAACAGCGGCCGTGGCCAACGAAGGGTTCGCGATCCACGCGCCGCCGGCCGCCACGCTGCTCGCCGCGCTGACGGACCTGCGCGCGTCCGCACCGGCCGGCGCCGACGACACCATCGCGTGGACACTGATCTCGAACCGCGCGACGACGGTGGACGCGCTCGCATCGGTCGGCGGGGCAAGCCGGCGCGCCGGCGGCGACAGCCCGCACGCCCGCTACCTCGGTTTTCACCCGGACGAATGACCGCCGCGCGGCACGCCGCGAGCGGTTCCGGGCCAGGCCGCAAGGTGGCACGGATCGCCGTCGCGCCCGGTTCGCTGTACCATCGCGGCTCAACCGCGTCACGACCAGCAGAATCCTTCATGCCCTCCACCGCCCCGCCGCGCCTGTACGGGATGCCCGAACGCAGCGACCGGCTCGACTTCTACATCCGCGACCAGGCGTCGCGCCAGGCGATCACCGAGCCGCACCGGCACGCGTATTTCCAGATCCAGTTCAATCTCGGCGGCGACACCGAGCAGCGGATCGGCGGCGTCACGCGGCCGTTTCCGCGCGGCGCGCTCGCGTTCGTGCTGCCGCACCGCGAGCACCTGATCCCGCATCCGGAAGGCGCGCACTTCATCGTGATCAACTTCAGCCAGGCGTTCCTGCGCGCCGATCTCGACGTCGACCCGCTCGACCTGGAGGACGTGCCCGCCCACCGCTTTCCCGAGCTGACGCCGTTCCGCTTCCAGGAACACCTCGACTTCATCCTGACCGGCGACACCTACGACGAAGCGCGCCGCCTCGCGCTGTGCATGCTCGACACCGATCGCGTGCGCACGTTCGGCTCGACCACGTTGCTGCGCGGCTACCTGCTGCAGCTGATCGGGCTCGTCTGCACGCAGTACGCGGGCGCGCTCGACAAGCTCGCGCAGCGCGGCGCCCAGCGCGCCGGCCGGCGCGATGCGCTCGCGCGCGTGCTGCGGCACGTCCGCGCCAACCTCACCCGCGAGGACCTGACGCTCGCCGCGACCGCCGAGGCGGCGTTCCTGTCGCCCAACTACCTCGCGCACCTGGTCCGCAAGGAAACCGGCAGCACCTTCACCGATCTCGTGACGGAGCGCCGGATCGCGCTCGCGCAGTCGCTGCTGGCCCACACGAGCCGGCGCATCGCGGACATCGCCCGCTCGGTCGGCTTCCGCGACGAAGGGTATTTCGCGCGGCGTTTCCGCGCGCGGGTCGGCGTGTCGCCGAAGGCGTACCGCGACGCGAATGCCGCGCTGCCGGAAGGCGACGACACGCCGGCAGCACCCGACGCGTAGTTTTGTCCCGGTAAAACGCAGTTGCGTCGCATCCGGCGGCACGGGCGTCGGGTATCGTTGCACGCATGCCGGCCCGTGCGCCGCACGGGCGCGGCATCCGTCTTCCCACCGAACGAGGCCATCCGATGTCCGCCTATGTCATCGACGCTGCCGAGCGTCCTTCCGTCGAAGTCGACCAGTCGTCCGCGCGCTTTCCGGTGCGCCGCGTCTTCTGCGTCGGCCGCAACTACGCCGACCACGCGCGCGAAATGGGCGCCGATCCCGACCGCGAACCGCCGTTCTTCTTCACGAAGCCGGGCGACGCGATCGTCCCGGCCAGCGGCACCGTCCCCTATCCGCCGCTGACGAACGACCTCCATCACGAAATCGAGCTGGTCGTCGCGATCGGCAAGGACGGGCGGTCGATCGACCCGGCCGACGCGCTGTCGCACGTATGGGGCTACGGCGTCGGCGTCGACCTCACGCGCCGCGACCTGCAGGCCGAAGCGAAGAAACTGAGCCGTCCGTGGGACTGGGCGAAAGGCTTCGACGCGTCAGGCCCCGTGACCGCGCTGCGCGCGGCGTCGGCCACCGGTCATCCGGCCAAGGGCCGCATCTGGCTCGCGGTCAACGGCGACACGCGCCAGCAAGGCGACCTGGCCGACATGATCTGGGCCGTGCCCGACGTCATCGCGTACGTGTCGCGCTCGGTCGAGTTGAAGGCCGGCGATTTGATCTTCACCGGCACCCCGGCCGGCGTCGGCGCGCTGCAACCGGGCGACCGCGTGACGGGCGGCGTCGACGGCGTCGCGACGTTCGAGTTCGTCGTGGGCGCGAAGCCGTAAGCCATAAGCCGTGACGCAACAAGCACGGCGGCCCCCCGCGCGGGGCCGCCGTGCGATATCCCGATTTCGGTCAGTCGTAGCGGCGCAGGAATGCGTCGACGACGGCCGGCGGATTCAGCGCTTTCGCCGATTCGTTTTCCAGCGCTTCGGCCGCGTCGTCGTCGCTGATCGACACGAACAGCGTGATCGCCGCCCGTTCGTCGCCGGTGCCGAACAGGCCCTCGCGGTCGAGCAGGCGCAGCGCACCGATCATGTCGGCGTGCAGTTGCCGCGAAAATTCCGGGAATCTCGACCGGACAAACTGCGGGCTCAGCACGTCATCGGCGAGCTTGCCGCAGATCGCATTGAACGGCGACGCTTCCGCCGCCGCATACGCCCATTCCGAAAAGCCCCACGCATACCACGGGTCGTCGTCCGCGACAGCCTGCTGCTCGCGGACCCGGCGCAGCCCCTCGACCGAATTGGCGGCCGGCACCACCGTCATCGCGCCGCTGTCGGTATAGAGCGCGAACGCGTAGAAATGCTCGTCCGGGTGCAGCGCCCGCAGCGCCCTGAATGTCGCTCTCGCGGCGTCGGCAATGTCTCGCTGGAAATCAGAAAAGTCGCTCATCGCTCCCTCGTCCAACCGCCCTTCGCGCGCCGGAGCATGCTCGGCGCGCGGCGGGTTCGTCGTCTCCCGATATTCGATCGATTGTCCGCCAATCGCCCGCGGCACGGTAGCGGTGCCCGCACCGATGCCCGATTCGGCGCGGCGATGCTGCGTCCTCGCGTTCACCGCCCGGCGTCCCGCGCGTCGAACACCCGCACGCAGACGGCCGCCGCCAGCGCGATCGCGGCCGACAGCAACATCATCGCCAGCGGCGCATAACCCGCGTTGCCGGGCGTCAGTACCGCCCCCGTCAGCGACGAAAGCGCGGCGCCGCCGGCGATCGTCATCGCACCGGCCAGCCCCGACGCGCTCCCGGCCAGCGCCGGGCGTACCGACACCGCGCCGGCATGGGCACCGGGATTCGTCAGCCCGTTGCCGATGCCGACCAGCACGCACGGCCCGAACCACGCGATCGCATGCGTCGCGCCGCCGAACATCGACGCGAGGCCGATCAACGGTCCCGCGCATGCAACGATCCGACCGCACAGGATCGTCGTGGCCAGCGCGAAGCGGCGCGCGTAACGCGCGGCCAGGAAGCTGCCGCACACGAAGCCGGCCGTGATGGTTCCCATGTAGAAGCCGATCTCCGCGGGCGCGATGCCGAACACCGTTTGCGCGGCCAGCGGCGCGCCGGCCAGGAACGCGTAGAACGAGCCGGTCGAAAACGCCATGCACAGCGCGTAGGCCCAGAAACGGCGCGCGCGCAGCAGCGCCGGATACGCGCGCAGTTGCTGCCCGAGGCTCGACGACCGGTTCGCATGGGTTTCGACGAAATCGAACCCGCACCAGACGAACAGCGCGACGCCCGCCGCGCCGAGCAGCCAGAAGCTCGCGCGCCAGCCCGCCGTCTGGTCGAGCGCGCCGCCGAGCGTCGGGCCGAGCATCGGCGCGAACGCGGCCGCCATCGCCGCATAGCCGATCCGGCTCGCCGCGCGCGCACCGCCGCCGGTATCCCGGATCGTCGCCATCGACACCGGATAAACCGACGTGATCGCCGCCTGCATCAGCCGGCATGCCAGAAACACCCGGATATCGGTCGCCATCGCACAGCCGAGCGAGCCGAGCGCGAAGATGCCGACGCTCGCCAGCACGACCGGCCGCCGCCCGAACCGGTCCGACAGCGGCCCCATCACGAACTCCAGCGACGCGGCCACCGCCGCGTAGCCGCCGAGCGAAAGCGCGACGAGCGCATAGTCGGCGCGCAGGTCGCGTGCGATTGCCGGCAGCGACGGCAGGAACAGGCTCAGCGGCAGCACCGAGCACGCGCACAGCAGGATCAGCGTCGCGTGCCTCGGCGACGCCCGTTCGGAAGCGATCGGCAGGTTCGGTTGCAAGCGGATGTCCTCCGCGCACGTGCCGCACGGCCGTGCGCAATGCAAAAAAAAGCCCCCGAACGAGTCGGGGGCGCAGGGATGCCGGCGCGGTGCCGCTACCGGACCCTGCGCCTGTGTACGACTACGATGAAGGTTGCTGCTTTCATGCCGGATGGCTCCTGGTTGCCTGGCTGGCTTCGTGCGGTGTCGGACGATACCGGACGATGGTAGGCGGACGATACCGACCGCGTCAACGCCCTAACGCGCACGCACCGACACGAACTTCCGCGCGTTGTTGCGCTGGATCAGCACCGCGATCACGCTGCCGCCGTTCGCTTCGAGCGACTGCACGTCGTCCGGCGTCTCGAGCAGCGTGTCGTTGAGCTCCAGCACGACGTCGCCCGGCCGGATGCCCGCGTTCGCCGCCGGGCCGTGCACCGCGTCCACCATCATCCCGACCGCGAGCCCGGTCGAGCGGCGCTCGTCGTCGCTCAGCGCGTGCATCGTCAGCCCGAGGCGGTCGCCGCCGTCGCCCGCGCCCGCACTCGCTCCCGGCCCCGGTCGTGCGGCCGCCTTCGGCGCGGCCATGCCGACGGTCGTGCCCGCGTTGCCGGCGGCCTCGTCGGCGCCCGTGATCGTCAGCCTCACCGGCGCACGATTGCGGATCACGCGCAACGGCGTCTTCTGGCCGGGCGGCAGCGCGGCGGCCAGGTCGTTCAGCTCGGCCGAACGGCCGATCGACTTGTCGCCCAGCTTGACGATCACGTCGCCGGGCCTCACGCCGGCCGCGGCGGCCGGCGAGCCGGGCGCCACGCCGTTGACGAGCGCGCCCGCCGGACGCGGCAACCCGAACGCGGCGGCCAGCCCGATGCCGACATCCTGCACGTCGACGCCAAGCGCGTTGCCGGACGACGGCTCGCCCGGCTCCTGGGACTGCTGCGCCTGCGCCTGCATCTGCTTCTGCAGTTGTGCACGCACCTTTGCGGCAAACGCGATCGGAATCGCGAACGTCATGCTCGCGTAGCGGTCGGTGCCCGTATACACCTGCACCGCGATGCCGATCACGTCGCCCGCGCGATTGAATACGGGGCCGCCCGAGTTGTCGGGGTTCGGGGCGATGTCGGTTTCGAAGAACGGAAACGCGCTGCCGTCCGGCAGCCGGCGCGACGTCGCGCTGACGATGCCGGCCGTGACCGTGTTGCCCGATCCGTCCGGCGCGCCGATCGTCATCACCGGTTCGCCCGCGCGTACCTTCGCCGAATCGCCGATGCGCACGAACGGCAGTTTCGTCGCGGTAACGCGCAGCACGGCGACGTCGCTTTGCGGATCGACGGCCAGCACGGTCGCCTTGAATTCGCGGCGGTCCGTGAGCCGCACGGTCACGTCGGTCGCATCGTCGACCACGTGCGCGGAGGTGAGGATCAGGCCGTCGGCACTGACGATGAAACCCGAGCCGGTGCCCGATACCGCACGCGGCGCCGTGTCGGGCGCCGGCGTCTGGAGGCCCTGCGCGGGAGGCGGCGCGCCGCGCCGGAAGAATGCGGCGAGCGGATCGTCGGGATCGAGGATCGTGAACGACTGGACACCGGCCTGCTGGTCGGGTGCGGCGGTCGTGACAGTCACGACCGCCGGGCCGTAGCGGTCGACGATCGCCGGAAAATCGACCGGCATCGCATAAGGCATCGCACCCGGCCTTTGTTTCGTCGCGGGTGGCGTGGCGGATGGCGACAGGGTTCCGGAAACGGCGGCCGGCGAAGGCAGCAAACAGCCGGCAAACACGCCCCCGATCAACGCGGTGCGAAGCACGGCGCGAGCAAGCGTCTGGCGAACCACGGTGCACCTCCCCCGGGAGTCGCGGCGCCGACATGCGCGAGACGCGCAGGCGCCTGACAAGCACCGGTACACGCATCCATTTATAGTCCACGCGGCCTGTTCGAACATACGAATCGAAACCCGTATGCCGGGCGGCACGGCGGGCGCGGAGCCGCGACGGCGTTCGTTTCGAACAAAGTGCGCGGTTCGTCAATCCGCACAAGTCCGATTGTCGTGCGCGGCGGTGGGCGGTTTGTGCCGGTATGTGGAGCCGAACCCGGCGGCGGCATCCGGTCGATGGACGAAAAACAGCCCGCTGACAGCGGTGAACTTGCTGCCGCCGACCGCCGAGAAGCGGTATCGAGTCAAAGGTCGGCGGCTTCCTGCACCTGATCGCCGCGCCGCCGGCTCAGGCAACGCGTACGCACGTCACGCCCCACCCACCCGCTCCGCGATCGCCGACAGCATCCGCAACATCGGCTCGAACGCGTCGGCCGACGTATTGCCGAAACCGAGCACCAGCCCGTTGTCTGCCGATGCCGCATCGATCGAAAAGCCCGACAGCGGGAACGGCCCGATGCCGTGGGCGCGCGCCGCGTCGACGATCGCGCGATCGCGGTAGCGCGCAGGCATCCGCAGCGCGAGATGCAGCCCGCACGGCCCGCCCTCGATCTGGTGCGGCACGCTCAGGCTGCCGTCGAGCGCGGCGAGCAGCAACCGCCGCCGGTCGCGGTACAGCCGGCGCATGCGGCCGAGATGCCGGCCGTACTCGCCCGTCTCGATGAAATCCGCCAGCGCGAGCTGCACGTGGCGCGTGCCGCCGCGCAGCATCTCCGGCAGCACCGGCCGCACCGCGGCCAGCAGCGCGTCGGGCAGCACGAGAAAACCGATGCGCAGCGCCGGAAACATCGTCTTGCTGAACGAGCCGAGATAGACGACGGGCGAATCGGGCGCGAGCCCGTGCATCGCGCCGATCGGCTCGCCGGTGTGACGGAATTCGCTGTCGTAGTCGTCCTCGATGATCCACGCGCGATGCCGGCGCGCGGCATCGATCAGCGCGAGCCGGCGCGAGATCGACAGCACGGCGCCGGTCGGGAACTGGTTCGACGGCGTCGTATAGACGAGGCGCGGCGTCCGCTCGCGCCAGTCGTCCGCTTCGGCGCGCATCCCTTCCGCGTCGACCGGCATCGGCACGACGTCGAGGTCGGCCGCCTGCATCGCGGTGCGCGCGCCGCGATAGCCGGGCTCCTCGACCCACACCGTATCGCCCGGGTTCGTCAGCAGCTGCGCGCACAACGAGATCGCTCCCTGCGCGCCCTCCGTGATCACGATCTGCTCGGGATCGCAGCGCACGCCGCGCGTCACGGCCAGGTGGCGCGCGATCGATTCGCGCAGCGCGCGCTCGCCGAGCGGATCGCCGTAGCCGAGCAGGTCGCGGCCGCTGCGGCGCAGCGCTCGGTCGATCGCGTGGCGCCACGCGTCCACCGGGAAATGCGTCAGCGCGGGCACGCCCGGCCGGAAACCCTCCGTTTCGCCGGTGCCGATGCGGCTCGGGCGAATGCGGCCGAGCCGCTGCGCGACGGCCGGCGGCGCGGCACGCCGGCGCGGCGGCGCCGGCCGCGACAACCCGACGACACGCGTGCCGCGGCGGTCGGACTGCAGGAAGCCTTCGGCGACGAGCTGCTCGTAGACGGCGGCCGTCGTATTGCGTGACACGCCGAGCATCTCGGCCAGCGCACGCGTGCCGGGCAGCCGGGTGCCGGCCGGCATCGCGCCGCCGAGAATCGCGTCGCGCACGCGGCGCAGCAACTGGCGCTGCAGCGAAGGCGCGCCCGGCGTGCGCGCCAGCGGCGCGTCGAGCGGCAGCAACGGCGCGTCGCCGGAAGGCAGGATTGTCGTCATCGGAACATCGCAGCGTGAAAATGTCGGAACGTGGCGGACGGCTAGTGGTGGACGGCCGGTTGCGGACGGCCGGTCGCGCACGGCCAGCGGCGCACGGCTCGTGGCACCATAAATTTGCCGATCTCTGGCGCTTCTCATGGTACCTCGCCACGACTACGATCGTCTGCATGCCGGCATGTCGCCGGCCGCCAACCGAAGCGAGATCGACCTTGTCCACGCTCACCAACGCTTTCCAGCAATCCATCGGCCACCCCGTTCCCGACTGGTCCGCGCGCCCGCGCCCGGAGCGCATCGTGCTCGAAGGCCGCTACTGCCGTCTCGAACCGCTCGACGCCGAGCGCCACGCGGCCGACCTGTACGCCGCCTACGCCCAGGCGCCGAACGGCAGCGACTGGACCTATCTCGCACACGGCCCGTACACCGACGAGTCGAGCTACCGCGACTATGCGCGCGGCGCGCAGGCGAGCGCGGATCCGCTGCACTACACGGTGATCGACCGTGCCACGGGCCGCGCGGTCGGCACGCTCGCGCTGATGCGCATCGATCCGGCCAACGGCGTGATCGAGGTCGGCTCCGTCACGTTCTCGCCGCTGCTCAAGCGCACGCCCGTCTCGACCGAAGCGCAGTTCCTGCTGATGAAGTACGCGTTCGACACGCTCGGCTACCGGCGCTACGAATGGAAATGCGACGACCTGAACGTGCCGTCGCGCAAGGCCGCCGCACGGCTCGGCTTCCGCTACGAAGGCACGTTCCGGCAGGCGATCATCTACCGCGGCCGCAATCGCGACACCGCGTGGTTCTCGATCATCGACGGCGAATGGCCGGATGTCCGCGCCGCGTTCGACGCGTGGCTCGCACCGGAAAACTTCGACGCGCAGGGTCAGCAGCGCCAGTCGCTCACCGCGATCCGCCACGCGCAGGCGAGCGCGCGCGATGCGGCCGGCCGCGCGCACGACGCGACGCGCGTCACGGTGCGCCCGCTCGTCGCCGCCGACGAAGCCGCGTGGCGCCCGCTGTGGCAGGGTTACCAGAAGTTTTACGACACCGCGCTGAGCGACGCGGTGTTCGCGACGACGTGGGCCCGCCTGATGGATCCTGCCGAGCCGATGTTCGTGCTCGGCGCATTCGACGCATCGGGGGCGCTGATCGGGATCGTGCATTCGATCTACCACCGCTCGTGCTGGACCGAAGGGCCGTACTGCTACCTGCAGGACCTGTACACCGCGCCCGACGCACGCGGGCAAGGCGCAGGCGGTGCGCTGATCGAGGCCGTGTACGACCATGCCCGCGAAGCCGGCGCGAGCCGCGTGTACTGGCTCACGCACGAAACCAACACGACCGCGCGCGCGCTGTACGACAAGCTCGCGAACAACGCCGGGTTCATCCAGTACCGGCACGACGTGAAGAAATGACGTGATGCCGCGGCCGGCCGGCGTTCAGCCGCGAACGTCGGCCGGAACGTATGCGTCGTCACCGTCCGCCGTGACGCCACACGCCGCGCCGGTTGCACCGGGCACCGACGCCGGGCGGATCATCTCGTCGCCATTGGCCGGCACGGGCCGCCGCACCGGCCGGAACACCGGCTCGCCCGGCTCGATCGGCTGCCCCGAGATCGCGCAACGGCCCGGCTGCAACGCGACGCGCAAGCGCCAGCGCTGTTCGCCGTAATGGCAACGGCCGCTCTCGACCCAGCGAACCAGCAACGCGTCGTCGCCGGCCTCCAGCACCGTGACGAACAGTTGCGGGCGCAACGGCGAGACGGCCGCAGCGGCATGCTCGGGAGCAGGCGCTCCGCCGAGCGTCGCGAGCGGATGCGCGGCGCCGCCGCGCGGCGGCATCGCATCGTGTTCGACCCGTGCCGGCGCATCGCACGGCACGTCTTCTTCGCAAATCAGGCTTTCCATGGTGTTGAGCATGCTTGACGGATTTCCGTGCAGGTTGAACGGCGCCGCGCTCAGCGCCGGCCCATCGGTTCGCGCAGCAGCGACAGGCCGATCGCCGCGCCGGTGACGGCGGCCGCGAGCATCAGTCCGATGCCGCCCGACCAGCCGAATGCACCGACGATCGAACCGATCGCCAGCGGCCCGATCACCTGTCCGAGATAGTTGCCCTGCACGACCCAGCCGATGCTCAGCGGCGCCAGCGACGGCGTCGGCGCGGAGCCCGGCGCGCACGCGAGGATCGTCGCCGGCAGCATCCCCGCGATCGCCGAGAACGCGAAACCCAGCGCGACCGCGAGCGGTGCCGGCGTGGCCGCGCTGAAGAGCCCCGCGCCCGCCGCGCCGATCGCGACCGACGTCGCAGCCATGACGATCCCCGGCCGTGCGCCGCGCGACAGCAACCAGCCGGCCGTCAGGTTGCCGACCACGCACGCGGCGACGATCGCCGCGCTGATCAGCCCCGCCGCGCCGACCGCGACGCCGAGGCGCTGCATCAGGAAAACCGGCAGGAACGTCATCGCCGCGAAGAACTGCACGTTGTAGGTGGCGAAACCCAGCGCGAGCAGCGTGGTCGACCGCGACGCGAGCACGTCACGCAGCGCGGGCCCGATGCGCGGCGCCGCGGCCTGCCGGGCCGGCGCACCGGCGGACGTCGTGACGGGAACCGCGACGGCCGCGGCGAGCGTCAGCGCCGAAGCCGCGAGCCAGCCGTTGCGCCAGCCGCCGAGCAGCGGCCCGACCAGCATCGACAGCGCCATGCCGGCCGGCATGAACGTGCTCCACAGCCCGAACGCGAGATTGCGCCGCTCGGGCGGCGTCACGCGATTCAGCACGGCCGGCGCGGCGACCACCACGATCACGAAACCGAGCCCCTCGGCGAAGCGCGTGGCGAGCAGCAGCGCGAAACTGCCGGCCGATGCGCCGGCGACACTCGACAGGCCGAGGATCACCAGGCCCGCGATCAGCGTCCGCCGGTCGCCCCAGCGCCGTACCAGCAGCCCGGCCGCGATGCCGCCGAACACGCCGACGAACGGAAACACCGACATGATCCCGCTCAGCGAAGCGAGCGAGCCGCCGAACTCGTGCTGCAGCGACGGCAACGCGATCGTCGCCTTGCCGACGTGCAGCGCGGACACGATGCTCGCCAGCACGACGTTCGCGACGGCGGCCCGGTAGCTGCGCGACGGCAGCGTCGCGGCATCGGCCGCGACAGGCGATTCGGTCATCTCCACCTCCGTTGGAGCGGCCGCGTGCAACGGGGTGCGTCACGCGTCCGCGATCGGACTGGCGCACATGATACAAATTGAAGTTAACTTCAAGTAAAGGGGTATCGCGCGCAACGATCCGTTTCGCCGATCGCGGCAATGGCCCCGCGCGGCGGCGAGCGGCCGCCTGATTTAAGCTGTCGGCTTCGCCCCGACCACGTTGCGCCCGCATGCCGACCGCCTATCCCGCTCCCGACGCCCCGCTTCCGCTCGACGCAGCCTGGTCGACCTTCCCCCGCCGCAAGGCCGCCGTGCGCATCTTCGTCGCCGGCTACTGCGCCGCACGCGACCGGCGCGATGCGCCGCTGCACGACAGCCCGGACGGCCAGGTCGTGCGGTTCGACGCCGGCATGGGGCGGCCTTTCGAGCACTTCGTGATCGAGGGCGCGCCCGCGTATGGCGACGGCCCGTTCACCGTCGGCGCGTGGATCACGCGCTACGGCGCCGCGCCGCTGCCGCCCGCACTGGAAGGCAGGACACGCCGGTTGTCGGACGAGCATTTCATGGCCGCCGATATCGACACGCTGTCCGGCGACGATGCACTCGCGCAGGCGCTCGGGTGCCACACGCCGCGCGACATCGAAACGTTCAATGCGGACGCCCCGTTCCCGCCATTCCAGCCGAATCCGGCCGCGTTCCTGTTCGCGCATCGCCTGGACGGGCAGATCGCCGCCACCGCACGCTACGGATTTGCGTCGGCGCACGATATCGTCGTCGACCGCGTCGCGACGGCAGATGCGTACCGCCGCCGGGGGCTCGCGATGCAGTCGCTCGCCGCGATCGTCGCGCACGCACGGCAACGCGGCGCGCAGCGCGTGTGGCTCGTGTCCACCGAGGCCGGCCTGCCGCTGTACCGCGCCGCCGGATTCACGCGGCTCGCACCGGTCGCCGTGGACGAAATCGTCGCCTGACCGCGCGTCGAACGGCGCCGCGCGTCTCGCGATTCGTCTCATTGCACTGAGACGAACGTCCCAGCGTCTCACCGGCGTGCCGTTCAGCAGTTGCAGCAAATTTCGCGCGCCTCCCCCGCCGAATCTTTTCCTGTCAACGGAACAAGCGAATGGTGCATCGCATCACGCACGTTCCGTTGAATCGCCATCCGGCGTACCCGCTCGAGCTGGCCCCGTTCCTGCATACCGGTCGATCGCGCAATCGCGCAACGGGCACACCGGCCAACCATGCCGCGTGCCCGACGACAACCTGACGGAGACAGCAACGTGAGTACACCGGCATCGACCACCGCCCCCAGCATGAAGGCCGCCGTCTGGCACGGCCGCCACGACATCCGCGTCGAACAGGTTCCCGTTCCGGCGCGCCCGCCGGCCGGCTGGGTCACGATTCGCGTGCACTGGTGCGGGATCTGCGGCTCCGACCTGCACGAATACGTCGCGGGCCCCGTCTTCATCCCGGTCGACGCGCCGCATCCGCTGACGGGCCTGAAGGGCCAGTGCATCCTCGGCCACGAGTTCAGCGGCGAGATCGCCGAGCTCGGCGCGGGCGTGACCGGCTTCGCGGTCGGCGACCGCGTGACGGCCGACGCATGCCAGCATTGCGGCACCTGCTGGTATTGCCGGCACGGGCTGTACAACATCTGCGAGAACCTCGCGTTCACCGGGCTGATGAACAACGGTGCGTTCGCCGAATACGTGAACGTGCCGGCCGAGTTGCTGTACAAGCTGCCCGACGGTTTCCCGACCGAGGCCGGCGCGCTGATCGAGCCGCTCGCGGTCGGGCTGCATGCGGTCAAGAAGGCCGGCAACATCGTCGGGCAGACCGTCGTCGTGGTCGGCGCGGGCACGATCGGCCTGTGCACGATCATGTGCGCGAAGGCCGCGGGCGCCGGGCGCGTGATCGCGCTGGAGATGTCGGCCGCGCGCAAGCAGAAGGCGCTTGAGGTCGGCGCGAGCGTCGTCATCGATCCGAAGACGTCCGACGCGATCGCCGAAGTCAAGGCGCTGACCGACGGCTACGGCGCCGACGTGTCGTTCGAGTGCATCGGGCACACGGCCACGGCGAAGCTCGCGATCGACGTGATCCGCAAGGCCGGCAAGTCGGTGATGGTCGGCATCTTCGAGGAGCCGGCACCGTTCAACTTCTTCGACATCGTGTCGACCGAAAAGGAGGTGATCGGCTCGCTCGCGTACAACGGCGAGTTCGCGGACGTGATCCGCTTCATCGCGGACGGCCGCATCGACGTGCAGCCGCTCATCACCGGGCGCATCGCGCTCGGCGACATCGTCTCGCACGGCTTCGAGGAACTGGTCAATCACAAGGACCGTAACGTGAAGATCATCGTTCGGCCCGCCGTCGCCTGACCGCTCGCGCGGCCGCGGCACCGATTCGCGCCGCGGCACACCTGCTGCAGCATCGTCCTGAAGCGTCGCCCGTATACGGGCGGCGCACCTGCCTTCCATTCCCGTCCAGCCCCCTCCTTGCCGCCATCGTCCGAAGCGGACCTGATGCCGCACCACACGGCAGACGCGCAGATCAAGAATATTCGCAATCCAAACCATCTGCCGTAGCGCGCCACGGGTTCAATACGCGATCAGGGTTTCTCCGGATCAAGCGCGATTCGCCCGATGTCGACAGGGCACTGACGCAAGGTGATCCTGTGCAACGCGAGATCCGGCCTCCCGGCCGGGATCGTGGCCGCCCCGTGAAGGCGGCCGCCCCCCACAAAACCTTACGGCGTCACGGCGCCGACAGGCCGAGAATACGGGCCCACCCGGGACAGCTTGCAAACATGGTGTGTCATGAATCGTTCATTCTCGTTTAGCCGGGAACACGCATATAACATTCGATCGCTGACGATCCTGCAGAAGACGCATATCGGCTTCGCGCTCGTCACCACGCTGCTGGCCTTGCTCTGCGGCACGATCATCTGGGGGAGTTTCCGGCAATACCGGCAGGAAAACGCCGACCTGCAGAGCTTCGAATTCGTCCGCGGCGCGATGAGCGCCGCCAACGTGATCTCGGCCGAACGCGGCCCGACGAACGACCTGCTGGTACGCCTGCAGGACGACGGCGCCGCCGAGATCCGCAACCTGCTCGCCGCGCGCGCGCGTTCCGACAACGCGCTCGAACGTTTTCGCGCCGGCATCGCGCAGGCGGCCGTGCTCGACGACCGCGAGCGCGGCAACCTGCTGCATGCACTCGACTCCGTCCGGATGACGCTTGCCGATGCGCGTGCCGAAGTCGATGCGCTCGACGCGCGGCCGCTCGCGTCACGCAGCGTTCACGATATCCAGCACGCGCAGGCGCGCCTGTTCCGGATCGTCGACACGCTGTCGCTGCTGATCGACGGCGCGATGACCGACACGGCGATGCGCGATCCGCGCACGTCCGGTGCGATCCTGCTCGCGCGGCTCCTCGGCGATCTCCGGGAATACGCGGGGCGCACGGGTTCGCTGCTGATCGCGCCGATGTTCGCGCGGCAGGCGCTCGATCGCGCGCAGCTCGCGGACATCATGCGGATGCGCGGCCGCATCGAGCAATTGCGCGCGCTGATCGACGGCGCGATCGGCACGCAACTCGACGACCCCGACGTCGCACGCGAATATGCGCAGCTCAACGCGGCCTTCGATGCGCACATCCTGCCGCTCGTCGACACGACCGTCGCCGGCGGCCGGGACGGCGCGTATGCCATGAGCGCTGCCGATTTTTCCCGCGCGATCGTGCCGCATTTCCGGCCGAGCGAGCTGCTGCGCGACCGCGTGATCGACCTTGCCCGGCATCGCGCGATCGGCGACCGGAACGCCGCCCGGATCAGGGTCGGGGTGTCGGCGTTCGCCACGACGCTGTGCATCGCGATCCTGGCCTCGCTCGCGCGCGGCATGCAGCGGCTGCTGTCAAAGCCGCTCGATGTGCTCGGCCGCCGGATCGTCGCGCTCAGCGAAGGCGATACGTCGCACGTCGCGCTGCCGCGCGGCGTCGGGCCCGAGATCGCGCGGATCCACGCGTCGCTGGAAACGTTGCGCAACGCGACCGTCCGCCGCGACATGCTCGAGCGCCAGCGCAACGACATGCTGACGCTGTTTTCGCACGACATGCGCGCCCCGCTGACGTCGCTGATCATCCTGATCGACACGCAGGCGCAGCGGGCGGGCGACGCGCAGATAAAGCAGCAGTTCGCGAGAATCGCCAGGCTGGCGCGGCACACGCTGGCGATGGCCGACGGTTTCGCGCAGCTGTCGCGTGCGGAGGCGAGCGAATACGAACGCGTGCCGGTCAACCTCGCCGACCTGATGAACGAGGCACGCGATGCGGTGTGGCCGCTCGCGCACCGGAAATCCATGTCGATCGACGACGTGCCGCGGCGCGACGACACGATCGTGCCGGGCGACCCGGCGCTGCTGTCGCGCGCGCTGATCAACCTGCTGGACAACGCCATCAAGTACAGCCCGCCGCTGACGAGCATCGAATGCAAGGTCGAGCCGGGCGCCGACGGCAAGACCGTGCGCTGCACGATCCGCGACAGCGGGTGCGGAATCAGCAGCGGGGACCAGACGCGACTGTTCGAGCGCTACCGGCGCTTCCGCACCGCCGGCCAGCCGGAAACCAGCGGCGTCGGGCTCGGCATGGCATTCGTCAAGGCCGTCGTCGAACGGCACGGAGGCCACATCCACGTGCACAGCGTCGTGCTGCAGGGCACCACCATCACGATCACGCTGCCGGCCGCGGCGGCGCCATGACGATGGTGCCGGCGGATAGCGGCCGAAGCCGTGCCGCAACCCCGCGCGATTCTTCGATATACTGGACCGAACCCTTTTCGGGGCAACCGGTGGCCACCACACCCATTGCGCGTTCGCCCCAACCTGCGTGGAATTGCTCACCGTGAAACCGCGAGCCGGACTCATTCTCGAACTCTTCGTCAACCTGGTGCTGCCCTGGGTTGCCTACCGGGCCGCGCAGCCGTATTTCGGCGAAACCGGCGCGCTGTACGCGTCGGCGGTCCCGCCGGTCATCTGGTCGATCGTCGAATTCATCCGCTCGCGCCGCGTCGATGCGGTGGCGGCCATCGTGCTGCTCGGCATCGCGCTGTCGATCATCGGGATGGCGTTCGGCGGCAGCGCACGCACGCTGCTGATGCGCGAATCGCTCGCGTCGGGCACGATCGGCGTCGTGTTCCTGCTGTCGCTGTTCCGCGAACGCCCGCTGATCTTCTATCTCGCGCGCGCCACCATCGCCCGCGAGATGGATGGCGGTGCCGCGCATTTCGAAGCGGTCTGGAACGCGCAGCCGGGGCTGCGGCAGATGCTCCGGCGCATGACCTTCGTCTGGGGCGGGTTCATGACGCTGGAAATGCTGCTGCGCTGCTGGATGGTCGTGACCTGGCCGGTCGAACGCGTGCTGGTCGTGTCGCCGATCATCGGCTATACCGTGTTCGGCTGTCTGCTGACGTGGACGTTCTGGTACCGGCGGCGGATGCGCGTGCGCAACAGCGTCGACATCCCGGGCCGCGACGGCGTCACCGAAACCGCCGGCCGCTGACGGCTCCCGGCCGGCATGACCGGAAGGCTGCTGTATGATGCGCGGCGTCTCGTCCGACGAATGCCGCTCCTGTCATGTCCCTCTCGCTCCTTCCATCCGCCACGATCTGGCTTGCCCTGTTCGCGGCCGCCGCGTTTGCGTGGCATCGCCCGCAGCACGGCCTGAGCGTCGGCCTTGCCGCGCTCGGTTATGCGTGCGCGCTGGCGTTCGGCAAGCTCGCGCCGCTCGCGCTGGCGCCGCTCGCGTTGCTGGCCGCGGCCGCCTGGGGCGTGATGCCCGGGCGCCCGCGCGCGGTGCGCATCGCCGCGCACGCCATCTTCGCCGCACTCGCGGTCGCGCTCAGCCTGCATCTGCTTCCCGGCTTCCACAATCCCCTCGTGATCGCCCCGACGCGCTTCACGCCGGATGCCGTCCCGTTCACGATGTACCTGAACCTCGACAAGCCGCTCGTCGGCCTGTGGCTGGTGTGGGTGCTGCCGTGGGTCGCCCCCGACGTCCCGCTGTCGCGCGCGCTGCGCACCGGCGCGGTGGCGGCCGTCGCCACGGCGGCCGCGTGCCTGGCCGGCGCGCTCGCGTTCGGCATGGTCGGCTGGGCGCCCAAGTGGCCGGCGTCGGGCTGGCTGTGGCTCGTCAATAACCTGCTGCTCGTGACGCTCGCCGAGGAGGCGCTGTTCCGCGGCTACGTGCAGGGCGGGCTGACGCGCGCGTTCGGTGCGTTCGCGTGGGGGCCATGGGCCGCGCTGGCGATCGGCGCGGTGCTGCTCGGCGCCGCGCATGCGGCCGGCGGCTGGTCATGGATCGTGCTCGGCACGGTGGCCGGCGTCGGCTACGGCCTCGCATGGCGGCGCGGCGGACTGCTCGCGTCCGCGCTCGCGCATGCGGGGCTCAACGTCGTCCACTTCGGACTGTTCACCTACCCGATGCTCGCCGCCGCGCGCTGAGGGCCGCGCGGCGCCGCTCAGTCGAACCCGGCGACCGCGTGCGGCACGTACGGGCGCTCGAGCGTGGCGATCTCGTCGTCGGTCAGCTTCAGCTCGAGCGCGGCCAGTGCGTCGTCCAGTTGCCGCGGCTTCGAAATACCGACGATCGGCGCGGTGACCCCGGCCTTCTGCGCGACCCACGCGAGTGCCACCTGCGCACGCGGCACGTTTCGTGCGGCCGCGATCGTCGCGACGGCGTCGACGACCGCCCTGTCCGACTCGGCCGTCGCGTCGTAAAGCCGCTGGCCGACCGCGTCGCTCTGCTGCCGCTCGGTCGACTCGTCCCAGTTGCGCGTCAGGCGGCCGCGCGCGAGCGGGCTCCATGGAATCACCGCGATCCCCTCGTCTGCGCACAGCGGCAGCATTTCCCGCTCTTCTTCCCGATACAGCAGGTTCAGGTGATTCTGCATGCTGACGAAGCGGGTCCAGCCGTGCTGCTTCGACGTATGCAGCGCCTTCGCGAACTGCCACGCGGACATCGACGACGCGCCGATATAGCGCGCCTTGCCGGCCTTCACGACGTCGTGCAGCGCCTCGAGCGTCTCCTCGATCGGCGTGCCGTAATCCCAGCGGTGAATCTGGTAGAGATCGACGTAATCGGTGCCGAGCCGCTTCAGGCTCTGGTCGATGTCGGTCATGATCGCCTTGCGCGACAACCCCGCGCCGTTCGGCCCCGGCCGCATCCGGTAGAACACCTTGGTCGCGATCACGATCTCGTCGCGTTTCGCGAAATCGCGCAGCGCGCGGCCGACGATCTCCTCCGACGTGCCGTCCGAATAGATGTTCGCGGTATCGAAGAAGTTGATGCCGGCTTCGACCGCCCGCTGGATGATCGGGCGGCTCTCCGCTTCCGGCAGCGTCCACGGGTGCGAGCCGCGCGACGGTTCGCCGAACGTCATGCAACCCAGCACCAGGCTGGACACTTCCAGCCCTGTCGATCCGAATTTCACGTATTCCATTGCACGCCTCGCCATTGAAGTTGAGCTGACGGCCGGATGCGCGCCGCGCATCGGCCGGACCGTCGCATGGTATCCCGGGCGGCAAAAAGACGTGCGGCGTCGCCGCATCGGACGAAGGGGCGTTCGCCGGCGCGAGGTCGCGAGGTAGCGAGGCCGCGCGGGGCGCCGGCTGCGCGGGACATGCGCCGCGGCGCGGGCCGCTTACTTGGCCTGGTCGGCGATCGGCTGCAGGAACGCGGAAAAGCCGGTCAGCATGATCTGCACGCCGATGCACAGCAGCAGGAACGCCGACACGCGCTTCGCGACCTTGGTGCCTTCGCTGCCGAGGTAGCGCGACAGCAGCGCGGAGCGGCTGTAGACCTGCCAGATCACGACCGCGACCAGCACGGACACGGCGATCGACACGATGCTCGACAGCATGAACTCCGACAGCTTGTGCGTGCGGTTCGCGTTCAGCGCGATCGCGGTCGCGATCGAGCCGGGGCCGACCGTCAGCGGCACGGTCAGCGGGAAGAACGCGCGCGTCATGATCGCGTTCGCGTCGATCGGCTTGACCGGCGTGTCGCCGCCGCCCGGCCCGTCGGGTTCGTTCAGCATCTGCCAGCCGGCCACGGCAACCGCGAAGCCGCCGCCGATCCGCAGCGCTTCCATCGAAATCCCGAAGAAATGCAGCACCGGCGTGCCGGCGAAAAACGCGACCAGCAGCACGATGAACGAGTTGAACGCGACCTTCCGGGCGAGCAGGTCCCGCTCGTGTTCGGTGAGCGCCTCGGTCCGTTCGAGAAACAGGAACGCGATGCCGATCGGGTTGATGATGCCGATCAGGCCGGTGAAGCCGAACAGGATCTCGGAGATAAGGCGGTTGACGATCATCGGATGAAGAATCGGTCGGGGCTGGGCCGGCGGGGCGCCGGGGGTCACGCATTGTAGAGCAAGCGCCCGCGGCGCAAAATGCGGGCTCGCCCGTTGCGCCGCCGATCGTCTCCGCTTGCGCTTATTCGGCGCCCGCCTCCCATGCCGGCGGCCGCTTCGCGAAGAACGCGGCGAAGCCTTCCTTCGCTTCCGGCGTCGCCCGCACGCGGGAGATCGTCTGCGCGGTGAACGCCGCGCGCTCGTCGGACGACGGATACTCGCCGATCGTGTCGAAGAAGCGCTTGATCTCCATCAGCGCGTTCGGGCCGTTCCGGCCGAGTTCGGCGAGCGTCCGGTCGAGCGCTTCGTCGAGCGACTCGAGCGGCACGGCCTGGTGGATCAGGCCGATCGCGACCGCCTCGCCGGCGGCGAGCTGCGTCGCGGTGAGCGCGAGCCGCCGCGCCTGGCGCTGACCGACCGCCTCGACCAGATACGGCCCGATCACGGCCGGCAGGATCCCGAAGCGTGCCTCGCTGACCGAGAAGCGTGCGTGATCGCTCGCAATCACGATGTCGCACGCCGCGCACAGGCCGACGCCGCCGCCGAACGCGTGACCTTGCACGCGCGCCACCGTCGGCTTCGGGCATTGCCGGATCGCGCGCATCATCGCGGCGAACCGCTCCGCATCGCGCAGGTTCGCGGCCGCGTCGTTCGCGCTCGCGCGCTGCATCCACTGCAGGTCGGCGCCGGCGCAGAACGCACGGCCGTCCGAACGCAGCACGATCGCGCGCACGTCGTCGCGTGAGCCGAGCGTGGTGAACGCGACGGTCAGTTCGGCGATCATCGTCTCGTCGAACGCGTTGAGCACGTCGCCGCGCTGCAACGCGACGGTTGCGATGCCGCGCGCATCGACCGTGACGGCCAGGGTCTTCAATCCATCCATCGAACAGGTTTCCTCGGGTAGAACGGCAAACATCGGAATTACGCGGCCTGGCGGCGGTCGATCACGCGCCGTGCCTTGCCGGTCGCGGTCGCGGGAATGCCGCCCGCCGCCAGCACCGTCACGCCGGACGACACGCCGACCATCGTCTTGATCCGGTGCTGCAGCTCGCGCGCGAGCGCCGCGCGATCGCTTTCGGTGACGGACGCGGCCGCTTCGGAGCGCAGTTCGACCGCGAGGTCGAGCCGGTCCATGTGACCGTCGCGCGACAGCGTGATCTGGAACTGGCCCGACAGCTGCGGCAGCGCGACGACGATCTCCTTGATCTGGCTCGGGAACACGTTCACGCCGCGCACGATCAGCATGTCGTCGGAGCGGCCGGTGATCTTCGCGAGACGGCGCATCGCGCGCGCGGTCGGCGGCAGCAGCGCGGTGAGGTCGCGCGTGCGGTAGCGGATCACCGGCATCGCTTCCTTCGTCAGCGACGTGAACACGAGCTCGCCCTGGCTGCCGTCGGGCAGCACTTCGCCCGTGACGGGATCGATGATCTCCGGATAGAAATGGTCTTCCCAGATTACCGGGCCGTCCTTCGTCTCGACGCATTCGCACGCGACGCCCGGGCCCATCACTTCCGACAGCCCGTAGATGTCCAGCGCGTCGATGCCCGCACGCGTCTCCACTTCCTCGCGCAGCGCCTGCGTCCACGGCTCGGCGCCGAAGATGCCGATCTTCAGCGACGACTCGGCCGGGTCCATCCCCTGCCGCACCATCTCGTCGATCAGGTTCAGCATGTACGACGGCGTGACGAGGATGATCTTCGGCTCGAAATCGCGGATCAGTTGCACCTGCTTCTCGGTCTGCCCGCCCGACATCGGCACGACCATGCAGCCGAGCCGTTCCGCACCATAGTGAATCCCGAGACCGCCCGTGAAGAGGCCATAGCCGAACGCGTTGTGCAGCGTGTCGCCCGGGCGGCCGCCGGCCGCGCGGATCGAGCGCGCGGTCACGTTCGCCCAGGTATCGATGTCGCGCGCGGTGTAGCCGACCACCGTCGGCTTGCCCGTCGTGCCGCTCGACGCGTGCACGCGCACGACCTGCTCGCGCGGCACGGCGAACAGCCCGAACGGATAGTTGTCGCGCAAATCGTTCTTGGTCGAGAACGGAAACTTCGCGAGATCGGCGAGCGACTTCAGGTCGTCCGGGTGCACGCCGGCCGCATCGAACGTGCGGCGATAGTGCGGGACGTTGTCGTACGCGTGGCGCAGCGACCACTTCATGCGATCGAGCTGCAGTGCCTGCAGTTCGTCGCGGCTGGCGGTCTCGATCGGCTCGAGGGCGGCGGCGGGATGCGTCGGGTGGGTCATCGGGGTGCTCCTCCAATGGAGTGATGTCGTTATCGTGTTCGAGGTGACGAAGCCGGCGTTACGACCGGAACGTGCGGCCGGCCGCATGCAGTGCGGCGATGCGCGGCGACACGCGATAGCGGTCCTCGCCATAGCTCGCCGCCAGGTTCGACAGCACGCGAAACACGCGGCCGATGCCGATCGCATCGGCCCACGCGAGCGGGCCGCACGGGTAGTTCACGCCCTTCTCCATCGCGAGATCGAGATCGGCGGGCGAGCACACGCCCTGGTTCACCGTGTCGGCCGCCTCGTTCGCGAGCATCGCGACGGTGCGCATCGCGACCATGCCCGGCACGTCCGCGACGCCGACGACACGAAAACCCGCCTGCTGGAACAGGCCGACCGCGTCCGCATAGGCCGCGTCGCTGCACTGGAGCGCACGCGTCAGCGCGACGAGCCCGGCCTGCGTGTAATCGCGCGCCAGGTCGACCAGCACGAGATCGGCCACGCCCGTCTGCGCGGCGCGCGCGGTCGCGGTGCGGCCGTCGGTCAGCGCGATCGACGCGCGGCCGGCCGTCGCGAGCAGGTCGTCGGCATGCGCGCCGGCCTGCCGGGCGCCCGCGATGCGTTCGGTGAAGCGCGTATGCAGCGCGGCGGCCGGGCCGTCCTGCGCAAACAGTGCGACGTCGGCCGGCGCGGCGCGCGGGGCTTCGAGATCGGGCGCGGGCGGCGTCGCGCCGTCCGCATACGAGTAGAAACCGCGCCCCGACTTGCGCCCGAGGAAACCCGCGTTCACGAGTTCCTGCTGGATCAGCGACGGCGTGTAGCGCGGGTCGTTGAAGTACGCGCGGAACACCGATTCGGTCACCGCGAAGTTCACGTCGTGACCGATCAGGTCCATCAGCTCGAACGGCCCCATCCGGAAGCCGCCGGCCTCGCGCATCACCGCGTCGATCGACGCCGGCGCACCACCCTGTTCGTTCAGCACGCGCAGCGCCTCCGCGTAATACGGCCGCGCGACGCGGTTCACGATGAAGCCCGGCGTCGATTTGGCCATCACGGGCTGCTTGCCCCACGCGGCGGCGGTCGCAACCAGCACCTGTGCGACTTCGGGCGCGGTCGCGAGCCCGCTGACCACCTCGACGAGCGCCATCAACGGCGCCGGGTTGAAGAAATGCAGGCCGGCGACGCGCTGCGGCGCGCGCAGCCCGGCCGCGATCGACGTGATCGAGATCGACGACGTGTTGGTCGCCAGCAGGCACGCGTCGTCGACATGGCGCTCGAGCGTCGCGAAGATCTCGCGCTTCACGTCGAGCCGCTCGGCGGCCGCCTCGACGATCAGCGCGGCACCTGCGAAATCGGCCAGCGCACGCACCGCGCGGAGCCGGCTGCCTGCCGCATCGGCCTGTGCCGGTTCGAGCCGGCCTTTCTCCGCGAGCCGCGCGAACTGCGCACGGATGCCGGCCAGCGCCTTGTCGCAAGCGGCTTCGTTCAGGTCGTACAGCAGCACCGTATGGCCGGCCGCCGCCGCGACCTGCGCAATGCCCGCGCCCATCGCGCCGGCACCGATCACGCCGACGACTGCCGACGGCGCCAGCGCGCCCGGGTTCACCGAATGTGCAGAAGAAACAGCCATCGCTTGCGATCCGTCATGAAGTGGAAGTGCGAGCGATTATAAACCGACCGGTCGGTAGATTTATGTCAGGGCGTGCCCGAATTTGTCGTGCAAGAGACCGTTACGGAAACTGCAAAGACAAAAAATTCGAACGTTCGGGGCACTTTTTGCAAACCGAAAGGTCAATGAAAGCGTTCGAATATGAGATAGCGACCCCCGAACGCCTGATAAAATCCGGCAAACCACCGGATTTCAGGGGGAAACCGCGTGTCACGCCGCCACTGCCGTCCATTGCCGGCCGCCCTTCCGGGGTCGGAACCGAGCCTCCGGCACGCGCGTCGTCTCACGCGCCCGCCTCGCGGTTTGCGGCGGGCGCATCGAATCGTTTCATCCCGCGACGGGCTCCGGCCCGCCCGCGCCCCTCGCTGCCTCACGGCGGCGAACCCAGGGCAGCACCGTTGCGTGCTGCCATCTTTCGGTTTCATCATCCTCGTTCGGCGGATAGTACGGCCGGGCTTCGTCAACCCGTGACGGCGCGTCGCGCGCCGCCACTCGCATAAGGAAACCCTCCATGCCGCTCTCGTCCAACCAGCTCCCGCGCTGGACCCTCGTGGCCCCGCTTGCCGCATGGCTGGTCCTCGCGCTGTCGCGCGTCGTGCCGGCCGAAGGCCTCGTCATCGCGGTGTTCGCCGCCGCACTCGCCGGCGCCGTGTTCGCCGCCGTCCACCACGCCGAAGTCGTCGCCCATCGGGTCGGCGAACCGTTCGGCACGCTCGTGCTCGCAGTCGCCGTGACCGTCATCGAAGTCGCGCTGATCGTGTCGGTGATGCTCGGCGCCGGCCCCGAGAAATCGGGCCTCGCACGCGACACCGTGTTCGCCGCCGTGATGATCATCTGCAACGGTATCGTCGGCATCTGCCTGCTGGTCGGCGCATGGAAGCACGGCGAGCAGGACTTCCAGGGGCGCGGCGCGAGCAAGGCGCTCGCGGTGCTGGCTTCCCTGTCCGTGCTGTCGCTCGTGATGCCGAACTACCTGAACGCCGCACCGGGCCCGTTCTTTTCGAAATCGCAGCTCGCGTTCGCCGGCGTGTCGTCGCTCGTGCTGTACGGCGCATTCGTGTTCGTGCAGACCGTGCGTCACCGCGATTACTTCCTCACCGCGCACGACAGCGCGAACGAATCGGTTCACGCGGCGCCGCCGAGCAGCCGCACCGCGCTGATCAGCCTGCTGCTGCTGTTCGCGAGCCTCGTCGCGGTCGTGCTGCTCGCGAAGCTGCTGTCGCCGGCCGTCGAGCATGCCGTATTGCGGCTCGGTGCGCCCGAAGCCGCGGTCGGTATCGTGATCGCCGCGCTCGTGCTGCTGCCGGAAGGGCTCGCGGCCGTCACCGCCGCACGCGCGAATCGCCTGCAGACCAGCATGAACCTTGCGCTCGGGTCGGCGCTCGCGAGTATCGGGCTCACGATCCCGACCGTCGCGGCCGTGTTCATCTGGGTCGGCCAGCCGCTCACGCTCGGCATCGGCCCGATGGAAACCGTGCTGCTGGCACTGACGCTGCTCGTCAGCACGCTGACGCTCAGCCAGGGCCGCACGACGGTGCTGCACGGCGTCGTGCACCTGTCGCTGTTCGCCGCCTACCTGTTCCTGTCGATCACCCACTGACGCCCACCTGCGCGCGGCCCGGCGCGAACTTGTCGGGGTTGAAGGTGCCGTCGTCGTTGCGGCAGCCGAAGTAGCCCGACGCGATTTCCCAGATGATGTCGCCGCCGTTCTCGCGGTGGTACTTCGACAGC
>NZ_JBQEPY010000019.1:0-209956 GCF_052045915.1 Burkholderia sp. 22088
GCGAGGAACTTCGTGTTTCTCAGCAGCGCTGCGTTTTCAGCAGCAGAGAAGCGAGATTATGAACCGTGTTTCGCAGCTCGTCAACAACTTTTTACACTACATCGTTGCGACTGCGGGGTTCAACTTCCTTCGCCAGCCGCGCGCCCGACACTGCAGCACACCACCAGCCTTGCTTCCCTCTCCCGCACCGCGTTTCCGTTAGCGCGAAAGAGGCGTGATTCTAAGCACCCTCTTCCAACTGCGCAAGGGGTTTGACGCAACTTTTTTACAAGGGCTGCAATCCGGCCGATCTGCCATGCCTTGGCACGAGACCGCTTATGGTGCAAAGAACGGACTAGAATGTGAGGTTCTTCGCCTCTTTCTATATACGTCTTTAATATGCGCCAGCGAATCGCCAAACGCCTCCCCCCCGATGCCGACAAACTGGTCGGTCTGTCGCTTGCGCTCTTCGCGTCGGG
Source organism: Burkholderia sp. 22088 (assembly GCF_052045915.1). Taxonomy (NCBI): domain Bacteria; kingdom Pseudomonadati; phylum Pseudomonadota; class Betaproteobacteria; order Burkholderiales; family Burkholderiaceae; genus Burkholderia; species Burkholderia sp. 22088. The sequence continues at coordinate 459 of NZ_JBQEPY010000019.1, forward strand.
CAGCCGCATCGAGGATCGCTTCTGGGAAGCGAAGCTCGACGCGCTGCTCGCCAAGATTGTCCGCAACGGCAACCAGACCACGCTCGACGCAGCGCTCGACCATCTTCAGCAGAATCATCCCGACGCCTATGGCGCGCTCGCCGACATGGCCGAGACGCACAGCGAGTCGATGGTGATCGAGCACGACGGCCAACCGTTCGACGCGCTGCTGGTCGCCGTCCCGGTTCTCGCATGGACGCGCTACATGATTCCGTCCGGCCCGCTCAAGAGTGACGTTGCCGACGCGCTGCGAACGCACCTGCAGGCACACGTCCTTGCGAACGGCACCCTCGTCGGCCTGGCACCGTTCCTTTACAGCATTGACCAGTTGCCGCGGCACCACGTCGAGACCTACCGGCTGGCCCAGCAGCTCGCTCATGCAGCGATCACCCAGCACACCCCCAAGCTCAGCTTCGGCGACCTGCCTGAAACCTCGCCGATCCTGGCCGACCCGCGCTTCCTGCTCGCCGTCGTCGCCGCACCCGCCGGCGCGCCGCTGTTCCGATGGCAGGAAGAGGAAAACGGCAGCCGGATCGAGCGTGGCCAGTGCCTCGAGCAATGGACGGCCCAGGGCGGCCCGAACCTGTCGATCGCCCTGCCCGGCTGCGAGTTCGAATGCCTGCTTCCGGACGCGTACTATTCGGCTTGCCGGGATGCGGACGAACGGGTGCGTCCGCACACGGTGCGAACCGCCATTCGTTATCTTTTCGACACACTTGGTGCGGCACCGCAAGAGTTGCGCGCGGTGGTCGCCGGCTTCGGCGAACGCCGTATCGACGAGTATCGTGTCGGCTTCACGCGGCGTGCCAGCAACGACGTAATCTACGGTGTCGTATGGCCGCTTTACGGCCGTGAAAACGGCGACGTGTCGATCGACAGCGCGACGCTCGAAGGCGAAGCGGCGATCGAAGGACCGCTCGAGGAAATCGTGAGCCTGCTGAAGGAATGCGGTGTAACCGACGTCCGGCGGCACGCGGGCCGCTTCGAACCCGAATACTGCGACGACTGCGGCGTACCGCTTTACGCAGATCCGCTCGGCGAAATCGTCCACGCGGAAATGCCGGAAGACGCGTCACCCGCCCAGCCGCACTTTCACTGAACCACACAGCAGTACCCTGACGGCCTGCCCGTCCGAAGCCGCTCACGGTTCCCGCCGGAGCGGCTTTTTTCTTGTCCGCCATCCTGCCGCCCGAAATTTCATACTTTTCCTAAGCCTTTCAGCCAAGCAGACATCGTGTAAGGTCTTTGTCATCATCAGACCCAAGGCATGCCAGACGGCAAATCAATGGCTCACATTAAGGAGGTTGAATATGCGGTTCCTGATGCTCAATTCAGACGCCGAGCGGCGTGACGGACTGAAGGCTCTGTTGCGACAGATCGACCGTCACGCCAGCATCAACGATGCGCCCGACAGTTTTCAGGCGCGCAGGCTGCTGCGCAACCAGCGTTTCGACCTCGTCGCGATCGACTGGCTCGACGTCGGCCGACTCAGCGAGCTTCAGGCGCTCTGCAGCGCGTGCTCGCCGACACCCGTCGCCGTTCTCGTCGACGAAACATCGCCGGAAGCCATCCAGCGCTTCTTCAACTATGGTGTCGCCGGCGTGATCCCGCATTCCACCCGGCCACACCTGATCGTGCGTGCGCTCGAGATCGTTCTGCTGGGCGGGCATTACATCCCGCCGATCGCGCTCCGTCTGCTGCCTTCCACTGCTGCGGCGCGCTACGATGCCCATTTCCAGACACTCGCCGGATCGCTTCCCCGCCGGCCGCCGAGCGGCCTCTTGTCGCCCCGCCAAGCTCAGATCATGCGCTTCGTCCATATGGGCAGCACCAACAAGATGATCGCCCGTACGCTCGGCATCAGCGAAGGCACCGTCAAGATCCACCTCGCCAGCATCTTCCAGCAACTCGGTGCCGCCAACCGCGCCGCCGCGGTCGCGATCTACAACGGCTGGCTGTCGCCCCACCTCGAGGTGCTGCTGGCGAATCGCAACCGCACGCGCAAGCCGCCCATCGGCGAACAGGGCCCGGTTCCGCTGCGTACGCAACGGAAAGACCGCCCGTACCCGTTGCCAGCCTCGATCGACAGCACGCAGGACTTGCCGATCGCCGCTGAACCGGCGGCGCGGTTCCGGCGCGAACGCTAGCCAGACAGTCTCGATATTGCGACGGTCGGCGTGTGTGGATTCCCACCTTTGATGCTCAACGAGTAATATGGACGAATGGGTTTTCTCTTCACACCGCTTCCGCTCTGGGTTGGCATCGGTGGCTGGATCGCCGCCGTGGCCCTGCTCGCGCTCGCGATCTGGAATCGTCCCTTCGTGCGCCTGCAGGACGCCACGCTCCAGCACGTGTGGCTTGCGCTCATCACCGCCATTACGGTCCTCTGGGCCTCGAATGCGTGGCTCGAAGACGGCATCGTCATGCATCTGCTTGGCGCGACGCTGCTCGTCACACTGTTCGACTGGACACTCGCATTGATCGCGATGGGCGCCGTCACGGCGGTTGCCGCGATCATTTTCGACGCGCCCTGGCAGGGCATTGGCCTGACCTATCTGATCTACGGCGCGCTGCCGGTCGCCGTGTCGGCATTGCTGCAGCGCGCCGCACTCGCGTGGTTGCCGCACAATCTCGCGTCGTTCATCACCGGCCAGGGATTCCTGTCGCCGGCCATCGCAATCATCGCAGTCGCCGCTGCCGCGGCCGGGGTCCAGCTCGCGCTGGCGGACGGCGTGCCTGTCGTGATTCCGGCCGGCTATCTGCTGAACACTGCGCTTCTCGCACTCGGCGAAGCGTGGTTCACCGGCATGGCAACGGCACTCATCGCGGTCTATCGTCCCGCGTGGGTCACGACCTTCGACGTCCGGCGCTATCGCCTCGGCGGCCCGCGCGCCTGAATAGCCCTCCGGCGGCGGCACCGCCATCACCCGCCGGCAGGGCCTCGCGCGGTGCGGCAGAATGCGACATCTACTGCCGCACAACTTTTTTACGCTAAGATTGAACTCCGGTTCTTCATCGGGCATCTATACGTGCCCGATGTCTCATTCGCTCCTCACCAATAACCAGATGGACAGCTCTCCTGCGTCGCTCCGGATTTTCCGGGCGCTCGGCAAGCTGGCAGCCTGTATTGCGGGCCTGTCGCTTGCGCTTCCGACACCGGCATTCGCCGACCTGCTCGACCAGCGCTCCGAACTGATCAACAAATTCGTCAACGAAATGCATGCCGATCCGCTCGCCGCCGATTGTGCGGCGCACGGCAGCTTCATCGCCAGCACGTCGTCGGCGTTCGACCGCGTCGACTTCGCGCCGAACACATTCGACAGCGGCAACGCGACAATCACGCCATGGAACGACTCGTTCGACCAGGGCAAGCAGCGCGTGAAGGTCGACAATATCGTCACTGTCGACGGACTCGGTATCCACAGCGACGGCAGCGACCCGACGCCGCTGAAATTCCGATGCGGCTATGTCGGTCAGCAAATGCTCGCCTTCAGCTGGAACGACCCGGTTCCGCCGCTGAAGCCGCGCGTCGAGCGCTCCACGTCCTCGACGAAGAAGTTCAAGGGCAAGTCACACCGAGGCAAGGTCAAGGCGAAAGCATCGAGCCGCACCGGCAGCAAGAAGGCCGCCGCAACGAAAAAGTCGAGCGGACAGAAGAAGGTCGTGAAGAAGAGCGCGAAGAAGTCCTGATTCGACGAAGCGACATCGACAGAAGCAAAAAAGCCGGAGCATCCTGAGATGCCCCGGCTTTTTTCATACGGCGACGCTGCGCTTACGCGAACGTGTCGACGTGCACCAGGATCGCAGCCAGCATCGCCGCGCCGAGCGCCGCGCTTCGCTCGCCGTTCCAGCCGACTCGCTCGTCGGGCAGGTTCGCGTTGTCCTTGAACGGCATCTCGAGCGTCAGCGACAGGCAGCCGAACTGGTGGCCGATGTACTTCGACGCGAGCTTGAGCGCGTCCTCCTTGTACTTGCTCGCCGCATAGCCGTGCTCAGTCTGGAAGTCCGGGCTCGCAACCTTGAACGCCTCGATGAACGCGGTCTGCTCCTTGCCCTGCTGCTCGGTAAAGCTCGGCAGCATTTCCGACCCGGCAACGAACACGTACGGCAGATCCTCGTCGCCGTGGATATCGAAGAACATGTCGCAGCCGATCGCATGGATCGCATCGCGCACGGCCAGCACCTCGGGGCTGCGCTCGGCATCGGGCGCCATCCACTCGCGGTTCAGGTTCGCGCCCGCCGCGTTGGTGCGCAGGTTGCCATGCACGCTGCCGTCCGGATTCATGTTCGGGACGATGTGGAACGTCACACGATCGTAGAGCTTGCGCGCGACCGGATCGCCGGCCCAGTCGCCCCATCCGGCCAGCCGCTTGACGAGGCCTTCGACGAACCACTCGGCCATCGACTCGCCGGGATGCTGGCGCGCGATGATCCACACTTTCTTCTTCGGTGCGCCGTCGGTCTCCGGCGTACCGAGCGTCAGCAGCGACATCGGACGACCTTCGACCGTGCGACCGAGTTCGACGACGCTCGCCTGCGGCAACTGCTGGACCGCACCGAGAAATGCCGCATGACGCTCTTCCGAGTACGGTTCGAAATATGCGTAGTAGATGCTGTCGAATTCCGGCGTATGGTCGATGGTCATCGTCTTGCCGTCGAACGTCGTCGGCACGCGGAACCAGTCGACCCGGTCATAGCTCGCCACCGCGCTGTAATTGCGCCAGCCCGACGGATACGCGCATTCGGCAGCATTCTCGAACGTCATCACACAGCGCTCGCCGCGCGCGCCCGTCAAGCGGTAGTAAAACCATTGCGCGAATTCCGAGCGGTTGTCGCCGCGCACGCGCAACCGAATCGCATCGGGGCTGTCGCACGACACGACGTCGATTGCGCCTGCGTCGAAATTGCTGGTGATCGAAAGGGCCATCTGTCTCTCCTTTGTCGACCGGAGTTAGCGCTTTAGCGCTTACACCGGTCACATGTAAAGCTGGCGACCGGAACAGGCGGTATAGCGCTTGCCCGGCCTCATGCATGCACCGGCCGTCTCGTGAACGGCCGGCAGGGTCACTCGCCGACTCGCCGGCGATATACGTAAGTCGAATCGTTCGACGCAGCCGCATCGAACGCATAGCCTTCCGTCGCGAATTCCTTCAGCGCCTTCGGGTCGGCAATCCGGTTCTCGACGATAAAACGCGCCATCAGGCCGCGCGCACGCTTCGCATGGAAGCTGATGATCTTGTAGCGGCCGCCCTTCCAGTCCTCGAACACCGGCGTGACGACGGGCGCGGCCAGCAGTTTCGGCTTGACCGACTTGAAGTATTCGGTCGATGCGCAGTTGACGAGCACGCGCGCCGCGCCGCTGCGCGTTTCGAGCTGCTCGTTCAGCGCCCGCGTGATGCGGTCGCCCCAGAACGCGTACAGATCCTTGCCGCGCGCGTTCGCGAAACGCGTACCCATCTCGAGACGGTACGGCTGCAGCAGATCGAGGGGACGCAGCAGCCCGTACAGCCCCGACAGCACGCGCACGTGCTGCTGCGCATAGTCGAGATCGGCGGACGACAGCGATTTGGCGTCGAATCCTTCATATACGTCGCCGTTGAATGCGAGCACGGCCTGCTTCGCGTTGGCCGGCGTAAAGGTCGGCGACCAGTCCGCGTAGCGCTGGAAATTCAGGCGTGCAAGCGGATCGGAGATATCCATCAGCGTCGCGATGTCCTGCGGCGAAAGCTTGCGCAGGCCGTCGATCAGCTCGGACGCGTCGTCGACGAATGCAGGCTTCGTGTAAGACTGGACGTGCGCGGGCGTATCGTAGTCGAGGGATTTGGCGGGAGAGAGAACGATTATCATAGAGGCTCGCTGGCACGCCGTGCCTTGCGGTCAGACGAAAACCACCGATTGTAACGAATGACCCGCTCTCCCGCCCCGCATGCCGCGCATCGCGTCGTGCTCGACTCGAACGTCTGGATCGACATCCTCGTATTCGACGACCCCGCTACGCGCCCGATCCGCGCCGCGCTCGAACGCGGCACGCTTACCGCCGTGATCGACGGCCGCTGCCTGACCGAACTCGAGTATGTGCTCGATTATCCGCAGTTCCAGGCGCGCGCCGTCGACAAGGCGGCCGCGCTCGCAACCGTCGCTCGCCTGGCGAGCCTCGTCGAGCCGCCGGCCGTCGACGCCGACGCGCCGCCGCTGCCGAAGTGCAAGGACCGCGACGACCAGAAGTTTCTTGAACTCGCCCGCGCCGCCCAGGCCGATTGGCTCGTGTCGAAAGACCGCGCGCTGCTGAAGCTCGCGAAGCGCACTGCGCGCGATTTCGGCTTCCGGATCGCGCAACCGGCCCCCTTTGCCGAGGCCTGCGCGCTCGACGCCACGCCGGCTTGACGCACCGCAACACCACCCGATTTCGACCGTATCGATGAACGCTCCTTCAGACATGCCAACGACTCCCGTTTTCCCTTCGCGCCTGCCGAACGTCGGCACGACGATCTTCACGGTCATGAGCGCGCTTGCAGCAGAAAAAGGCGCCGTGAACCTCGGCCAGGGCTTTCCGGATTTCGACTGCGATCCGCGCATCGTCGATGCGGTTGCCGCCGCGATGCGCAACGGGCACAACCAGTATCCGCCGATGGCCGGTGTCGCACCGCTGCGCGAGGCGATCGCAGACAAGATCGCGCAGGTCTACGGCCGGCGTTACGATCCGGCGACCGAAATCACCGTCACGGCCGGCGCGACGCAGGCACTCCTGACCGCGATCCTGTGCACGGTGCATCCGGGTGATGAAGTGATCGTCGTCGAGCCGACCTACGACAGCTACCTGCCGTCGATCGAACTCGCGGGCGGCACACCTGTGTTCGTCACGCTGGAGGCGCCCGACTACGCGATTCCGTTCGACCGTCTGGCGGCTGCAATCACGCCGAAAACGCGCATGATCCTGATCAACACGCCGCATAACCCGACGGGTACCGTGTGGCGCGAGGCGGACATGCGCAAGCTCGAAGAGATCGTGCGTGGCACCAACGTGCTGATCCTGTCCGACGAGGTCTACGAGCACATGGTCTATGACGGCGCGCGCCATGAGAGCGTCGCGCGCTATCCTGAACTTGCCGCGCGCAGCTTCATCGTATCGAGCTTCGGCAAGACCTATCACGTGACGGGCTGGAAGGTCGGTTATGTCGCAGCCCCTGCCGCGCTGACCGCCGAATTCCGCAAGGTCCACCAGTTCAACGTGTTCACGGTGAACACGCCGATGCAGGTCGGGCTCGCCGACTACCTTCGCGACCCGGCACCGTACCTGACGCTTGCCGACTTCTACCAGAAGAAGCGCGACTTCTTCCGGGCCGGCCTCGAGCGTACGCGCTTCAAGCTGCTGCCCTGCACGGGCACGTACTTCCAGTGCGTCGATTATTCGGCGATCAGCGACCTGCCGGAAGCGGAATTCTCGAAGTGGCTCACGTCGGAGATCGGCGTGGCCGCCATTCCGGTGTCGGCGTTCTATCACGAGCCGCACGAATCGGGCGTCGTACGCTTCTGCTTCGCGAAGCAGGAAAGCACGCTCGCATCCGCGCTCGAACGGCTCGCCCGCCTGTAAGTCCCGCACGGGCGGCCAGGGGCCGCCTTGCAGGAACCGCGTTTACGAACGCGCGACGCTCGTCGCCTCGATGTACGCCTTGCGCTCGGCTGCCACGCGCTGCGCGGCCGGACGCTCGCCGACGATCTTCGCGTGCGCCTTCCAGTCGATGCCCGCGTCGAGCAGGAAATCGCGTCCGAAAATGGCTTTCGTCGCCATCCCGATGACCGGCAGATGGACCCATGCGGCGATGTCGGCGAGGCCGAACGACTCGCCGAGCACATACGGCGAAAATTGCGTCATCTGTTTGAACGCATCGATCGCGCGCGGCAGGCGCTTCTCGACGTGCGCCTTCGTCCCGTCGCTGACCTTGCCGCCGAAAAACGCTTCCGTATAGACCTCGCGCGCCATCCATTCGAGATACAGCTCGAGCGTCTCGACCAGTTCGCGCACCTTCGCGGCCGCGAACGGGCTCGCCGGGAAAATGCCTTTCTCGGGATAACGCGCCGCCAGGTATTCGATGATCACCTGCGACTCGAACAATGCGCCTTCTTCGGTCTTCAGGAACGGAATCTTGCCGAGCGGCGAATCGGCGAGCCGGGCCGGATCGCTGATCGGCAAACCGCACACCGACTCCTCGAACGGAATGTCGTGCTCGAGCAGGACGAACTTCACCTTGTTGTAATAGTTGGACAACGGAATACCGCACAGCTGTAGCATCGGAGTCTCCTTCGTTGCTGGAACGCGGCCGCAACGGTGCCGGCCGCAGCGAGATTCGTCGCGCCGAAAAGCACGTTCGTGCTAGTCTAAAGCAAGTATTGCGTTCGTCACGACAACATTACATCCGCTACGGCATCGGCCGCATCCGCGTGCGCGGCGTGCGTGGCGCCGCAGCCCCGCCATCCGATGGAGACACGCTCGCATGAGTGCTGAACTGCTGGCTTCGCGTCCGCCCGAGAGCGACTCGACGCTCGTCCTCACGCTATCCAATCCCGGCGCACGCAATGCGCTGCATCCCGACATGTACGCGGCCGGCGTCGAGGCGCTCGCCACCGCCGAGCGCGATCCCGGGATTCGCGCTGTCGTGCTCACCGGCGCCGATCGCTTCTTCTGCGCGGGCGGCAACCTGAACCGGCTGCTCGACAACCGCTCGAAGGATCCGTCCTACCAGGCCGACAGCATCGATCAGCTCGCCGCATGGGTAACGGCGATCCACGCTTCGACGAAGCCGGTGATCGCGGCGGTCGAAGGCGCGGCGGCCGGCGCGGGCTTTTCGCTCGCGCTCGCGTGCGACCTGATCGTCGCCGCGCACGATGCGAAATTCGTGATGTCATACGCGCGTGTCGGCCTGACACCCGACGGGGGCGGTTCGTGGTTCATCGCCCGCGCACTGCCGCGCGCGCTCGCGGCCGAGATCCTGTTCGAAGGCAAACCCGTCGCAGCCGAACGTCTGCACACGCTCGGCGTCGTCAACCGGCTCGCCGTACCGGGCGCGGCATTGACCGACGCGCTGGCATGGGCCGATGCACTCGCCGGCATCTCGCCGAACGCGCTCACGCGCATCAAGTCGCTGCTCGACGACGCAACGACGCAACCGCTCGACGCGCATCTCGGCACCGAACGCGATCATTTCGTCGCGTCGCTGCATCATGCGGACGGGCTCGAGGGCATCACCGCATTTCTCGAGAAGCGCCCGCCCCGCTACAAGCGCTGAGCCACCACGCCCGCGTTCCACCTGCCTGAACGCATCCGCCACGAAGCGCCGCGCGCGACGTCAGCGGCGAGCGCTTGCTCGCCCGCGTACCCGTATCGGCACGCACATTTGCGTCGCCAGCAGCGCGCATCGATCCATGCTCTAATGACCGCCTGTCGCGGCGCTGCCAGCGCCGTTTTCGCGCACGCAACAAAGGAGTTCACGATGATCGACGTCTATAGCTGGGCGACCCCGAACGGCCACAAGGTGCACATCATGCTCGAGGAAACGGGCCTCGCCTATCGTGTCCATCCGGTCGATATCGGCGCAGGCGACCAGTTCAAGCCAGAATTCCTGAAGATCAGCCCGAACAACAAGATCCCCGCGATCGTCGATCCGGACGGCCCCGGCGGCAAGCTGATCTCGCTGTTCGAATCGGGCGCGATCCTGATCTACCTCGCGGAGAAGACCGGCAAGTTCCTGCCGACCGATCCGGCCGCACGCTATGCAACGCTCGAATGGCTGATGTTCCAGATGGGCGGCGTCGGGCCGATGCTCGGGCAGGCGCACCACTTCCGCCTGTATGCGCCGGAGAAGATCGAGTATGCGGTCAACCGCTACACGAACGAGGCGAAACGCCTGTACAACGTGATGGACAAGCGACTCGGCGAATCCGAATATCTCGCGGGCGACACGTACACGATCGCGGACATTGCGACGTTCCCGTGGACGCGCTCATGGCAGAACCAGGGCATCGTGCTCGACGAATTGCCGAACGTGAAGCGCTGGTACGACACGATCGCCGCACGGCCGGCCGTGCAGCGCGGTGTCGAAGTGCTCGCGTCGATGCGCAAGGCGCTGCAGGACGACAAGGCACGCGAGGTGCTGTTCGGCGCAACGCAATACGCGAAGCACTGACACGCAAGTGACGGGCGGAGCGGCATCCATGCATGCCGCTCCCCGCTTCAGAAGTAATGCAGCGTGATGAATTCCGCCGCGCAAACCGGCAGCGGCGCATCGGGACGCTCGACCTGCATCGTCACCGACCACGTCACCTGCACGCCGTCCCGGGCGGCCTCGGCGGTTTCCTTTACCGCAAACAGCGCACGCACGCGCGCGCCGACCGGCACCGGCTTCAGGAACCGCACGCGGTTCAGTCCATAGTTCACGCCCATCTTCTGCTCAAAACGCATCGCGTCGGTCATCAACGCCGGAATCAGCGACAGCGTCAGGAACCCGTGGGCGATCGGCCCGCCGAACGGCGACTCGCGTCGCGCGCGCTCGGGATCGACGTGAATCCATTGATGATCGCCGGTCGCGTCGGCAAACCCGTCGACGCGATGCTGGTCGATCGCGATCCAGCCGCTCGCGAGCGGCTCCGCGCCGACGCGTGCCTGCAGCGCCTGCGCCGACGCGATCAGCGGCAACGTCATCTCCGTCATGCCTGCACGCCTCCCGGATGGCGCAGCCCGAAGATCACTTTCGTGTGCACGGTAATCACCGTCTCGCCGGCCTCGTTCACGCCGACCCATTCCGTCGACACGATACCGCGGTCGGGCTTGCTCTCCGACACGCGCTTGTCGTGGACCTTCTGGTACATCGTGATCGTATCGCCCGCACGCACCGGCTTGAGCCAGCGGATCGAGTCGATGCCCGGCGAGCCCATGCTGGTCGAGTCCTGGCCGAGCTTCTTGACGAGCAGGCTCATGAACACCGAACACGTATGCCAGCCGCTCGCGACAAGCCCGCCGAAATGCGATGCCTTCCCGGCTTCTTCGTCGAGATGGAACGGCTGCGGATCGTAGCGTTGCGCGAACGTCTTGATGTCGTCGGGTTCGAACGTGTAACGGCCCACTTCGGTGGTGCTGCCGACCACCAGGTCTTCGTAACTGATGCCCACTAGATGTCTCCTTGTCTGGCGCGCTCGCGCGTCGCCGTCATGCCGCGTCGGCCTGCGCGAAATCGGGCAGTGCCGCGATGCGCCCAAGATGATGATCGGTGTCGCCGAGCGTCGTCTCGATGATCGTCAGCCGCTTGAACAGGTGCGCCGCGGCGACCTCGTTGGTCACGCCCATGCCGCCGTGCAGTTGAACGGCCTGCTGGCCGACGAAACGCGCGGCGGCGCCGACACGCGCTTTCGCGGCCGACACCGCCTTGCGCCGCGCGTCGGCATCGCCACTCGCGTAGCGCACGGCTGCCAGGTAGGTCAGCGAACGTGCCTGCTCGGCATGGATCAGCATGTCGACCATCCGGTGCTGCAGTGCCTGGAAACGCGCGATCGGCATGCCGAACTGTTCGCGCGTCTTCGTGTATTCGACCGTGGCGCGGTTCAGTTCGTCGAGCGCGCCGACTGCCTCCGCGCACAGCAGGAACGTCGCGTAATCGGCAACTTGCTCGAGGGCGGCGGCGTCGCGCGCCCCGCCCGTCAGCAGTCGCGCCGGCGTTTCATTGAAACCGATCGTCGCGGCACGCTGGCCGTCGATCGTCCGGTAGTCGGCCACCTTCGCATTCGCGGCATCCCGTTCGACGACGAACAGGCCGATGCCACCGTCGTCGACGCGCGCAGGCACGATCCACGCATGCGCCTGCGCACCATGCTGAACGACCGACTTCGTGCCCGTCAGGCGGTACGTGCCGCCCTGCTCGCGCGCATGCGTATCGAGTTCGAACAGATCGTAACGCGCATGCGGCTCGTGGAAAGCAACCGCCACACGTTTCTGCCCCTGCGCGACCGCCTCCAGCAGCGCGGCATCCTCACCGGCGCCGGAGCCGGCGATGCGCAAGGCCTCGACACCCACCGCCGTTGCCCAGTACGGCTCGATCACGAGCGCGCGGCCGAGTTCCTGCATCACGACCAGCATGTCGACCGGGCCGCCGCCGAAGCCGCCCTGTGCGTCCGGCACGGGCAGCGCGGTCAACCCCAGCTCGGTGAACGCACTCCATTGCGTGTCCGACACGCCCGCGTCGCTGCGCACGATGGCCTGACGCGCGTCGAAACCGTATTGCTCGCCGAGATACCGGCGCAGCGCATCGGCGAACTGCTGCTGCTCATCAGTAAAGCTGAAATCCATGGTTGTCTCCGTTCCCTGATCACAGCCCCAGAATCATCTGCGCGATGATGTTCTTCTGGATCTCGTTCGAACCGCCGTAGATCGACGTCTTCCGGTAGTTGAAGTAGTACGCGGCCAGCGGCGCCGCGTCGTCGTCGCCGGCGATGCTGTGCTCGCGCTGGCCGTCGAGGAACGGAACGTCGAACGGTGCGGCGAGCGGGCCGATCGCGTCGACCATCAGCTCGGTGAGCGCCTGCTGCACTTCCGTGCCCTTGATCTTCAGCATGGACGCCTCGGGGCCCGGCCCCTTCCCGCTCGTCTCGCGGCTGACGACCCGCAGCACCGTCACCTCGAGCGCCATCAGCTCGACCTCGAGCGCCGCGACCTTGGCGGCGAACACGGGATCGGCAAGCAACGGCTTGCCGTTCTTGCGCTGGTTCGACGCCACGCGCTTCAGGAACGCGAGCTCGCGCTTCGACGCGCCGACGCGCGCGATGCCGGTGCGCTCATGGCCAAGCAGGTATTTCGCGTAGGTCCAGCCGCGATTCTCGTCGCCGACGAGATTCTCGACCGGCACCTTCACGTCCTCGAAGAACACCTCGTTGACCTCGTGGTCCTCGTCGAGCATGACGATCGGCCGCACCGTGATGCCGGGCGTCTTCATGTCGATCAGCAGGAACGAGATGCCCTCCTGCTTCTTCGCGGCCGGATCGGTGCGCACGAGGCAGAACATCATGTCGGCGTACTGGCCGAGCGTCGTCCAGGTCTTCTGGCCGTTGACGATGTAGTGGTCGCCCTGGCGCTCGGCGCGCGTGCGCAACGATGCGAGGTCGGATCCCGAACCCGGCTCCGAATAGCCCTGGCACCACCAGTCCGAGCCGTCGAGAATCCGCGGCAGATAATGACGCTTCTGCGCTTCGCTGCCGTATTTCATCAACACCGGCGCGACCATCGATACGCCGAACGGCAGCACGGTCGGTGCACCGATCCGCGCGCACTCCTCGTCCCAGATGTGCCGTTGCGTCGCGTTCCAGCCCGGGCCGCCGTATTCAACCGGCCAGGCGGGCGCGGACCAGCCGCGCTGGCCGAGAATCCGGTGCCAGCTCGCGAAATCCTCGCGGTCGAGTCGTTTGTGATCGAGTACTTTGGCGCGCAGTGCGTGAGGCAGGTTGGCCTCGAGCCAGGCGCGGACGTCGACGCGGAACGCGTCGTCGGCGGGGGAATAATCCAGATCCATGCGCAGTGTCTCCTGTCGACCGGAGGTAGTGCTTCAACACTTACTCCGGTCCCATGCAGACGCAGGCCGCGGCCGTCCAGCCCGGCAAGGACCCACTGCATACGTCATTGCAGCGGTTCTTTCAGCGCGGCAGGAATCGGCAGCGGCATCACGTCGATGCCTTCTTCGGCCAAGGATTGCGCATCTTCGGGCGTCGTGACACCGCGAATGCTGCGTGCCGGCGCCTCGTTGTAATGGATGCGCCGCGCTTCCTCGGCGAAGCGCTCGCCCACATTCTCGGTTTTCTCCAGCACCTCGCGCAGTGCACGCATCACCTGCGCCTGCATTGCGCGCGGATCGGCCGGCTGTGCCTGCGTCGCACCCGACAGATTCAGGCGCGGCGCCGACGGCAGACGGTTGACCTCGGTCGTTCCGCACACCGGGCATTCGACCAGCTTGCGGGACAACTGCGCTTCGAATTCATCGGCGGAAGCGAACCAGCCTTCGAACCGATGACCGTGCGGGCACTGCAAATCGAGGACCTTCATGCTGAATCAGGGCGTGTGGCGAGTGTAGCGCAAAAAGCGGTTTTGTGAACGACCGTGCTAATTACCGATCGCGCGACGTGGAGGCGTCGCGTCACCGGATTGTAACGCGGCGCCCCACCCGCCGCTGACGCCGCACTCAGGGCGTCAGGACCGGTCCGAGCGGCCACGTACCGGACAGCACCTTGTCGAGCCACATCGTGCCGATGATCGTCTTCACGTCGGAAATCTGGCCCGTGCGCACCCATTCCTTCAAATCGGCCTGCGTCGCGGTGAAGGTCTCGAGGAATTCGCCCTCATCGAGCTTGCGCTCGCCGGCCGTCAGCCCGCGCGCCAGGTACAGGTCGATGAATTCGGTCGAGTAGGAAATGATCGGATGAATGCGGGTCAGGAACACGTACTCGCGTGCGGTGTAACCCGTTTCCTCGCGCAGTTCGCGCACCGCGCAGGCGAGCGCGCCTTCGTTCGGGTCGAGTTTGCCGGCCGGGAATTCGGCCATCACCTTGCCGATTGGGTAGCGAAACTGGTTTTCCATCAGCACGCGGCCGTCGTCGAACAGCGGGATCACCATCACCGCGCCCGGATGCTGGACGTATTCGCGCGTGGCCTTCTTGCCATCCGGCAGGCGGACGATATCGCGCTTGAGCTTGAGGAACGCGCCGTCGAAAATCGCCTCGCTCTCGAGGCAGGTTTCGGTCAGTGCGGCGTCGTGATTGGGTAGTTCGGCCATCGGCGGCTCCGGGAATGAGCGCGACGGCCGAAGCCGTCAGCGTCGTTTGACGAGATACTGGAACGTGAAGCCGGGAAACGCGAACACGACGAAAAGACTGAACGTGATCGCGTAGAACTGCCAGCCCTGTTCGAAGCGGTTGCCGGCGCGCGACTCGAGCCAGAAGCCGAGCGCGCCAACGATGAAGTACAGCACGATCAGCTCGCCGATCCGCACCCACCCGCCCTTCTTCGTCGCGCCGAACGGCACGACGGCGAAGAGGCGTTGGTTCAGGAACGGCAGGTTGGCGCAGACGAACGCCAACAGCACGATAAACCAGCCGGCTGCCGACATTACAGCGGCAGCGTGTGGCGAATTGCCTGCAGGCAGGCCGTCAGCAGCGGGCTCGGGATCAGGCCGAGCACGACGACCGCCAGGCCGTTCAGCACGAGGATCGTGCGCTTGCAGAAATCGCCCGTGATCGGCGTTGCATCCTGCGGTGCATCGAAGTACATCAGCTTCACGATGCGCAGGTAGTAGAACGCGCCGAACAGCGACGTGATCACGGCCAGCACGGCCAGCCACGTGAGGCCCGCGTTGACGGTCGCCTCGAGCACGGCGAGCTTCGCGTAGAAGCCGACGGTCGGCGGGATGCCTGCCAGCGAGAACATCATGACCATCATCACGAACGCGAACACCGGGCTGCGCTTGTTGAGGCCCTTGAAGTCGTCGATCGTGTCGGCTTCGAAATCGCGGCGTGCGAGCAGCATCACCACGCCGAACGAGCCGAGCGTCGTGATCAGGTAGACGATCGCGTAGAACATCGCCGAGCTGTATGCATTCGCCGGCGCCGACGCGTCGCCCTTCACGATGCCTGCGAGCAGGCCGAGCAGCACGAAGCCCATGTTCGAGATCGCCGAGTACGCGAGCATCCGCTTGATGTTGCGCTGGACGATACCGGTGATGTTGCCGACGATCAGCGACAGCGCGGCGAGGATCACGAGCGCGGTCTGCCAGTTCTGCGCGAGCGGCAGCAGGCCCATCACCAGGAAGCGCAGGCCCCACGCGAACGCGGCAACCTTCGGGCCGCCGCCGACGAACAGCGTCATCGCGGTCGGTGCGCCCTGGTAGACGTCCGGCACCCACATGTGGAACGGCACGGCGCCGAGCTTGAACGCGATACCGGCGACGATGAAGACCACGCCGAACATCAGCACGGCTGCGTCGGTGTTGCCGCCGACCGCCTTGTACACCTCGCCCAGCTCGAGCGAGCCGGTCGCGCCGTACAGCATCGAGATGCCGTACAGCACGAAGCCCGACGCGAGCGCGCCCAGCACGTAGTACTTCATCGCGGCTTCGCTCGACTGCGCGGCGTCGCGGCGCAGTGCGATGACTGCGTACAGCGACAGCGACATCAGTTCGAGACCGAGGTACAGCGTCAGGAAGTTGTTGCCCGACACCATCACCAGCTGGCCGAGCAGCGAGAACATGCCGAGGAGGAACACGTCGCCGCGGAACATGTCGCGATCCTCGAGGTACTTGCGCGAATAGACGAGCGAGACCGCGAAACCGAACGACACGACGGCCTTCATCGTGCTCGCGAACGAGTCGACGACGACCATCTTCGAGAAGAAGTAGTACTGCTGCGGGTCGAGTGCCTGCACCGCGAACCACACGCCGGCGACGACCGACGAAACAACCGCGATCAGGTAAGTCAGGCGGCGGCCGGAAGCACCGGTAAAGGTGTCGTTCAGCCATGCGACGACGATGGCGGCCATCACCAGCGCGTCAGGCAACAGGACATTCATAGGAGCGTTCATGATCTTGATTTCCTCCGCTCGCGATTACTGCGCCAGCGGCAGCTTGGACTGCGCGACATGGGAGAGGAGGTTTTCCACGGAAACGTGCATCACGTCGGTGAAAGGCTTCGGATACAGGCCCATCAGCAGCGTGAACGCGGCGAGCACGGCCAGCATCAGGAATTCGCGACGGCCGATGTCCTTCAGCTTGGCAACGTGGTCGTTCGCCACCGCGCCGAAATACACGCGCTTGTACATCCACAGCGTGTAAGCAGCGCCGAGGATCAGCGTGAACGCCGCGCCGAATGCGATCCAGAAGTTGTACTGGACGGCCGCGAGAATCACCATGAACTCGCCGACGAAACCCGACGTGCCCGGCAGGCCGCAGTTGGCCATCGAGAACAGCATCGCGAACGCCGCGAACTTCGGCATCACGTTGACGACGCCACCGTAATCGGCGATCTGGCGCGAGTGCACGCGGTCGTACAGCACGCCGATGCAGAGGAACATCGCGCCCGACACGAAGCCGTGCGAGATCATCTGGATGATCGCGCCTTCAACGCCGAGCTGGTTGAAGATGAAGAAGCCGAGCGTGACGAAGCCCATGTGCGCGATCGACGAATACGCGACCAGCTTCTTCATGTCGGCCTGCACCATCGCGACGAGGCCGATGTAGATCACCGCGATCAGCGACAGCGTGATCACGACGGGGGCCAGGAAGTGGCTCGCGTCAGGCGTGATCGGCAGCGAGAAGCGCAGGAAACCGTACGCGCCGAGCTTCAGCATGATCGCGGCCAGCACGACCGAGCCGCCCGTCGGCGCTTCCACGTGCGCGTCCGGCAGCCACGTGTGCACCGGCCACATCGGCACCTTCACCGCGAACGCGAGGAAGAACGCGATGAACAGCAGGATCTGCGGCGTCATCGCGATCTTGGCGTTCTGCCACGTCGCGAGGTCGAACGAATGCGTTTCCGTGTACAGGTAGATCAGCGCGACCAGCATCAGCAGCGAGCCGGCCAGCGTGTACAGGAAGAACTTGAATGCCGCATACACGCGGTTCGGGCCGCCCCACACGCCGATGATGATGTACATCGGGATCAGGGTCGCTTCGAAGAACACGTAGAACAGCAGGCCGTCGGCCGCCGAGAAGACGCCGATCATGATCCCGGACAGGATCAGGAACGCCGCGAGGTACTGCGCGACGTTCTCGGTGATGACTTCCCATGCGGCGATCACGACGATCACCGTGATCAGCGCGGTCAGCACGACGAACCACATCGAGATGCCGTCGACGCCGAGGTGATACGCGATGTCGAAGCGCTCGATCCAGGTCGACTTCTCGACGAACTGCAGCGCAGCCGTGCTCGAATCGAAGCCCGTGATCAGCGGGATCGTGACCGCGAGGCCGAGCAGCGAACCGATCAGCGCGATCCAGCGGGCCGTCCCCGGATTTTTGTCATTACCCACCGCAAGCACGAGGAGGCCGAAAACGATCGGCAGCCAGATCGCGGTACTGAGAATCGGAAAAGCGTGCATTAAGTTGTCCCCCGCCTTATTTGCCGCCGAGCGTTACAAACAGGGTCAGGAGCCCCAGCATGCCGATGATCATGGCGAACGCGTAGTGATAGATGTAACCGGATTGGAGGAAGCGGATCACGCTGGCGAACCAGCCGATGAACCGGGCGCTGCCGTTGACGAGGCCGTCGATCACGACGACGTCACCTTCCTTCCACAGGCCGCGGCCGATCGCCACCGAACCACGGGCGAACACCACTTCGTTGATCTTGTCCATGTAGTACTTGTTGTCCAGCAGCGTGTAGATCGGGCCGAACGCGCGGCGGATCGACGCCGGCAGATCCGGACGCTTCAGGTACAGGAACCAGGCGACAACGACACCGGCGAGCGCGAGCCAGACCGGCAGACCCGACACCGAGTGCAGACCCATGCCCACCCAACCGTGGAACTCCTCGGCCATCTCGGCCAGCGCCGGGTGGTTTTCGCCGATGAAGATCACCTTGTCGAATGCAACGCCGTGCTGGAAGAAGTCGCCGAACAGCATCGGGCCGACCGCGATTGCACCGATGATCACCGACGGGATCGCCAGCAGGACCAGCGGCACCCACACGACCCACGGGGTCTCGTGCGGCTCGTGCGCGTGGTCGTCATGACCATGGCCATGACCGTGGTCGTCGTGGCCGTGCGCGGCCGCCATGCCCATCGGCGATTCCGGATGCTTCGGCTTGCGGAAGCGCTCTTCACCGTGGAACACCAGGAAATACATGCGGAACGAGTACAGCGCCGTGACGAACACGCTCGCGACGACCGCGAAGTACGCGAAGCCCGAACCCGGCAGGTGCGAAAGCTTCACCGCGTCGATGATCGAGTCCTTCGAGTAGAAGCCCGAGAAGAACGGCGTACCGATCAGCGCGAGCGAACCGATGAGCGACGTGATCCACGTGATCGGCATGTACTTGCGCAGGCCGCCCATGTTGCGGATGTCCTGGTCGTGGTGCATGCCCATGATGACCGAGCCGGCGCCGAGGAACAGCAGCGCCTTGAAGAACGCGTGCGTCATCAGGTGGAACAATGCGACCGGATACGCGGACACGCCCAGCGCGACCGTCATGTAACCGAGCTGCGACAGCGTCGAGTAGGCGACCACCCGCTTGATGTCGTTCTGGATGATGCCGAGGAAGCCCATGAACAGCGCCGTGATCGCGCCGATCACCGTGACGAACGACAGCGCGGTATCCGACAGTTCAAACAGCGGCGACATGCGCGACACCATGAAGATGCCGGCCGTCACCATCGTCGCCGCGTGAATCAGCGCCGAGATCGGGGTCGGGCCTTCCATCGAGTCCGGCAGCCACACGTGCAGCGGGAACTGTGCCGATTTACCCATCGCGCCGATGAACAGGCAGATACAGGCCACGGTCAGCAGGCCCCAGTCGGTGCCCGGGAAGTGCAGGCTCGCGAGTTCCGCGCGCTTCGCGAACACTTCGCCGTAGTTCATCGAGCCGGCGAATGCGAGCAGCAGGCCGATGCCGAGCAGGAAGCCGAAGTCGCCCACGCGGTTCACGAGGAACGCCTTCATGTTCGCGTAGATCGCGCTCTCACGCGTGAAGTAGAAGCCGATCAGCAGGTACGACACCAGACCCACCGCTTCCCAGCCGAAGAACAGCTGCAGGAAGTTGTTGCTCATCACGAGCATCAGCATCGAGAACGTGAACAGCGAGATGTACGAGAAGAAGCGCTGGTAGCCGTCTTCTTCCGCCATGTAGCCGATCGTGTACACGTGCACCATCAGCGAGACGAAGGTCACGACGACCATCATCATCGCGGTCAGCGAATCGACGAGGAAGCCGACTTCGAGCTTCAGCGAGCCGACGTTCATCCATTCGTAGACGGTCGCGTTGAAGCTTGCGCCGCCCATCACGTCGAAGAAGACTTTCGCCGACAGGAGGAACGCGATCATTACGCCGAGGATCGTGATCCGGTGTGCGCCCTTGCGCCCGACTGCGTTCCCGAACAGCCCCGCAATCAGCGAGCCGGCCAGCGGAGCGAGCGGAATCGCCAGCAGCAGGTTTTCATTGAGTGTCGTTGACATAACAGCGTTGCCTGAAATTAACCTTTGAGCTGATCGAGATCCTCGACATTGATCGTGTCGAGCTTACGGAACAGGGTCACCAGAATCGCGAGGCCGATCGCGGCTTCCGCTGCGGCGACCGTCAGCACGAAGAACACGAAGATCTGGCCGTGCACATCGCCGAGGTAGTGCGAGAACGCGACGAAGTTGGTATTCACCGCCAGCAGCATCAGTTCGATCGACATCAGGATGATGATGACGTTGCGGCGGTTCAGGAAGATCCCGACGATCGCGATCGCAAAGAGGATCGCGCCGAGCACGAGGTAATGAGCAAGAGTCAGCATGGTTTTCCTTTCCTCCGCTTAGCCGTTGGTGCCCGAACCGGCTTCGCTCTGCGCCGTTTCCGGCTGCGGCTTGTCCGCTTCCATCTTCACGAGGCGCACACGGTCATTGCGGCGCACCTTGACCTGATCCGACACGCGCTGGCGCTTGCTGTCCTTGCCCTTGCGCTCGGTCAGCCCGATCGCGGCGATGATCGCGACCAGCAGCACGAGGCCGGCGATTTCAAACGCGAAGATGTAGTCGGTGTAGATCACCTTGCCGATCAGTCGCGTGTTCGACCAGTTGGCCATCTCACCCGTCGCCATCGCGTGCACCGTCTGCGTGTCGCCGTAACCGCGCCACAGGATCAGCGCGGTTTCGATCACGATGATCGCGCCGACCACGGTCGCCATCGGGACGAAGCGCTTGAAGTCGCGGCGCAGGTAGTCGATGTTGATGTCCAGCATCATCACGACGAACAGGAACAGCACCATCACGGCGCCCACGTAGACCAGCACCAGCAGGATCGCGAGGAACTCCGCTTCCAGCAGCATCCAGATCGCGGCGGCGTTGAAGAACGCCAGCACAAGGAAAAGCGCAGACGCCACCGGGTTGCGCGAAGTGATCACCTTCAGCCCTGATACCACCAGGAGCAGCGCGAAGATGTAGAACAGTACGGTCGTGAATTCCATGATTACCGGTTCATCGTTAGGCCATAGTCAGGCGCGGCTTGCGGGACGCCCGCACCCGTCGCGGCGGCTCGGCCCAGGCTTCGGGCCGGCACTGCAAACACAATCAACGATACGGCGCGTCGGCAGCCTTCGCCGCGGCGATGTCCTTCTCGTAGCGATCGCCCACCGCGAGCAGCATTTCCTTCGTGAAATACAGGTCGCCGCGCTTTTCGCCGTGGTACTCGAGAATCTGCGTCTCGACGATCGAATCGACCGGGCAGCTCTCTTCGCAGAAACCGCAGAAGATGCACTTCGTCAGGTCGATGTCGTAGCGCGTCGTGCGGCGCGTGTTGTCCGCGCGCGTTTCCGATTCGATCGTGATCGCCATCGCGGGGCACACGGCCTCGCAGAGCTTGCACGCGATGCAGCGCTCTTCGCCGTTTTCATAGCGGCGCAGCGCATGCAGCCCGCGGAAGCGCGGCGAAATCGGGGTCTTCTCTTCCGGGAACTGCACGGTGAACTTGCGCTTGAACGTGTAACGACCGGTCAGCGCGAGCCCCTTCAGCAGCTCGGTCAGGAAGAAGGTCTTAAAGAAGTGTTGGATAGCCGTCATGATTTCGTCCTTACTTCACCCAGATGTTCAGCGGCGACATCATCCAGCAGCCGACCACGACCACCCAGATCACCGTGACGGGCAGGAACACCTTCCAGCCCAGACGCATGATCTGGTCGTAACGGTAGCGCGGGAACGTCGCGCGGACCCAGATGAACACCGACAGCAGTGCAAAGACCTTCAGCACCAGCCAGAAGATGCCCGGGATGAACGACAGGAATTCGAACGGTGCGTCCCAGCCACCGAGGAACAGCGTCGCAGCCAGCGCCGAGATCACGATCATGTTGATGTACTCGGCGAGGAAGAACAGCGCGAACGCCATGCCCGAGTAATCGATCATGTGACCGGCAACGATTTCCGACTCCCCTTCCACCACGTCGAACGGGTGGCGGTTCGTTTCGGCGATGCCCGAAATGAAGTAGACGACGAACGCCGGCAGCAGCGGCAGCCAGTTCCACGACAGGAAGTTCACGCCGTGGCCGGCGAAGAAACCGTGCTGTTGCGAACCCACGATTTCCGACAGGTTCAGGCTGCCGGCCGTCATCAGCACCAGCACCAGCGCGAAGCCCATCGAGATTTCGTACGACACCATCTGTGCCGCGGCGCGCATCGCGCCGAGGAACGCGTACTTCGAGTTCGATGCCCAGCCCGCGAGAATCACCGCATACACGCCGATCGAAGAGATCGCCATCGCGTACAGCAGGCCCGCGTTCACGTTCGCGAGGACCGCTTCGGCCTGGAACGGGATCACGGCCCACACGGCGAACGCCGGCACGACGGTCATCACCGGCGCGATCAGGTACAGCCAGCGGCTGGCGGCGCTCGGCTGAATGACTTCCTTCAGCAGCAGCTTCAGCACGTCGGCGATCGGCTGCAGCAGGCCGCCGGGGCCGACGCGGTTCGGGCCGAGACGCACGTGCATCCAGCCGATCAGCTTGCGTTCCCACAGAATCAGGTACGCGACGCACAGCAGGATGACGACGGAGACGACGAGGATGCGCACGACGGCCCACACCGTCGGCCATGCGAAGCCGAGAAGCTGGGACCCGCCCGCGTTGATCGTATCGAACAAGCTCATTTACGCCTTCTCCACCACCAGTTCACCGGACAGGCTGCCGAGCGCTGCGCCGGCAGGCGTTGCCGCCGACACGCGAACGACCGTCTCCGCAAGATTCGCGTCGCGCACGGCCGGCAACTGCACCGCACGCTCGCCCTGGCGCACGCGCACCGCGTCGCCTTCCTTCAAGCCCAGCTTGTCGAACAGCACGGCCGGCAGGGCTGCGGCATTCGCCGCCTTCGCGGCGGCCGTCAGGTGCAGCGCACCTGCGCGGCGCACGAGCGCGTCGGCGTGATAGATCGGCACATCGGCCAGACGCTCGAAGCCGCCGTTCGCGGCATTCGCGGCGGCGCGCACCGGCGCGACCGACGTCTGGTTCGACAGGCGGCCCGCGACGCCGGCGTCGCCAAGCGCAGCGAGACGCACCTCTTCCGCGGTCTCGTATTCGAAGTTCGGCAGGCCGAGCAGGCTGCCGAGCACGCGCAGCACCTTCCAGCCCGGACGCGTGTCGCCGAGCGGGCGCACGACGCCGTTGAAGCTCTGCACGGTGCCTTCCGCATTCACGTACGTACCGGCCGTCTCCGTGAACGGCGCGACCGGCAGCAGCACGTCGGCGTAGTCGAGGCCGTGCTTGAACGGCGACATCACGACGACCATTTCCGCCTGGTTCAGCGCGGCCAGCGCCTGTGCCGGATCAGCAGTGTCGAATTCCGGCTCGACGTTCAGCAGCACGTAGCCCTTGCGCGGCTGCGCGAACGCTTCACGTGCGTTCAGGCCGCCTTCGCCCGGCAGTGCGCCGACGACGTGCGCGCCGACCGTGTTCGCCGCTTCCGTCAGGAAGCCGAACGTGGCGCCGGTGTTGTCGGCGATCCACTTGGCGACGGCGTGCAGCTTCGCGAATTCCGGATGGCGGACCGCGACGTTGCCGAGCAGCACCGCACGGCGTTCGCCGTTCGCGAGCGACTGGGCGACAGCCTGCGCGGCCGGCGATGCGGTGACGCCAGCCAGCGCGTCGGGCAGCGCGACGCCGCGCAGTTGCGCGACCGCGGCAGCGATGCCGGCCAGCTGGTCGAGCCATGCCGACGGCGCGGCAACGATGCGCTGTGCGGTCGGGATCAGTGCATCGTCACCGGTCGCGTGCAGGAAGTGCAGCTTCGCGCCGTTCTTCGCGGCCTGACGCAGGCGGGCGGCAAACAGCGGGTGGTCGCGGCGCAGGAACGAACCGACGACGAACGCGGCATCCACGTTCGACAGGTCGGCGATCGGCATGCCGAGCCACGGTGCGCCCTGGACCGGCGCCGAGAAATCCTGCTGACGCAGACGGAAATCGACGTTCGGCGTCTTCAGTTCGTTGGCGAGCTGCTTCACGAGGAACAGCTCTTCGGCGGTGCTGTGCGCGCTCGCGAGCATCGCCAGCGCGTTCGCGCCGTGATCCGCGGCGATGCCCTTCAGGCCCTTCGCGACGTATTCGAGCGCGGTCTGCCAGTCAGTTTCGATCCACTGGCCGCCCTGCTTCAGCATCGGCTTCGTCAGGCGCTCTTCGCTGTTGAGGCCTTCATACGAGAAGCGGTCCTTGTCCGAGATCCAGCATTCGTTGATCGCTTCGTTCTCGAACGGCAGCACGCGCATCACGCGGTTGTTCTTCACCTGCACGACAAGGTTCGCGCCGACGGAATCGTGCGGGCTCACCGACTTGCGGCGCGACAGTTCCCACGTACGGGCGCTGTAGCGGAACGGCTTGCTGGTCAGCGCGCCGACCGGGCACAGGTCGATCATGTTGCCCGACATTTCGGAATCGACCGTCTTGCCGACGAACGTCGTGATTTCCGAGTGCTCGCCGCGGCCCAGCATGCCGAACTCCATCACGCCGGCGATTTCCTGGCCGAAGCGGACGCAGCGCGTGCAGTGGATGCAGCGCGACATCTCTTCCATCGAGATCAGCGGGCCCACGTTCTTGTGGAACACCACGCGCTTTTCTTCCGAGTAGCGCGACGACGACTTGCCGTAGCCGACCGCCAGATCCTGCAGCTGGCATTCGCCGCCCTGATCGCAGATCGGGCAGTCGAGCGGGTGGTTGATGAGGAGGAATTCCATCACCGACTGCTGCGCCTTCACGGCCTTGTCGGATTGCGTATGGACGATCATGCCGGCCGACACGGGAGTCGCACAGGCAGGCACGGCCTTCGGCATCTTCTCGACTTCGACGAGACACATCCGGCAGTTGGCCGCAACCGACAGTTTCTTGTGATAGCAGAAGTGAGGAATGTACGTATCCGCCTTGTGCGCAGCCTGGATCACCATGCTGCCTTCGGGCACCTCGACCTTCTTGCCGTCTATTTCAAGTTCAACCATGATGGTGAATGGTCCTTAACCTATTTCCGCCCGTTCGCGCCTTCGCCCGACCGTGCGCTCAAATTCCGCAACCGGGTTCGCTTCAGGCCGCCGCCGCGTGCGCGTGGCCGCCGACCATGCAGTGCTTGTGCTCGACGTGGTACGCGAATTCGTCCCAGTAGTGCTTGAGCATCCCGCGTACCGGCATCGCCGCCGCATCGCCGAGTGCACAGATCGTGCGGCCCATGATGTTCTCGGCCACCGAGTTCAGCAGATCCAGATCTTCCTGGCGGCCTTCGCCGTGCTCGATACGGTTCACGACGCGATACAGCCAGCCGGTGCCTTCACGGCACGGCGTGCACTGGCCGCACGATTCCTCGTAGTAGAAGTACGACAGGCGCAGCAGCGAGCGCACCATGCAGCGCGTCTCGTCCATCACGATCACCGCGCCGGAACCAAGCATCGAGCCCGCCTTCGCGATCGAATCGTAGTCGAGATCCGTCTGCATCATGATGTCGCCCGGGATCACCGGTGCCGACGACCCGCCCGGAATCACGGCCTTGATCTTCTTGCCGCCGCGCATCCCGCCGGCGAGCTCCATCAGCGTCGCGAACGGCGTGCCGAGCGGCACTTCGTAGTTGCCCGGACGCTCGACGTCGCCCGACACCGAGAAAATCTTCGTGCCGCCGTTGTTCGGCTTGCCGATCTCGAGGTAATTCTGCGGCCCGATGGACAGCAGGAACGGCACCGCGGCGAACGTCTCGGTGTTGTTGATCGTGGTCGGCTTGCCGTACACGCCGAAGCTCGCCGGGAACGGCGGCTTGAAGCGCGGCTGGCCCTTCTTGCCTTCGAGCGATTCGAGCAGCGCCGTTTCCTCGCCGCAGATGTACGCGCCGTAACCGTGGTGCGCGTGCAGCTGGAACGAGAATTCCGAGCCCATGATGTTGTCGCCGAGGAAACCCGCTGCACGCGCTTCATCGAGCGCGGCCTCGAAGCGTCGATACACTTCGAAGATTTCGCCGTGGATGTAGTTGTAGCCGACGGTGATGCCCATCGCGTACGCGCCGATGGCCATGCCTTCGATCAGCGCGTGCGGGTTCCAGCGCAGGATGTCGCGATCCTTGAACGTACCCGGCTCGCCTTCGTCCGAGTTGCAGACGAGGTACTTCTGCCCCGGGAACTGACGCGGCATGAAGCTCCACTTCAGGCCGGTCGGAAAACCCGCACCGCCGCGGCCGCGCAGGCCCGACGCCTTGACGTCGGCGATCACCTGCTCGGGCGGAATCTTTTCTTCGAGAATGCGGCGCAGCTGCTTGTAGCCGCCGCGCGCGACGTAATCTTCGAGATGCCAGTTCTCGCCGTTCAGACCAGCGAGGATCAGCGGTTTGATGTGACGGTCGTGGAGGGACGTCATTTCGAGAGCTCCTCAAGCAGCTGGTCGATCTTCTCGCGGCTCATGAAGCTGCACATTCTGTGATTGTTCACCAGCAGCACCGGCGCATCGCCGCACGAGCCCATGCATTCGCCTTCCTTCAGCGTGAACTTGCCGTCAGGCGTGGTCTCGCCGAAGCCGATGCCCAGCTTCTGTTTCAGGTAGTCGGCAGTCGCTTCCGCGCCGCCGTGCGGGCCAAGCTGGCACGGCAGGTTCGTACAGAGCGTGATCTTGTGCTTGCCGACCGGGTTGAGCTCGTACATCGTGTAGAACGTCGCGACTTCCTGCACGGCAACGGCCGGCATGCCGAGATAGTCCGCAACGAACTGCATCAGTTCGGGCGACAGCCAGCCGTGCTCTTCCTGAGCAACGGCCAACGCCGACATCACGGCGGACTGTTTCTGATCGGCGGGATACTTCGTCAACGCTCGATCGATTTCCTTCAGGCCTTCAGCTGAGATCATTTTCAGACACGACTCTTTCAATTCCTACCGAACGAACAACCTGCCGCACACTGGGGTGCATGGACGGCAGACCTGGCGCTCACTCTGTTGACAGCTTGCGAAGCCGCGCCGGTTCAGCGCATGCAGCATGTGACTTCGCGTGTGACTTACCGCTCGCCGCCCGCGACAAACGGGCGGCGCAACCATTAGCGATCGATTTCGCCGAACACGATGTCCTGCGTACCGATGATCGTGACGGCGTCGGCGATCATGTGACCGCGCGCCATTTCGTCGAGCGACGCCAGGTGCGCGAAACCCGGTGCGCGAATCTTGAGGCGATACGGCTTGTTGGCACCGTCCGACACGAGGTAGATGCCGAACTCACCCTTCGGATGCTCGACCGCCGCGTACGCTTCGCCTTCCGGCACATGGAAACCTTCGGTGAAGAGCTTGAAGTGGTGAATCAAGTCTTCCATGTTGGTCTTCATGCCGACGCGCGACGGCGGTGCAACCTTGTGATTGTCGGTCATCACCGGGCCCGGATTCTTGCGGAGCCACTCAATACACTGTTTCGCGATACGGATCGACTGGCGCATTTCTTCGACGCGAACCAGGTAGCGGTCGTAGCAATCGCCATTCACGCCGACCGGCACGTCGAAATCCATGCGATCGTACACTTCGTACGGTTGCTTCTTGCGCAGGTCCCAGGCGATGCCCGAGCCGCGCAGCATCGGGCCCGTCAGGCCCATCTGCAGCGCACGCTCCGGGCTGACCACGCCGATCCCGACCAGACGCTGCTTCCAGATCCGGTTGTCGGTGAGCAGCGTTTCGTATTCGTCGACGCACTTCGGGAAGCGCGTGAAGAAGTCGTCGATGAAGTCGAGCACCGAGCCGCTGCGCGCTTCGTTCATCTTCGCGAGCGCCTTCTCGTTGCGAATCTTCGACGCCTTGTATTGCGGCATTGCGTCAGGCAGGTCGCGGTAGACGCCGCCCGGACGGTAGTACGCCGCGTGCATCCGGGCACCGGACACCGCTTCGTACACGTCCATCAGGTCTTCGCGTTCGCGGAATGCGTACAGGAACACCGCCATCGCGCCGACGTCGAGTGCGTGCGCGCCGATCCACATCAGGTGGTTCAGCACGCGCGTGATCTCGTCGAACAGCACGCGGATGTACTGGGCGCGCTCAGGCACTTCGATGCCGAGCAGCTTTTCGATCGCGAGCACGTAGCCGTGCTCGTTGACCATCATCGACACGTAGTCGAGACGGTCCATGTACGGCACGGACTGGATGAATGTTTTGGATTCCGCGAGCTTTTCCGTCGCGCGGTGCAGCAGGCCGATGTGCGGATCGGCACGCTGAATGACTTCGCCGTCGAGCTCGAGCACGAGGCGCAGCACGCCGTGCGCTGCCGGGTGCTGCGGGCCGAAGTTGAGCGTGTAGTTCTTGATTTCTGCCATGACGCCCCCTTAATGTTTCAGACCGCCATAGCGATCCTCGCGGATCACGCGCGGCGTGATTTCGCGCGGCTCGATCGTCACCGGCTGGTACACGACCCGCTTCTCTTCCGGGTCGTAACGCATTTCGACGTAACCCGACACCGGGAAGTCCTTGCGGAACGGGTGGCCGATGAAGCCGTAGTCGGTGAGGATGCGGCGCAGGTCGGGGTGGCCTTCGAACACGATGCCGTACAGGTCGAACGCTTCGCGCTCGTACCAGTTCGCGGAAGTCCAGATGTCGACCAGCGATGCCACGATCGGCAGGTCGTCGTCCGGCGCGAATGCGCGCAGGCGCAGACGCCAGTTGTTCGTGACCGACAGCAGGTGCGACACGGCCGCGAAACGCGGGCCGTCGTAAGCGCTGTCGCCGAAGGTCTGGTAGTCGACGCCGCACAGGTCGATCAGCTGCTCGAAACGGAGCTTCGGATCGTCGCGCAGCGTCTTTGCGACTTCGAGGTAATCGCTCGCCTTCACGACGAGCGTCAGTTCACCGATCGCTTCGGTGAGGCTCACCACGCGCGCGCCGAGCGCGGCTTCGAGGTTTGCCTTGAGGGTCTCGATTTTGCTTGCCATATTGAGGGGACGCTCGGGGCTTTATTGACGGGCGATGGTATTGGTGCGGCGGATCTTCGCCTGAAGCTGGATCACGCCGTAGACCAGCGCCTCGGCCGTGGGCGGACAGCCCGGCACGTAGACGTCGACCGGTACGATCCGGTCGCAGCCGCGAACCACCGAGTACGAGTAGTGGTAGTAGCCACCGCCGTTCGCGCACGACCCCATCGAGATCACCCAGCGCGGCTCGGCCATCTGGTCGTACACGCGGCGCAGCGCGGGCGCCATCTTGTTGCAGAGCGTGCCGGCGACGATCATCACGTCCGACTGACGCGGACTCGGGCGGAACACGACGCCGAACCGGTCCAGATCGTAACGGGCCGCGCCCGCATGCATCATTTCGACGGCGCAACACGCGAGCCCGAACGTCATCGGCCACAGCGAGCCGGTACGCGTCCAGTTGATCAGCTTGTCAGCCGTCGTGGTGACAAACCCTTCCTTCAAGACCCCTTCGATACTCATTTGCTTTCCACTCCAGACGAGCGACCGAGCGTGGCCGCCCATGCAAACCGGCGATTAACCCATCACTCCCAGTCGAGGCCGCCTTTCTTCCAGATATAGGCAAAGCCCAGCAGGAATTCGAGCAGAAAAATCATCATTGCGATGAAACCCGGCCAGCCGATGTCCCGGAGCGCGACGCCCCACGGAAACAGGAATGCGGTTTCGAGATCGAAGATGATGAACAGGATGGCGACGAGGTAGTACCGGACGTCGAATTTCATCCGGGCGTCTTCAAAGGCTTCGAAGCCGCACTCGTACGGTGCGTTCTTCTCGACGTCCGGCTTGTTGGGACCAAGAAGCTTGCCGATGCTGACCAGCGCTATACCTAAACCAGTGCCCACGAGGAGGAACAACAAGACGGGGTAATAGGCTGCGAGGTTCAAGGCAATCCTCTATCGGTTGGTTCTGAGCGTCCGGAGAATACCACTTCCGGCGGAAGGAATCATTTCGGAGTGCACGCGATCGCAAGACAACCGCAAGCACACCCCAGAAATGAAAAATGCCAGCCACTAGAAGCGGCTGGCATTGAGTAACTTTGGTGCCGACGGCGAGACTCGAACTCGCACAGCTTTCGCCACTACCCCCTCAAGATAGCGTGTCTACCAATTTCACCACGTCGGCACTGCATGCAACCGGGGTTGTAACTACTTGTTTCCCGCGAATCGCTTCAAGAATTAAATTCTAACCTGAGTCCCGGAATTGTTCAACGCACAATCGCAAAAATTTTAACTTTTTATTTCGGGACATCCTGGCCCGGCGCGCTCGCAGCCGAACCCGCAACGGCGGCGGATGCCGCGACTACCGGCGCCGATGCTGCAGGTGCCGATGCCGGCGCGGTCGCTGCCGTGCCGAGCACACCGGCCGACGGCGTCGACTTGTACGAACCGAGATACGTCAGCGCCAGCGTCGCGACGAAGAAGATCGTCGCGAGAATGCCCGTCGTACGCGACAGGAAGTTTGCCGACCCCGTGGCACCGAACAGACTGCCCGACGCGCCGCTGCCGAACGCAGCACCCATGTCGGCACCCTTGCCGTGCTGCAGCAGCACGAGACCAATCACACCGAGTGCAGACAGCACCTGCACCACAATAATCAGCGTCTTGAATAACAGCATCACACCCACCCGATTGGATCGGGCGACCGGAACGACCGGCCGCCCTCATGGTTCAATTCGATCCCGGACCGCTTATCGCGCGGCCCGGCAGATCGCCAGGAAATCTTCCGCCTTCAGCGACGCGCCGCCGATCAGGCCACCGTCGATGTCCGGCTGCGCGAACAGCTCTTCCGCGTTGTCCGGCTTCACGCTGCCGCCGTACAACACGGACACGTCCGCCGCACCCTTTGCCGCGAGACGCCCACGCAGGAACGCATGCACGTCCTGTGCCTGCGCCGACGTCGCGCTCTTGCCCGTGCCGATCGCCCAGACCGGCTCGTACGCGACGACGATGCGCGCAGCCTCGTCGGCCGTCAGCACGGCCAGCACTGCGTCGAGCTGCGCACCGACCACCTGCTCGGTCGCGCCCGACTCGCGCTCGTCGAGCGTCTCGCCGACACACACGACCGGCGCGAGCCCCGCCGCGAGCGCGCGCTGCGTCTTCGCCGCGACCGTCTCGTTGCGCTCGCCGTGATACGCGCGACGCTCCGAATGACCGACGATCGCATAGCGTGCGCCGAACTCCGCGACCATCGCGGCCGCCACTTCGCCGGTGAACGCGCCCTGTTCGTGCGCCGACACGTCCTGCGCACCCCAGGCCACACGGCCGCCGTCGAGCTGCGCCTGAACCTGCGCGAGATACGGGAACGGCACGCACACGCCGACCGATGTTTCGGCCGCCACCGCGCCCGCACCCTGCACCACTTCGTTCAGCAACGCCTGGTTGCCGGCCAGCCGGCCGTGCATCTTCCAGTTGCCGATCACACGCTTAGTTCTCTGTTTCGACATCGTGTCTGTCTCGTCACCGCTTGGTCATTAACGTGCCGGAAACCGGCCGTCAGGTTTGATCTGGCGAAGCAAACCCGCGATTTTACTGCGCACGGCTTGAACCGGTCAAACCGCGCATGTCAAGCCCGGCCACACGGGCCGTCAGGCGTTCGACCCCCAATCCAGGACGATCTTGCCGGTGTGCTCGCTGCTTTCCATCAGCGCATGCGCCTGCGCGGCATCCGCGGCCGGCAATACACGATAGATCACCGGCTTGATACGGCCATCGGCAATCAGCGGCCACACGCGCGCCTTCAGTTGCGCGGCGATCTGCGCCTTGAACTCGACCGGACGCGGGCGTAGCGTCGAACCCGTGATCGTCAGCCGGCGACGCAGGATCTCGCCGAGGTTGATGTCGGCCTTCGCGCCGCCGAGCAGCGCGATCAGCACGAGACGGCCGCCATCCGCGAGTGCGGACAGTTCGCGCGGCACGTACGAGCCCGCCACCATGTCGAGGATCACGTCGACGCCGCGATCGTGCGTCAGCGACTTCACGACCTCGACGAAGTCTTCCGTCTTGTAGTTGATCGCCCGCTCGGCGCCGAGCGCCTCGCACGCGCGGCACTTGTCGGCGGTACCGGCCGTCGCGAACACGCGAAAGCCGAGCGCATGCGCGATCTGGATCGCCGTCACACCGATGCCGCTCGAGCCGCCCTGCACGAGCAGCGTCTCCTGCTCGCCGCCCTCGCCCGCGCCGAGCTGCGCACGGTCGAACACGTTGCTCCATACGGTGAAGAACGTTTCGGGCAGCGACGCGGCCTCGATATCCGTAAGCCCGTCGGGTACCGGCAGGCATTGCAGCAGCGGCGCGACCGCATACTCGGCATAACCGCCGCCCGCGAGCAGCGCACACACACGATCGCCCAGTTTCAGGCCGAACGGGTTCAGCGCCGCGTCGGACAGGTCGCCGCCGACGATCTCACCCGCGACCTCGAGGCCCGGCAGATCCGATGCGCCCGGCGGCGGCGCATACGCGCCCTTGCGCTGAAACACGTCGGGCCGGTTCACGCCGGAAGCCGCCACCTTGATCAGCACTTCGCCGCGCTTCGGATCGGGGCGCGGGCGCTCCGCGAGCTTCAGCACGTCGGGGGCGCCGAATTCGGTGATTTCGATGGCTTTCATGGTGATGGTCGCTCCGGGATCAGGATCGGAATCGGATGGTGCGCCCGCACGCGGCACGGACGCGTTGCCGGCGCTGCTGCGCCGCACAACGATGCTACAGAAAAAACGGCCGGCACGCTTTCGCACTGCCGGCCGTTCGTCTGCCTGCCCGCTTACTGCTGCGGCGGCGTATCCGACTGCGCAGCTGCCGCTGCTTCATTCAGCAGCGCCTTCGCCGACAGGCGCACGCGACCCTTTTCGTCCGTCTGGATGACCTTGACCTTCACTTGCTGGCCTTCCTTCAGGTAGTCGTTGATGTCCTTCACACGCTCGTTGACGATTTCCGAGATGTGCAGCAGGCCATCCTTGCCCGGCAGCAGGTTCACGATCGCGCCGAAATCGAGCAGCTTCAGAACCGTGCCTTCGTACACCTGGCCGACTTCGATCTCGGCCGTGATTTGCTCGATGCGCTTCTTCGCTTCGGCCATGCCGTCGCTGTTCGTGCTCGCGATCGTCACGACGCCGTCGTCCGAGATGTCGATGGTCGTGCCCGTTTCTTCCGTCAGCGCGCGGATCACCGAACCGCCCTTGCCGATCACGTCGCGGATCTTTTCCGGGTTGATCTTGATCGTGATCATGCGCGGCGCGAATTCCGACAGTTGCGTGTTCGCACCCGAAACCGCCGACGTCATCTTGCCGAGGATGTGCATGCGGCCTTCCTTCGCCTGCGCGAGCGCGACCTGCATGATTTCCTTCGTGATGCCCTGGATCTTGATGTCCATCTGCAGCGCCGTCACGCCTTGCTCCGTGCCGGCTACCTTGAAGTCCATGTCGCCGAGGTGATCTTCGTCGCCGAGGATGTCGGTCAGCACCGCGAACTTGTTGCCTTCGAGGATCAGGCCCATCGCGATACCCGCGACGTGCGCCTTCATCGGCACGCCGGCGTCCATCAGCGCGAGGCAGCCGCCGCACACCGATGCCATCGACGACGAACCGTTCGATTCGGTGATTTCCGACACGACGCGGATCGAGTAGCCGAATTCGTCGGCGCTCGGCAGGCACTTGACCAGCGCGCGCTTCGCGAGGCGGCCGTGGCCGATTTCGCGACGCTTCGGCGAGCCGACGCGACCCGTTTCGCCGGTCGCGAACGGGGGCATGTTGTAGTGGAGCATGAAGCGCTCGCGGTATTCGCCTTCGAGCGCGTCGATGATCTGCTCGTCACCCTTCGTGCCGAGCGTCGCGACGACCAGCGCCTGCGTTTCGCCGCGCGTGAACAGCGCCGAGCCGTGGGTACGCGGCAGCACGCCGGTACGGATCTCGATCGGGCGCACGGTGCGCGTGTCGCGGCCGTCGATACGCGGCTCGCCGTTCAGGATCTGCGAACGGACGATCTTCGCTTCGATGTCGAACAGCACGTTGCCGACGGTGGCCTTGTCGGCCGCTGCCGTACCGGCTGCCAGTGCGTCTTCCTCGAGCTTCGCCGAGGTCGCTGCGTAAACTTCCTTCAGCTTCGCCGAACGCGCTTGCTTGTCGCGCAGCTGGTAAGCGGCGAGCAGGTCGTTCTGTGCCAGCTCGGTCACGCGTGCGATCAGCGCCTCGTTCTTCGGCGCCGGCTGCCAGTCCCACTCGGGCTTGCCGCCTTCGCGCACCAGTTCGTGGATCGCGTCGATCGCGACTTGCATCTGCTCGTGGCCGAACACCACGGCGCCCAGCATCACGTCTTCCGACAGCTGGTCGGCTTCCGATTCGACCATCAGCACCGCACGCTCCGTACCCGCGACGACGAGGTCGAGGCTCGATGCCTTGATCTGGTCACGCGTCGGGTTCAGCACGTAGGCGTTGTCGATATAGGCAACGCGCGCAGCACCGACCGGGCCGTTGAACGGCAGGCCCGACACGGCGAGCGCAGCCGATGCGCCGATCAGCGCGGGGATGTCCGCCGGGATTTCCGGGTTCACGGACAGCACGTGGATCACGACCTGGACTTCGTTGTAGAAGCCTTCCGGGAACAGCGGGCGCAGCGGACGGTCGATCAGGCGCGACGTCAGCGTCTCGTGCTCCGACGGACGGCCTTCGCGACGGAAGAAGCCACCCGGGATCTTGCCGGCCGAGTAGGTCTTCTCGAGGTAATCGACGGTCAGCGGGAAGAAGTCCTGGCCCGGCTTCGCCGACTTCGCGCCGACGACGGTTGCCAGCACGACGGTGTCTTCGACGTCGACGATCACGGCGCCGCTTGCCTGGCGAGCGACTTCACCGGTTTCGAGGCGCACCTTGTGCTGGCCCCACTGGAATTCCTTCACGACCTTGTTGAACATGGACATGGTTGCTCCTTTGAATTCATGCATTTCATTCGCCGCGCCGGCCATCCCGCGCGGCGGCGTCCCGACCGAATCACCCGGAGCAAGGTGTGTTTTTTATGCCATTCCAGCGCGGCACTCGTGTAGCGACGCGCTGGAATGACACAAATCCTGCCCCGGTATCAGTCGTTGCGGCGGCCCCGCACGGTCGTGCCGGACAGCCTGCGATGCGTGTGACGCTACGCAACGCGCAAAAACAAAATGCCTGTATCAGCGGACTGACACAGGCATCTTGCTGGCGGCAATCGCCTCGATTACTTACGCAGACCCAGCTTCTCGATCAGTGCGCGGTAACGGTCGGCATCCTTGCCCTTGAGGTAGTCGAGCAGCTTGCGACGGCGGCTCACCATGCGCAGCAGGCCGCGGCGGCTGTGGTGATCCTTCGCGTGGGTCTTGAAGTGACCCGTCAGTTCGACGATACGTGCGGTCAGCAGTGCGACCTGGACTTCGGGCGACCCCGTGTCGTTCGTACCGCGGGCGAACTGAGCAACGACTTCCGACTTCTTGATATCTGCAACAGACATGAGATTTCCTTGGTTTCTACTTTCTAACTGAACAGGCGGACACGGAAGAATGGCCGTGCCGTGACTTACAACCGGCGGGCATTGTAGCACAACTCCACGCCGTTCTTACCGCCCCCTGTCACGGGCGTGTCATCGAGCAGGCGGACGGCATCTCGGTACGCTGCGCCGGCACCGCGAGCACCGTCCGGAAGCCATAGCCCGACCCTTCGTTGTCGAAGCGCACGCCCGGCGTGCCGGCCTTGTCCATCTCCATCACGTAAAGGGGCTGGGTCAACTGATGGTCCTGCGCGCGCATCCGCGACGCATGGAAGCCGTCGTCGAACGACAGACCCTCGAGCGCACGCGCGACCGCGACAGGGTCGGCCGAACCCGCACGGTTCATCGAGGCGGCCAGCATCTCGATCATCAGGCTCATCCGCCGCACCGGATAGTCGTCCTGGGCGGCCGGAAAACGGTTCCGGAACGCCCGGTAGAACGCATCCGATTTCGCACCGCCTGCGTTCGGGTGCCAGTCCGCCACGGCGACGACCCGCCCGACACCGGCGTCGCCGAGGGCTGCCGGCGCGCCGAGGCTGTTGCCGTAGAACGTGTAGAACTTCGCATTCAGCCCCTGCTCCCGCGCCGCCTTCACGAGCAGCGTGAGGTCGTTGCCCCAGTTGCCGGTCACGACGGCGTCGGCGCCGCTCGCGCGGATCTTCGCGATATACGGCGAGAAATCCTTGATCCGGCCGATCGGGTGGAACTCGTCGCCAGCGATCGTCACGTCCGGGCGCCGCGCGGCCAGCGCCTGCCGTGCGAGCGTGCTGACGTCGTGGCCGAAACTATAGTCCTGGTTCAGCAGGTAGACCTTGCGCAGCGCGCGGTCGCGTGCCATCACGTCCGCGAGTGCGGCCATCCGCATGCCGGCGTGCGCATCGAAGCGGAAATGCCAGAAACTGCAGCGCGCGCCGGTCAGCGCCGGATCGTCGGCCGAATAGTTGAGGAACAGCATCCGGTTGTCCGGATCGCGCGCGTTCAGCTTGTCGAGCGCCGCGACGAGCGCGGCCGCGACGGCCGAGCTGTTGCCCTGCGTGACGAAACCGATGTGGCGATCCGCGGCCGCGCGCAGCTGCACGAGCGCCTCCTCGGGGCTGCCCTTGCTGTCGAGCACGACGAGTTCGAGCGGGTGCGCGCCGTCGCGCAGCTTCACGCCGCCCGCCGCGTTCACCTGCTCGACGCCGAAGCGCAGGTTGCGCTCGACCGCCGCGCCCGCGTTCGCGAACGGGCCCGACATCCCTTCGATCAGCGCGATCCGCACCGGCTCGCCGCCGGCAAATGCGGACGACACCAGCATCCACCCCGCGCTCAACGCGAGCGCGCACCGCTTCCACCCCTGCATCGGCCACCTGCCCTTCAATCAGCCCGAGAAGCGCGGATCATAGGCCGGCGCCCCCGCCGCCCGCAAGCGTGACCGTGCCGGCGATCCGCACCGATTTTTTCCAAGCGATGCGCGATCGCTCGCCGTCCGTGATAAAACGGGACTTGTTTCCGTGTTCTGGAGAATCCCCATGCGCATTCGCATTTCCGCGCGCCTGCCGGTGCTGCTCGCCAGCGCCGCCGCGCTGCTGACCGGTTGCGCGCAACCGTGGCAGCAATACCAGGCCGGCCAGGACGAGTCGGCGATCGTCGCACGCATGGGCCCGCCGCGCGAGATCTACGACCTGCCCGGCGGCGGCAAGCGCCTGATGTGGCCAACCCAGCCGATGGGCGAGATCACCGTCGCGGCCGACGTCGATGCGGCCCACAAGATCGTCAACGTGCGCCAGGTCCTGCAGCCGAGCGAGTTCTATCGTGCGGAGATCGGCAAGTGGACGAAGACCGACGTCCTCGTCAACTTCGGACGCCCCGTCGAGACGTCCTACTTCCCGCTGATGAAGCGCGAGGTATGGACGTACCGGTATCTCGAGGACAACGTCTGGTACATGATGTACAGCTTCTACTTCGACCCGCAGGGCATCCTGCGTATCACGCAGAAAACACCCGACCCGTTGCACGACCCCGACCGCCGCAACCTGTTCTGACCGATTACGCATTTACGCGCAATTATCTCGATGGCCATTCACGAATCATTGCGTGAATGGCCATTTCCTTTTTTCCGCCGGCTTATTAATTCGGCAAATGCGACGGAAATCTTTTCCGATCGATGACATGCCGATGGCAATTCGCTGACATCCCCGTCATACGGGCCTTTGCCTGAAAACAGGCACGCGCAGTGCATATCATGCGGTGAGTTGGTGCATGCAATGCACTACGTCAAACCAATTTGAAACAATTTGTTTCAACACCCCCGAAGCGCTAGGGCATACCCCTAATATCAGTCGAAACTCAACCTTTCAATTTAGAAAGAATGCCATTTCGTCATTTTTGCCGATATTCGATTGCCTTTATCTCAAAGGAGTCCTCATGAATCGCCCCAAGAGCATGCTGGTTGCCAACATCGCCTGGGCCCGCGAAACGCGTGAACACACGCCCGGCTTCTTCGACGCGCTCGCGCGCGGCCAGAACCCGCGCGTGCTGTGGATCGGCTGCGCCGACAGCCGCGTGCCGGCCGAAACCATCACGCACTGCGCACCCGGCGAGCTGTTCGTCCATCGCAACATCGCGAACCTGTTCCATCCCGACGACGACAATTCCGCCAGCGTGCTCGAGTACGCGGTGCGCGTGCTGCAGGTCGACCACGTGATCGTGTGCGGGCACTACGGGTGCGGCGGCGTACGCGCATCGCTGCTGCCGCCGCCGTCCGACCTGCCGCACGTCGCACGCCGCATCGCGCCGCTGTGCGCGCTCGCGCGACGGCATCGTGACACGCTGAACGGGCTCGACGACACGGCCGCCGCCGACCGCCTCGCCGAGCTCAACGTGCTCGAACAGGTGCGGCTGCTGCGCGCGTCCCCGATCGTGCGGGGCCGCGAACGGCCACCACTTGTGCACGGCTGGATCTTTTCGCTCGCGGACGGCCGCCTGAAGGAACTCGATTCCGGCTACACCACCCCGCCCGCCGACGTCGAACCCGTGCAGGCCGTCGCGGCCTGCGCGCTCGGCTGACCTGCCCCCCCAAAGCCAATGAAATCATCCCGACCATGAAACTGAACCAGCGCCTGTCCACCCTGCCGCGCGACATCGTCGCCGGCGTCGTCGTGTTCCTCGTCGCGCTGCCGCTGTGTCTCGGCATCGCCAATGCATCCGGCGTCGAGCCGTTTGCCGGGCTCGTATCCGGCATCGTCGGCGGCATCGTCGTCGCGCTGCTGAGCGGCTCGTCGCTGTCCGTCAGCGGGCCGGCCGCCGGCCTCGTCGTGATCGTCGTAGAAGGCATCGCTCAACTCGGCAGCTTCTCCGCATTCCTGCTCGCGGTGCTGCTGTCCGGCGTCCTGCAGTTCGGGTTCGGCATGCTGCGCGCCGGCCGCTTCGCCGCCTACGTACCGTCACCCGTCATCAAGGGCATGCTCGCCGCGATCGGCCTGCTGCTGATCGTAAAGCAGATTCCGTTCGCGTTCGGTATCGGCGGCTCGGCCGCGCAATCGTTTGCGAACTGGCCCGGCCTGCCGGTCGCGTGGGCCGCCACGGCCATCGCGCTTGCGTCGCTCGCGCTGCTGATCGCGTGGGACACGCCCGCGCTGCGCCGCTTCGCGCTGGTGCGCTCGGTGCCGGCTCCGCTTGCGGTCGTCGTGCTGGGTATCGGCGCCACGCTCGTGCTGAGCATCGTCGCACCGTCGGTCGCGCCGGGCGCCGCCCATCGCGTGACGCTGCCCGAACTCGGCTCGTTCGCGGCCTTTGCGGCGTCGCTCAAGCATGCGGAGCTCGGCCCGAACTTCGCTCAGCTCGTCAATCCGGACGTGTGGCGCGTCGCGATCACGCTCGCGGTCGTCGCGAGCCTCGAGACGCTGCTGAGCCTCGAAGCCGTCGAGCAGATCGACCCGAAGCGCCGGCCGACCCAGCCCGATCGCGAACTCAAGGCCCAGGGCGTCGGCAATCTCGTCGCGGGCGCGGTCGGCGGGCTGCCGATCACGTCGGTGATCGTGCGCAGTTCGGTGAACGTCAACGCGGGCGCGCAAAGCCGGATGTCGGCGATCGTGCACGGGATGCTGCTGCTCGCGAGCGTGTTCGCGCTCACCGGCCTGATCAACCTGATCCCGCTCGCGAGCCTGGCCGCGATCCTGATCCATACCGGCTTCAAGCTGGCGAAACCGGCGCTGTTCCGCTCGGTGATGAAACAGGGGCCGGCCGCCTTCGTGCCGTTCGCCGCGACGATCGCCGGCGTGCTCGCGGTCGACCTGCTGTTCGGCATCGCGCTCGGCCTCGCGTGCAGCGTGCTGGCCGTCGCCGTCGCGAACCTGAAGAGCCCCGTGACGCTCGCGCAGCACGACGACCACTTCCTGCTGTCGTTCCGCAAGGACGTGTCGTTTCTCGGCAAGGTGCAGGTCAAGCATCACCTGCGGCACATCCCCGACCGGGCCGCGGTGATCATCGACGCGACACGCGCCGATTACATCGATCACGACGTGCTCGAACTGCTCGACGCGTTCGTCGCCGATGCGCCGCGACGTGGCATCGCCGTCGAGTTCCGGCGCCGCAGCCCGGTACCGCGCACGGCCGCGCGCCGCTGGCTGTTCCGTGCGCCGGCCGCCGAATGAGCGGCGCATGAAAAACGCCCCGGCGGCGCAGGGCCGCACGGGGCGTTTCGGTGATGCGCGACGCGCGGCGCTTACGAGCGCTGCGGATTGACCTTGTCGTCCTTCGAATGCAGCTTGTTCAGCGCCGAGATGTACGCCTTCGCGGATGCGGCGACGATGTCCGGATCGGTGCCGACGCCGTTGACGATCCGCCCGCTCTTCGACAGCCGGACAGTCACTTCACCCTGCGCCTGCGTACCGGTCGTGATCGCGTTCACCGAATACAGCAGCAGCTCGGAACCACTGCCGACTTCGCTCTCGATCGCATTGAACGTCGCGTCGACCGGGCCGTTGCCGCGCGCCTCGCCGGTCACTTCCTTGCCGTCGACCCCGAACACGACCTTCGCGTGCGGCTGCTCGCCCGTTTCCGAGCGCTGCGACAGCGACACGAACTTGAAGTGTTCCTGCTCGTGTGCAAGCGCCGATTCCTCGGACACGATCGCGATGATGTCCTCGTCGAAGATCTCGGCCTTGCGATCGGCCAGATCCTTGAAGCGCATGAACGCCGCGTTCAGTTCGCTTTCGCTGTCGAGCGACACGCCGAGCTCCTGCAGGCGCTGCTTGAACGCGTTACGGCCCGACAGCTTGCCGAGCACGATCTTGTTCGCGGTCCAGCCCACGTCTTCCGCGCGCATGATCTCGTAGGTGTCGCGCGCCTTCAGCACGCCGTCCTGGTGGATGCCCGATGCGTGCGCGAACGCATTCGCGCCGACCACCGCCTTGTTCGGCTGCACGACGAAGCCGGTGATCTGCGACACGAGCTTCGACGTCGGCACGATCTGCGTCGTGTCGATGCCGACGTCGAGGCCGAAGTAGTCCTTGCGGGTCTTCACCGCCATCACGATTTCCTCGAGCGACGTGTTGCCCGCGCGCTCGCCGAGACCGTTGATCGTGCACTCGATCTGGCGCGCGCCGCCGATTTTCACGCCGGCGAGCGAGTTCGCCACCGCCATCCCGAGGTCGTTGTGGCAATGCACGGAGAA
This sequence comes from Burkholderia sp. 22088, assembly GCF_052045915.1. Lineage (NCBI taxonomy): Bacteria > Pseudomonadati > Pseudomonadota > Betaproteobacteria > Burkholderiales > Burkholderiaceae > Burkholderia > Burkholderia sp. 22088. The sequence goes on from NZ_JBQEPY010000019.1 coordinate 41,801, forward strand.
GATCGCCTTGTCCGAGTTCGGAATGCGTTCGCGCAGCGTCTTCACGAGGTTGCCGTAGAGCTCGGGCACGCCGTAGCCGACCGTATCGGCGATGTTGATGGTCGTCGCCCCTTCGGCGATCACGGCTTCCAGCACGCGGCACAGGAAGTCGAGGTCCGAACGGCTGCCGTCTTCCGGCGAGAATTCGACGTTATCGGTGAACTTGCGTGCGAAACGCACCGCGAGACGCGCCTGCTCGAACACCTGGTCCGGCGTCATGCGCAGTTTCTTCTCCATGTGCAGCGGCGACGTCGCGATGAACGTGTGGATCCGCGAGCTGTTGGCCGGCTTCAGCGCGTCGGCCGCACGCTGGATGTCCTTGTCGTTGGCCCGCGCCAGCGAGCAGATCGTGCTGTCCTTCACGAGACCGGCGATCGTGTGGATCGCGTCGAAATCGCCGTTCGAGCTGGCCGCGAAGCCGGCCTCGATCACGTCGACCTTCATCCGCTCGAGATGCTTCGCGATGCGGATTTTCTCTTCCTTCGTCATCGACGCGCCGGGCGATTGTTCGCCGTCACGCAACGTCGTATCGAAAATGATCAGCTTGTCTGTCATGGGGGGCTCCAGGGCTCTTTATACGGAAGTCAAACGTAACGAGATCGCGCCACCGTTGGCGACGCTCAACAACAGACGAAGCTTGACGGAGGGCGGGAACGGTCAGCGCGGCAGGCGCGCCGAAGCTAGCGCGCGTAGCGGCGCACCGGCTAGAAGGAGGGAGAGGCGGGAAAATGCAGTCATGCCGAAGACTATAGCGGCATTCCGTTGGGTGCGCAATCGGACGGCACCCGGGGTTTCCGGCAGTCCGGGCCGAACAGGGGACAAATGAAAACGGCGGCCCCGAGGCCGCCGTTTCCGGGTAAACAACGCGCGTCAGTGATCGCGCTGCGACGAGCGCGCGGGGTTTGCCCGCCCGCGCACGGCCATGTAGGCCCAGAACACGTAGCCGGACAGCCCGTACAGCACGAACAGGCAGAACAGCATCAGCGGCGGGTCGGACGACACGAGCACAAACGCGACGACGACCAGCAGGATCGCCGCGAACGGCACGCGGTGCCGCACGTCGAGCGCCTTGCCGCTGTAGAACGGCGCGTTCGACACCATCGTCACACCCGCATAGATCGTCAGCACGAATGCGACCCACGGCAGCCAGCCGAGCTTCATCGGCACGCGGTTGTCGGTGGCGAGCCACACGAAGCCCGCAATCAGCGCGGCGGCGGCCGGACTCGGCAGCCCCTGGAAGAAACGCTTGTCGACGACGCCGATGTTCGTGTTGAAGCGAGCGAGGCGCAGCGCGGCGCCCGAGCAGTAGACGAACGCGGCGAGCCAGCCCCAGCGGCCGAGATCCTTCAGCACCCACTCGTACATCACGAGCGCGGGCGCGACACCGAACGACACCATGTCCGACAGGCTGTCGAACTGCTCGCCGAACGCGCTCTGCGTATGCGTCATGCGCGCGACGCGCCCGTCCATCCCGTCGAGCACCATCGCCACGAAAATCGCGATTGCGGCGATCTCGAAGCGCACGTTCATCGCCTGCACGACCGCGAAGAAGCCGCAGAACAGCGCGGCGGTCGTGAACGCGTTCGGCAGCAGGTAGATGCCGCGCGTCTTCAGGAACCGCTGACGCGCGGCGCGGCGGCTCTCGATCGGCACCGGATCGGCGGCCATCCCCTTGTTGCGGCGGAACGGGCGTGGCGTCTGGCCGGCGCCGTTGCGCGGCCGACGCGGTTTGAATGCGGCCATCGTGCGCCCCGCCGCTTACTGTTCGAGCTCGGCGAGGATCGTCGACGACGCGTAGACCTTCTCGCCGATCGACACCTTCGCGCGGCTGCCGAGCGGCAGGTACACGTCGACGCGCGAACCGAAGCGGATGAAACCGTAACGCTGGCCGCGCGACAGCGGCTCGCCGGCGCGCACGTAGCAGAGAATCCGGCGTGCGACGAGGCCGGCGATCTGCACGGCGGTCACGGTCTTGCCGCTCGCCGTCTGGATCACGACCGCGTTACGCTCGTTCTCGGTGGATGCCTTGTCGATCGCCGCGTTCAGGAACGCACCCGGGAAGTACTCGACCTTGGAGATCGCGCCATCGACCGGCGAACGCTGCGAATGGACGTTGAATACATTCATGAACACGCTGATCTTCAGCGCTTCGCGGTTCGCGTACGGATCCTGCGCGGTCTCGACCGCGACGATGCGGCCGTCTGCCGGGCACAGCACCGCGTTCGGCTGCGCCGGGATCGGGCGCTGCGGATCACGGAAGAACTGGACGACGAAGACGAGCAGCAGCCAGAACGGCCACGCGAAGCCGAAGCCCCCGACGGCGTGGATCAACAGCGCGATGACGGCAGCAATCGCGATGAACGGCCAGCCTTCGCGCGCGATGATCGGATGAGGATAGTTCATGGATTCGTTCTGTGTTCGGTGAATTGCAAAGCCCGTAGCATAACAAAAGCCGCCCGGGGCACTGCTGCCTTCGGGCGGCTTTTTGGTACCGGCCCTCTATTCGAGGGGCCGGAACAGCACGCGGTGCTTAGTTCTTCGTCTGGTCGACAAGCTTGTTCTTCGCGATCCACGGCATCATCGCGCGCAGCTTCGCACCGACCTGCTCGATCTGGTGCTCGGCCGTCAGGCGACGGCGCGACTGCAGCGTCGGTGCGCCTGCCTTGTTCTCGAGGATGAAGCTCTTCGCGTACTCGCCCGTCTGGATGTCGGTCAGGCACTGCTTCATCGCCTTCTTCGTCTCTTCCGTGACGATGCGCGGGCCCGTCACGTACTCGCCGTACTCGGCGTTGTTCGAGATCGAGTAGTTCATGTTCGCGATGCCGCCTTCGTAGATCAGGTCGACGATCAGCTTCAGTTCGTGCAGGCACTCGAAGTACGCCATTTCCGGCGCGTAACCTGCCTCGACCAGCGTTTCGAAACCAGCCTTGATCAGCTCGACGGTACCGCCGCACAGCACGGCCTGCTCGCCGAACAGGTCGGTTTCGGTTTCTTCACGGAAGTTCGTCTCGATGATGCCGGCACGGCCGCCGCCGTTCGCCGCAGCGTACGACAGCGCGATGTCGCGTGCCGCGCCCGACTTGTTCTGCGCAACCGCGATCAGGTGCGGCACGCCGCCACCTTGCGAGTACGTGCCGCGCACGGTGTGGCCCGGTGCCTTCGGCGCGATCATGATCACGTCGAGGTCGGCGCGCGGGATCACCGCGCCGTAGTGGACGTTGAAGCCGTGCGCGAATGCCAGCGCCGAGCCCTGCTTGATGTTCTCGTGCACTTCCTTCGCGTACACGTCGGCGATCTGCTCGTCCGGCAGCAGCATCATCACGACGTCGGCGCCCTTCACCGCTTCCGCGACTTCCTTGACCGACAGGCCGGCGTTCTCGGCCTTGCTCCACGACGCGCCGCCCTTGCGCAGGCCGACCGTCACGTTGACACCGCTGTCCTTCAGGTTCAGCGCGTGTGCATGGCCTTGCGAGCCGTAGCCGATGATCGTGACTTGCTTGCCCTTGATGAGGGAGAGGTCAGCGTCTTTGTCGTAGAAAACGTTCATGATGGTTCCTTCGCTAATTCAAAAATTCAACAATTCGTTCGGATGGAGTACTGCGGGCCGGGACATGACGGCGCACCCGGCGTGCCACTTTGGCAATGTCGGCATCACACCTTCAGGATGCGCTCGCCGCGTCCGATGCCGGAGCTGCCGGTGCGCACGGTCTCGAGGATCGCGCCCGCGTCCAGCCCCTGGATGAATGCGTCGAGCTTGTCGCTCGCGCCCGTCAATTCGATCGTGTAGGTCTTTTCGGTCACGTCGATGATGCGGCCGCGGAAAATGTCCGCCATCCGCTTCATTTCTTCGCGCTCCTTGCCCACTGCACGTACCTTGATCAGCATCAGCTCGCGTTCGATGTGTGCACCGTCGGTCAGGTCCACCACTTTCACCACCTCGATCAGGCGGTTCAGATGCTTCGTGATCTGTTCGATCACGTCGTCGGAGCCAATGGAAACGATGGTGAGCCGCGACAGCGATTGGTCTTCGGTCGGCGCCACCGTCAAGGTTTCGATGTTGTAGCCGCGTGCGGAAAACAGACCGACCACGCGCGACAGCGCGCCCGGTTCGTTCTCCAGCAGGACGGAAATGATGTGTCTCATGTTCGCTTCTTCCAGAATGTGTCCGTGTCGATTCACTCGCGCCGCGCGCCGCCGCGTGCCGCACCGCCCTTCGTGAAGGCGGCCGCTTCGGCCCAGGCGCGCGTCGCGCCGTTACAGGTCTTCCGATCCGAGCAGCATCTCGGTGATGCCCTTGCCGGCCTGTACCATCGGCCAGACGTTTTCGGTCGGATCGGTCTGGAAGTCGAGAAACACGGTGCGGTCCTTCAGGCGCAGCGCTTCCTTCAGCGCCGGCTCCACATCCGAAGTCTTTTCGATCCGCATGCCGACATGGCCGTACGCTTCGGCGAGCTTCACGAAGTCAGGCAGCGCATCCATGTACGAATGCGAATAGCGCTTGCTGTATTCGATCTGCTGCCACTGGCGAACCATGCCGAGATAGCGGTTGTTCAGCGAAATGATCTTCACGGGCGTGTCGTACTGCAGGCAGGTCGACAACTCCTGAATGCACATCTGGATCGAGCCTTCGCCCGTGATGCACAGCACGTCGTCGTCCGGGTGCGCCATCTTGACGCCCATCGCTGCCGGCAGGCCGAAGCCCATCGTGCCGAGGCCGCCGGAGTTGATCCAGCGACGCGGCTTGTTGAAACGATAGAACTGCGCCGCCCACATCTGGTGCTGGCCGACGTCCGAGCACACGAACGCATTGCCGTCCGTCAGCTCCCACGCCTTCTCGACCACGTACTGCGGCTTGATGATCTCGCTTTCGCGGTCGTACTTCAGGCAGTCCTTCGCGCGCCAGCCCTCGATGTCCTTCCACCATTGCGCGAGGGCTTCGGTGTCGGGGCCATGCTCGGCCGTCTGCAACTGCTCGATCAGCTCCTTCAGCACCTCCTTCACGTCGCCGACGATCGGGATGTCGACCTTCACGCGCTTCGAGATCGACGACGGGTCGATGTCGATGTGGATGATCTTGCGCGGACGCGACGCGAAGTGCGCCGGATCGCCGATCACGCGGTCGTCGAAGCGGGCACCGATCGCGATCAGCACGTCGCAGTGCTGCATCGCCATGTTCGCTTCGTAGGTGCCGTGCATGCCGAGCATGCCGAGGAATTTCTTGTCCGACGCGCGATAGCCGCCGAGGCCCATCAGCGTGTTCGTGACCGGGTAGCCGAGCAGGTCCGCGAACTGGTTCAGTTCGCGCGACGCGTCGGCGAGGATGATGCCGCCGCCCGTGTAGATGTACGGACGCTTCGCCGTCAGCAGCAGCGACACGGCCTTGCGGATCTGGCCCGAATGGCCCTTCGTGACCGGGTTGTACGAACGCAGCGACACGCTCTTGACCGGCTCGTACTGGCACGGCGTCTTCGAGATGTCCTTCGGGATGTCGATCAGCACGGGGCCCGGACGGCCGGTGCGGGCGATGTAGAACGCCTTCTTGACGGTTTCCGCGAGGTCGCGCACGTCCTTCACGAGGAAGTTGTGCTTCACGCACGGACGCGTGATGCCGACGGTGTCGCACTCTTGGAAGGCATCCTGGCCGATCGCGGCCGTGGGCACCTGGCCGCTGATCACGACCATCGGGATCGAATCCATGTACGCCGTTGCGATGCCGGTCACCGCGTTGGTGACACCGGGGCCCGACGTCACGAGGCAAACGCCGACATTGCCGGTGGAACGCGCATACGCATCGGCTGCGTGCACGGCCGCCTGTTCGTGGCGCACCAGCACGTGCTGAATCTTGTCCTGCTTGTAAAGCTCGTCGTAGATGTAGAGTACCGAGCCGCCGGGGTAGCCCCAGATGAATTCGACGTTTTCATCGGCCAGTGCCTTCATGAGCACGGTGCCGCCGATGGAGTCGCTATCGGGAGGGGAAAGGGGTTCCGACGTGGAGAATTCCGCGCTGGGCATGTTCATTTTGACCTTTCGAATTTTCGGCAAAAAATTGATCGGGTGCTCTCTGCCGGGCTTGTGGCTCGGGTTCAAGCGGCGCGTCCAGTTTGAAGGGCAGGCTTCTTGGGCCAGCCTCAAATGAGACCATCACTTCATGTTGCGAATCGCTGACGATAGCGGGTCGCGAATGGGTCGTCAAGCAAAATATCCCGCAGCGCATCATGGGCCCCGCCCGGCACCCCGCCGCCGCGGCTCGCGCGCAACGTGCGGCGCCCGCCCCGGTGCCAAGCGGCACGAAAATTTGATAGCATCCGCGGGTTTTACGAAATTTTTCGACCTTTTTCACCACGCAGCGGCCCGCAGCGCATACCTTCACGGAATGGCATCAGACAAGGAACTCGCCGACTTTCTGGCGGGCGTCGAAAGGCGCGCGTTCAAGCAGGCCGCGTACGCCGTGCGTGACGACGATGCATCGCTCGACATCGTGCAGGACGCGATGATCAAGCTTGCGGAGAAGTACGGCGACCGGCCGGCGGCCGAGCTGCCGCTGCTTTTTCAGCGGATCCTGCAGAACGCGATCCACGACTGGTTCCGCCGGCAGAAGGTCCGCAACACGTGGGTCACGCTGTTCTCGTCGCTGAACAACACCGACGACGACGATTTCGACCCGCTCGAAACCCTCGAATCCGCGGACGACAACGCGGGCGTCGAAAGCAGCGAGCACCGCCTCGAACGAGAGCAGGTTCTGGCCCTGATCGACGAAGAAATCCAGAAACTTCCGACGCGTCAACGGGAAGCGTTCCTGATGCGTTATTGGGAAGATATGGATGTCGCCGAGACTGCCGCCGCAATGGGGTGCTCCGAGGGCAGCGTCAAGACGCACTGCTCGCGAGCCACCCACACCCTGGCGCAAGCGCTCAAGGCCAAAGGAATCACGCTATGAGCTCCGCTCCCGCAAATCGAGAACACGAATTCGCGCTGAAGGTGCGCCGCGCGCTGGACGAGCGCGCGGCCGACCTGCCTGCCGCGACCACCGACCGTCTGGCCGCCGCCCGCCGGGCTGCGCTCGCGCGCAAGAAGCCCGAAGCCGCGACCGTGCCGGTGTTCGTGCCGGCCTTCGCCGGCGCGGCCGGTGCGTACGGCACGGCGCCCGCGGGCCGCCCGCAGGCCGGCCGCCCGTCGTTCGCGCGCCGCCTGCTGCGCGCGTGGCCGCTGGCGCTGCTGCTCGCGGGGCTCGTCGGCATCGCCTACTGGGAAGACATGCAGCGCACCGCCGAACTCGCCGACATCGACGCGGCGATGCTCAGCGACGACCTGCCGCTCAACGCGTATCTCGATCACGGGTTCAACGCGTATCTGTCGCGTGCGCACTAACAGACAATAACGAGGGGATCGCACGGGTGAGTCAGAAGCGCGGCCTGGCCGTATTTTTCGGATGCGTAATCGCGATCGCCGTTTCCTACGTCGCCACGTACCCACGATTCCACCCGGCCCCCGCGACGCCCACCGCCGCGGCCAACAGCCCTGCCGCGCCCGCATCGGCCGCGACCGGGCTGACCACCGAACTCCCTCCGCTGCCCCTGCGGCTGCCGGCCGCGTCCGGCCCGCTGTCCTGGGCGCGCCTCACGCCGGCGCAACACGCGGCACTCGCGCCGTTCGCCGACCAGTGGGATGGCTTCAGCGACGCACGCAAGCGCAAATGGCTGAAGATCGCATCGCGTTTCGCGAAGTTGACGCCCGATGATCAAAAACGCCTGCAGGACCGGATGACCGAATGGGCGCGGATGACGCCCGAGCAGCGCCGCGTCGCGCGCGAGAACTACCAGAGTGCGAAGGAGCTGTCCGCGCAGGCGCGCGAGCGGGCCTGGAAGGCGTACCAGCAACTCCCCGAAGAGCAGAAGGAACGTCTCGCGGCCGCCGAGCGCCGCCGCCGGCCGAGCGTCGTCAGCGCGCCGCCGACCGTCGCCGACCGTGACGTCCGTCGCCTCGTCAATTCGCACGATCACGCCGCAAGCGGCGCAGCCACCGCGCCGGCGCCCGTCTCGGCCGCCGCCGCGCAGCCGGTGCCCGCGTCGTCGACGGCCGGCACCGCATCCGCGCCGGCCGCCGTGGCGCCCGTGTCGCCCGCCGACGCCCCCTCGCTGTTCAAGGGCTCCTGAGCGGCCGTGGCGAACGCCCGCGCCCCCGAAACATCGGCCGCCGCGCCGTCCGTGCGGCGGCGCCTCGCCGCGCTGCTCTACGAAGGCGTGCTGCTGTTCGGCGTGGTGTTCTTCGCCGGACTCGCGTTCAGCCTCGCGACGCAGCAGCGCAACGGCCTCGTCCATCACAACCTGCTCGCCGCCTGGATCGCGCTCGTGGTCGGCGCGTACTTCGTCTGGTTCTGGACCCACGGCGGCCAGACGCTACCGATGAAAACGTGGCGGCTGCGGCTCGAATCGTCGAGCGGCCGGCCGCTGAGCGCGGGCCACGCGCTCGTCCGCTATGCGCTCGGCTGGCTGTGGTTCCTGCCGCCGCTCGCGCTGCATCCGCTCCTCGGCCTGTCGGTACCCGTCACGCTCGCACTCACCGCCGCGTGGATCGTCGTGTGGGCCGGCGCGGCCCGGCTGCATGCCGGCCGCCAGTTTCCGCACGACCGGATCGCACGCACGCGCGTCGTCGCCATCCCGCGTTGAAGCGCTGACGCACCGCATTCACCAGACGAAAGCACGTCGCCGAGGCGACTCCCGCCCGGCCCGACAGCCTTGCCGGACAAGCGCCGGACGTTCAGTACGGCAGGTCACACAACGTCCCGACATTCACTGCTAAACACCTTGCAGCGGTCGTAATAAGAACGTCTCGTGACTGTCACGGCACAGTCACGCCCGCATGGCGGAATGCCGGTAATGTCAACCGGCGCGAGTCATGCATGGGCCAGAAAACGTCTGCGACCTCCCTGTTCCGTCACCCTCTCGGCGCCCGCGCCGCCACCGCCTTCCTGTCCGGTTCCGCCGCAACCGACGGGCGGGTGTCGCAAGAACCGCCTGCCGGTCACGCCACGCGGCATGACGACCCCGACTCGTCCGCGCATCGCTACCGCACCATCTGGCTGTCCGACATCCACCTCGGTTCGAGCGGCTGCCAGGCGCCGTACCTGCTCGACTTCCTGCGCCACAACGATTCGGAGTACCTGTACCTCGTCGGCGACATCATCGACGGCTGGCAACTGAAAAAGGGCTGGTACTGGCCGCAGGCGCACAACGACGTCGTGCAGAAGATCCTGCGCAAGGCGCGCAAGGGGACGCAGGTCGTCTACATCCCGGGCAACCACGACGAAGGCGCGCGGCAGTTCTGCGACCTCGCGTTCGGCGACATCCAGGTGCGCGGCGAGGCGTTCCACACGACGCTCGCAGGCAAACGTTTGTGGATCGTGCACGGCGACCTGTTCGACGGCGTGATCCAGCACGCGAAATGGCTCGCGTACCTCGGCGACACGCTCTACACGCTGATCCTCGTGCTGAACCGCTGGTTCAACCGGATCCGCAGCCGGCTCGGCTTCCAGTACTGGTCGCTGTCGCAGTACCTGAAGCACCAGGTCAAGAACGCCGTCAACTTCATCTCGCAGTTCGAGACCGTGATGACCGACGAGGCGCGCCGCCGCGGTTGCGACGGCGTCGTGTGCGGGCACATTCACAAGGCGGAGATCCGCGACATCGACGGCGTGCTGTACTGCAACGACGGCGACTGGGTCGAGAGCCTGTCCGCACTCGTCGAAACGATGGAAGGCGAACTGAAGATCGTCTACTGGACGGTGATGCGCACCGCACCGTCGGAAACCACGTCGCGCAAGGCCAAGGCCACTGCCTGACACAACCCCGCACCTACAGGACATTGCCGCGATGAAGATCATGATCGTCACCGACGCGTGGGAACCGCAGGTCAACGGCGTCGTGCGCACGCTGAAGAGCACGTCGCGCGAACTCACCGCGCTCGGCCACCGCGTCGAACTGCTGACGCCGCTCGAATTCCGCACGGTGCCCTGCCCGACCTACCCCGAGATCCGCCTGTCGATCCTGCCGTACCGCAAGCTGCGCGCGCGGATCGACGCGTTCGCCCCCGACGCGCTGCACATCGCGACCGAAGGCCCGCTCGGCCTCGCCGCGCGGCGCTATGCACGCTCGCGCAAGCTGCCGTACACGACCGCGTATCACACGCGCTTTCCGGAGTACGTGCAGGCGCGCTTCGGCATCCCGCTCGCGGCGACCTACCGCTTCCTGCACTGGTTCCATGGCCCGTCGCTCGCGGTGATGGCGCCGACGCCGGTGGTCAAGCAGGATCTCGAGAAATTCGGCTTCACGAACGTCGTGCTGTGGACCCGCGGCGTCGACCTCGACGTGTTCCGGCCGATGGAATCGAAGGTGCTCAATACCGCGCGGCCGATCTTCCTCTATGTCGGCCGCGTCGCGATCGAGAAGAACGTCGAGGCGTTCCTGCGCCTCGACCTGCCCGGCTCGAAATGGGTCGCCGGCGAAGGCCCCGCGCTCGCGGAGCTGAAGTCGCGTTATCCGGAGGCAAACTATCTCGGCGTGCTGTCACAGGCCGAGCTCGCGAAGGTGTATGCTGCGGCCGACGTGTTCGTGTTCCCGAGTCGCACCGACACGTTCGGCCTCGTGCTGCTCGAGGCGCTCGCCTGCGGCACGCCGGTTGCCGCCTATCCCGTGACGGGCCCGATCGACGTGCTCGGCGAAGGCGACGCCGGCGCGATGCACGAGGACCTGCAGGAAGCCTGCCTCGAAGCGCTGAAGATCGAACGCGCGACTGCGCGCGCATGGGCCGAACGCTTTTCGTGGCGCGCGGCGTCCGAGCAGTTCGCGTCGCATCTGAAGCCGCTGCCGAAGACCGCGTACTCGCCAGCAGAAGGTGCCGCCGTTTGAAACGAGACCTGAACGACAAGTCCCCGCCCCCCGACGCCACGCCGCAACGGCACCGTCCGTTCGACGAGGAAGAGCCGCATGCCGATGCGGACGTGCACGCGCACGAGCCGCTCGGCCCCGACGATCGGCTGACGCCGCTGCCGCCGAACCCGTACAAGCGCCACCGCGGCATCACGCGCGCCTGGTACGCGCTCAAGCATTCGCTGAACGGCTTTCGCGTCGCGATCCGCGAGGAGAGCGCGTTTCGCCAGGAACTCACGCTCGCCGCGCTGATGCTCCCGATCGGCGCGTTTGCGCCGGTGCCGGCCGCCTCGCGCGCGCTGCTGATCGCGTCGGTGCTGCTCGTGCTGATCGTCGAGCTGCTGAACTCGAGCGTCGAGGCCGCGATCGACCGCATCTCGCTCGAACGCCACGAACTCTCCAAACGTGCGAAGGACCTCGGCAGCGCGGCCGTGACGGTCGCGCTGTTCGCATGCGTGACGACGTGGGCCTTCGTGCTCGGCCCGGTCGTCGCACACTGGCTGGGCTTCTAGACAAGCGCCGGGCGCACGCGCCGCGCACCGCCCGCGTGCGGCGCTGCACCATGCGCCGTGCGGGGCCGCGCACACGAAATGCGCCCGGTGTGGCGAAACCCCGGTTTATAATCGTCCGCTAGACATAGAACAGCAACCCGCGCCGGACGAATCACGCAGCATCGATTGCAGCGCCCGCCAGTCCGGCACACACAGGGCCGGACGACATGGAAGCGAAACCTCCCCGCCGCACCCGCGAACGGATTCTCGAGTTGTCGTTGAAACTCTTCAACGAGATCGGCGAGCCGAACGTCACGACCACGACGATCGCCGAGGAAATGGAAATCAGTCCAGGCAACCTGTACTACCATTTCCGCAACAAGGACGACATCATCAACAGCATCTTCGCGCAGTTCGAGCAGCAGATCGAACGGCGGCTGCGCTTTCCCGAAGATCACCGTCCGACGATCGACGAAACCTGGTCGTACCTGCAGTACATGGCCGATTTCATGTGGACCTACCGGTTCCTGTATCGCGACCTCAACGACCTGCTCGCGCGCAATCGCACGCTCGAGACGCACTTCAAGCAGATCATCAGCCACAAGGTGCGCTTCGCGCGCGACATGTGCGAGCTGCTCGTATCCGACGCCGAGATGGTCGCGACCCCCGCCGAGATCGAGGTCATCGCCACCAACATGGCCGTCATTTCGACGTACTGGCTGTCGTATCAGTACGTGATGCATCCACGCAAGTACAACGACCAGGACGCGATCCGCGAGGAACTGCACCAGGTCAGCATGCACGTGATCTCCGTGATGGCACCGTATCTGCGCGGCCGTTCGCGCCAGCTGTTCGACGACCTGGTCTCCGGCAAGCTGCCGAAGCGCCAGTTCACCGACTACCTGCCGCCGCGCGACGGCTCGCCGCGACCGGCAGACAGCCCCGTCGTCACCGGGCAGGCCCCCGCCAAGGATTCCAAGCAATGAAGGCAGTCTGTGTTTACTGCGGCTCGTCGTCCGGCGTCCGGCCCATCTATGCCGACGCCGCGCGCGCATTCGGCCGCGCGCTCGTCGATGCGGGCCTCACGCTCGTCTACGGCGGCGGCCGCGTCGGCCTGATGGGCGTGATCGCCGACGAAGTGATGGCGGCCGGCGGCCGTGCGGTCGGCGTGATCCCCGAATTGCTCGTCGACAAGGAAGTCGGCCATACGGGGCTGTCGGAACTGCACGTCGTGCCCGACATGCACCACCGCAAGAAAATGATGGCCGACCTCTCCGACGCGTTCGTCGCGATGCCCGGCGGCGCCGGCACGCTCGAAGAGCTATTCGAGGTCTACACGTGGGCGCAGCTCGGCTATCACCGCAAGCCCGTCGCGGTCTACAACATCGATTCGTTCTACGATCCGTTGATCGCGCTGCTGCGCCATACGGTCGACGAAGGCTTCATGCGTCCGGCCTATTTCGACGCGCTGTGCGTCGAATCCGAACCCGTCGAGCTGATCGAGCGACTGCGTCGCTACCAGCCGCCCGCCCGCGACAAGTGGGCACCCGACGCAGCCAAGTAAGCGCCACCGGAACCCGCACGCGATGACCGCACCGTCCGACCGCAAGGCCGTCCTCATCACCGGCGCGAGCCGTGGCATCGGCCGCGCGACCGCCGTGCTCGCGGCCGGGCGCGGCTGGGACGTCGGCATCAACTACGCGCGCGACGCGGCGGCGGCCGAACTCACCGCGCAGGCCGTCCGCGACGCGGGCGGCCGTGCATGCGTCGTCGCGGGCGACGTCGCGAACGAAGCCGACGTCGTCGCGATGTTCGACACCGTCACGGCCGCATTCGGTCGCTTCGACGCGCTCGTCAACAACGCGGGCATCGTCGCGCCGTCGATGCCGCTCGCCGACATGCCGGCCGACCGGCTGCGGCGGATGTTCGACACCAACGTGCTCGGCGCGTACCTGTGCGCGCGCGAAGCGGCGCGCCGGCTGTCCACCGACCGTGGCGGTCGCGGCGGCGCGATCGTCAACGTATCGTCGATCGCCTCCCGGCTCGGCTCGCCGAACGAATACGTCGACTACGCGGGCTCGAAGGGCGCGGTCGATTCGCTGACGATCGGTCTTGCGAAGGAACTCGGCCCGCACGGCGTGCGCGTCAACGCGGTACGCCCCGGCCTGATCGAGACCGAAATTCACGCGAGCGGCGGCCAGCCGGGCCGTGCGGCCCGCCTCGGCGCAACGACGCCGCTCGGCCGCGCGGGCGAAGCGCAGGAGATCGCCGAAGCGATCGTCTGGCTGCTTGGCGACGCGGCGTCCTACACGACGGGTGCCCTGCTCGACGTCGGCGGCGGCCGGTAATGCCGTACTGCGGCGCAGCAAAAACCGCCGCCCGAGAGGATCAGTCGTCACGACACCACAAATCTCCACAATTCCGTGACACTATCAGTAAACTCTCGTAACAATTCCATGGTCTACTAGCGGGCATTCAGACAGGCGTCATCAACACCTGTCCGTTATCCCTTGATGTGACCCTAATCGGTCCTGCCCATGTCGCCGGACCGGCTCGACTCGACCCGAGATCTTTTCCATGCCCGGAACCGCAGCGCCCGGCCGGCGACGCACGTCTGTGCCCGCCCCGGCTCAGCACACCCGCTCGACCGCCGACACCGACCTCACCGCAACGCTCGACGTCGCCGGCACGCCCGACGCCGCCTCGACCGTCGCAACCAGCACCACGCACGAGCGCTCGTTCCTGCTCGGCTGGCGCGCATGGCTGTTCGTCGCCGCGCTGATCTGCGCGTACGTGCTGCCGGGCGTCCTCGGTCACGATCCCTGGAAACAGGACGAAACCTACACGTTCGGCATCATCCAGCACATGCTCGAGACGGGCGACTTCGTCGTGCCGACCAATGCCGGCCTGCCGTTCATGGAAAAGCCGCCACTTTACGCGTGGGTCGCGACCAGCCTCGCATGGCTGCTGCAACGCGTGATGCCGCTGCACGACGCAGCGCGACTCGCGAGCGCGCTGTTCGCCGCGCTCGCGTTCGGCTTCATCGCACGCACGGCGCGCGTCGCCAGCCGCGCGGACACCTGGTTCGACCTGCGCGTGATCGGCCCCGTCGTGTTGAGCGCGGGCACGCTCGTCGTCATCAAGCACGTGCACGACATGATGACCGACGTCGCGCTGTTCGCCGGCACGGCAATCGGCTTTAGCGGGCTGCTCGAACTCGTGATGCAGCACGTCGCGCGCGCGCAGCAGATGCGCCACGGGCTGCCGGTCCGGCCGTCGGGCCGCTGGGCCGCACCGATCTTCGGCGCGGGCGTCGGCATTGCACTGATGGCGAAGGGGCTGTTCGTGCCGCTCGTGTTCGCGGCCTCGCTCGTCGGCGCGCTGGTGCTCTATCCGGCCTGCCGCACCCGCTCGTTCGCGCGCGCGCTCGGCATCGCCGCGCTCGTGTTCGCGCCGTTCGCGCTCATCTGGCCGACCGCGCTGTTCATGCGCTCCGAGACGCTGTTCATGACGTGGTTCTGGGATAACAACGTCGGCCGCTTCTTCGGCTTCTCCGTCCCCGAACTGGGCGCGGAAAACGACAAGCCGTTCTTCATCCTCCGCGCGTTCCTGCTCGTCGGCTTCCCGGTCGCGCCGCTCGCGATCGTCGCGCTCGCGCGCGGCGTGTGGCGCGACTGGCGGACGCCGCGCGTCGCGCTGCCCGTCTTGTTCTCCGGCATCGGTCTCGCCGTGCTGCAAGTGTCCGCGACGTCGCGCCAGCTCTACATCCTGCCGTTCTTCGCGCCGCTCGCGCTGGTCGCCGCGCAGGCCATCGAGCGCCTGCCGCGCCGGCTGCATCTCGCGTGGGATTACCTGAGCCGCATCCTGTTCGGCGCGGCCGTGGCGCTCGCCTGGGCAATCTGGGCGGTGATGGCCGATCCGGCCGCGTCGCGCGCGGATCTGGCGCCGCTCGGCCGCTGGCTGCCGCTCGACTGGACGATGCCGATCGAACCCGCGCTCGTGACCGGCGCGCTCGTGCTGACGGTCGGCTGGCTCACGCTGCTGCCGAAACTGCGCGCGACGGGCCTCTGGCGCGGCGCACTGTCGTGGGGCGCCGGCGCACTCGTCGCATGGGGGCTCATCTACACGCTGCTTCTGCCGTGGCTCGACGTCGCGAAGAGCTACCGCTCGGTGTTCGACGACCTGAACGCGCATCTCGCGCTCGAATGGAACGACGGCGACTGCATGGCGAGCCTGCACGGGCTCGGCGAATCGGAAGCGCCGATGCTGTACTACTTCTCCGGCATCCAGCACACGCCGATCGACGACGCGAAAACGACGCGCTGCACCTGGATGATCGTCCAGGGTGTGCGGGCCGTCGATCCGGCGCCGGGCAGCGAATGGAAATTGTTCTGGTCGGGCGCGCGCCCGGGCGACAACGACGAACTGCTGCGCGTGTACGTGCGCACGCCCGAGCAGCACCTGCAGTGACGGATGACGGCACGGCGCACCGTCGTGCGTCCCCTCGTGCCATGCGTGGAACGGCGAACACCGCCGCCTGACACGCGAACAGCCGCCGGGAAACGCGCGCCGCCGACCGGCGCGCCCGGCTGACACGGTGGCCGCGCGACGCCGCGGGGCTGCCCCCTCCCCTTATCGCGCGATTGCGCGGATCTTCAGAACGACGAACCGGGCTCGCGAAGAAACGCCGTTTCCTCGTCGCTCGACTCGCGTCCGAGAATCGCGTTCCGGTGCGGAAAGCGGCCGAAGCGCTCGACGACGGCCGCATGCAGCAACGCGAAGCGGTGGTAGCTTTCGCACCCCGCCTCGTCGCGGATGCCCGCGCACAGGCGCACGGCCTCGCGCTGGCTCTCGACCGACTCGTCGTGCTCGAACGGCAGATACGCAAACGCGCGGTGATGTCCGCTCGGCAACTGCGCGTCCCAGCCGGCCGCGACCACGCGGCGTGCAAGCGCGAGCGCCTTCGGGTCGGCGGCAAACGCGCGCGGCGTACCGCGATGGATGTTGCGCGAGAACTGGTCGAGCACGACGATCAACGCAAGTGCACCCGACGGCGAACCTGCCCAGTGATCGCATCCGCCGTCGCACGCAGCGTCGAGCAAGGCGCCATAGCGTGTGCGCAGCACGTCGTCGAACGCCGCCCCGCCGTTGAACCAGACCTTGCGCGCCTGCCCGAATTCGGCCGAGCCCGGCTCGCCGAACCAGAAATCCAGGATCTCCCGCGCATGCGGATCAAGCGCCGCGCCTGCGTGGGTGGTGTCGATCGTCATGCAAACTCCAGGACGAGGCGCCGGGTGCGCGCGCTCTTCTTTTCCAGTTTCGCGATTCGCAGCTCGCCGATTTCGGCCGTGTTGCGCACATGCGTGCCGCCGCACGGCTGCAGGTCGACATGCTCGATGCGCAGCAGCCGCACCCGGCCGAGGCCCATCGGCGGCTTCACGCTCATCGTGCGCACGAGGTCCGGCCGCCCGGCCATCTCGTCGTCGGTGATCCACTCGGTCGTGACCGGGTGCGCGCCGACCACCAGGCCGGCGAGGCGCCGCTCGACATCGTCGCGGTCGATCGGGTCGGACGTCGCGAAATCGAGGCGGACATAGTCGGCCGTCACGCTGCAGCCGTCGACCGCGTACGGCAGCACCGCGCACATCAGGTGCGCGGCCGTATGCAGGCGCATGTGGCGGTAGCGGCGCAGCCAGTCGATCTCCGCGGCGACGCGCGTGCCGGGCACGAGCGCCGCGACACGCGCCTCCTGCCCCGGTGCGGGCACGTGCACGGCATCGTCGGGCGTCGCGCCGTCGAACTTCGCCTTGCGCGTATCGGCGATCGCGATCGTGCTGCCGTCGGGCAGCGTCAGCGTGCCGGTGTCGCCGGCCTGGCCGCCGCCGAGCGGATAGAACACGGTGCGGTCGAGCCGGATGCCGTCTTCACCGACGGCCAGAACGACCGCGTCGCATTGCGTGAGGTACGCGTCTTCGCGAAACAGCGCTTGTGTCGTCATCGGGCAAACCTCGTATCGATTGGGGAAGCGGCCAGTGTCGCGCCACGCGGTGCGCGCGCCCAGACGCAGATCGCCCCGCGCGCGTGCAGCGGCGTACCGGTCGGTCAACCGGGCCGGTTGCGCATCCAGTCGGCCGTATCGTAGAACGAATGCATGAGCCGCTCGCGCAGCGGTTCGGGCAATCCGACATCCTCCATCGCCCACGCCATGCAGCGCAGCCACTGATCGCGCTCGACCGACGCGATCGGGAACGGCAGGTGCCGCGCACGCAGCCGCGGATGGCCGAACCGGCTGATGTAGTGGTCGGGGCCGCCGAGCCACCCGCACAGGAACCAGAACAGCTTGTCGCGCGAACCGTCGAGCGACGCCGGGTGCAGCGCGCGAATCTGCGCGAACTCGGGCTCGAGGTCCATCAGGTCGTAAAAGCGGTCCACCATTTCGCGCACGCGGGCTTCACCGCCCACGAGTTCGAACGCCGTCGGCTGCGACGGCGCATCGTCATTCACATCGGTCATACGGATAGTCGGAAAACGGGATCTTCGGGGCCGCCGGCGACGCTCATGCGTCGCGCAGCGACTGCAGCGCGGGGCGCCGCAGCACATTATGCAGGCTCAGCCAGCCGGCCGCACCGGCGCACGCGATGCCGGCCGCGATGCCGGCCGGCACGAGCCACGGATCGACGGCGAGCTGGAAGTCGAACACGCGCGACGCGAGCACCCAGCCGACCGCGATCGCACCCGCCGCCGCCAGTGCGCCGGCCAGCGCGCCGACCACGATGAATTCCGCGCGCTGCACCGCATTGACCTGCGCCCGCGATGCGCCGAGCGCGCGCAGCAGCGCAGCCTCGCGCACCCGCTCGTCGCGCGTGCCGGCCAGCGCCGTGTAGAGCACGAGCACACCGGCCGCGAGCGTGAACGCGAACAGGAACTGCACCGCACCGACCACCTGCAGCATCATCCGCTGCAACTGCGCGAGGATCGGCGCGACGTCGATCGCGGTCAGGTTCGGGTAGCGCGCGATCAGCGGATCGAGCAGCGCGGCGTCCGAGGCCGGCAGATGGAAGCTCGTCAGGTATACGGCCGGGAAATCCTTCAGCACCGGCGGCGGCATCAGCACGAAGAAATTGACGCGGAACGAGCCCCAGTCGAGCTTGCGCACGCTCGTGATCGGCGCGTCGACCGTCAGCCCCGTCACGTCGAAGCGCAGTACGTCGCCCGGCTTCACGTTCAGCGTCTTCGCGAGGCCGGCCTCGATCGAGATCTGCGGCGTGGCCGCGGTGCCGAACCAGTCGCCTTCGACGATCCGGTTGTCGGACGGCAGCTCGGTCGTATAAGACAGGTTGAACTCGCGGTCGACGAGCCGGCGGGCCTCGTCGGACGGGTAGGCATCCGGATTCACCGGCTTGCCGTTGATCGCGACGAGGCGGCCGCGCACCATCGGCGCGGGCACCGCGTCGCGCACGCCGTGCGCGGTCAGATACGCCGCGACGTCGGCACGCTGGTCGGGCTGGATGTCGATCAGGAACTGGTTCGGCGCATCGGGCGGCGTCGACTGCCGCCAGCCCGCAACGAGGTCGTTGCGCGTGATCGCGATCAACAGCAGGCACATCAGGCCGAGCGCCAGCGCGGTGATCTGCAGCGCGCTGGCCGTGCCGCGCCGGTGCAACGACGCGAGCGCGTAACGCCAGCCGACGCCCGCGGCCACACGCGCGTTGCGCACCGTCCGCGCGGCGGCGAACAGCACGAGCCGCGCGATCAGCGCGAAACCGACCAGCGCGCCGGCGAAACCGCCCGCGACGATCAGCCCGAGCTTCAGGTTGCCGGCGGCCACGATCAGCAGCCCCGCGAACAGCACGACGCCGATCGCATACGCAGCCCACGCAGTGCGCGACGCGTCGCCCCACTCGCGCCGCAGCACGCGCACCGGCGGCACGCGCGTGAGCGGCACGAGCGGCGGCAGCGCGAAGCCGAGCAGCAGCACGAGCGCGGCGCCCACGCCGATCAGCGCCGGCCACGGCGTGGGCGGCGGCAGCACCACGTCGATCAGTCCGCCGAGCGCGGCCAGCAACGCCCAGTGGCCGCCGTAGCCAAGCACCGCGCCTGCGGCGCCGGATACGATGCCGATGCCGGCGAATTCGAGCGCGAACAACGCGCCGAGCGTGCGGCGGCTCACGCCGAGACAGCGCATCGTCGCGCAGCCGTCAAGGTGGCGCCGCATGTAGCGCTGCGCGGCCATCGCGATCGCGACCGCCGCGAGCAGCGCGGTGAGCAGCGCGACGAGCGTCAGGAAGTGGCGCGCGCGATCCAGCGTCTGCCGCACCTGCGGCTGGCCTTCCTGCAGCGACTCGAGACCGGCACCGCGCAGCTTCCCGCCGTCGACGCGTGCGTGCGCATACGCTTCGAAGCGCGCGACGGCCTGCTGGTCGCCGGCGACCAGCAGCCGGTATGTGACCCGGCTGCCGTAGCCCGTGAGCCCGGTCGCGGCGAGTTCGTCCGCGCGCATCATCAGCCGCGGCGAAAAATTGACGAACGAAAACCCGCGATCGAGTTCGCGGGAGATCGATGCGGCGACCTTGAACGTGCGCAACCCGACGCGCACCGTATCGCCCGCCTTCAGGTGCAGCGCATCGAGCAGCGCCGGATCGGCCCATACGGTGCCCGGCGCGGGAATCCCGGCCGCCTTCTGCGAGGCGGAGGCACCGGCCGGCAGGATCTCGACCGCGCCGCGCAACGGATATCCGGGAGACACGGCCTTCACGGCCGCGAGGCGCGACGGCGCCGCGTCGGACGCCTGCCCGCCCGTGGCGGACGCGATCATGCTCGGGAAGATCGCGGTCGTCGCGGTACGCAGGCCGAGCGCGCGAGCCTGCCGGTCGAACGACGGATCGACGGGGCGGTCGGCCCGCACGACGAAATCGGCGCCGAGCATCTGGCGCGCGTCGCGCTCGAGCCCCTGGCGCAGCCGGTCGGCGAGGAAGCCGACGCTCGTCAGCGCCGCGACCGCGAGTACCAGCGCAAGGACGAGCAGCGTCAGCTCGCCCGCGCGCCAGTCGCGCGCGGTCATGCGGGCAGCCTGGCGGATCAGGTCGCGCAGGCCGAAGCGGCCGGCATGCGCACGCATCTCATGGCCGGGTTGCCCGGCGGGCGGCTGCGCCGCGTGTTGCCGCCCCTTCAATCGCGCTTCCCCCCGATCGAGTTCAGCCGCGACACCATGTGGTTCGCCATGCCGCGAAAGCCGCCCGAGACACCCCGCCACAGGCGCGGGAGCGCCCACGCGGAAGCCGCGATGAAGGCGGCGAGCAGCACCAGGAAGGCGAGCGGAACGAAGAACGCGAGCACGAGCCCGCCGACCACGAGGCCGTCCTCGGTCGACGATGCGACCCAGTTCGAAATCGGTTCGGGAGACAGGTTGATCAGCGCGCGCGTGCCGGCCTTCGCCACGTGCGCGGCACCGGCGAGCGAACCGCCGGCGAGCCCCGCGACCGCGAGCACGGTCGGATCGGCATGGCCGAGCGCGCCGGCCGCGAGCACGGCGCCGGCCGGAATGCGGATGAAGGTGTGCACGGCATCCCACAGCGAGTCGAACGCGGGGATCTTGTCGGCAAGGAATTCGGTGACGGTGAGCACGGCCGCGGCGCCGATGACCCACGGGGACATCAGGACGGCCAGCGTGTCGGGCAGGTGCAGCCAGCCGAACCGCGCCAGCAGGCCGGCGATCAGCACCGTCAGGTACAGGCGCAGGCCGCTCGCCCACGCGAGCCCCGCGCCGAGCGAAATGGCTTCGATCATGGCCCTCTCCTTGCACTTTCCGTGCGCTTTGCCGATTGATCGGATCGGGTCGGACAGACCGGCCGCGTGGCGCGTGGCGACCGGCACCGCGTGCCGCGAGAAGCACGACGGTATTCAGGCCCGAATGCGTTCCATTATAGACAGGCCGGACGGGCGGCCGGCGCAATTCCGCGGCGCGGCACCCGGGCGCGGGCGCACCCGGATGCGGTCGTCAGGCCGCCGACGACAGCTTGAGGCCGATCAGCCCCGCGACGATCAGCGCGGCACTCGCGACACGCGCGGCGGTCAGCGCCTCGCCCATCATCACGATGCCGAACACGAACGCACCGACCGCGCCGATGCCCGTCCACACCGCGTATGCGGTGCCGAGCGGCAACTGGCGCATCGCGACCGCGAGCAGCCCGAAGCTGGCCAGCGCCGTCACGATCGTAAACACCGACGGACCGAGCTTCGTGAAGCCGTCCGACGATTTCAGGCCGGCCGCCCAGGCCACTTCCAGCAAACCGGCAATCAACAACCATACCCACGCCATCCCGACGTACTCCGTATCGGATGGGGCCGTCCCCGTTGAAGCGAATGTCCCGGGGTCGTCCCCGGGCGGCGCCGAGTATAACAAGATGCTTACGGACACGCCGGCGGCCGGCCGGGGGCGCGACCGGCCGGGCCCGGTCAGTTCGAGACGCGCTTCGGCGTCGCGCCGCCGACGCAGCGGTCGTCGCGGTACAGCGCCCACTCCTCGCACACGCGGCCGTCCTTGAACACGCACATGCCGACCTGCCCGCTCGACAGGTTGCGTACCGTGTGGTGGCCGCCGAGCTTGGTGCAATTGACCGAAGCGGGATTGGCCGCCGCCTGCTGGGACGACGGCGGCTGCTGCCCGGGCGGCAGCGGTTGGGCGAACGCGCCAGACGCGGCAAGCGCCAGCGCACAGATGACGACCAGACGGACGGACATTGCACGCTCCTCGTTTTCGTTCGCGGAGCGGTCAGGATAACGGGGAATGAGCGCCGGGTGTGCAACGCGCGCGTCGGCCGCGAGACTGTCGCGCCGACGCAACCCTGCCGGCGCGCGACGTCACGCGCACGTGCGCCGCCGCGGCCCGGCCCGGCCCGTCATGCGGCGCCGACGAGCCGGTATCCGACGCCCGTCTCGGTGACGATGTACTCGGGCTGCGCCGGGTCGCGCTCGAGCTTCTGGCGCAGGTGCGCCATGTAGATGCGCAGGTAGTGGTGGCTTTCGACGTGCGACGGCCCCCACACGTCGCGCAGCAGCTGCCGGTGCGTGAGCACGCGCCCCGCGTGGCGCACGAGCGTGGCGAGCAACCGGTACTCGAGCGGCGTCAGGTGCACGATCTCCCCGTCGCGCCACACCTGGCGCAGCGCGAGATCGACCGTCACGGTGCCGAAGCTCACCTTCGGCGACTCGTTCGCGCCGCCCTGGTTGCGCCGGCGCAGTTGCGCGCGGATCCGCGCGCGCAGTTCGGACACGCCGAACGGCTTGGTCAGGTAATCGTCGGCGCCGGCATCGAGCGCCGCGACCTTCTCTTCTTCCTGCGTGCGCGCCGACAGCACGATCACCGGCACCTCGGACCAGCCGCGCAGCTCGCGGATCACGTCGAGGCCGTCGGTATCGGGCAGGCCGAGGTCGACGATCACGAGATCGGGCTTGCGCGTCGCCGCGTCGATCAGCCCCTGCTTGCCCGTCTCGGCCTCGAACACCGCGATGTCCTCCTCCTCGAGCGCGGCGCGCACGAAACGGCGGATCTGCTTTTCGTCCTCGATCAGGACGACGGTCAGGCTGGGTTCACTCATGGTCTGGCAATGACTCGGATGGGGACGACGCACCCGGCACCTCGGGTTCGTCGTCGGATACGGCAGGCGCGGCCGGCGGCGTCTCGACCGGCAGCGTGAACCAGAAGCGCGCGCCCGTCACGTGGCCGTCGGGTGCGGTGCGGTTGAGCGCGCCGATTTTACCGCCGTGCGCCTCGACGATCGCGCGGCAGATCGCGAGGCCGAGCCCGATGCCCGGCGTCGCCGATTCCTTCTCGCCGCGCGTGAACTTGTCGAAGATCCGCGTTTCCATGCCGGCCGGCAGGCCCGGGCCGTGATCGTCGACATGCACGCGCACGAACGGCAGCCCGTCGTCGGTCACGCGCTCCGCGCCGATCTCGAGCGGCGTATCGGGCGGCGTGTACTTCGCCGCGTTCTCGAACAGGTTGGTGAACAGGCGCTCCATCAGCACCGCGTCCATCTGCAGGAGCGGCAGGTCGGCCGGCAGCACGACGCGCGCGGGATGGCGCGACAGCACGCGCTTGCATGCGGCAAGCGCCGCGCCGACGGTTTCCTCGAGCAGCGACCACTGGCGCTTGAGCTGCAGGCTGCCGGCCTGCAGCCGCGCCATGTCGAGCAGGTTCGTGACGATGCCCGTCATCCGCAGCGCCTCGTCGTGAATCGCATCGACGAGTTCGCCCTCGCGCTGCGCGAAGCGCTCGGCCGCCGCGGCGTCGCCGCCCTGTGCGGCCGCGCGTCCGTTCGCGAGCATCGACGAGAAACCGACGATCGTCGTGAGCGGCGTACGCAGGTCGTGCGAGATCGCCGACAGCAGCGAGTTGCGCAGCCGCTCGGATTCCATGTTGACGAGCGCGTCGCGCGCGATCTCGACGTAGTGCACGCGTTCGAGCGCGAGTGCGATCTGCGCGGCGAATGCATCGAGCATCCGCTGCTGCTCGGGTACCTCGAGTTCGCGCGGTTCGCGTGACGCGACCGCGAGCACGCCGCGCGTGCGCATCGGCGCCTTCAGCGGCAGGTACAGCGCGACCGTCGCGGGCAAGGTATCCGTGCCGCGACCGGCCGGCTTCTGCTGGTCGTACACCCACTGGCCGACGTCGCTGTCGAGGTCGGCGCCCGTCAGCGTGACGGCCGCGTCGGGCTCCTCGATCTTCTGCCGCACCTTGTCCGCGCTGTCGGGCAGCAGGAACGCGACGCGCGCGCGGAACACCTCGCCGACGTGACGGCTGCCGATCTCGACGATCTGCTCGGTCGTCAGCGCCGCGCCCAGCTCGCGCGCCATCGCATAGATCGCGCCGGTGCGGCGCTCGCGGCGCTGCGCGACGCTCGCCTGGCGCGTCAGCGTCGACGTCAGGTGGCTGATCACGAGCGACGTCAGCAGCATCCCGAAGAAGGTCAGCAGGTATTGCGTATCGCTGACCGAGAACGACATGCGCGGCGGCACGAAGAAGTAATCGAACGCGGCCACCGACAGGAACGACTGCAGCACGCCCGGGCCGCGCCCGAGCCGCACGGCCGAGAACACGACGCCGAGCAGGTACAGCATCACGAGGTTCGTGAGGTCGAGCCGCTCGGACACGAGGCTCGCGACGACCGTGATCGCCGCACAGATCGCGGCCGCATACGCGTAGTGCCGCGGCGGCGAGCGATGCGTGCCGAACTGCGCGAACGCGTCGCGCCAGTCGCGCGCACGCGCGTCGAGCGGCGCGGCGCGCGCCTCGTCGCTTGCGGACGCACGGATCAGCATCAGGTCGACGTCGCCCGCGCGTTCGGCGAGCTGCTCGCCGAACGGCCGCGCGAAGCGGCGCACGAGCCCGACCTTCGGCGAGCCGCCCGCGACGATCTTCGACACGTTGCGCACCTTCGCATAGCCGATCAGCGCGGCGACCGCGTCGGCGCCGGCGAGCGTGGCCGTCTCCGCGCCGAGTTCGGCGGCGAGCTTCAGCGCGTCGAGCGTACGCTGCCGCCGCGCGTCGGGCAGCCGCTGCAGCCGCGGCGTCTCCACATAGACGGCGATCCAGTCGGCCTTCAGGCTCGCGGCGAGCCGCGCGGCCGCGCGCACGAGCGTCGGCGCCTCGGGGCCCGGCCCGACGCATACGAGCAGCCGTTCGCGCGCCTGCCAGATGCGCTGGATCGAGCGGTCGGCGCGGTATTCGCGCATCTGCGCGTCGACGCGATCGGCCGTGCGCCGCAACGCCAGTTCGCGCAGCGCGATCAGGTTGCCCTTGCGGAAGAAGTTGCGCACCGCGCGCTCGGCCTGCTGCGCGAGATAGACCTTGCCGTCGCGCATCCGCTCGAGCAGTTCCTCGGCCGGCAGGTCGACGAGCGTGACTTCGTCGGCCGCGTCGAATACGCGGTCGGGCACCGTCTCCCACACGCGGATGCCGGTGATCGCGCCGACCACGTCGTTCAGGCTTTCGAGGTGCTGGACGTTGACGGTCGTATAGACGTCGATGCCCGCGTCGAGCAGTTCGTACACATCCTGCCAGCGCTTCATGTGCCGTGCGCCCTGCACGTTCGAATGCGCGAGCTCGTCGACGAGGATCAGTTGCGGCTGGCGCGCGAGTGCGCCGTCGAGATCGAATTCGGCGAGCGTGCGGCCGCGATAGTCGATGCGCGCGAGCGGCAGCACGTCGAGACCGTCGAGCAGTGCGGCGGTTTCGCTGCGCCCGTGGGTCTCGACGATGCCGACGACGACGTCGACGCCTTCCTGCCGGCGCTGGCGCGCGGCCTGCAGCATCGCGTAGGTCTTGCCGACACCGGCCGATGCGCCGAAGAAGATCTTGAGCTGGCCGCGCCGCTGCTTTTCTTCGTCACGCTGCAGCTTGTCGAGGAGTTGGTCTGGATCGGGACGATTCATGCGTCAGAAAGGCGGAGCGCCCGGATGCGCGCGAGTACGAGCATTGTTGTTCCAAATCGCCGCAAAAGGCAAAGACGGCGCAAGCGCCGTCGGGAAAAGGCGCGCCCGGCGCGGGCTGACCGCGCCGGGCGCCGGTTGCCGGACGCGCTCAGTGCGCGGCTTGCGCCGCGTCGAGCGCGAGGTTCAGCTTCAGCACGTTCACGCGCGCCTCGCCGAGCACGCCGAACTGGCGGCCCGTCGTGTTCGCGGCGACGAGCTGCGCGACCGCGTCGGGCGTCAGGTTGCGCGCCTTCGCGACGCGCTCGACCTGGTACGCGGCGGCGGCCGGCGTGATCTCCGGATCGAGGCCGCTCGCCGACGCCGTCACGAGGTCGACCGGCACGGGCTTCGACAGGTCGGTGCCCGCGTCGCGCAGCGCGGCGATGCGCCCCTTCACCTGGTCGGCGAGCGACGGGTTCAGCGGGCCGAGGTTCGAGCCGCCGGAGCCGGTCGCGTTGTACGGCATCGGCGCCGTGGCCGACAGCCGGCCCCAGAAGTACTTCGGCGCATCGAACGGCTGGCCGATCAGCGCGGAGCCGACCGGCTTGCCGTCCTTCTCGATCAGGCTGCCGTTCGCCTGCGACGGGAACACGGCCTGGCCGAACACGGTCATCACGGCCGGGTAAGCCAGGCCCGTCACGGCGGTCAGGACGACGAAGAGCACGACGAGCGGGCGAATCAACGTTTTCATGATGTTTCCTTCAATGGCGGCCGGTTCAGGCCCAGCCGAGTGCAGCGAGCGTCATGTCGATCAGCTTGATGAACGGGAACGGCAGCAGCACGCCGCCGAGGCCGTACACCAGCAGGTTGCGGCGCAGGAGCGACGCGGCGCCGAGCGGCCGGTACGTGACGCCCTTCAGCGCGAGCGGGATCAGCGCGACGATGATCAGCGCGTTGAAGATCACCGCCGACAGGATCGCGGAGGCCGGCGATGTCAGGTGCATGATGTCGAGCACGCGCAGTTGCGGGTACGTCGTCACGAACGCGGCCGGGATGATCGCGAAGTACTTCGCGATGTCGTTCGCGATCGAGAACGTCGTCAGCGAACCGCGCGTCATCAGCATCTGCTTGCCGATCTCGACGATCTCGATCAGCTTCGTCGGGTTCGAGTCGAGGTCGACCATGTTGCCCGCTTCCTTCGCGGCCTGCGTACCGGTGTTCATCGCCACGGCGACGTCGGCCTGCGCGAGCGCCGGTGCGTCGTTGGTGCCGTCGCCCGTCATCGCGACGAGCCGGCCGGCCGCCTGGTGCTCGCGGATCGTCGCGAGCTTGGTTTCCGGCGTCGCTTCCGCGAGGAAATCGTCGACGCCCGCTTCCGCCGCGATCGCCGCGGCCGTCAGCCGGTTGTCGCCCGTCACCATCACGGTCTTGATGCCCATCTTGCGCAGCTCCGCGAAGCGCTCCTTGATGCCGCCCTTCACGATGTCCTTCAGCTCGATCACGCCGAGCACGCGCGCCGCACCGTCATGCAGGTCGGCCACGACGAGCGGCGTGCTGCCGCGGCGCGCGACTTCGTCGACCGCCCGGCGCACTTCTTCCGGGAAGCGGCTGCCGTGCGTCTCGACGTAGTGACGGATCGCATCGGCCGCGCCCTTGCGGATCTCGCGGCCGGGGAGATCGACGCCGGACATCCGCGTCTGTGCCGAGAAGCCGATGAACGTCGCGTGCAGCTGCGCCATGTCGCGCTGGCGAATGTTGAAACGTTCCTTGGCCAGTACCACGATGCTGCGGCCTTCCGGCGTTTCGTCGGCGAGCGACGACAGCTGCGCGGCATCGGCCAGCGCTTCCTCGGTCACGCCCGGCGCCGGCACGAACGTCGATGCCTGACGGTTGCCCAGCGTGATCGTGCCGGTCTTGTCGAGCAGCAGCACGTCGACGTCGCCGGCCGCTTCCACCGCACGGCCCGACGTCGCGATCACGTTCGCCTGCATCATCCGGCTCATCCCGGCCACGCCGATCGCGGAAAGCAGCCCGCCGATCGTCGTCGGGATCAGGCACACGAGCAGCGCGACGAGCGCGGTGATCGTCACGACGTGGCCGGCCTTCATCGCCTCGACCGAGAACATCGAGAACGGCAGCAGCGTCGCCGTTGCCAGCAGCATCACGATCGTCAGCGCGACGAGCAGGATCGTCAGCGCGATTTCGTTCGGCGTCTTCTTGCGCTTCGCGCCTTCGACCATCGCGATCATCCGGTCGAGGAACGCCTCGCCGGGGTTCGCGGTGACCTTGACGACGATCCAGTCGGACAGCACGCGCGTGCCGCCCGTCACCGACGAGAAGTCGCCGCCCGATTCGCGGATCACCGGCGCGGATTCGCCGGTGATCGCCGATTCGTCGACCGACGCGACACCGTCGACCACCTCGCCGTCGGCCGGGATCACGTCGCCGGCCTCGACCAGCACGACGTCGCCACGGCGCAGCTCGGTCGCGGTCGTGATGCGGATCGGCGACTTCGGATGCGGCTCGTTGAGCTTCTTCGCCATCACGTCCTTCTTCGCACTGCGCAGCGACGCGGCCTGCGCCTTCGAGCGCCCTTCGGCGAGCGCCTCGGCGAAGTTCGCGAACAGCACGGTGAACCACAGCCACAGCGCGATCGCGAGGATGAAGCCCGCGGGCGCCTCGGCCTGACCGGAGAGCGCCGCGATCCACAGGATCGTGGTCAGGATGCTGCCGACGTACACGCAGAACATCACCGGGTTGCGGAACTGCGTGCGCGGCGTGAGTTTCTTGAACGAGTCCACGATCGCCGGGCGCAGCAGCGCCGGATCGAACATGGACCGTGTTGCGGAATGTTGAGTCATTGCGATCTCTTCAATCTCTCGAGTCTTTTCAACGTGTCGCCGCGCGTCATGCGCCCAGCCACATCATCAGGTGCTCGACGCCCGGGCCGAGCGCGAGCGCCGGCACGTAGGTCAGCGCGCCCACCAGCAGCACCGTGCCGAGCAGCAGCACGACGAACAGCGGACCGTGCGTCGGCAGCGTGCCGCTCGTCACCGCGATGCGCTTCTTCGCGGCCAGCGAGCCGGCGATCGCCAGCACCGGCACGATCGTGCCGAAGCGGCCGAACCACATCGCGATCGCGGTCATCCAGTTGTAGAACGGCGTGCCGACCGTCAGGCCCGCGAACGCGCTACCGTTGTTGTTCGCGGCCGAGCTGAACGCGTACAGGATTTCCGAGAAGCCGTGCGGGCCGGGATTCGAGATGCCGGCCTTGCCCGCATCGGCGAGCACGGCAATCGACGTGCCGACCAGCACGAGCAGCGGCGTGAGCAGCACGACGATCGACACCATCTTCATCTCGTACGCTTCGATCTTCTTGCCGACGTATTCCGGCGTGCGGCCGATCATCAGGCCGGCGACGAACACCGCGAGCAGCGCGAACACGAGCATCCCGTAGAGACCCGAGCCGACCCCGCCGTAGATCACCTCGCCGAGCTGCATCAGCAGCATCGGCACGAGGCCGCCGAGCGGCGTCAGCGAATCGTGCATCGTGTCGACCGCGCCGCACGACGCGGCCGTCGTCGCGACCGTGAAGATGCCGGTCTGCGCGATCCCGAAGCGCGTTTCCTTGCCTTCCATGTTGCCGCCCGGCTGCAACGCGCCCGTCGACTGGTCGACGTGAAGCGCGGCGAGCGTCGGGTTGCCGCCCTGCTCGGCGCTCACCTCGACGCCGATCGCGAGCACGAACGCGACGGTCATCGCCGCGAGCACCGCGATGCCCTGCCGGCGGTCGCCGATCATCCGGCCGAACACGAGACACAGCGCGGCCGGGATGATCAGGATCGAGAAGATCTGCAGGAAGTTCGCGAACGGCGTCGGGTTCTCGTACGGGTGCGCGGAGTTCGCGTTGAAGAAGCCGCCGCCGTTGGTGCCGAGCATCTTGATCGCTTCCTGCGACGCGACCGGGCCCATCGCGAGCGTCTGCTTCGTGAGCGGGGTCGGCACCGTGACCGCGTTGCCCTTGTCGTCCTTCACCGGATTGCCCTGCGCGTCGAGCTTCGGCGCCGCATAGGTGCTCGCCTGCAGCACCGGCACGTCCTGGTACGCCTTCATGTTCTGGATCACGCCCTGGCTCATCAGCAGCGCGGCGACGATCATCGACATCGGCACGAGCACGTACATCGTCACACGCGTGAGGTCGACCCAGAAGTTGCCGATCGTCTGCGCGGTATGACGCGCGAAGCCGCGGATCAGCGCGATCACGACGACGATGCCGGTTGCCGCCGACAGGAAGTTCTGCACGGTCAGGCCGAGCATCTGCGTCAGGTAGCTGACGGTCTGCTCGGGCGTGTAGTCCTGCCAGTTCGTGTTGGTGACGAAGCTGACGGCCGTGTTGAACGCGCCGTCGACCGTCATCGCGCCGAATTGCTGCGGGTTGCCGGGCAGGAAGCCCTGCAGGCGCAGCAGGCCGTAGAGGAACAGCGCGCCGAGCGCGTTGAACGCGATCGTCGCGATCGCGTACTGCTTCCAGTTCATCTCGCTGCCGGCGTCGACGCCGGCAATGCGGTACAGCGCGCGCTCGAGCGGCCCGAACACGCGCACGACGCGCGAACTGCCGTCCATCACCGCGGACAGGTAGCGCGCGACCGGCACGGCCGCCGCCAGCAGCACGACGACGAAGAGCAGCGTCTGAAACAGGTTGTTCGCGTTCATTCGATGTCCTCCGCGCGCAGCAGCGCAAAGACGAGATACGCGAACAGCAGCGCCGTCGAGGCGCCCGCCAGCCAGAGCATCCAGGTCATGCTCGCCCCCCGCGACCGTATTGCACGAGCTTGTCGCAACCGGCAACCAAACCGAGGATCAGCGTGGTGAAGAGCACCAGTGCGCCGATGAAAACCCCATCCATTTTTCTGTTCTCCATCGTCGAAATCAGACGACTAGAACCTTATGGGAACGCACGTAAAGGACGGGTCAAAGGTATCGGGGCGGGTATAAAAAACGTGTAAACGCGGGCGGCGGAACGGCGGGCGGAACGATGGGCAGGACGGGCGACACGCCGGTGCCGCCCGCCGGGAGGGCGTGCCGACATGATGCCGGCACGAAGGGATGTATCAGGGAACGAGGATCGTCGAGCCGGTGGTCTTGCGCGACTCGAGGTCGGCATGCGCGCGGCCGACTTCCGCGAGCGGATAGCGCTGGTTGATGCTGGTTTTCACCTTGCCCGACAGGATCACGTCGAACAGCTCGGCGGCCGCGGATTCGAGATCGGCGCGCTTCGCGATGTACGAGAACAGCGTCGGCCGCGTGAAGAACAGCGAGCCGCGCGACGAGAACTCCTTCGAATCGATCGCCGGCAGCGGGCCCGACGCGTTGCCGAAGCTGACGAAGTAGCCGAGCGGCGCGAGGCAGTCAAGCGAGCCGATGTAGGTGTCCTTGCCGATCGAGTCGTAGACGACGGGCACGCCCGCGCCGTTCGTGATCTCCTTCACGCGCTGCGTGAAGTTCTCGCGCGTATAGACGATCGGATGGTCGCAACCGTGCGCCTTCGCGAGCGCGGCTTTCTCGTCGGAGCCGACCGTGCCGATCACGGTCGCGCCGAGCGCCTTCGCCCATTGGCACACCAGCAGGCCGACGCCGCCGGCCGCCGCGTGGATCAGGATCGTGTCGCCGGCCTTCACCGGGTACGTGCGGCGCAGCAGGTAGTGCGCGGTCAGGCCCTGCAGCATCACCGACGCCGCGTCGTCGTAGCTGATGCCGTCCGGCAGCTTCACGAGCCGCTCGGCCGGCATCACGCGTTCCTGCGCATACGCGCCCGGCGGCTGCCCGACGTACGCGACGCGGTCGCCCGCCTTGAGCGCGGTCACGCCTTCGCCGACGGCCGTCACCTCGCCCGCCGCCTCCATCCCGAGGCCGCCGGGCAGCGGCTGCGGATAAAGGCCGGTGCGGAAATACACGTCGATGTAGTTGAGCCCGACCGCGTGCTGCCGAATGCGGACTTCACCCGCCTTCGGCTCGCCGACCTCGACATCGACCCACTTCATCACGTCCGGGCCGCCGGGCTGGTCGTATCGGATTGCTTTCGGCATCGTTTCGCTCCTTGTCTGTCTGTCGGTCAGGGAAATGGTCGGATCGCCGACGCACGGCGCCGATCGATGCAGGCAACAGCCGGCGGCAGGCGCGTCGCGACGCACGATTCTCGCCCGGCGCCGCCGTCCGTGCATGGCCCTGCCCGCAACAGGGGCAATCGGGCCACGCTGCGGGCTAGCAGCGGTCCTGCATGTTCCGCGCCAGATCGTCGAGCAGCATCCGCGCCGTCGCGACGTTGGTCGCGACCGGCACGTCGTGCACGTCGCACGCGCGCACGAGCGCGGTGATGTCGGGATCGTGCGGCTGCGCGGTCATCGGGTCGCGCAGGAACACGACGATGTCCACGCGGCCGTCCGCCAGTTCCGCGCCGATCTGCAGGTCGCCGCCGAGCGGCCCCGACAGCTTGCGCTCGACCTCCAGCCCGTGCGCGTCCGCGATGCGGCCGCCCGTCGTGCCGGTCGCGACCAGCCGGCATTGCGCGAGCGTCGCGCGGTATTCGCCCGCGAGCGCGACGATCTCGTCCTTCTTCGCGTCGTGCGCAATCAAGGCGATGCGGGTTTTGCTCATCTCCGGTTCCTTTGTCGTTCGGTTGTTGTCGTGATCGTGATTCGGGACACGCGCGTCAGAACGTGCCCGGATACGCGCCGCCGTCGAGCAGCCAGTTCTGCCCGGTGATGTAGCCGGCATGCACGCTGCACAGGAACGCGCACGCCGCGCCGAACTCTGCGCGCGTGCCGAGGCGGCCGGCCGGGATCTCCTTCGTGCGCCGCGCGCGCATCTCGTCGACCGTCACGCCCTGCGCCTTCGCCGACGCGGTGAGCGTGGTCGCGATCCGGTCGGTGTCGAACAAGCCCGGCAGCAAGTTGTTGATCGTCACGCCCTGCCCCGCGACCTTGCGCGACAGCCCCGCGACGAATCCGGTCAGCCCCGAGCGCGCGC
The DNA here is from genome assembly GCF_052045915.1 of Burkholderia sp. 22088. Classification (NCBI taxonomy): domain Bacteria; kingdom Pseudomonadati; phylum Pseudomonadota; class Betaproteobacteria; order Burkholderiales; family Burkholderiaceae; genus Burkholderia; species Burkholderia sp. 22088. The sequence goes on from NZ_JBQEPY010000019.1 coordinate 74,694, forward strand.
CGTTCGACAGCGCGAGTACGTCGATCGGCGCCTTCACGGCCGAACTGGTGATGTTGACGATCCGGCCGAAGCGGCGCGCGATCATCCCGTCGAGGGTCGCGCGGATCAGCTCGATCGGCGTCAGCATGTTCGATTCGAGCGCACGGATCCAGTCGTCGTGCGAGAAGTCGCGGAAGTCGCCGGGCGGCGGGCCGCCCGCATTCGTCACGAGAATGTCCGGCTGCGGGCACGCGGCGAGCGCGGCCGCACGCCCGTCCGGCGTCGTGATGTCGCAGGCGACCGCGGTCACCGACACGTTCGCGCCGGCGCGGATCTCCTCCGCGGTTTCCTCCAGCGTGTCGCGCGTGCGCGCGACGATCACGAGGTTCACGCCCTCCGCGGCCAGCGCTTCCGCGCAGCCGCGACCGAGCCCCTTGCTTGCCGCGCACACGAGCGCGGTCTTTCCTTCGATGCCGAGATCCATCGTCGATTCCTTGGTGGCGACACGCGCCGGCGCGGCCCGGCCGATTCGGCGCCCGGACCACGGGCGGGCCAGGCAGGCGAACGGGCGGGCGCAGGCGCGCGGATTGTCGTGAGACGTCGATATTATCCGGATCATGCGGCGCGCCTTGGTAAAATTGCGGACATAAGCGCGCGGCCGGCTTGCGCCCGCCCCCGCCCCCGATCCTCTTTTGCCGCCAAGGCACCCCCCGTCATGAAACAGGACAGCCGTTTCCCGAATCTCTTCATCACCGATCACCCGCTGATCCAGCACAAGCTCACGCACATGCGCGACAAGGACACGTCCACCCGCACGTTCCGCGAGCTGCTGCGCGAAATCACGCTGCTGATGGGCTATGAGATCACCCGCAACCTGCCGATTACCACCAAGCGGGTCGAAACCCCGCTCGTCGAGGTCGACGCGCCGGTGATCGCGGGCAAGAAACTGGCGATCGTGCCGGTGCTGCGCGCGGGCATCGGGATGTCGGACGGCCTGCTCGATCTGGTGCCCTCCGCGCGTGTCGGCCATATCGGCGTGTACCGCGCCGACGACCATCGCCCGGTCGAATACCTGGTGCGCCTGCCGGATCTGGAAGACCGCATCTTCATCCTGTGCGACCCGATGGTCGCGACCGGCTACTCGGCCGTGCACGCGGTCGACGTGCTGAAACGCCGCAACGTGCCGGCCGCGAACATCATGTTCGTCGCACTGGTGGCCGCGCCCGAAGGCGTGCAGGTGTTCCAGGACGCGCACCCCGACGTGAAGCTGTTCGTCGCGTCGCTCGATTCGCACCTGAACGAGCACGCGTACATCGTGCCGGGCCTGGGCGACGCGGGCGACCGCCTGTTCGGCACCAAGAACTGAGCCCCGGCACGGCCGCGCGGCGCGCGGCCCGGCTCGCGGCGGCCCACCCGGCCGTTCGGCCATGCGCGGCGGCCCCGATCCGGCGGTCGCCGCGTGATAAAATCTCGATCCACTCGACACGCGCGGCCCCGCGGCTTCATGCCCGCCGACACGGCCGCCGACTCAACGACACATTGAAACAATCGCCCGCGCTGCGCGCCCGGGCACGGAGAAAGGTATGGCTGGTCATTCGAAATGGGCCAACATCAAGCATAAGAAGGCAGCGGCCGACGCGAAGCGCGGCAAGATCTGGACTCGCCTGATCAAGGAAATCCAGGTCGCGGCGCGCCTCGGCGGCGGCGACGTCAACTCGAACCCGCGCCTGCGTCTCGCGGTCGACAAGGCGGCCGACGCGAACATGCCGAAGGACAACGTCAAGCGCGCGATCGATCGCGGCGTCGGCGGCGCGGACGGCGCGAACTACGAGGAAATCCGTTACGAAGGCTACGGCATCAGCGGCGCGGCGATCATCGTCGACACGCTGACCGACAACCGCACCCGCACGGTCGCGGAAGTCCGCCACGCGTTCTCGAAGTTCGGCGGCAACATGGGCACCGACGGCTCGGTCGCGTTCATGTTCGATCACGTCGGCCAGTTCCTGTTCGCCCCCGGCACGTCGGAAGACGCGCTGATGGAAGCCGCGCTCGAAGCCGGCGCGAACGACGTGAACACGAACGACGACGGCTCGATCGAAGTGCTGTGCGACTGGCAGGCATTCTCGGCGGTGAAGGACGCGCTCGAAGCCGGCGGCTTCAAGGCCGAACTCGCCGAAGTGACGATGAAGCCGCAGAACGAAGTCGAATTCACCGGCGACGACGCAGCGAAGATGCAGAAGCTCCTGGACGCGCTCGAGAACCTCGACGACGTGCAGGACGTGTATACGAACGCCGTCATCGTCGAGGAATGAGATGCCGGCCGCCGCGCACCCTTTGCGGCGGCGGCCCGATCGAATCCGCGGCCGGCGCGCCTGAGCGTGCCGGCCGCCCTGTTTTCTAGTCTGCGGGGAATCCCATGAAACTACTCGTCGTCGGTTCCGGCGGCCGCGAACATGCGCTGGCGTGGAAGCTCGCGCAGTCGCCGCGCGTCCAGATGGTCTACGTCGCGCCCGGCAATGGCGGCACGGCACAGGACGAGCGTCTGAAGAACGTCGACATCACGGCGCTCGACGAACTCGCCGATTTCGCGGAAAGCGAAGGCGTCGCGTTCACGCTCGTCGGGCCGGAAGCGCCGCTCGCGGCCGGCATCGTCAACCTGTTCCGCGCACGCGGCCTGAAGGTCTTCGGCCCGACCCGCGAAGCCGCGCAGCTCGAGAGCTCGAAGGATTTCGCGAAGGCGTTCATGAAGCGCCACGGCATCCCGACCGCCGAGTACGAAACGTTCTCCGACGTCGCCGCCGCGCACGCGTACATCGACGCGAAGGGTGCGCCGATCGTCGTGAAGGCCGACGGCCTCGCGGCCGGCAAGGGTGTCGTCGTCGCGATGACGCTGGAAGAAGCGCATCAGGCCGTCGACATGATGCTGTCGGGCAACAAGCTGGGCGACGCCGGCGCGCGCGTCGTGATCGAGGAATTCCTCGACGGCGAGGAAGCCAGCTTCATCGTGATGGTCGACGGCAAGCACGCGCTGGCGCTGGCTTCCAGCCAGGACCACAAGCGCCTGCTCGACGAGGATCGCGGCCCGAACACCGGCGGCATGGGCGCGTATTCGCCCGCGCCGATCGTCACGCCTCAGATGCACGCACGCGTGATGCGCGAGATCATCATGCCGACCGTGCGCGGGATGGAGAAGGACGGCATCCGCTTCACGGGCTTCCTGTATGCGGGCCTGATGATCGACAAGGAAGGCAATCCGCGCACGCTCGAGTTCAACTGCCGGATGGGCGACCCGGAAACGCAGCCGATCATGGCGCGCCTGAAGAGCGATTTCTCGAAGGTCGTCGAGCAGGCGATCGCGGGCACGCTCGACACGGTCGAGCTCGACTGGGACCGCCGCACCGCGCTCGGCGTCGTGCTGGCCGCGCACGGTTATCCGGACGCGCCGCGCAAGGGCGACCGCATCAACGGGATCCCGGCCGAGACCGAACAGGCGGTCACGTTCCATGCGGGCACGACGCTCGACGGCGACAAGCTGACGACGTCCGGCGGCCGCGTGCTGTGCGTGGTCGGCCTCGCCGATTCGGTGCGCGAAGCGCAGCAGCATGCGTACGACACGATCAACCAGATCAATTTCGAAGGCATGCAGTACCGCCGCGACATCGGCTTCCGCGCGCTCAACCGCAAGAGCGCGTAACGTTGCAACCGCCGCCCCGCCCTCGCGCGGCGGCGGGTCCTCTGCCGGGGTTCGATAGAATGCCCGGCAGATGCCTTTTTTACGGCCCCGCTTCGCACGGGGGCACCCAGTCCAGACATGACCGATTCGACCTACGACGTGACGCGCGTGCGCACGTACCTCCAGGGCCTGCAGACACGCATCGCCGACGCGCTCGGTGCGCTCGACGGCACGCCGCTCGCGACCGATGCGTGGCAGCGCGGGCCGCAAGAGCGCCTGCGCGGCGGCGGCTGCACGCGGATTCTCGAAGGCGGCCGCGTGTTCGAGCGCGCGGGGATCGGTTTTTCCGACGTCGCGGGCGACGCGCTGCCGCCGTCGGCGAGCGCCGCGCGTCCGCAGCTGGCCGGTCGCGGCTTCGAGGCGCTCGGCGTGTCGCTGGTGCTGCACCCGCGCAATCCGTACTGCCCGACCGTGCACATGAACGTGCGGATGCTGATCGCGACGAAACCCGGCGAAGCGCCGGTCTTCTGGTTCGGCGGCGGGATGGATCTGACACCGGTTTATCCGTTCGAGGACGACGCGCGGCATTTCCACCAGACCTGCAAGGACGCGCTCGATCCGTTCGGCGCCGAGCTTTATCCGCGTTTCAAGGCGTGGTGCGACGAGTATTTCTTCCTGAAGCACCGCAACGAGACGCGCGGCGTCGGCGGGATCTTCTTCGACGATTTCTCCGAGCCCGGATTCGAACGCTCGTTTGAGATGATGCAAAGCGTCGGCGACGCGTTCCTGAACGCGTACCTGCCGATCGTCGAGCGTCGTGCCGCGCTGCCGTACGGCGAGCGCGAGCGCGACTTCCAGGCTTACCGGCGCGGCCGCTACGTCGAATTCAACCTCGTGTTCGACCGCGGCACGCTGTTCGGCCTGCAAAGCGGCGGCCGGACCGAATCGATCCTGATGTCGATGCCGCCGGTCGCGAACTGGCGCTACAACTGGCAGCCCGAGCCGGGCTCGCCGGAAGCGCGCCTGAGCGAGTTCCTCGTGCCGCGCGACTGGGTCTGAGCCCGTCGCGCCCCGCCGCCCCAAGAACAGGACACGTTTTTCTGGACACCATCGCCCGCCCCGCCCCGCTGCCGCGTCGTATCGGCCTGCTGGGCGGCACTTTCGACCCGATCCACGACGGCCATCTCGCGCTCGCGCGCCGGTTCGCCGGGCTGCTCGGCCTGACCGAACTCGTGCTGCTGCCCGCCGGGCAGCCGTACCAGAAGCGCGACGTGTCGGCCGCCGAGCATCGGCTCGCGATGACCCGCGCGGCCGCCGGCTCGCTGTCCCTGCCGGGCGTGACCGTGACCGTCGCCACCGACGAGATCGAGCACGCCGGCCCGACCTACACGGTCGAGACGCTCGCGCGCTGGCGCGCGCGGATCGGCCCGGACGCGTCGCTGTCGCTGCTGATCGGCGCCGACCAGCTCGTGCGCCTCGACACGTGGCGCGACTGGCGCACGCTGTTCGACTACGCGCACATCTGCGTGTCGACGCGCCCGGGCTTCGATCTCGGCGCGGCGCCGCCGGACGTCGCGCGGGAAATCGCCGCGCGGCAGGCCGGCGCCGACGTGCTGAAGGCCACGCCGGGCGGGCACCTGCTGATCGATACGACCCTTTCGTTCGACATCGCCGCGACCGACATCCGCGCACACCTGCGCGAATGCATCGCGCGCCATGCGCAAATGCCCGACGCATCGGCCGAGCATGTGCCGGCCGCCGTATGGGCCTATATTCTTCAACATCGCCTCTACCATTCCTGAATCCATGGATATTCGCAAACTGCAGCGCGTGATCGTCGACGCCCTCGAAGACGTCAAGGCGCAAGACATCAAGGTGTTCAACACCAGCCACCTGACCGAACTGTTCGACCGCGTGGTCGTCGCTTCGGGCACCTCCAACCGCCAGACCAAGGCCCTCGCGTCGAGCGTGCGTGACAAGGTCAAGGAAGCCGGCGGCGACATCGTCAGCTCCGAAGGCGAAGACACCGGCGAATGGGTGCTCGTCGACTGCGGCGACGTGGTCGTGCACATCCTGCAGCCGGCCCTGCGCCAGTACTACAACCTCGAGGAAATCTGGGGCGACAAGCCCGTGCGGATGAAGCTCGGCGGCGGCAAGGGGAACGGCTTCGCCACGGCCAGCGAAGGCGACGAGGACGAGGAAGAAGCCGCGCCCGCACGCCCGGCGCGCAAGACGGCCGCCCGCCGCCGTTGAGCCCCGAGTCGTTACGCGTCTCCCGATGAAGCTTTTCATTCTTGCGGTCGGCCACAAGATGCCGGGCTGGATCGCGTCCGGCTTCGACGAATACACGAAGCGGATGCCGCCGGAACTGCGCATCGAGTTGCGCGAGATCAAGCCCGAACTGCGTTCGGGCGGCCGCAGCGCCGAGAGCGTGATGGCGGCCGAGCGGCAGAAGATCGAGGCCGCGTTGCCGAAGGGCGCGCGCCTCGTCGCGCTCGACGAGCGCGGCCGCGACTGGACCACGATGCAGCTCGCGCAGGCGCTGCCCGGCTGGCAGCAGGACGGCCGCGACGTCGCGTTCGTGATCGGCGGTGCCGACGGGCTCGATCCGGAACTGAAAGCGCGCGCCGACGTGCTGCTGCGCATCTCGAGCATGACGCTGCCGCACGGGATGGTGCGCGTGCTGCTCGCCGAACAGCTTTACCGGGCGTGGAGCATCACGCAGAATCACCCCTACCACCGCGCATGACGTGTCGTCCTCGAGACGCGCGCCTCGCGCGCTCACCGAGATAACGACACCATGCCGTCCAGCACGCCCCCCGCACTTTTCCCCACCCTTTACCTCGCTTCACAAAGCCCGCGCCGCCAGGAGCTGCTGCAGCAGATCGGCGTACGCTTCGAGCTGCTGCTGCCGCGCCCCGACGAGGACGCCGAAGCGCTCGAGGCCGAACTGCCCGGCGAAGCCGCCGATGCCTACGTGCGGCGCGTGACCGTCGCCAAGGCCGAGGCCGCGCGTGCGCGCCTCGTCGCGAGCGGCAAGCCGGCTTCGCCGGTGCTGGTCGCCGATACGACCGTCACGATCGACGGCGCGATCCTCGGCAAGCCGGCCGACGCCGACGACGCGCTCGCGATGCTCACCCGCCTCGCGGGCCGCGAACACGAAGTGCTGACGGCCGTCGCCGTGATCGATGCCGACGGCCAACTGCTGCCGCCCGCGCTGTCGCGCTCGTCGGTGCGCTTCGCGGCCGCGTCGCGCGATGCGTATGCACGCTACGTCGAATCGGGCGAGCCGTTCGGCAAGGCCGGCGCGTACGCGATCCAGGGGCGCGCCGCCGAGTTCATCGAGCGAATCGACGGTTCCCATTCAGGTATCATGGGTCTGCCCCTTTTTGAGACCGCGGCGCTGTTGCGCGCCGCGCGTGTCGCCTTCTGAATCCCACCATGAACGAAGAAATCCTGATCAACCTCACGCCGCAGGAAACGCGGGTCGCACTCGTCCAGCAAGGCGCGGTGCAGGAGCTTCACGTCGAGCGCACGCTGTCGCGCGGGCGGGTCGGCAACATCTATCTCGGCAAGGTCGTGCGCGTGCTGCCCGGCATGCAGTCGGCATTCATCGACATCGGCCTCGAGCGTGCGGCGTTCCTGCACGTCGCCGACATCTGGCATCCTCGCCTCGCGGGCGAGCCGCAGTCGGGCACGCCGCACCAGCCGATCGAAAAGACCGTGTTCGAGGGCCAGACGCTGATGGTCCAGGTCATAAAGGACCCGATCGGCACGAAAGGCGCCCGGCTGTCGACGCAGGTCAGCATCGCGGGCCGCACGCTCGTCTACCTGCCGCAGGAGCCGCATATCGGCATCTCGCAGAAGATCGAGAGCGAGGCCGAGCGCGAGGCCGTGCGCGCGCGGCTGACCGCCGTGATCCCGCCGGACGAGAAAGGCGGCTACATCGTGCGCACGATCGCCGAGGATGCGACCTCCGACGAACTCGCCGGCGACGTCACGTACCTGCGCAAGACATGGGCGACGATCGTCGGGCAGGCGCAGCGGCTGCCGGCGACGAGCCTGCTGTACCAGGATCTCGATCTCGCGCAGCGCGTGCTGCGCGATTTCGCGAACGACGACACGACGCGCATCCAGGTCGATTCGCGCGAGACCTACCAGCGCCTCTCCGAATTCGCGGCCGAGTTCACGCCGGCCGTGAGCCCGAAGCTGCACCACTACACGGGCGAACGGCCGCTGTTCGACCTGTACAACATCGAGACGGAGATCCAGCGCGCACTGTCGCGCCGTGTCGACCTGAAGTCGGGCGGCTACCTGATGATCGACCAGACCGAGGCGATGACGACGATCGACGTGAACACGGGCGGTTACGTCGGTGCGCGCAACTTCGACGACACGATCTTCAAGACCAACCTCGAGGCCGCGCATACGATCGCGCGGCAGCTGCGGCTGCGTAACCTCGGCGGGATCATCATCATCGACTTCATCGACATGGAGAACGCCGAGCATCGCGACGCGGTGCTGTCCGAACTGAAGAAGGCGCTGTCGCGCGACCGCACGCGCGTGACGGTCAACGGCTTCTCGCAGCTCGGGCTCGTCGAGATGACGCGCAAGCGCACCCGCGAATCGCTCGCGCACGTGCTGTGCGAACCGTGCCCGACCTGCCAGGGCAAGGGCCAGGTGAAAACGTCGCGTACCGTGTGCTACGACATCCTGCGCGAAATCCTGCGTGAGTCACGGCAATTCAACCCACGCGAATTCCGCGTGATCGCCGCGCAGCAGGTGATCGACCTGTTCCTCGATGAGGAATCGCAACATCTCGCGATGCTGATCGACTTCATCGGCAAGCCGGTGTCGCTGCAGGTGGAGTCGAATTTGAGCCAGGAGCAATACGACATCGTGCTGATGTAACGGCCGTTCGAGTCCGGTTATTTCGTGTGAGCGGTTAACGTTGCGGCCGGCTCGATCGCATTGCTGTCCCAACGGCCGAGCCGCATCGCTTCCTCCAGCATGCCGAGCGTCAACGACACGCGCGGTGGTTTGCGATAACGCTCGGAAAACATCGCGAGAAACGTCGTCACCCTATCCTGTTCCTCCGGGCCGAAATAGCGGCCGCAGGGAAAATCGCCGGCCGGCACGCCAAACGTTTTGGCCCACTTGTCGATAAATTCGATTGCGTCGATTCCGGTCACATACAGATCCTCTTCGAGGCGTGACGACGGAGCGATCTTCAGTTCGCCGCCGATCAACGGGCGACCCTGTTCTTCGCGCGTGAATGCAGCCAGCTTTTCCCACGTATCGGTCGGCATTTCAGAATCCCGGAAAAACAGGCCGCCCGCCTCGAGATCGATACGTCCAATGAACGCATTGCGATCGTCCGACATGCGACCCTCGTTGTCGTTCGAGTAGCCGCCGGCCATAGCAAAGCCGAGGCAGCCCGCCGTCCCTGTATCATTCGGTCATGCGCGCGATGAGCCGCCGGGCCAAGCCGCATCACGAAACGCCCATCGCGTCAATGTTCACGAATGGTTTCACGATCGCCTCCGCGATGACACGCGATCGAGACGGCGCCATGCGTCATCCTTTCGCTGCCGCCTCCGGCCGCACGATCCATTCCCCTCTCATTCACTCACCACACACCATGAGCCAAGGCCACAACCGCCGCCAGCGCAAGAAACTCCACATCGGCGAATTCCAGGAACTCGCGTTCAACGCAACCGCGCACTACCGCAACGAACTGACCGACCTCGAACGCGGCCAGCTGATCGACGCGTTCATCGACTTCGTCGAAGCGAACGGTCTGCTGACCGTCGCGTCGGCGGACGAAGGCATCGGCGCGTACGTGATCTCCGGCGCACCGCGCGGCACGACGACCGACGCCGATCGCGAACTCGTGCGCGGTTGGCTCGCCGCCCGTCCGGAACTGACCGACGTGCAGGTCAGCGAATTCTCCGACGCGTGGTACCCGGAAGCCTGACGCCCGGTTTCCCCCTGCATTCATGCAGCGCCCGCGCCTGCCCGCCATGACGGCGGCAGGCCGGGCCGGCACCCATGCGCACGGCCCCTCGCCCGGTCGCTTCCCCGTCGCCCCACGGCGACGCGACCGCCGCCGATCCCTACCTTTTCCCGACAGTCCGCCTCCAGCAAGCCGTCGAAATCGGCCCTGAAAGGAAGACACGTTAAAATCTCCCCTCGCGTGGTGCGCCGCCCGCACCCGCCATCCATCGCCAGCCGCGTGCCCTCGGGCCGCCCCCGACCCATGGAGTGAGTGTCAATGAGCGGCGGACTTCCGTTTCACGCATCCCGCAAGTCGTTGCCGTCCTCGACGGTCTTCCTGATTCTCGCCGCCGCCGCGCTGCTGTCCGGCTGCGGGCTGCTGCCGGTCCAGAATCCGCCCGCGCCGATCAGCGAGGCGCTCGTCGAGCCCATCCAGGAAACCGCCGGCGAACCGCTGACGATGCCGCCCGTGCCGGCGCCGACGCAGCCGGAAGGGCCGGAAGCGCCGAAAAAGCCGCACCGCGAAGTCACGCGGCCGAAGCCCGTGCAGCGCCCCGAATCGCCGACTCCGCCGCCGCCTCCGCCCGCGCCGATCGTCGCGACGCGCCCGCTCGACCGCACGCAGATCCATGCGCTGCTCGACAGCGAAGTCGCGCGCCGCAACGGCAAGGTGATCGGCCGCGCGGTCGACATGGTGACCGACGCGAGCGGCAAGCCGCGCGAGATGGTCGTCAACCTGCAGGGCTTCATGGGCGTCGGCGACCGCAAGGTCATCTTCCCGTGGAACGTGTTCCGCTTCACGCCGGGCGGCAAACAGGAGCCGATCGTGCTCGACGTGCCGTCGGGCGACCTGCCGCCGGCCGCGCGGCCCAAGGCCGTGCCACTGTCGGGTTCGGCCGCGGCCTCGCCCACGACGCGCCTGCCATTGCTCGACAGCGACGTCGAGCGCCCGAACGGCACGAAGATCGGCCGCATCGTCGACGTGCTGATCGACCGCGCGTCGCAGCCGCAGGCTGTCGTGCTCGACCTCGGCGGGCTCGTCAATACCGACCGCCGTTCGATCGCCGCGAGCTGGGGCGCGCTGCGCTTCGTCACGCGCGACAAGGCACTGCGTCCGCAGCTCGACCTGAACGACGCACAGATCAAGGCGTCGCCGCCCTACGCGGCCGACAAGCCGATCGTCGCGGTCTACCCGCCCGTTGCCCCGGCACCGGCTTCGTCTGCGAGTGCGACCCGATGACGATCAAGCATTCCGTCAGCGTACGCAGTCTCCGGTCCCTCGACTGGCTCAACTTCTTCGTTGCAAACGTTCAAACAGGGTTCGGTCCGTTCATCGCGTCCTACCTCGCGTCGCACAAGTGGACGCAGGGCGAGATCGGCATGGTGCTGTCGATCGGCACGATCAGCGCGATGGTCAGCCAGGTGCCGGGCGGCGCGGCCGTCGATGCGCTGAAGAACAAGAAAGGCGCGGCCGCGTGGGCGATCGCGGCCATCATCCTGTCCGCGGTGCTGCTCGCGTCGAGCCCGACGATCGTGCCGGTGATCGCCGCCGAGGTGTTCCACGGTTTCGCGAGCTGCATGCTCGTGCCGGCGATGGCCGCGATCTCGTTCTCGCTCGTCGGCCGCGCCGACCTCGGCGACCGGCTCGGCCGCAACGCGCGCTGGGCATCGATCGGCAGCGCGGTCGCGGCGGGCCTGATGGGGCTCACCGGCGAATACTTCTCCGCGCGTGCGGTGTTCTGGCTGACCGCCGTGCTGGCGTTGCCCGCGCTGTTCGCACTCGCGATGATCCAGCCGACACACGAAGTGATCCCGCAATCGTCGAAGCCCGACGACCACGGCGACCGCGACGAAGCCGGCGAACGCGAGACACTGCTCGAACTGCTGCGCGACCGCCGGATGCTGATCTTCGCGGCGTGCGTCGTGCTGTTCCACCTGTCGAACGCGGCGATGCTGAACCTCGCGGCCGGTGAGGTCACGGCCGGGATGGGCGAGAACGTGCAGCTCGTGATCGCCGCGTGCATCATCGTGCCGCAGGCGATCGTCGCGATGCTGTCGCCGTGGGTCGGCCGCTCCGCGCAGCGCTGGGGGCGCCGGCCGATCCTGCTGCTCGGCTTCTCCGCGCTGCCGGTGCGCGCGCTGTTGTTCGCGGGCGTGAGCAGCCCGTACCTGCTGGTGCCGGTGCAGATGCTCGACGGCATCAGCGCCGCCGTGTTCGGCGTGATGCTGCCGCTGATCGCGGCCGACGTCGCGGGCGGCAAGGGCCGCTACAACCTGTGCATCGGGCTGTTCGGGCTCGCGGCCGGGATCGGCGCGACGCTCAGCACCGCGGCTGCCGGCTACGTCGCCGATCATTTCGGGAATGCCGTCAGCTTCTTCGGGCTCGCGGGCGCCGGCGCGCTGGCCGTGCTGCTGGTCTGGCTCGTGATGCCCGAAACGCGCGTCGAGAACGGCGACGCGGCAGCCGACGAACCGGCCGCCGCGTCGCCCGAACAGGCGCACTGACGCCCGCGCGCCGCCGCTACCCGCTTCCAGGTCAACGCATGATGGATACGATCAGGACACTCAACGAAGCCCGCCAGCAGATCCAGCAGTCGATCTTCGATCTGTTCAAGGGGCTGTCATTCGGGGAACGGCTCGCGCAAGGCGGGCTGATGGCGCTGCAGGCCGTGTGCAGCGCGTGCCTCGCCTACGTGATCGGCCACGCGCTGCATACCGAGCAGGCCGTATGGGCGGCGATCACCGCGATCGCCGTCACGCAGCACAACTACTCGGACACGATGTCGCTGTCGCGCGACCAGTTCATCGGCGCGATGGTCGGCGGCGTGCTCGGCTTCGCCGGTGCGGCACTCGGCGGCGACCGCCTCGTCGCGTATGCGATTACCGTCGCGGTCGTGATCGTCTGCTGCTGGTGTCTGAACGTCGGCAGCGCGGCACGGCTCGGCGGCGTAACCGCGACGATCGTGCTGCTGTTTCCGGGCAACGGCCCGCTGTGGGACGTTCCGCTGATGCGGCTCGGTGAAGTGACGCTCGGCACCGTGTGTGCGCTGGGCGTGTGCTGGGTGATGTCGAGAATCGAGCGCCGCTGGTTCCGCCACGCAGCGGCAAAGTGACGCGGCTGCCCGGCGCGCATCGCGGCATCGCGATACGCGCCGGGCGAGCGGCAAGGTCAGCCGCCGATCCGCAGCACGATGCCGGAACCGATCTGCACCAGCAGGTGATCCCCGCCGACGCCGACCCATTGATAACCGCGCGGCGGCGGGCTCAGGTGATAGCCGCGCCAGTCGTCGATCACGTACTGGCGATCGCGGAACTCGGGGGGAAGCCGGTCGCCCTTGTGCCACTCGCGGCGCGGCTGGTCGGCCCAGCGCGGCGGCACGTCGTCCTCATGACGCATCTGGCCGGGCGGCATATGTTTCGGGCCGTGGCCGCGCTGCATGCCGTGGCCGCCCTGGTCGTGGTGGTTGTCGTGGTCCTGCGCCATCGCGGCCGGTGCGGCGAAACCCGCCGCGATCACCGCGGCCAGCATCATCCCGTGCATCTTCTTCATCGTGCGTTCCCTCCGTGTCGTCACGTCGAACGAAACCACTCGAACTGCCCGATGAAGACTAGCACACGGTATCGCGCGGCTACGTAACCGCGCGTTACGCCGCCTGCTGCTGGTACTGGATCCGGTGCAGGTGCGCGTAGAGGCCGCCGTGGCGCAGCAATTCGTCGTGGCTGCCCTCTTCGACGATCTTGCCGGCCTCGAGTACGAGGATGCGGTCTGCGCGCTCGATCGTCGACAGCCGGTGCGCGATCACGAGCGTCGTGCGGCCTTCCATCAGCCGTTCGAGCGCGGCCTGCACGTGGCGCTCCGATTCCGAGTCGAGCGCCGACGTCGCTTCGTCGAGAATCAGGATCGGCGCGTCCTTGTAGATCGCACGCGCGATCGCGAGCCGCTGGCGCTGGCCGCCGGACAGCCGCATCCCGTTGCCGCCGACGAGCGTGTCGAGCCCGTCGGGCATCGCGGCGACCGCGTCGGCGAGGTTCGCGGCCTCGAGCGCGGCCTGCACGCGCGCGCGGTCGGGCGTCTGCCCGTACGCGACGTTCGCGGCGATCGTGTCGTTGAACAGCACGACGTCCTGGCTGACCATCGCCATCTGGCCGCGCAGCGCGTGGAGGTCGTAGTCGGCCACCGGCACGCCGTCGACCAGGATCGCGCCGTCGGTCGGGTCGAAGAAGCGCGGCAGCAGGTTCACGAGCGTCGTCTTGCCGCTGCCGGACGGCCCCGCGAGCGCAATCATTTCACCCGGCGCGACCTTGAACGAGATGCGGTCGAGCGTCGGCCGCTCGGTCGCGCCGTAGTCGAACGACACGTTGCGGAACTCGATCTCGCCGCGCGCATGCGGCAACAGCCGGCCGCCGCCCTGCGGCTCCGCCGGCTCGTCGATCAGCCCGAAGATCAGCTCGGCGGCCGTCATCCCGCGCTGCAGCGGCTGGTTGACGTCGATCAGGTGCTTGAGCGGCGAGATCACCAGCAGCATCGACGTGACGAACGCGACGAAGCCGCCGACCGTCGTCTGGTCGTTCGACGACTGCACGACCGCGATCGTGATCACGACCGCGAGCGCGATCGACGCGAGGAACTGCGTGAGCGGCTGAGCGAGGCCGCCGGAAACCGTCATGCGCATCGCGTAGCCGCGCAGGCGCTTGCTCATCTGCGTGAAGCGGTCGATCTCGTACGCTTCGCCGTTGTGCACCTTGACGACCTTGTAGCCGCCGACCGTCTCCTCGACGATGTACGACAGCTCGTTGGTCAGCGTCTGGTGCTCGCGGTTCAGGCGGCGCAGGCGGCGGTTGATCTTGCTGACGAGCCAGCCGATGCCCGGCAGGATCACCGCGACGATCAGCGTGAGCCGCCAGTTCAGGTAGAACAGGTAGCCGAGCAGGAAGATCACCGTCAGCGAATCGCGCACCAGCGTGACCATCACGCCCGTCAGCACCGACAGGATCTGGTTGACCTCGAACACGATCGCGTTGATCACCGTGCTCGCGGTTTCGCGCTGGAAGAACGACGCGCCGGTATGGATCATCCGCTGGAACATCTCGAGCCGCAGTTGCAGCAGGATGCGGTTCGATACGTAGTTGAGCAGGTAATTCGACGTGTACTGGGACACGCCGCGCACGAGCGCGAGGCCGATCACCGCGATCGGCACGTACCATTTCGCACGGTCGCTGCCGTGCGCGCCGAAGCCGTGGTCGAGGAGCGGCTTGAGCAGCGCCGGGATACCGGCCTCGGTGGCCGCGACGACGCCCATCGTCATCACGGCGAGCACCACGATGCCGATCAGCGGCCGGATGTACGGCCACAGGCGCTTGAGGACCGTCACGGGCGAGGTGCCCGTGCCGTCCATCGGTTTGCGAAGAGTGTTCTGGGTTTCCAAGGCAATCCTTCTTGAGCCGCGAAGCGGCGCCCGGGCATGGCCGCCCGGGAGGTCGCCCCTGTCGGGCGGGTGCCGAAAAGGGCTCAACATTATAGCCGCACCGCCCCGGCGGGCACGGTCATGGCCGACACGGGGCCGACGCAGGGCCGACGCGGCCGGCGGCCGGCGGCCGGCCCGCGGGTATACTGCCGCTCACCGTTTTCTCCGCCTTTCCGACGATTTCATGGCTGAACCCTCCCTCGGCGTCGCCCTCATCGCCCTCAATGCGTCCGCGCGGCTTGCGCAGTGCCTTGCCGCGCTGTCGTTCGCCGATGACGTCGTCGTCATAGACGGCGGCAGCACCGACGATACCGTCGCGATCGCGCAGGCGCACGGCGCGCGCGTGATCGTCGAGCGCGACTGGCCGGGCTTCGGCCCGCAGAAGAACCGCGCGCTCGACGCGCTCGACACCGACTGGATCCTGTCCCTCGATACCGACGAAGTCGTCACGCCTGAACTCGCGCAGTCGATCCGCGACACGATCCGCGCACCGAACGCGCAGGTCTACGCGCTCGACCGGCTGTCGAGCTTCTGCGGCCAGTGGATCCATCACAGCGGCTGGTATCCGGACTGGGTGCCGCGCCTGTTCCGGCGCGGCTGCGCGCGCTTCTCGGACGATCTCGTGCACGAGCGCCTCGTGTTCGATGGCGCGGCGCAGCGCCTGTCCGGCAAGCTGATGCACTACTCGTACGAGGATTTCGAAACCGTCGTGCGCAAGCTCGACGCGTATTCGACGGCCGGCGCGCGCCAGCGCCGCGCGGCCGGCCAGCGCGGCGGCTTCGGCAAGGCGCTCGCGCGCGGCACCTGGGCGTTCGTGCGCACCTACGTGCTGCGGCGCGGCTTCCTCGACGGCCGCGCCGGCTTCATGATCGCCGTGTTCAACGCGGAAACCGTGTATTACCGGTTCCTGAAGCTCGGCCACGAACGGGCGCGCTGAGCGCCCGCCCGGCACGCGACCGGCGCGGCGTTACAATGCCGGGCTGCCCGCGCCGCGCGTGCCCGCTCGCCCGACAGGCGGCGCCGCGCGCCGCCCGCCACGACGACCACCGAATCCGACCGCCATGTTCTCCATCATCATTCCGACCTGGAACAACCTGCCGTACCTCAAGCTCGTCGTCGACAGCCTGCGCCGCCACTCCGCGTACGACCACCAGATCATCGTCCACGTGAACGACGGCTCCGACGGCACGCTCGACTGGGTGCGCAGCGAAGGCATCGAACATACCGCGTCGCCGACCAACATCGGCATCTGCCACGCGGTGAACTGGGCCGCCGCGCGCGCGACCCGCGACTACGTCGTCTACATGAACGACGACATGTTCTGCTGCCCCGGCTGGGACACGGCGCTCGTGCGCCGCATCGAACAGATGCCGACCGACCTGTTCATGCTGTCGGGCACGATGATCGAGCCGGTCGACACGCGCAACCCGTGCGTCGTGGTCAGCAATTTCGGCCGCGACGCCGAACATTTCGATGCGGCGAGCCTCGTCGCGGCGGCCCCGAAGCTCGCGCGCGCGGACTGGCTCGGCTCGACCTGGCCGCCGACGCTCGTGCACCGCGACTGGTGGAACCGGATCGGCGGCTACAGCAGCGAACTGTCGCCCGGCATGAGCAGCGACAACGATTTCTCGATGAAATTCTGGGACGCCGGCTGCCGGATCTTCATCGGCGCCGGCGACAGCCTCGTCTACCACTTCCAGCAGAAGAGCACGGGCAAGATCGTCAAGAACGACGGCCGCCGCCAGTTCCTCAACAAATGGGGCATGACCCAGGCGACGTTCGACCGCTACTACCTGCATCGCGGCGAACCGGCCGGCACGCGCGTCGCGCTCGACACGCCGGCCATCGAAGGACGCCTGAAGCGCGCGCTGCTGCGCTCGCGGATCAAGCGCGCGTTCAGCTGATCGGGCCCCGAAAACAGCACGGAAACGCCCCCTGCTTCGCGTATACTCTGCGCCGTTCGTCCCGGCTCTCCCGCCGGGGCGCGCGGCGCGCAGCACGATGCCCGCAAGCCGCATTCGTCCATTCGACAGGTTCCGATGCTTTCGTTTTCCGCTCCCGCCACGCGGCGCCTGACCGCCGCCCGCGCCTTCGCCGTTGCCGCGCTCTGCATGGTGCCGGTCTCGACCGCGCTGACCAACGTCTTCTGCGGGCTGTTCGCCGCCGCGCTCGTCATCTCCCCCGAATTCTGGCGTGACCTGCGCTCGTTGGTCACCGACCAGGCTTCGCTCGCGGCACTGCTGATCCTCGCCGCGCTGGCCGTCAGCGTCACTTATACGGTTGCGCCGCACGCCAAGGCGTGGAACTGGGTCGCCAAATACGACAAGCTGCTGCTGCTGCCTTTTGCCGTGGTCGCGTTCCGTCATTCGAACTGGGCGCCGATCGTGCAGCGCTGCTGGTTCGCCACGCTGTGCGTCATCCTGCTGCTGTCGACGACCAACTATCTCGGGCTGACCGCGATCGGGCCCGCGCATGCGACCCAGCTGCCGCTGTCGCGCGCATGGGTGTTCAAGAACCACATCGCCGCCGGCATGTTCGGCGCGCTGCTGTTCTACCAGGCCGCCGATTTCGCGCTGTCGGCGCGCACGACGCTGTCGCGCGTCGCTTGCGCCGCCATCGCCGCGTGGTCGCTGGTGAACGTCTTCGTGATGCTGCAGGGGCGCACCGGGCAAGTCATCGCGCTGCTGCTGATCCTCGTCGTCGCGGTGCGTTTCGTGCTGTTGCTGCGCCGCCGGTCGGCGCTGCGCGCGGGGCTCGTCGCCGGGGTGTTCGTCCTGGCCGGCATCGCGCTGGTAGTCGCGGCTTGCACGGTTCACAACGGCCGGCTCGTCAAGGTCGTGTCGGAAGTGCAGCAGTATCGGCAGAGCGATGCGGCGACGTCGACCGGGCTGCGCCTCGAGTGGTACAAGAAGGGCTTCGAACTGTATCGCCAGCGCCCGCTGATCGGCTATGGCGCGGGCGGCCTCGAATTCGAATTCGAGAAACTCACGGCCGGCAAGACGGCCGCCGAAGGCCAGCTGACATCGAACCCGCACAACGAATACCTGCTGATGGCCGTGCAGCTCGGGACGCTCGGCCTGCTGCTGTTCATCAACCTGATCGTGCAGATCGCACGCGGCAGCCGCGCGCTCGATCCGCGCTCGCGGCATCTGCTGCTCGCCTGGCTCGCGATCTTCGCGATCGGCAGTCTCGCGAATTCGTTGCTGCTCGATTTCGCCGAAGGGCACCTGATCGTGCTGCTGGCCGGTATCCTGCTCGGCTGCGGCGAGCGCGGCGAGGCGCTGCCGCGCGAGACGTCGGCGATCCGGCGCAGTGCGTAACGCTTAACGCGCGGCGGCCTGCGCCGTGCTGCCGACCGACTTCGGCGGCGGCGGCACCCGCCGTCGAAGCGACCGGGCTGCGCGCGTTCGGCGCGGCCCGTCGCGAAACAGGCCATCCAGAACGACAAAAAAGAACGGCGTGCGCCGCCCGCGCGTCAGTCGGAGCCGGCGCGATGCAGCCGTGACGTATCGACGGTGACCGCGGCCGGGCCCGGCGGATTCAGCCCGAGCATCTCGGCCGCTGCGGCCTTCACGCGCTGCGCACCGAGATTGACGAGGCAGTCGCTGCGGCTGTCGACCTTGCGCTCGCAGCCCTCGTGCCGGCACGGCACGCAATCGCCCTCCCCCTGCAGCAGCCACACGTTCCCGTGCCGCCCCGAGCCGCGCAGCGGCCACGGATTCTCGGTCGCCGGCCAGTGCTGCGGCCACGGCCCCCAGCGCACCGGGTCGGACGGACCGAACAGCGCGATCGTGTCGGTGCCGGTCGCGGCCGCGACGTGCGTCGCGCCGGTGTCGGGCCCGATGAAGAGCCGTGCGCGCCGTACGAGTTCGGCGCTTTCGCCGAACGTCAGGCGTCCGACCAGGTTCAGCACGTCGCCGCCCGCTTCGGCCGCGACCTGCTCCGCATACTCGCGCTCGCTGTCGGCCGGGCCGCCCGACAGCGCGACCGCATAGCCGTGCTCGCGCAGCCAGCCGATCATCTCGACCCAGCCGTCGAGCCGCCACTGCTTGTAACGGAACATCGGATACGGATGCAGCACGACCAGCGGCTTGCCGGCGCGGATCGCGGGCGACTCGGCGAGCCACGCGTCGAAACGCGCACGCCGTGCCGGATCGTCGCCGATGCCGGGTGCGACGACCTCGGACACCGGCTCGATGCCGATCACCGGCGCGAGTGCCAGCGTGCTGACGACCGTATGCGCGGATTCGTGATGATTGATCGCGATCCCGTTCAGCATCATCCGCGTGAGCCACGTCACGCGGTTCGGATCGACGAGGCCCACCCGCTTGCGGCCCGCGAACCAGCTGTAGAAGCGCGGCCGGTCGGAGCTCAGCGCCGCGCACGCAAGATCGTAGCGGCGCCACATCGACAACGCGTCGCGCAACCGCTCGCGGAAGCCCGCGCGCTGCGCGACGACGATCACGTGCCGCACGTCCGGATTGTGCTCGAGCACGCCTTCGGTGCCGCGGAACACCAGCATGTCGATCTGCGCATCCGGCCAGCGGGCCTTCAGCGAACGGACGAGCGGCGTCGTCAGCAGCACGTCGCCGATACGGCGCGGCGCGGCCACGAGGATGGTTCTGGGCGGGCGGGCGGAAGAAAACAGGGCCACGGCGATTGAGGTATCCGGCTGGCTGAACAAGGCTGGCAATGTACAGGATTTTGCAGCAGCCGGCGCGGCCTGGCGAATCGGCCGCGCGGCGGCCCTGATACGGCCCTGCTCATGGAGGGATGCCCGGCAGGCGCACCGCGCGCCGGTGCCGCACGCGGAGGCTTGTGACGCCCGTGACGCCCGTGACGCTACGAGGCCGCCAGGATCACCGGCGTCGCAACAACGGCAGCCGGCCGCGGGTGGGCTGCGTCGGCCAGCGGTTCGTCGCGATGGGTGGCCTGCGGCAGCAGATGACGCACCGCGCGCTCGACCGCGTCGACACCGATCGCGTCGACGGTCGCGCCGGCGCGCAGGATCACGTGCGGCACACCGAGCGGATGCCAGCGCAGGTATTTCTCGGGACGATCCTCGAACAGCGCGGCGACGGGCACGCCGAGCGCCGACGCGAGGTGCACGGGGGCGCTGTCGGCCGAGACGATCGCATCGAGCAGGCTCGCGGCCGCCACCAGCTCGGCGACCGACGAAGGCGCGACATGGCGGGCGCTCACGTCGCGCCACGAGTCGTCCTCGGGCGCATGGCCCACGGCCGGGTCGCGAAACACGATCACGTCGACGCTCGGCGCAAGCCGCTCGGCAAGGTCGTGCCAGCGATCCGCGGGCCAGCGGCGCTCGGCCGCCTTGTTCGTCACGAACAGCCCGACCCGCGGCTTCGTGCGCGCGCCGAGCAGCCGATGCCACGCGTCCTGCAGCGCGCGGTCGGGATGGACCGACAACTCGAGACGGTCGAGATCGGCGCGGCCGAGCTCGGGCACGAGCCGGAAACCCGACAGCGCCTCATGGCACATCGGCCGCTGCGCGACATGCTCGGGCTTGCGATCGTCGAATTCGGTCTCGGCATCGTGCCAGCGGCAATCCTTCGCGCCGATCTGGCGCGCGAACTGCATGCTGCTGCGATGCATGCCGCCGTTCGGCACGACCACGAGGTCGAACCGCAAGCGGCGCAGGCGACGCACGAGCCGCAGCCGGTCGAAGAACGCACGCATCCGCCCGGGACGGTCGTTGCGTTCGCATTGGCGGCTGTACACGTAGGTGTGGATCACGTCCACGTCCGGGTTTCCGGCCAGCGCGGCCGCGTTGTAGCGGTTCGCGACCACATGCAGTTCCGCGCCGGGCCAGCGCTCCTTCAGCGCACCGAGAAACGCCGTCGTGCACAGCATGTCGCCCAAAAAATCGATCCGGATCACGAGGATCCGCTGCGGCGGGTTCCCATTGGCCATGGTCATGTGGTGACTGTCAGTTCATTGTTGTCGCGACGGGCCATTTCCCCGCATCCGGTTCCGGGACGGCCTTGTCGCATATTGCCGCTCGCCGCACGGATCCGCCCCCGTTCATGCGCGCGATACCGGCGCCACCCGCCGGACGAGCGGCGATCGGCGCCGCGTTCGTGCGGCCAGCGCCGGATTGTATAGCGTCCGGATGGCCAGCCCAAGACCCGCTTGCGTGAACATGCAAAACGGCCCGCCGCACCGCACGATGGCGATGCGGCGGGCCGCGTGGCGCGACAGCCTTCGGCTGAAGCGCGGTCAGTACGTGATTTCGACGACGCTGCCGTCGAACGCCGCACGCAGCTCCGCGAGCAGCACGTCGCTCGGCTTCACGCGCCATGCGTCGCCGAGGCGCATTTCGCCTTGAGCCCGCGCGTTGCTGTAGTGAACCTGCACCGCGAGCCCGTTGGGCAGCGGCGCCTGCGGACGGCGGCCGCCGTCGCGCCCGCCGCCGCGCGGTGCAGGCGCCTCGACCGCAGCCGTGGCCGCGGGATCGTCCTTCGACACGTGAGGCTCGAGCACGCGGCGCAGCGCGGCCGCGTCGGCGTTGCCGTTCATCGTCAGCCGTACGGCCTGCGCATAACGGCTGCGCGCGCGTTCGAGATCCATCACCGTGTCGGCCGTGAAGCGGATGCCGCCCGTGAACGCATCGTTGCGCGCCTGCCCCTGCACGATCAGCAGTTCGTCTTCCTTGAACAGCGCCTTGTTCGCCTCGAACTGCTCGTTGAAGATCGTGATCTCGCACTGGCCCGAGCCGTCGTCGAGCAGCGCGATCAGCATCTTGCCGCGCTGGGTCATCTGCGTGCGCAGCGAAGCGATGATGCCGGCCACGAGCTTGTCGCGCCCTTCTTTCAGGTCACCGACCTTCTGCCGCACGAAACGGCGCACCTCGTCGCGATACGCGTCGAACAGGTGGCCGGACAGGTAGAAGCCGAGCGCGCCCTTTTCTTCCTGCAGGCGGCGCTTGTCGTCCCACGCGGGCTCGTCGACGAGCGCATGCGCGTGCGGCGATTCGGCGCCCATGTCGAACAGGCCGGCCTGCATCGCGTTCGCCTCGGCCTGGTCGGCCGCTTCCATCGCCAGCGGTACCGACGCGATCAGCTGGGCACGGTTCGTATTCAGCGAATCGAATGCGCCGGCGCGGATCAGCGCCTCGACCGTGCGGCGGTTGACGACGCGCCGGTCGATCCGCTCGCAGAAGTCGAACAGGTCGGTGAATGGCTTTTCCTCGCGGGCGCGCAGGATTTCCTCGATCGCGTTCTGGCCGCTGCCCTTCACGGCGCCGAGGCCGTAGCGGATCGTGCGCGAGCGCTTGCCGTCGGCTTCCGCGACCGGCTCGAAGCGGTAATGCGACTGGTTGATATCGGGCGGCAGCACGGCGAGGTTGTTCACGATGCAATCGTCGAACAGGATCTTCACCTTGTCGGTGTCGTCCATCGCGAGCGTCATGTTGGCCGCCATGAATTCGGCCGGATGGTGCGCCTTCAGCCACGCGGTGTGATACGCGAGCAGTGCGTAGGCAGCCGCGTGCGACTTGTTGAAGCCGTAGCCCGCGAACTTCTCCATCAAGTCGAAGATCTCGTCGGACTTCTCGCGCGTGAGGCCGTTCTTCGCCGCACCCTCGGCGAAGATCTCGCGATGCTTGGCCATCTCCTCGGGCTTCTTCTTGCCCATCGCGCGACGCAGCAAGTCCGCGCCGCCGAGCGAGTAGCCGCCGATGATCTGCGCCATCTGCATCACCTGCTCCTGATAGACCATGATGCCGTAGGTCTCTTTCAGGACGGGTTCGACGCGCGGATCCGGATAGTCGACCTTCTCGCGGCCGTGCTTCCGTGCGCAGAAGCTCGGGATCAGGTCCATCGGGCCCGGACGGTACAACGACACGAGCGCGATGATGTCCTCGAAGCGGTCGGGCTGCGCATCCTTCAGCATGCCCTGCATCCCGCGGCTTTCCAGCTGGAACACGGCGACCGTGTTGGCCTTCTTCAGGATCTGGAACGAGGCGGGATCGTCGAGCGGCACCTGCGCGAGCGACCAGTCGGACTTCGACGGATCGAGGCGGCGGATGTAGCGCTCGGCCCAGTCGAGGATCGTCAGCGTCGTGAGACCCAGAAAGTCGAACTTCACGAGGCCGACGGCTTCGACGTCGTCCTTGTCGTACTGGCTGACCACGCCGCCGTCGTCGCCCTGCGTGTACAGCGGGCAGAAATCGGTCAGCTTGCCGGGCGCGATCAGCACGCCGCCCGCGTGCATCCCGACGTTACGCGTGAGACCCTCGACGCGCTGCGCGAGGTCGAGCAGCTGGTGCACTTCGTCCTCGTGGTCGTAGCGCTCCTGAAGCTGCGGCTCCTCCTTCATCGCGTCGGCGATCGTCACGTGCTTGCCCGGCTTGAACGGGATCAGCTTCGCGATGCCGTCGGTGAACATGTAGCCGAGGTCGAGCACGCGGCCGATGTCGCGCACGGCCGCCTTCGCGGCCATCGTGCCGAAGGTGGCGATCTGCGACACGGCGTCCGCGCCGTATTTTTCCTTCACGTACTGGATCACGCGATCGCGGCCGTGCTGGCAGAAGTCGATGTCGAAGTCGGGCATCGACACGCGTTCCGGGTTCAGGAAACGCTCGAACAGCAGGTTGTAGCGCAGCGGGTCGAGATCGGTAATGCCGAGCGCGTACGCGACCAGCGAACCGGCGCCCGAGCCGCGGCCCGGGCCGACCGGCACGCCGTTGTTCTTCGCCCAGTTGATGAAGTCCGCGACGATCAGGAAGTAGCCGGGAAAGCCCATCTTCGTGATGGTCCCGCATTCGAATTCGAGGCGCTTGTAGTACGTGTCGCGCTGCGCGTCGCGTTCGGCTTCGGCCGGATACAGCTGCGCGAGACGCGTCTCGAGCCCTTCCTTCGACAGCTGGACGAGGTAGTCGTCGAGCGACATGCCGTCCGGCGTCGGGAACAGCGGCAGCTTCGGCTTGCCGAGCTCGAGCTTCAGGTTGCAGCGCTTCGCGATCTCGACCGTGTTCGCGATCGCCGACGGCAGGTCGGCGAACAGCGCGGCCATGTCGTCCTGCGTGCGGAAATACTGGTCGGTCGTGAAACGCTTCTGGCGCCGCGGATTCGCGAGGATGTCGCCTTCCGAGATACACACGCGCGCTTCGTGCGCGGTGAAATCGTCGTCGGTCATGAACTGCGTCGGGTGCGTCGCGACGACCGGCAGCTTCAGCGCCGCGGCGAGCGTCGCGGCCTGCTGGATGTACGCCTCGGCGCCCGGCTGGCCGTAACGCTGCAGCTCGATGTAGAAGCCGCCCGGGAACACCTTCGCCCAGCGCTCGGCGTGACGGCGCGCGGCTTCTTCGTTGCCCGCGGCAAACGCGAGCCCGATATCGCCCTGTTGCGCGCCCGACAGCGCGAGGAGCCCCTGCGCGAGCTCGCCGTCGAGCCAGCTCGCGTCGAGTTCCGCACGGCCGCGGTACTGGTTCGTGAGCCACGCCTTCGACAGCAGCTCGCAGAGATTCAGGTAGCCGACCTTGTCCTTGACGAGCAGCAGCAGCCGCGACGGCTTGTCGCGGTCGTCGGGATTGGCGATCCAGACGTCGCAGCCGGCGATCGGCTTGATGCCCTTGCCGCGGGCTTCCTGGTAGAAACGGACGAGGCCGAATGCGTTGCCGAGATCGGTGAGCGCGAGCGCGCCCTGACCGTCCGCGGCCGCCGCCTTGACGATGTCGTCAATGCGCACGATGCCGTCGGCAATCGAGAATTCGGAGTGAACGCGAAGATGGACGAAGCGGGGATCTGACATGGGCGCTATTGTAGCCGCCCCGCCGCGCAGGCTGCCCAAAAAATGCCCGCTTTGGCCGTTCGGCCGATGCGCGCGGCGACGCGTCGCGCGGTTGGCCGATCGGCCAGGTACCGGTGCCCGCGCCGTTTGCGGGATAATACGGTTTTTCGAATCAACGCCCCGGCTTCGCACCCTTTTTTGCGGGCCGCCGTGCGGCCGTTTTCCCGTCGGACCATCATGACCATCGTCAACCTCGCCGCCTACCACTTCGTGTCGCTCGACGCGACCGAGCAATGGCGCCCGCTCGTCACCGCCCGCTGCAACGAACTCGGCCTGCGCGGCACGATCCTGCTCGCGCCGGAAGGCATCAACCTGTTCATCGCCGGCACGCGTGACGCCGCCGACGCATTCATCGCGTACATCCGTCACGATCCGCTGTTCGAGGGCAGGTTCGCATCGCTGCAGTTCAAGGAAAGCCTGTCCGATTCGCAGCCGTTCCGCCGGATGCTCGTGCGCCTGAAGCGCGAGATCATCACGATGAAGAAACCGGCGATCAAGCCGGAACTCGGCCGCGCGCCGTTCGTCGACGCGCGCACGCTGAAGACGTGGCTCGACCGCGGCCACGACGACACGGGCCGCCCGGTCGTGATGCTCGACACGCGCAATGCATTCGAAGTCGACGTCGGCACGTTCGACAACGCACTCGACTACCGGATCGACAAGTTCAGCGAATTCCCGGAAGTGATCGACGCGAACCGCGCCGACCTCGAAGGCAAGACGGTCGTGTCGTTCTGCACGGGCGGCATCCGCTGCGAGAAGGCCGCGATCCACATGAAGGACATCGGCATCGAGAACGTGTACCAGCTCGAAGGCGGGATCCTGAAATACTTCGAGGAAGTCGGCGGCGCGCACTATCACGGCGACTGCTTCGTGTTCGACTACCGCACCGCGCTGAATCCGCAACTCCAGCCCACCGAGAACGTCACGTGCTTCGCGTGCCGCGCGGTCGTCACGCCGGAAGCACAACAATCGCCGAGCTACGTGCCCGGCCGGTCGTGCCCGGCCTGCGCACCGGCAGCCAGCGCAGCCTGACCGCGCGCCGCCCCGCGCCCCGATGAGCGCCTATCGCGGCCGCTTCGCGCCGTCGCCCACCGGCCCGCTGCACTTCGGCTCGCTGGTCGGCGCGCTCGCGAGCTGGCTCGACGCGCGCGCGCACGGCGGCGCATGGCTCGTGCGCATCGAGGATCTCGACGGCCCGCGCACGGTACCCGGCGCGGCCGACGACATCCTCGCGACACTCGCGCATTTCGGCATGACGCCCGACGAGCCGCCCGTCTGGCAAAGCACCCGCGACGCAGCCTATACGGCCGCGCTCGAACGGCTCGTCTCGGCCAGGCTCGTCTATCCGTGCGGCTGCACGCGCAAGGAAATCGCCGATTCGCTGCGCGCCGCGCACGAGCGCCACACGACGCTCGCCTATCCGGGCACCTGCCGCACCGGCCTGCACGGCAAGCCCGCGCGCGCGTGGCGGCTGCGCGTGCCGGACGGCGCCGCCGCGATCGTCACGTTCGACGATCGCTGGCAGCACGCGCAAACGCAGAACCTCGCGACCGAAGTCGGCGATTTCGTGCTGAAACGCGCGGACGGGCAATGGGCGTATCAGCTCGCGGTCGTCGTCGACGATGCCGATGCAGGCATCACGCACGTCGTGCGGGGCGCCGACCTGCTCGACTCGACCGCGCGCCAGATCTACCTGCAGCACTGCCTCGGCGTGCCGACCCCGCGATACCTGCACGTGCCCGTGGTGGTCGACGCGAACGGCGAAAAGCTCAGCAAGCAGACGGGCGCGACCGCGCTCGAGCGCGACAATCCGCTGCCGACACTGCAGGCTGCGGCCGCGCATCTGGGCCTCGCGCCGGCCGGCGCGCTCGCAGGCACGACTCTCGATGCGTTCTACGCAGCCGCAACGGCCGCGTGGGCGACGCGCTTCGGGCCGCAGGCCGGCTGACGCGCGGTTTCGCGCCGGTTTCGCGCCGAACGCGCGCCCGCCGGGTGCCGCTTGCATCGCTCTCCGCCGGCGCCAAGCGCCTTCTTCCGCTCCACCATCGAACCGCGCCCCCAATGAAAAACGGGCACATGCTCATCGCATGCACCCGCTTTTCCCGCAGCGCTCGCGCGCCGCGCCGTCGCGTCCGCCAGGCTTACGCCGACGGCTTGCGCGGCATCCCGAACCCGCCGAGCAGCGCGGCGACCTGACGCTTCGGCCCCTTCTTCTCGGGCTGCTGCGCAGGCTGCGCGTCGTCCCGCTGCTTCGCGGGCGCCGACGGCTCGTACGGCTTCAGGAAGAAATCGTCGACCGGCGCTTCGTGGCGACGGTGATGACCGCGCTCGGAGCTGCCCGGGCGGCGTCCCGACGCACCGCGATGTTCGTCGCGTTCGCGACGCCCGCCCCGTTCGCCGCCGCGCTCGTTGCCGCGCTCGTCGTGACGATGGCGCGCCGGCTTGTCGAGCGTGAGCGTCTGCATTTCGAGCGGACGCTTGATCAGCTTCTCGATATCGGCGAGCTGCTTGCGCTCGTTCGGGCTGCACAGCGACAGCGCGTCGCCCGTCGCACCCGCACGGCCGGTACGGCCGATCCGGTGCACGTAGTCTTCCGCGCTGAACGGCAGGTCGAAGTTGATCACGGCGGGCAACTCGGCGATGTCGAGGCCGCGCGCGGCCACGTCGGTCGCGACCAGCGCCTCGATCTCGCCGCGCTTGAACGCGTCGAGCGCCTGCATCCGCTCGATCTGCGTCTTGTCGCCGTGGATCGCCGACGCGACCACGCCGTCGCGCTCGAGATTGCGCGCCAGCCGGCTTGCGCCGATCTTGCTGTTGCAGAACACGATCACCTGCTTGAGCCCGCGATCGCGCAACAGCTGCACGACGGCCGCCTGCTTGTCGCCTTCGGCGACGTCGTAGACGATCTGCGTGACGTTCGCGTTCGTCGAGTTGCTGCGCGCGACTTCGATCGTCTGCGGGTTGCGCAGGTAGGTCGACGCGAGCTTCTTGATTTCCGGCGAGAAGGTGGCCGAGAACAGCAGCGTCTGACGCTCCTTCGGCAGCAGGTTCAGGATGCGCTGCAGATCGGGCAGGAAGCCCATGTCGAGCATCCGGTCGGCTTCGTCGAGCACGAGGATCTGCACCTGGCCGAGATTCGCCGTCTTTTGCTGCACGTGGTCGAGCAGGCGGCCCGGCGTCGCGATCAGGATCTCGACGCCGCGGCGCAGTTCGGCCATCTGCGGGTTCATGTCGACGCCGCCGAACACGACCGCGCTGCGCAGCGGCGTGTGCTTCGCATACGCGTGCACGTTCGCGGCGACCTGGTCGGCGAGTTCGCGGGTCGGCGTGAGGATCAGCGCGCGCACCGGGTGGCGCGCCGGTGACGCGCTCGTGTTGGCCTGCGGCAGCAGCCGCTGGATGATCGGCAGCGAGAAGCTCGCGGTCTTGCCGGTGCCCGTTTGCGCGGCGCCCATGACGTCGCGGCCGGCGAGCACGACCGGAATGGCCTGCGCCTGGATCGGCGTCGGCGTCGTATAGCCCTGCTCCGCAATGGCTTTCAGGATATCGGCGGCAAGGCCGAATTGATCGAAGGTTGCGTCGACGGGCTTGGCGACAGAATCGGACATGGTGGCGTTTCGCTCAAAAGGCGCGGCGGGGACATCGTGCGTCAGGCCAGCCGGGCCTGCGCTCATCACAATTCGGAAATAGACGGAGCCGCGGCGCGCCGCGCGGCGCCGCTCTGGCGCTTGGGACCGGTTCAATGCGAACGCTGGACGCCAGGCCGTGCGGACTCCGTTCGGCGCGAATGCCGGCGGAAAGGGGCGTATTGTAGCACTGCGCAGCCATCTGTCCGTGACAACGCCGCGAACGGCCCCAACGGCGGTACGCGCGACGGGCCCGGGCAGGCCCGCGCGGTCGACGAATGCCCCTATCGGGCTATCCCGATCGGTCGACGGATAATTTCAGGGGTCAGATTCCGGATCGCCTTGCCGGATCGCCTTGCCGGATCGCCTTGCCGGATCGCCTTGCCGGATCGCCTTGCCGGATCGCCTTGCCGGATCGTCTTGCCGGATCGCCTCACCGGATCGCCCGCCGCCGGCCCGCGTGCCACGCAGTCACACCAGAAAGCCTGCCGCCCGCTGCCACCGCCAGGCACGCCCCACGTTCCCGCCCGTCGCTCAGCCCTTCTTCTTTTTCTTCTCGACCTGGACGCAGTCGCCCAGCAGCGGCGGCGCATTCTGGTCGGCGATCTCGTCGCGCAGCGTCGCTTCCTTGCCCTTCGTCCACCACGTATAGCGGCCGGCCTGATAGCGCGCGCCGGACGCCGACACGGTGTCGACGAACAGCATCTGCTTCCCGTTGACCGGCACGAGCGCGAAGCTCTGGCCGTTGCCCGCGAGCCAGTACGACACGCGCACGGGCTGTTTCTGGTTCGCGCACTGGTAGACGGCGAACTGGCGCGAATCGGCGTCGATCTCTTCGACGGTCAGTTGCGCGGCATGCGCGACGGAAACGGCGGTGCCGGCGAGCGCGAGCGCGGCGAGCGTTTGGCGAATCATGCAGGTCCTCTCACGAGACGGGTGGAAACGCGCCCTCGCGGGGCGCGCAATTATTGTTGGCGATCGCGTCGTATAGCGTGATCAGGGATCGATGACGTCGGCACACGCGTCGGTCGGCGCGGCCGCGAGATGGCCGACGAGCGGCACGATCTTGAGCCCGGCCGAGGCCACCCGGCACGGCGCGGCCGCGACGCCGCAACCCGCGAGACTCGCGACCAGCGCCAGTGCGGCGCCCAGCTTTCCGATACGCAGCCACCTTGGCGTCATCGTCCTCTCCTGGTTACGTCAGCGCGCCGACACGGGCCGGACGGCCGCAGCGGCACGCTTCGCGCGTTCGCGGGCTTCGTCGACGGTCGCACCGGTCGCCAGCGCGACGCCCATGCGCCGCTTCGCAAAACTTTCCGGCTTGCCGAACAGGCGCAGGTCGGCGCCCGGCACCGCAAGCGCGTCGCGCACGCCTTCGAACGCGATGCCGCGCTCGTCGAGCCCGCCGTAGATCACGGCCGACGCGGCCGGCGAACCGAGCGCCGGATCGACCGGCAGCCCGAGAATCGCACGCGCGTGCAGCTCGAACTCCGACTGGCGCTGCGACGCGAGCGTGACGAGGCCCGTATCGTGCGGCCGCGGGCTCACCTCGGAGAACCACACGTCGTCGCCGCGCACGAACAGCTCGACGCCGAACAGCCCGCGCCCGCCGAGCGCCTCGGTGACCTTGTGCGCGATTTCGCGCGACTTCTCGAGCGCCGCCGCGCTCATCGGCTGCGGCTGCCACGACTCGACGTAGTCGCCCGCCACCTGCACGTGGCCGACCGGCTCGCAAAAATAGGTGCGCGTGGCGTCCGTCGCCGGATCGATCGCGCGCACGGTGAGCTGCGTGATCTCGTAGTCGAAATCGATGAAGCCTTCGACGATCACGCGGCCGTGGTTCACGCGCCCGCCCGCCATTGCGTAGTCCCACGCCGGCTTCACGTCGGCTTCGGTCTTCACGACCGACTGCCCCTTGCCCGACGACGACATCACGGGTTTCACGACGCACGGCATGCCGATCTTCGCGACGGCCGCGCTGAACGCTTCGAACGAATCCGCGAACGCATACGGGGACGTCGGCAGGCCGAGCTCCTCGGCCGCGAGCCGGCGGATCCCTTCGCGGTTCATCGTGAGCTGCGTCGCGCGCGCGGTCGGGATCACCTCGGCGAGACCGGCCGCCTCGATCGCCGCGAGCGCGTCGGTCGCGATCGCCTCGATCTCGGGCACGATCAGGTGCGGGCGTTCGGCCTCGACGATCGCGCGCAGCGCGGCGGCGTCGGTCATGTCGATCACGTGCGCACGATGCGCGACCTGATGGCCGGGTGCGTCCGGATAGCGGTCGACCGCGATGACTTCGACACCGAGACGCTGCAACGCGATGATGACTTCCTTGCCGAGCTCGCCGGCGCCGAGCAGCATGACGCGCGTGGCCGAGGATGAGAGCGGCGTACCGAGCCGCTGACCGATCTGCATGTGATTACCCGCTTCTGGTGGAGGACGAAAACGGCTCCGATGTTAACACGCGCCACGACACCGGTTTGGCGCGTTTCGCCGTGCCGCCGCCCCGCGTCGGGCCGCTCGCGAGCGGGCTGCGAACGTTTTCACGCGCGAAGTGTCGGCTCGCCTGCCGCGGGGCGGGTGCGTTACTCTTACGCCTTGATCAGAATCCGATGAGGAACGAGGCTCATGTCCCACCTGTCCGCGGCCGCACGCGCACGCACCGGCCTGCTTCGCCCGTTGCGCGCGCCGCTCTGCGCGTTGACGCTTGCCACGCTTCTCGCCGCCTGCGCGATGCCGACCCACCCCGATTCCGCCGCCCCCGCGCCCGACCCGTACAACCCGGCCGCCGTCCAGCTGCTCGACGACACGAGCTGGGAGCTCACCAGCTGGCTGAACGCCGACGGCACGCAGCGCGCGATCCCGCACGGCGACAACGGCGAGCCGATCAAGCTCGCGCTGTCGACCGAGTCGGGCATCCGGCGCGCGAGCGGGTTCTCGGGCTGCAACCGCTACATGGGCACCTACGCGATCAAGAACGGCCTGTTGAGCTTCGGGCCGCTCGCCGGCACGCGGATGGCCTGCCCGAATACGCTCGGCGGCCAACTCGAACCCGCGTACCTCGACGCACTCGCCCACATCGACAAGACCGGCGTGCAGATGCGCGAGCCGCAGCAATTGCAGATCGTGACCGCGTCCGGCGCAACGCTGACCTTCACGCACCGGAGCCCCTGATGCAGCACCGCGCGCGCGAAGGCCGACCGACCGCCTTCGCGTGGCGCGCCACGCGCGTGTGCCGCGCACCCACGTGCGCGGCGTGAAGCGGATGCACGCCGCGTTAGAGTCTTGTTCGCCGGCCGGTTAAACTCGGCGGGTCGCGCCCCGCGCGCCCCTCCCCACTCCTGTTTCAAAGCATGCACACGGTTGTCTTCGGCTGGTTCGGCATCTCCGCCGTCTGGTTCCTCCTTCTCTTCTGGCGTCTCGTGCAGGCGATGCTGCCCGGCGGCGGCGGGCTCGCCGGCCGCGGCTCGATCCGTCTGTGGCTCGGCTTCGCCGCGGTGTTCGTGGCCAGCTGCACGCTGACGAGCCCGCTGTCGGGCCCCGACACGAACGCGCTCGGCCATGCGTTCTCGGCAGGCTTCGCCCGCGTGCTCGGCCCGATCGGCACGCCGGTCGCGATGGTCGTGCTGTTCTTCGCCGGGCTGCCCTGGTTGACCGGCATCGGCTGGCGGCAGTTCGCCGCCTGGGTCGACACGTCGTTCGGCGTCAAGCTGTCGCGCGACGGCGGCGACGACGACGCCCGCGGCATTGCCGACCTGCCGCGCAGCGCGCTGCATCGCGACGACGATGTCGTACAGCCGACCACCGCGCACACCGTCAATTCGATGGCGCCGCGCCAGAACGGCCGGTATTCGCGTCCGACGCTGTGGAAACCCGATCCGCAGGCGCGGCCGAAGCCGCGCAGCAGCACGCCCCCGCGCCCCCACGTGGAACCCGTCGCGCCGTCGGGCTGGTTGAAGCCGACCGCGCCCCAGCGCGCGCCGACGCAGCCCGCACCGATCCCCCCGGCCAGCGCGATGCCGCCACCGACGACCGGCAGCACCGCGAGCCTGGCGCGCGCAGCGGCGAATTCGCAGGTCCCGCGCCCCGATCCAGCCCCGCTTCCCGTCGGATTCGAACCCGTCCGCCCGCGGCCGACAGCCGCGCGACCGGCCACGGCCGCATTGAAGCCGACTACGCCGCGTACCACGGTCACGCCGCGGCCGGCCGCCGCGCAGCCGCAGCGTCCGCTGGTACGCCCCGTCGCAGGCGCAGGTTCGGCCGGTCAGCCTGCGGATACGGCACGACGTCGTCCGGCGCCGCAAACGCCGGCGCGTGCGCCGCTCTATGCATGGACGGAAAAACCCGCCGCGCCGATCGCGCCGGCACCGAGCGTGCACGACACGCTGCGCTCGATCGAGGCCAGCACCGCGCAATGGGCGACGCTGGGCGGTGCGCAGCCGGCCGACGCCGGGCACGCTGCCGCCGCAGCCGCTACCGTGGCCGGTGTGGCCGTGGCAGCAGCCGGCGTTGCGGCGCCGGCATCGGCGGCCGCATCGACCATGCCGGCCGTGCCGACCGGGATCGCCGCCGCGACCCACGGCCTCGCCGCGCATGACGCCACGGTATCGCTCGCGCACGATGCGGCGCCGGCGTACGACGACAACGCACCGATCGTGCTCGACGCGTTCATGCCGGCGGCACCCGCTGTTCATGCACCGGGTGCCGATGCGGGCACCGTGGCGCTCGACGCGGCCGCCCCGCACGCGCTGCCAAATACCGGCAGCGACGATGCCGCGTTTTCGCATCACGCCGACGACGAGATCCGGTACGCCGACGATGCGCCTGCCGCGCCGACGCCGGGAATCCCGTCCGCACCCTCAGCCTCGTTCGACGCGCCCATCGACCTCGCACCGTGGGAAGACCTCGCCAGCCGGCCGGTTTCCGCGTTCGACGCATCCGCGTGGAACCCGGCCGCCGAGTCGTCGACGGACGCGACGGGATCGGAACCGGTCGATGCTGCCGCCGCGCAACCCAGGCGCGAGGCGGCTCACGACATCGCCGCGAGCAATCTGCCGGCACCCGTCGATAACGACGACAGGTACACGGCGCAACCGGCTCCCGCAATCGATCACATCGCATCGGCCCGCGTGCCGCAGGGCATCGACGATGCGCACGCCGACGTGAAAGCGACAGGGAACATCGCACCGTTCGCGGCCCTCCCCTCTTCGCCGATCACCGAAACGACGTCGCGCGCAAGTGCCGAAGCCAGGCCGTTTGCGGCGGTGTCGGCAACGTCGGGATCGGCTGCGTCGGGTGCAGCACCGGAAGCCATCAAGGCAGACACAGCAGAACCTGCGGCACCGCCGTCGGCAAGCGCCCAAGACTCCGCGCCGGCAGCGGAATGGACTTGGAAACCGTCGACGGCACGATCTGCCCCGACGAATACGACCGCCGCCGTGGAATTGCCGAAATCGCCGGTCGCCGCTCAACCGTTTGCCGCCGCAACGCAGACGGCTTCGGCTGCTGCGTCGCCGCTCGTCGGCACCGCTCAAGGCTTTGCCGCGCAAGCACCTGCATTCGCTTCGGAGACATCGCCTGTCGCCGAGACCACTTCAACGGATCGCGTGACCGGCACGACATCCGGTTCGCCTGCTCAGTCGCCTGCGTCGGCATCGACCGCTGCATCAGTCGCGTCGACATCCGCAATCGGCGCAACCGGCGCTGCGTTGGCTTCGCTTTCGCAGCCGGCCGCATCGGCATCGACCGTTGCATCCGCCCCATCGGCATCCCTGGTCGGCGAAACCGGTACTGCGTCGGCTTCGCTGTCGCAGCCGGCCGCATTGGCATCGACCGCTACATCCGCCCCATCGGCATCCCCGGTCGGCGTAACCGGTACTGCGTCGGCTTCGCTGTCGCAGCCGGCCGCATTGGCATCGACCGCTACATCCGCCCCATCGGCATCCCCGGTCGGCGTAACTGGTACTGCGTCGGCTTCGCCTTCGCAGCCGGCCGCGTCGACATCGACCGTTGCATCGGTTGCGTCGACAGCCCCGGTTAGCGAAACGGGCACGACTTACGGTTCGTTCCCCCGTGCATCGATGCCCACATCGCCCGTCGTGACTCCGTCGACGGCCGGCACGTCGGCTTCGACATTCGGTTCGACCGCGCCCGCACCGGCTGTCGCACCCGCGCTCGCTGCCGCGATGCCCGTGAACACCGCGTCCGGCTCGCCGGCGCCGGCGCCGGCGTCGGCGCCGGCCAACCCGGCAAGCTCATCGACGGGTACGACATTCGGCACGTTCGGCACCTCCGGCGCGGTCGCACCGCAGCCGGCCGCAAGCCTGCCCGTGCCTCCGGCCGTTTCCGACACGACTGCACCGTCCCCCGGCGCCGTCGCACCGATCACGTCCGCCGCAGCGACTCCGGCGCAACCGATCTCCGGCTCGCCCGTCGCTCCGACCGGCTCGCTGCCGTCCTTCGGGGCAACCGCCGCGATACCGACTCCGTCGATCGCTTCCGCACCTGCCGCGATCGAAGCCACGACGTTCGCAGCCCCGCCCGCCCCGGCCTCGTCGCCGGCAAGCTGGCACGTGCCGAACGTCGCCGCGACACCGGCAGCCGCTGCCCCGCAACCTGCCACGACATTCCCCGGCGCGAGCCTGTCCGCACCGGCGGCGGTCACGCCCGTACCGGCGATTCCCGCTGCCCCGCCGGCAGAAGCGACCGCCGCCGCGGCAACAACCGAACCCGCCGCACCGGCCCCCGACACCCCCGCCCGCCCGCCGCGCCCGAACGCGTTCGAATTCCACGCGCCCGCGACGTTCAACGTCGAACTGCCGACCCTCGACCTGCTCGAACCCGCGTCCGACGACATCGAAACGATCACCGACGAACACCTCGCGCAAACCGCGCAGGTCATCGAACAGCGACTGCAGGAATTCAAGGTGCCGGTAACGGTGGTCGGCGCATCGGCCGGCCCCGTGATCACGCGCTTCGAGATCGAACCCGCGCTCGGCGTGCGGGGCAGCCAGATCGTCGGGCTGATGAAGGACCTGTCGCGCGGCCTCGGCCTCACGTCGATCCGCGTCGTCGAGACGATTCCCGGCAAGACCTGCATGGGCCTCGAACTGCCGAATGCGAAGCGCCAGATGATCCGCCTGTCGGAAATCCTCGAGTCGCGCCAGTACCAGCACTCGGCCTCGCAACTGACGATCGCGATGGGCAAGGACATCACCGGCCATCCGGTCGTCACCGATCTCGCGAAGGCGCCGCACATGCTCGTCGCGGGCACGACGGGCTCGGGCAAGTCGGTCGCGATCAACGCGATGATCCTGTCGCTGCTGTACAAGGCGACACCCGAGGACGTGCGGCTCATCATGATCGACCCGAAGATGCTGGAGCTGTCGGTCTACGAAGGCATCCCGCACCTGCTCGCGCCGGTCGTCACCGACATGAAGCTCGCGGCCAACGCGCTGAACTGGTGCGTCGGCGAGATGGAGAAGCGCTACCGGCTGATGTCGGCCGTCGGCGTGCGCAACCTCGCGGGCTTCAACCAGAAGATCCGCGATGCCGAAGCGAAGGAAAAGAAGATCGGCAACCCGTTCTCGCTGACGCCCGAGGACCCCGAGCCGCTGTCGACGCTGCCGCTGATCGTCGTCGTGATCGACGAGCTGGCCGACCTGATGATGGTGGCCGGCAAGAAGATCGAGGAACTGATCGCCCGTCTCGCGCAGAAAGCGCGCGCGGCCGGCATCCACCTGATCCTCGCGACGCAGCGCCCGTCCGTCGACGTGATCACGGGCCTGATCAAGGCGAACATCCCGACGCGCGTCGCGTTCCAGGTGTCGTCGAAGATCGACTCGCGCACGATTCTCGACCAGATGGGCGCCGAATCGCTGCTCGGGATGGGCGACATGCTGTTCCTGCCGCCGGGCACCGGTTATCCGCAGCGCGTGCACGGCGCATTCGTCGCCGACGAGGAAGTGCACCGGATCGTCGAGTACCTGAAACAGTTCGGCGAACCGCAGTACGAGGAAGGAATCCTCGACGGCCCGGCCGCCGACGGCGCAACGCAGGACCTGTTCGGCGATGCGCCGGACGCGGAGGCCGATCCGCTGTACGACGAAGCCGTCGCGTTCGTCGTGCGCACGCGGCGCGCGTCGATCTCGTCGGTGCAGCGGCAGTTGCGCATCGGCTACAACCGCGCCGCACGCCTCGTCGAGCAGATGGAGGCGGCCGGGCTGGTGTCGCCGATGGGCATCAACGGCAGCCGCGAGGTGCTCGTGCCGGCCGCGGCCGACTGAGCGCGGCCGCCGCCGCCGTCCACCGATGCGGGCCACCGGGAAACCGGCCGCCCCGGAAAGCAAAGGGCGCTGCATCGGCAGCGCCCTTTGTCATTTACTGCACCGGCACCAGCTTGAAGTCGACCGGCTTGCCGACCGCCACCTTCTGCGGATTCGGGCCCAGTTGCCCCGTTTCCACATTGCGGCTGAACACGTAGAACGTATCGCTGTCCTGGTTGCCGACGATCAGCCACTTGCCGGTCGGGTCGATCAGGAACTCGCGCGGCGTCTTGCCGAGGCTCGACTGGCGGCCGACGGGCTTCAACCGGCCGTCGGCCTGGTTCACCGCGTAGATCACCAGGTCGTTCGCATCGCCGCGGTTGCTCACGTAGAGGAAGCGGCCGTCAGGCGACAGGTGGATCGCACCGCCGCCGACCTTGCCCTTGAAGCCCGGCGCGGTCATCGATACGGTCTCGACCGGCGTCAGCTTGCCGTCGTGGTAGCCGAACACCTCGACCGCCGCGTTGAGCTCGCTCGTCACGTACGCGTACCGGCCGTCGGCGCTGAACACCATGTGACGCGGGCCCGAACCCGCCTTGACCGGCGTGTAGCGCGTGTCGGTCGGGCTGATCAGCCCGCGGCTGCCGTCCACCGTGTACCGGTAGCCGTAGACCTTGTCCGCGCCGAGATCCTGTACGAACAGGTAATGGCCATCCGGCGAAAACACCGTCGAATGCACGTGCGCGCCGTCCTGGCGGCCCTTCACGGGCCCCGTGCCCTCGTGGTGCACCGTCAGCACGGCCTGGCCGACCGCGCCGTCGTCGCGCAGCGGAAACACCGCGAAGCTGCCGCCCGGATCCTTCGCGACCGAGTAATTGGCCGTCACGAGGTACTTGCCGTCCGGCGACAACGCGAGATAGCAAGGATCGTTCCCTTCCGACGACACGCGGTCGATGAAGCTCAGCGCGCCCGTCTTCGCGTCGAAGCGGAAGGCGCTGACGCCGCCGCGCTGCGACGCCGGCCCGTCGTCGCCGGGCAGTTCGTTGACCGCGTAGACGGTACGACCGTCGCGGCTCGGCAACAGATACGACGGATTCACCGTCTTCGCCGACGACACCGGCGCGACGCTGCCGGTTTTCGTATCGAAGCGGTAAACATAGATCCCGTCGCTGCCGCCGCCCGTGTAGGTGCCCACGAGCAGGTTGTACACGCCGTCGGCCGGAGCGGGCGATTGCTGCGCAAATGCATGGGTCGCGGAAAGGGAGAGCACGATCGCGAAACCTTTCATCCAGTGAGCG
Source organism: Burkholderia sp. 22088 (assembly GCF_052045915.1). NCBI lineage: Bacteria > Pseudomonadati > Pseudomonadota > Betaproteobacteria > Burkholderiales > Burkholderiaceae > Burkholderia > Burkholderia sp. 22088. The sequence goes on from NZ_JBQEPY010000019.1 coordinate 112,806, forward strand.
AGCCTAAGCGGGAACCCTCGTGTCGAAGCGCGTGCGTCACGCTCGCGTAAACGGTTGGGCATTGAATCCTCCTTGCATCGAGTCGCTTCAAGTGTTGAGATAGGACGAAACGCCGGCCGTTCATGCGCTCCGCCGCCCGGCCGAGTATACGGGGCGCGGCGCCCGCGCGTGAAGCCTTGGCCGCCGCCGTCCGCATTGTGAACTCGAATACCCAAGGATCGCCTGCCCATGCCTGCCCTGATCGAAGACTACGCCCTCGTCGGCGACGGCCACACCGCCGCGCTGGTCGCCAAAGACGGCTCCGTAGACTGGCTGTGCTGGCCCCGCTTCGATTCGGGCGCCTGCTTCGCGGCGCTTCTCGGCACCCCCGAGCACGGCCGCTGGCTGCTCGCGCCGGCCGCCGATGCCGCGATCACGCACACGTCGCGCCGCTATCGCGGCGACACGCTGATTCTCGAAACCGACTACGAAAGCGCCGACGGTGCCGTCACCGTGGTCGACTTCATGCCGCCCGGCAACGGCTGGTCCGAGCTGGTGCGGATCGTCATCGGCCGCCACGGCACGATGAAGATGCGCATGGAGCTCGTGCTGCGCTTCGACTACGGTTTCTCGATTCCGTGGGTCACGCAGCTGACCCGCGAGGACGGCATGAAGGCGATCGCGGGCCCTGACACCGTCGTGCTGCGCACGCCGGTACCGCTCACCGGCAAGAACCTCCATACGCTCGCGGAATTCACCGTGAACGCCGATGAACGCGTGCCGTTCTCGCTCAGCTATGCGGCGTCGCACATGCGGCTGCCGCCCGCACGCGATCCGCTGTCGATGCTCGCACGCACCGAGAACTACTGGCTCGAATGGTCGGGCCGCTGCCAGGTGCAGGGCCGCTACGCGGCCGCCGTGCGCCGTTCGCTGATCACGCTGAAGGCGCTGGCGTACGAGCCGACCGGCGGGATCGTCGCGGCGCCGACCACGTCGCTGCCCGAGAAGATCGGCGGCAATCGCAACTGGGACTACCGCTACTGCTGGCTGCGCGACGCGACGATCACGCTGCTCGCGCTGATGCGCGGCGGCTACTACGACGAGGCGCGCGCGTGGCGCACGTGGCTCGGCCGCGTGATGGCGGGCTCGCCCGAACAGATCCAGATCATGTACGGGATCGCCGGCGAACGCCGGCTGCCGGAAATGGAACTCGACTGGCTGCCCGGCTACCAGGACTCGAAGCCGGTGCGCGTGGGCAACGGCGCCGCGAACCAGCTCCAGCTCGACGTGTTCGGCGAGGTGATGGCCGCGCTGCACCTCGCGCGCGTGGGCGGCCTGCAGGCCGACGACACGGTGTGGTCGGTGCAGTGCGCGCTGCTCGACCATCTCGAGAAGATCTGGCAGGAGCCCGACGAAGGCATCTGGGAAACGCGCGGCGGCCGCCGCCATTTCACGTTCTCGAAGGTGATGGCGTGGGTCGCGTTCGACCGCGCGATCAAGTCGGCGGAGATGTTCCGGCTGCCCGGCTCGCTCGACCGCTGGCGCGCGCTGCGCGAGCAGATCCATGCCGACGTGTGCAACAACGCATGGCACGAAAGCAAACGGGCGTTTGCACAGAGCTACGGCAGCGACGAACTCGACGCGAGCGTGCTGCTGATGCCGCTGCTCGGCTTCCTGCCGCCGGAAGATCCGCGCATCGTCGGCACGGTCGAAGCGATCGAGCGGGAGTTGCTGCACGACGGGCTCGTGATGCGCTACCGCACGACCGAATACGACGACGGCCTGCCGCCCGGCGAAGGCACGTTTCTCGCGTGCAGTTTCTGGCTGGTCGACAACTATGCGCTGCTGGGCCGGATCGACGACGCGCACCGCCTGTTCAGCCGGCTGCTCGCGCTGTCGAACGACCTCGGGCTGCTCGCCGAGGAATACGACCCGGTGGCCGGGCGGCTCGTCGGCAATTTCCCGCAGGCGTTCTCGCACGTGGCGCTCGTGCATACCGCGATGAACCTGATGCACCACGAGGACGCGATGGCGCGCGCGGCCGGCCAGCCGGCGCCGGCCGTCGCCACGGGGCGCTGAACGGGACGCGAGCGGCTTGTTCAGAGAACGTCAAATCGCAAAACTTTGATGAAAAATCGGGGAAATGTTGCATTGCACCACCCATCGTTGTCCGATATGATCGACGCGATTGTCCGGCTGCAGTGCAACATGGCCGGCCGCTGACCCACACGGCACGCCGCGACGCCTCACGCCGCCCTTGCGCACCGTCCCCCACGCGGGAGTAGTCTGCATGCTTTACCAACTGCACGAATTCCAGCGAGCCATGCTGAGCCCGCTGACGGCCTGGGCCCAGGCCGCGTCCAAATCGTTCGCCAATCCGTCCAGCCCGTTCTCGCTGATGCCCGGCGCGCCGCGGATGGCCGCCGCGTACGAGCTGATGTACCGGCTCGGCAAGGATTACGAGAAGCCCGAGTTCAACATTCACCAGATCGTCAAGGACGGCCACAACATCCCGATCGTCGAGCAGACGATCGTCGAGAAGCCGTTCTGCCGGCTGCTGCGCTTCAAGCGCTATTCGGACGACGCCGACGCCGTCACGCAGTTGAAGGACGAGCCGGTCGTGCTGGTCTGCGCGCCGCTGTCGGGCCACCACTCGACGCTGCTGCGCGACACCGTGCGCACGCTGCTGCAGGATCACAAGGTGTACATCACCGACTGGATCGACGCGCGGATGGTGCCGGTCGAGGTCGGCCCGTTCCACCTGCACGACTACATCGCGTATATCCAGGAATTCATCCGTCACATCGGCGCGCGCAACCTGCACGTGATCTCGGTGTGCCAGCCGACGGTGCCGGTGCTCGCGGCGATCTCGCTGATGGCGAGCCGCGGCGAGGACACGCCGCTCACGATGACGATGATGGGCGGCCCGATCGATGCGCGCCGCAGCCCGACGTCGGTGAATTCGCTCGCCACGCAGCACTCGACCGCGTGGTTCGAGAACAACGTGATCCACACGGTGCCCGCGAACTACCCGGGCGAAGGCCGCCAGGTGTATCCGGGCTTCCTTCAGCACACGGGTTTCGTCGCGATGAACCCGGAGCGGCACGCACAGTCGCACTGGGATTTCTACCAGAGCCTGCTGCGCGGCGACGAGGAAGACGCCGAAGCGCACCGCCAGTTCTATGACGAATACAACGCGGTGCTCGACATGGCCGCCGAGTATTACCTCGAGACGATCCGCATCGTGTTCCAGGAATTCCGGCTGGCCGAGGGCACGTGGGATGTCGAAGGCGAGCGCGTGCGTCCGCAGGACATCAAGCGTACCGCGCTGATGACGATCGAAGGCGAACTCGACGACATCTCCGGCAGCGGCCAGACGCACGTCGCGCATGAGCTGTGCACGGGCATCCCGCAGGACCAGCGTCGCAGCCTGACCGCCGAGAAGTGCGGTCACTACGGGATTTTCTCGGGCCGCCGCTGGCGCACGATCATCTATCCGCAACTGCGCGACTTCATCCGCGAGCATGCGCCGGAGCCGAAGCACGGCGCGACGAAGGATGCCGCGGATGCGCCGGCACCCAAGACGCTCTCCGCCGTGCCGGCCAGCCATGCGCCGCTCGAAACGACGCGCGCCACCGCGGCGAAGCGCACGCGCGCGAAGGCCCCCGCCAAGGCAGTCGCAGCGGCGCCGGCCAAGGCCGCACCGGCCGCGAAACGCGCCGCCGGCGGCCCGCGCGTCAAGGCCGTGCGTACGCGCAAGGCCGCCTGACGCACCGCGTCCCGACGAAAAAACGCCGCCGTTGCCTGCGCACGGCGGCGTTTTTGCATCCTTCGACCGCTTCGGCCGGCCGGTGCGTCAGCGACGCAGCAGATACGCGAGCAGCAACTCGGTGTTCATGCGGACCATCTCGGCGCGTTCGTCGGTGTCGGTGAAATCGCGGCCGAGCGTCGCGGCGAGCGTGAAGCGGTTCGACACGATGTAGTAGCCGAGCCCCGACAGCGTCACATAGAAGCGCAGCGGATCGACGTCGGTGCGGAACAGCCCGGCCTTCTGGCCGCGCGTCAGCACGTTGCCGAGCTTCGCGACGATCGGCGACATCATCTCGCGGATCCGCGTCGACTTGTGCAGGTAGCGCGCTTCGTGCAGGTTCTCGTTGTTGATGAGCCTGAGCAGTTCCGGATGGTCGCGGTAGTAGTCCCAGACGAAATGCGCGAGCCGCGTGACGGCTTCCACCGGCGCGACGCCGTCGAGGTCGAGCACGCGCTCGGCCTCGGTCAGCGCGGAGAACGCGTGTTCGAGCACGGCCGTGAACAGCTGCTCCTTGCTGCCGAAGTAGTAATAGAGCATGCGCTCGTTGGTTTCGGCCCGGCGCGCGATCTGGTCGACGCGCGCACCGAACAGCCCTCCACTCGCGAACTCTTCGGCTGCCGCCATCAGGATGCGGCGGCGCGTACCTTCAGGATCTCTTTTGATTTTTGGCTGATTCATGGTGGCGTTTTGCTATGTGAGCCGCTTGATCCGGACCGGCACCCCCACCGCCTCGGCGCCGGCCGCCCTGGAACGGGCGCGCCGCGGGCGGCCGCCCTCCTGCTGAGCCCCTGCAAAAAAGCGGTTCGATTATGCGCACAGACGGCGTCCAGCGCAATGCGGGAAATCGGCGATAATCGAGCTTTGGCAAACCTTTCCGGCCGCGCCCGAAGCGGCCGAGAGCCATTCGGCGCCGCTGCGCCCGTTGTCACCGTGACCGACTCCAAAACACTTGCGGATCGCATCGAAGATCTGCTTCCCCAGACGCAATGCACGAAGTGCGGCTATAACGGCTGCCGGCCGTACGCCGAGGCGATCGCCGCCGGCGACGCGAACTACAACCAGTGCCCACCCGGCGGCGCCGAAGGCATCGCGCGCCTCGCGGGCCTGCTCGGCAAGCCCGTGATTCCGTTGAACCCCGTGAACGGCAGCGAGCATCCGCGCGCCGTCGCCTTCATCGACGAAAGCCTGTGCATTGGCTGCACGCTGTGCATGCAGGCGTGCCCGGTCGACGCGATCGTCGGTGCGCCGAAGCAAATGCATACGATCGTCGAGTCGCTGTGCACGGGTTGCGACCTGTGCGTGCCGCCCTGCCCGGTCGACTGCATCGCAATGCTGCCCGTGACCGGCGAACGCACCGGCTGGGACGCGTGGTCACAGGAACAGGCCGATGCCGCACGCGAACGCCACGACCTGCGGCTCGCGCGCCAGCGCCGCGAGCGCGAAGCCGCCGAAGCGCGTGCGGCCGCACGCCGCGCGGCCAGCGCCGCGAAGCCGGCCGCGGCCCCCGCGGGAACGCCATCCGCCGCACCGGCTGCGGACGACGCCGAAGCGAAGAAGCGCGCGATCATCGCCGCCGCGCTCGAGCGTGCGCGCAAGAAGAAGGAAGAACTGTCCGGGCAAGGTGCCGGGCCGAAGAACACCGAGGGCGTGAGCGCGGCAGTCCAGGCACAGATCGACGCCGCCGAGGCGCGCCGCAAGCGGCTCGCGGAACAGCAGGCCCAACGCGACGCCGAAGCGGCGGCCGCGAGCGGCAACGACGAAGAAAACGACGCAGGCAACGACGGCCCGTCCGCACCGCCCGACCAGAACGCTCCATGAACGCCAGCAAACGACGCGCGATCTACGAAACGCTGCAGAGCCTCAATCCGCATCCGACCACCGAGCTCGAATACTCGACGCCGTTCGAGCTGCTGATCGCCGTGATGCTGTCCGCTCAGGCGACCGACGTATCGGTCAACAAGGCGATGCGGAAGATGTTTCCGGTCGCGAACACCCCGCGACAAATCGTCGCACTCGGCGAAGAAGGCGTCACCGAGTACATCAAGACGATCGGCCTGTACCGGACCAAGGCGAAGAACGTGGTCGCGACGTGCCGGATCCTGCTCGACCGCTACGACGGCGAGGTGCCGGCCGATCGCGAAGCGCTGGAAGGCCTGCCGGGCGTCGGCCGCAAGACCGCGAACGTCGTGTTGAACACCGCGTTCGGCCAGCCGACGATCGCGGTGGACACGCACATCTTCCGCGTTGCGAACCGCACGGGGCTCGCGCCGGGCAAGGACGTGCGCGCCGTCGAGGCCGCGCTCGAGAAGTTCACGCCGAAGGAGTTCCTGCAGGACGCGCATCACTGGCTGATCCTGCACGGTCGCTACGTGTGCAAGGCCCGCAAGCCCGAATGCTGGCATTGCGCGATCGAGCCGCTGTGCGAATTCAGGCCGAAGACCCCGCCGCCCAACGAGTGACGCGCAACCGCGGCCGGCCTGCCGCAAACCGCCGGACGCCATGCGGCCCGACGCTCGACGCACGCCCCACCGGCCGCCCTCCGCCGGCAAACCGCGGCCGCGACAGCGCGTAGCCATCCGCGCCGCCGCTTTCCCCTTCCCGACTATGCGTTGGAGGTCGCGGTCGCATCGTCGGCCGCCGCGCCGCCCGCGCGCACCAGCGCCAGCACGGCAGCCAGGATCGCGACGCCGCCCGCCCACTGCAGCGGCGACAGCGCCTCGCCGAACAGCAACGCCGCCAGCGCGACCGTCACGACCGGTTCGAGCGTCGACAGCATCGACGTGCGCGCGGCCCCAAGCCGTTCGAGCCCCGCAAAGAACGCGATCATCGCCGCGACCGTCGACACGAGTGCGATCGCAAGCATCGACGCCCAGCCGCCGGCCGTCGCGGGCCAGCGCGGCGGCGCGCCGAACGCCGCGGTCCGCACGACGGCGATCGCCACGAGCGTCGCGGTCGCCGACAGGCAGATGATCGCGGTGGTCGCGAGCGGATCGACGCCGCGCGTCGCCTTCGTGCCGCCGACGATGTACAGCGAATAGATCACCGCGGCGGCCAGCGCGAGCGCGATCCCGAGCGGCTCGCCATGCCCGCCGCCGACCATCAGCGCCGAACCCGCGACGCACAGCACGAGCGCGACGGCCTTCGCGCGCGTGAGGTGCTCGCCGAGCCACCACGCGGCCAGCAGCGTGACGAAGGCCGGATACAGGTACAGCAGCAGCGCGACAAGGCTCGCCTGCGCGTGCTGCAGCGCGCTGAAGTAGCAGAACGACTGCCCGACGTAGCCGAGCGCGCCCATCGCCACGAGCGGCGCAAGCGCGCGCCCGCGCGGCCACGTGACGCGGCGATGCCGTGCGATCGCGGCGAGCACCGCGCCGCCGATCGCGAAGCGCACGATCAGCAGCCCGAGCACGTCGACACCGGCCGCATACGCGTAGCGGCCGAAGATCGCCATCGCGCCGAACGCGGCGGCGGATAGCGCGACGTAAAGCGTGCCCTGCAGGGCTGCGGACGATGGGCGAGCGGTGGCGGTCATGACGGAACGGATGAGAACGGTGCGGTGACGGGAAGCGTTGGAGTGTAACGGCGCGGCGGCCGCGAGCCTAGCCCGCGCTTACCCCGCGCTTACCCGTTACCCGGCACCGGCGGCGCACGCCACCGGCCCGCGCCGCTCACCCGCAAGGCCCGCGGAACCCCCGCCGCTGCGGCCACGCGATCGCGCCAAACCCGCCGCCTGCGCCGCCCGCCGACCCGGCGTACAATGCGCGACGCGGCATCAAGCCGTCCGAATCACGACGTTTCCCCACCATGTTCAATCCAAGCCGCGACGAAGTGCGTCGCTTTTTCACCGAGACCTGGCGCAAGCAGCGCGCCGGCGAGATCCTGACGCCGCTGGAAGCGATGGCAGCCGACTGGATCGTCGAGCATCCCGAATACCACGACGAACTCGCCGACGCCGATGGCGCCACCGCGCGCGAGTACACGCCCGAGGAAGGCCGCACGAACCCGTTCCTGCACCTGTCGATGCATCTCGCGATCAGCGAGCAGCTGTCGATCGACCAGCCGCCCGGCATCCGCGCCGCGCACGACAAGCTCGCGGCGAAGCTCGACTCGACCCACGACGCGCAGCACGTGATCATGGAATGCCTCGGCGAGACGATCTGGGAAGCCCAGCGCACGAACACGCCGCCCGATACCGACGCGTACCTGCAGCGCATCCTGCGCCGCGCATCGCGCGACTGAGCGCCGCCGCGGCGCCCCGCGGGCGCCGGCGCGCGGGCAAAAAAATACCCCGCCGGGGCGGGGTATCCTTGCTGCGCGGGCCTGCCGGGCCCGTCGCGCTTACTTCTTGAACACGAGATCGGTCTCTTTCAGCGACTCGATGTAGGCCGCGATGTCCTTCATGTCGCTGACCGACAGGCTCTGCACCTGTGCCTGCATGATCGCGTTGTTGCGGCCGAGCAGCGGATTCGTCAGGCCCATCTGGTACTGGCGCATCGCCCACACGAGGTAGTCGGCATGCTGGCCGGCGAGGCGCGGATATTCGGCGTTGATCGGCTTGTTCATCTGCGCGCCGTGGCAGGCGGCGCAGTTGTGCGATTCGACCAGTTCCTTGCCCTTCGTGATGTCCGCCGCGTGCGCGGTACCGATCGCGAGGCCGGCCGCCAGTGCAACCGCCGCCGTCTTGAATGCGTTGTTCATGAATGCTCCTGTCCCGCCGAGAGATCGGCGGCGCGCGCTTACTTGTAGGGGTTGTCCTTCGAGTCGGCCTTCTGGGCGGCGTAGTACGCCGACAGATCCGCGATGTCCTGGTCCGTCAGCGAACCGGCGATCGCATTCATCGACGGGAAGTGACGATCCTTCTTGCGGTAGGCCTTCAGCGCGTTCTCGAGGTATTGCTGGTTCTGGCCGCCGAGGACAGGCACCCGGTAGACCTCCGGGTACGCCGCGCGGTAGTCCTGGATGCCGTGGCAACCGATGCACATGGCGACCTTGCTCGCCCCGTCCTTCGGGTTGCCGACCACACCGGCCGCCTGCGCGCTGCCCGCGAGCGCCACGAGCGCTGCGACAACGACGTGTTTGCCGACGAATTTGTTCATAGCTCTTGTAACCTAGCTTGAGGGGAAACTGGCGCCGAAGCGGCAACGGCCCGCGCCGTTTTGCTTGTCGGTCGCCACGCAGGCCAAAAAAAACGGCCAGATTGTACCGCGTCGGCGGGGAACCCGTCCACAAGGCGCCCCCGCCACAGTCCCGCAACGATACGCGGGCGCGGCCCAACCGGACAGCCCTTCTGACTTATACTGGGTTTTTTTCGCGATTGAGAAGAGCGCCGCCATGCGTTTCGAAGGGTCCTCGCACTACGTCGCCACCGACGATCTGAAGCTCGCGGTCAATGCCGCGCTGACGCTGCAACGCCCGCTGCTGATCAAGGGCGAGCCCGGCACCGGCAAGACCATGCTCGCCGAGGAAGTGGCCGCCGCGCTCGACATGCCGCTGCTGCAGTGGCACATCAAGTCGACCACCAAGGCGCAGCAGGGCCTGTACGAATACGACGCCGTGTCGCGGCTGCGCGATTCGCAGCTCGGCGACGAGCGCGTGAAGGACATCTCGAACTACATCGTCAAGGGCGTGCTGTGGCAGGCGTTCGATGCCGAGCACCCGAGCGTGCTGCTGATCGACGAGATCGACAAGGCCGACATCGAATTCCCGAACGACCTGCTGCGCGAGCTCGACCGGATGGAATTCCACGTGTACGAGACGCGCGAGACGGTCCGTGCGAAGCACCGCCCGCTCGTCATCATCACGTCGAACAACGAGAAGGAGTTGCCCGACGCGTTCCTGCGCCGCTGCTTCTTCCACTACATCCAGTTCCCCGACCCGTCGACGATGCAGAAGATCGTCGCGGTGCACTTCCCCGACATCCGCGAGGAGCTGCTGCGCGCGGCGCTCGAAAGTTTCTTCGAATTGCGCGGCGTGTCGGGCCTGAAGAAGAAGCCGTCGACGTCCGAGCTGCTCGACTGGCTGAAGCTGCTGCTCGCCGAGAACATCCCGGCCGACGCGCTGCGCGGCGCGGACGCGAAGCAGATCGTGCCGCCGCTCGCGGGCGCGCTGCTGAAGAACGAGCAGGACCTGAGCCTGCTCGAGCGGCTCGTCTACATGAACCGGCACAACCGGTAATTCCCCCTCACCCGCGAAGGCCCGGCCATGCTGCTCAATTTCTTCTACGCGCTGCGCGCAGCCAAGCTGCCCGTCTCGGTGAAGGAATACCTGACGCTGCTCGAATCGCTGAAGGCCGGGCTGATCTCGCCGTCGATCGACGCGTTCTACTTCCTCGCACGGATGACGCTCGTCAAGGACGAGCAGTACTTCGACAAGTTCGACCAGGCATTCGGCGCCTATTTCCACGGCGTGTCCGCGCTGCCGTCCGAAGCGTTCGACATTCCGCTCGACTGGCTCGAAAAGCGCCTCGAGCGCGAGCTGTCGCCGGAGGAGAAGGCGCAGATCGAGGCGATGGGCGGGCTCGACAAGCTGATGGAGCGCCTGAAGGCACTGCTCGACGAGCAGAAGGAGCGCCACGAAGGCGGCAACAAGTGGATCGGCACCGGCGGCACGTCGCCGTTCGGGCACGGCGGCTACAACCCGGAAGGCGTGCGCATCGGCGGCCCGTCGAACGGCAACCGCACCGCGGTCAAGGTGTGGGAGGCGCGCGCATACCGCGACTACGACGATTCCGTCGAGATCGGCACGCGCAACATCAAGGTCGCGCTGCGGCGGCTGCGCCGCTTCGCGCGCGAAGGCGCAGCCGAGGAGCTCGACCTGCCCGGCACGATCCGCAGCACCGCCGCGAACGCGGGCTGGCTCGACCTGCGGATGGTGCCCGAGCGCCACAACAACGTGAAGGTGCTGATGCTGCTCGACGTCGGCGGCTCGATGGACGATCACATCAAGCGCACCGAAGAGCTGTTCTCGGCCGCGAAGGCCGAATTCAAGCACCTGGAGTTCTTCTACTTCCACAACTGCGTGTACGACCACCTGTGGAAGAACAACCGCCGCCGCCACTCGGAACGCACCGCGACGTGGGACGTGCTGCACAAGTTCACGCCCGACTACAAGCTGATCTTCGTCGGCGACGCGACGATGAGCCCGTACGAAGTGCTGCAGCCCGGCGGCTCGGTCGAATACAACAACCCGGAAGCCGGCGCCGTGTGGCTGCGCCGCCTCGCCGACCAGTTCCCCCATCATGCATGGCTGAACCCGGAGCCCGAGCGGCTATGGGAATACCGGCAGTCGGTCGCGGTGATCCGCGACCTGCTCGGCCATCGCATGTATCCGCTCACGCTCGCGGGCCTCGAAACCGCGATGCGCGCACTCAGCAAGTAACGACACCCACCAAGCACGAAGGTCGCCTCCGAGCGGCCTCCCCCCGGAGATAGCATGAACCCCTCGCCCACCGCGAGCGCCAGCCGCGCCGGCGGCCGCCGTTTTTTTGCCGATACGTCCGTGTCCGCGCTCGTCGCCGGCTTCGTCGCGATGATGACCGGCTACACGAGCTCGCTCGTGCTGATGTTCCAGGCCGGCCGCGCCGCCCACCTCACCGATGCGCAGATCTCGTCGTGGATCTGGGCGCTGTCGATCGGCATGGCGCTGACGACGATCGGCCTGTCGCTGCGTTTTCGCGCGCCCGTCGTCGTCGCGTGGTCGACGCCCGGCGCCGCGCTGCTGATCGCGTCGCTGCCCGGCGTGCCCTACCCCGAGGCGATCGGCGCATTCGTCGTCTGCGCGGTGCTGCTGACGGCCGTCGGCGTGAGCGGGCTGTTCGACACGCTGATGCGCAAGATTCCGGCCGGCATCGCCGCCGCCCTGCTCGCGGGCATCCTGTTCGAGATCGGCATCGAGATCTTCCGCGCCGCGCAGTTCCAGACCGCGCTCGTGCTCGCGATGTTCTTCACGTACCTGATCGTCAAGCGGCTCGCGCCGCGCTATGCGATTCCGACGACGCTGATCGTCGGCACGGCGGTGGCCGGCGGCCTCGGCCTGCTCGACTTCAGCGGCTTTCACATCGCGTTCGCGAAGCCCGTGTTCACGATGCCGGCGTTCTCGATCGCGTCGATCGTCAGCATCGGCATTCCGCTGTTCGTCGTCGCGATGGCGTCGCAGAACGTGCCGGGCATCGCGGTGCTGCGCGCGGACGGTTATCAGACCCCGTCGTCGCCGCTGATCGCGACCACCGGCCTCGCATCGCTGCTGCTCGCGCCGTTCGGCTCGCACGGCGTGAACCTCGCGGCGATCACGGCCGCGATCTGCACGGGCCCGGAAGCGCACGAGGATCACGCGAAGCGTTACACGGCCGCCGTGTGGTGCGGCATGTTCTACCTGGTCGCCGGTGTCTTCGGCGCGACGATCGCCGCGCTGTTCGCGGCGCTGCCGAAGGCGCTCGTCGTGTCGGTCGCCGCGCTCGCGTTGTTCGGCTCGATCATGAGCGGCCTCGCGAACGCGATGCAGGACGTGAAGCAGCGCGAAGCCGCACTCGTCACGTTCATGGTCACCGCGTCGGGCCTCACGCTGCTGTCGATCGGCTCGGCCTTCTGGGGGCTCGTCGCGGGGATCGTCACGCAGGTGATCCTGAACGCGCGCCGCCCCGCGTAATGCGGCACGGCGCTCGCCGGACATGCCAAAACGTGCTCGACGCGAATCGGGCCTAGAATGATGGCTTGGAAGCGGCGCCCGGCGCCGCTTCGCTTCGCCGCCGCGCTCGCGCGGCCCGTGAGAACCCGGCGCCTTGCGCCCTTCTTCCGAATCGCCATGACTACCGCACTCGACCAGCTGAAGCAGTACACGACCGTCGTCGCCGACACGGGCGATTTCCAGCAGCTTGCGCAATACCAGCCGCAGGACGCGACCACGAACCCTTCGCTGATCCTGAAGGCCGTCCAGAAGGACGCGTACAAGCCGATCCTCGAGAAAACCGTCCGCGATCATCGCAACGAAAGCACCGACTTCATCATCGACCGCCTGCTGATCGCATTCGGCACCGAGATCCTGAAGCTGATCCCGGGCCGCGTGTCGACCGAGGTCGACGCGCGCCTGTCGTTCGACACCCAGCGCTCGATCGACAAGGGCCGCGAGCTCATCAAGCTGTACGAAGCAGCCGGCATCGGCCGCGAGCGCATCCTGATCAAGCTCGCGTCGACGTGGGAAGGCATCCGCGCGGCCGAAGTGCTGCAGAAGGACGGGATCAAGTGCAACATGACCCTGCTTTTCTCGCTCGTGCAGGCCGCCGCCTGCGCGGAAGCCGGCGCGCAGCTGATCTCGCCGTTCGTCGGCCGCATCTACGACTGGTTCAAGAAGCAGGCCGGCGCGGAGTGGAATGAAGAGAAGGACGGCGGCGCGAACGATCCGGGCGTGCAGTCGGTGCGCCGCATCTACACGTACTACAAGACGTTCGGCTACAAGACCGAAGTGATGGGCGCGAGCTTCCGCACGACCAGCCAGATCACCGAACTCGCCGGCTGCGACCTGCTGACGATCAGTCCCGATTTGCTGCAGAAGCTGCAGGACAGCAATGAGACGGTCACGCGCAAGCTGTCGCCGGAAGCGCTGCACGACAAGCCCGCCGCGCGTGTCGCGATCGACGAGGCAGCGTTCCGCTTCCAGCTGAACGACGACGCGATGGCAACCGAAAAGCTCGCCGAAGGCATCCGCGTATTCGCCGCCGATGCGGTGAAGCTCGAGAAGCTGATCGACTCGCTGCGCTGAGCCGCAATACGCGTCAGCGGCTGTCGGCAACACTGACAACAGCCGTCAGCAAGCGCGACGTACACGGCCGCGAACGTCATGTTCGCGGCCGTTTTTATTTTTCATTCCATCGTCAAGTACGCGCACTACAATCCACGTCACGGGTGCGGCGGCCGCCTCCCGATGCCCCCTTTTCCCGGTCAGTCTTGTTCGACGCCGAACCCGCGCAGATGCGCAGGCCGGCTCATCACAGGAGACAACGATGCAAGTTCAACCGTACCTGACGTTCTACGGTCGTGCCGACGAAGCCCTTCAGTTCTACGAAAAGGCACTCGGTGCGAAGACGATGTTCAAGATGCACTTCAAGGACGCGCCGCCGAATCCCGACTACCCGATGGCGCCGGAGATGGGCGACAAGGTGATGCATGCGAGCTTCACGATCGGCGACTCGATGATCATGTGCTCGGACGGCGACTGCAGCCAGCCGGCAGGCGCCGCGCACGCCGGCTATTCGCTGTCGCTGAACCCGGAGACGGTCGAGGAAGGCCAGAAGCTGTTCAATGCGCTCGCCGACGGCGGCGAAGTGACGATGCCGTTCGGCAAGACGTTCTGGGCGCTCGGCTTCGGGATGGCCAAGGATCGCTTCGGCGTGCACTGGATGGTCAACGTCGAAGACCTGTCGCAGCGCGAGGAGCTCGCGAAACGCGCGCAGGGCTGACGCAGGAAAACGCCCGCCACCGTGAGGTGGCGGGCGTTTTCGTTACCGCGCGTCGTCCGTCTCAGCCTTCGACGACGTCGAGATAGTCCTCCGGCCGCGTGCGATCCTCCGCATGCGCCATGCCCATCACGCGCACCAGCACGCTCACCACCACCGCCACCACCAGGTTCACGATCAGCGACCACACGGCCGCGTAGCCGGGAATCGCGAGACCGAACAGGTGGATCGTGAAGATCGATCCGGCCAGCTTCAGCGAAATCGCCATCCACGTGCCGCACACGATGCCGGCCGCCCAGCCGGCCAGCAGGCCGCGATGGTCGAGCACGCGCGTGTAGAGGCCGAGCACGATCGCGGGAAGCGTCTGGATGATCCAGATCCCGCCGAGCAGCTGCAGCTGGATCGCATAGGTCAGCGGCAGCCCGAGGATGAACGCGACCGCGCCGACCTTCACGATCAGCGACACGAGCTTCGCGACGTGCGTCTCCTGCTCGTGCGACATGTTGCGGTTCACGAACTCGCGGTGAATGTTGCGCGTGTACAGGTTCGCGGCCGCAATCGACATGATGGCCGCGGGCACCAGCGCGCCGATGCCGATCGCCGCGAACGCGACGCCGACGAACCACGACGGGAAATACTCGAGGAACAGCGCGGGCACCGCGAAGTTCGGGCCGAACGCCTTGAAGTACGGCGCGTACTGCGGCATGTCCTTCACGCCCGCCGCGAGCGCCATGTAGCCGAGCAGCGCGAGCAGGCCGAGCACGAACGAGTACGCGGGCAGCATCGCCATGTTGCGGCGGATCGAGTTGCCGGACGACGACGACAGGATCGCCGTGACCGAGTGCGGATACAGGAACAACGCGAGCGCCGAGCCGATCGCGAGCGTCGCGTACGCGCTGTAGCCGTTCAGGCTCGTCGCGTCGGGCGCCTTCAGCAGCAGCTTGGCCGGCGGCACCGACGCGAAGATGTGTCCGAAGCCGCCGAGCTTCGCCGGGATCACGATGACCGCCGCGGCGATCGTGATGTAGATCAGGATGTCCTTGACGATCGCGATCATCGCGGGCGCGCGCAGGCCCGACGTGTACGTGTACGCGGCGAGGATCGCGAACGCGATGATCAGCGGCAGGTCGCCGACGAAGCCGGTCGTGTCGAAACCGAGCGCGCCGATCACCACTTCGATGCCGACGAGCTGCAGCGCGATGTACGGCATCGTCGCGAGGATGCCCGTCACCGCGATCGCGAGCGCGAGCATCCGGCTGCCGTAGCGCGCGTTGACGAAGTCGGCGGCCGTCACGTAGCCGTGCCGCTTCGCGATGCTCCACAGCTTCGGGAACACGACGAACGCGAACGGATAGATCAGGATCGTATAGGGCAGCGCGAAGAAACCCATCGCACCGGCGCCGAACACGAGCGCGGGCACCGCGACGAACGTGTACGCCGTATAGAGGTCGCCGCCGAGCAGGAACCACGTGACGATCGTGCCGAAGCGGCGTCCGCCGAGGCCCCACTCGTCGAGATGGGCGAGATCGCCGCGCCGCCAGTTCGCGGCCAGGAAACCGATGATCGTGACGCCGATGAACAGCAGGACGAAGACGAAGGTTGCGCCGAGATTCATCGTGCACCTCCCTGCGGGCCGCTCGCCTTCCACGCGTTCTTGGTCTTGAAGTACACGAACGCGGTGATCACCGCGCTGATGAAGACCCAAAGCAGCTGGTACCAGTAGAAAAACGGAAAACCGAACACCTGCGGTTCGATCTTGCTGTACGACGGTACCCAGACCATCGCGATCAACGGCAGTACCAGCAGCCAGAGCCAGCGCTTGGCGGCCCGGTTGGCGTCGGCATCGTGAGCCATGACGTCTCCTCTTCTTTCCCGGTTATCGATCTTGTTGAGCGGGTACGGCGCCGAGAGGAGCGCAAAACGGGTAGGCTGCGGCTCCCCTGGCTTCGCGCCAGTATAGGAGCCGCGAGCACGCGGTCAAGCGGGGGCGAACCCGAGGTGATCCGCCCCTTGCCGCGTGGTTGCACCGGCCTGCCGCCGGTGCCTGAAACGTCAGATCGCGAACGAGGTATCGCGCGCGCCGGTCGTTTCTTTCAAAGCTTTCACCCACTTGCGTGCGGGCAGCTTCAGCGTGTCCTCGATCAGCTTCGCACGCGCGTCGAGCTGCGCGAACGACACGTCGAGCGCGGGGCCCGAGAACGCGATCGCGATGCGGTTGCCGTCATGCACTTCCGGCAGCGCGATCACGCGATGATCGAACGCCGCGTTCAGGTGCTTCATGTTGCGCACGAAGCTCGGATGATCGCCGAACAGGTTGATCGTCGCGATGCCCGCGTCGGCAAGGCAGCCGCGCACCGCACGGTAGAACGCGACGCTGTCGAGCACCGGGCCGCGCGCGGTCGCGTCGTACAGGTCGATCTGGATCGCGCCCGTCGTGCCGCGGTTGGCCGGGTCGTTGACGAAGTCCCACGCGTCGGCTTCGTGCACGACGAGACGTGCGTCGTCGGGCGGCATCGCGAACATCGTGCGCGCGGCGACGATCACGGCCGGGTTCAGCTCGACGGCCTCGACCTTTGCTTGCGGGAGGAAGCGGTGCGAGAACTTGGTCAGCGCGCCGGTACCGAGCCCGAGCTGGACGATCCGCCCGGGCGTTTCGAGGAACAGCAGCCACGCCATCATCTGCTGCGCGTATTCGAGCTCGATGTGCAGCGGCTTCGAGATCCGCATCGCACCCTGTACCCACTCGGTGCCGAAGTGCAGGAAGCGCACGCCGCCCTCTTCCGAGAACGTGACGGGCGCGAAGCGCGGCTTGCGCGGCGCTTCGAGCACGGGCACGTCGTCGTGTTCGTCGATGTCCGGGCGGCGCTTCACGCGTGGCGGCTGGAGTTTTTCGGAGCCGTTGTAGGAGGACGGCTTGCGATTCTTGAACGCGCGCGCCTCGGCGGACGCGCGCTTGATCAGTCGGGTCATGATTGAATCTCGCTGGGTGACGCTGGTTTTAGCGGACGAGAGGATAGCATTGGTGGGGGATGGCAGCCGCGAGGCGCGCCCGGCCGCACCCGACTTCGAATCCCGTTGGCGATACACGGCATTCATCGCTCGAAGGAGGAAACATGACCTCAACCAACAGGAAGATCTGGTTTCCGGCGAAACGCTACGGATGGGGCTGGGGATTGCCGGTTGCGTGGCAGGGCTGGGTCGTGCTGGTGCTGTTCGCGCTCGGGATCATCGCGAGCGCATGGCTGGCGCCGCCTCACCGTTCACCGTTCGCCTACGGCGTGTGCATCGTGGTGCTGGTCGCACTGCTGACCATGGTGTGCTGGATCAAGGGCGAGAAGCCCAGATGGAGATGGGGCGAGGACGATTGAGCGTCGCGCACGATGGCTGCCCGCCTCGCCCCCTCGCGCCGCAATCAGTCGCGAATCCCCCGCCACTGCGCGAGCTTCTGCTCGAACGACAACATTGCATTCGCCGGACTCGACGAAGGCAGCACGAGCGTGTCGTATCCGGCGTGGCCGATCACGTCGGCGAACCGCCCTGCCGTCTTGCCGTTGAAGCACACGCGCTTGAGCAACGGCGCATGTTCCCGCAACGAATCGAAGTCGTTCGGCTTCGCATTCCGGATCGCCGAGTCGAGACTGCCTTTCCGATGGCATGCATCGAGCACGTCCCAGATGCCGATGCCATGCGAAAGCACGCACACGAGCCGCGCATCGTACGGCAGGTCATGAAGCGTCGGCTCGCCGAGCACCGCCCCCAGCAACCGCCAGAACTGGTTGCGCGGATGCGCGTAATACTGCGCGGCATCGAGCGAAGCCTCGCCCGGAAAGCTGCCGAGGATCATCGTGTGCGTATCCGGCC
The DNA here is from genome assembly GCF_052045915.1 of Burkholderia sp. 22088. Classification (NCBI taxonomy): domain Bacteria; kingdom Pseudomonadati; phylum Pseudomonadota; class Betaproteobacteria; order Burkholderiales; family Burkholderiaceae; genus Burkholderia; species Burkholderia sp. 22088. Next base: position 130,904 of record NZ_JBQEPY010000019.1, read on the forward strand.
CGACGACCGGCGCAAACCCCTGCAGCATCATGCGTCTCCACGCGGCCCGACGGACCGGGGCCCGTCGCCGTGCGCATCGAGATGACGCCACAGCGCCGGCAGCATGCATTCGGTGACCATCAACGGCTTGCCGTGACGCTGAAACACCGAGCGTCGCGCGGCAAACGCATGCGGCGCGCGCACGCCCGCGCCGAGCGCATGACTCGCGAGCGCATACAGCGGATGGCCGGCGATCACACGCCGGCTGACGAGCGCAGAACGTTCGACCTGCGGATCGCTGTACAGCAACTCAGCCAGCGGCCGCGTGCGCAGCCGCCGCATTGCCTGCCACACGCCCTTGCTGGCCGCGAGCGGCGCGATGCTGTGCGCGGCAACAAAAGGCGTGCCGTCGACCGACAGGATCACCTCGCGCACCCACATCGGCGCGCGCGGCGAACTGGCGAGCGCGTCCGGCTCGTCGAACCACGGGCAGTCGACGGCCTCGCGCGTCACCCGCACGTTCACGCGGCCGAGCCGCGCGAGGTGCGCGGTCAGCGATCCGCCGCGCGTCAGCCAGTCGCGCTGGTCGAGCGTGCAGCCAGGCCGCGGCGTCTCGCGCCAGCCGGCCTGCCCGCCGTCGAATCGCAAACGCGCGTTCACGCGGTGCGCGACAGCAGCAGCGCGTTGGTCCGCTTCACGAAGCTCGCCGGATCGTCCAGCATGCCGCCTTCGGCCAGCAGCGCCTGATCGAACAACAGATGGGCCCAGTCGCCGAAATCGGCGCTGTCGGCCTTCAGTTGCTTGACGAGCGCGTGCTCCGGGTTGATCTCGAGGATCGGCTGCATCGCCGGCGCATTCTGGCCGGCCGCCTTCAGCATCCGCTGCAGGTAGCCGCTCATGTCGTTGTCGTCGGCGACGAGGCACGACGGCGAATCGGTCAGGCGGAACGTGACGCGCACTTCCTTCACCTTGTCGCCGAGCGCTTCCTTCATCTTCTCGACGACAGGCTTGATCGCCTCGCCCGCTTCTTCCTGCGCCTTCTTCTCTTCGTCGTTCAGCTCGCCGAGGTCGAGGTCGCCGCGCGCCACGCTCGCGAGCGGCTTGCCGTCGAATTCATGCAGGAACGACAGCATCCATTCGTCGACGCGGTCGGTCAGCAGCAGCACCTCGACGCCCTTCTTGCGGAACACTTCAAGGTGCGGGCTGTTCTTCGCGGCCTGCCACGTATCGGCCGTCACGTAGTAGATCTTGCTCTGCTCGGGCTTCATGCGCGACACGTAGTCGGCGAGCGACACGTCCTGCGCGTCGGTGTCGCCGTGCGTCGACGCGAAGCGCAGCAGCTTCGCGATGCGCTCGCGGTTCGCGTGATCCTCGCCGAGGCCTTCCTTCAGCACCTGGCCGAACGCGCCCCAGAACGTCTTGTACTTCTCCTTGCCGGCATCCTCTTCCGCGTTCGCGAGTTCCTCGAGCATCGACAGCGCGCGCTTGGTCACGCCTTCGCGGATCGCCTTCACGTCGCGGCTTTCCTGCAGGATTTCACGCGACACGTTCAGCGGCAGGTCGGCCGAATCGACGACGCCCTTCACGAAGCGCAGGTATTGCGGCAGCAGCTGCTCGGCGTCGTCCATGATGAACACGCGCTTCACGTACAGCTTCAGGCCGCCGCGGTAGTCGCGGTTCCACAGGTCGAACGGCGCGTGCGCCGGCACGAACAGCAGCTGCGTGTATTCGCTGCGGCCCTCGACGCGGTTGTGCGTCCACGTGAGCGGATCCTGGTGGTCGTGCGCGATGTGCTGGTAGAACTGCGTGTACTGCTCGTCGGTGACGTCGCTCTTCGAACGCGTCCACAGCGCGCTCGCCTGGTTGACGGTCTCGTCCTCGTCCTTCAGGACCATCTCGCCCTTTTCCTGATCCCACTCTTCCTTCTGCATCAGGATCGGCAGCGCGATGTGATCGGAATACTTCTGGATGATCGACTTCAGGCGGTGCGACGACAGCAGCTCGTCCTCGCCTTCGCGCAGGTGCAGCGTGATCGTCGTGCCGCGCTGCGCGCGCTCGATCGCGTCGATCGTGAAGTCGCCCTCGCCCGCGCTTTCCCAGCGCACGGCTTCGTTCTCCGGCAGGCCCGCGCGGCGGGTCTCGACGGTGATCTTGTCCGCGACGATGAAGCCCGAGTAGAAACCGACGCCGAACTGGCCGATCAGCGCCGCGTCCTTCTGCTGGTCGCCGGACAGCTTCGTGAAGAATTCCTTGGTGCCCGAACGCGCGATCGTGCCGAGGTTCGCGATCGCCTCGTCGCGGCTCATGCCGATGCCGTTGTCCTCGATCGTGATCGTGCGTGCGGCCTTGTCGAAGCCGATGCGGATGCGCAGGTTCGGATCGTTCTCGTACAGCGCGTTGTCCGCGAGCGCCTCGAAACGCAGCTTGTCGGCCGCGTCGGACGCGTTCGACACCAGTTCGCGCAGGAAGATTTCCTTGTTGCTGTAGAGCGAATGGATCATCAGGTGGAGAAGTTGCTTGACCTCTGCCTGAAAGCTCATCGTTTCATGTGCCATGGATGCTGTTTCCTCTTACTTGAACTTGAATGGTGTGGCGCAGGCGCCCGGTGCGCGATGCCGGACGGCCCTGAAGGGCCACCGCCTGGCGCAAGCGGTTTGCGCGCGTATCTGGGGATCGCACGCCCGATTTCAAGGGCCGGCGTGCCGCGCCGGGTCACGACGCGCGGCGTACGGCCGAATCGATATAGCGCGACAGCAGCCCCGGCAGCGCCGGATCGCCGCAGTTCGCGACGTTGAAGCGCATCCACGTCGACGGCGATTGCTGCGGCGAGAACAGGCTGCCCGGCGTCAGCAGAAAGCCGGCCTCGTGCGCGACCGCCGCGAGCGCGTCGGAGTCGACGCCCGTGTCGGCCCACAGGAACATCCCGGCCGCCGGCATCGTGAAGAGGCCGAGCCCGGTGCGCTCGAGCATCCGCGCGGTCTTGTCGCGCACGCCGTCGAGCCGCGCGCGCAGCCGCTCGACGTGGCGCCGGTAATGCCCTTCGGTCAGGATCTTGTAGAGCACGCGCTCGTTGAGCTCGGGCGTCGTCATCCCGACCAGCATCTTCTGGTCGGTAACCGCCTTCGCGATCTCCGGCGCGCACGCGACATAGCCGACCCGCAGGTTCGCCGCGAGCGTCTTCGAATAGCTGCCGAGGTAGATCACGCGCTTCAGCTGGTCGAGGCTCGCGAGGCGCGTGGCCGGATAGCTCGGCGGGCACAGGTCGCCGTACACGTCGTCCTCGACGACGAGGAAGTCGTACGCCTCCGCGAGCTTCAGGATCCGGAACGCCTGCGCGGCCGACAGCGACGTGCCGGTCGGGTTCTGCAGCACCGAGTTGATCACGAGCATCTTCGGCCGCCACATCTGCACCAGGGTTTCGAGCGCGTCGAGATCGGGGCCGTCGGGCGTGTAAGGCATCCCGACGAGTTGCGCGCCCTGCGCCGCGAAACGCCCGAACATCTGGAACCAGGCCGGATCGCCGACGATCACCGCGTCGCCAGGCCGCATGTAGATCCGCGAAATCAGGTCGATCGCCTGCGTGATCCCCGAGACGAGCACGATCTGCTCGGGTTTCGCGCCGATCTCCACTTCGGCGAGGCGCGTCTGCAGTTGCTGGCGCAGCGGCAGGAAGCCCTGCGCGGTGCCGAAGCCGAGCATCTGCGCGCCGGACTGGCGCCCGAGCGCGCGCAGCGCGCCGGTAATCAGTTCGCCGTCGAGCCAGCGGCCCGGCAGATAGCCGAGACCCGGCCCCTTTTCCGGGCTGACGGTGTGCAGCATGTTGCGCAGCAGCCAGACGACGTCGATCGTGTTGTGCACCGGCGCGGCCTCGGCCACGCGCGCGACGCTGTCGGCCGGCTGCGGGCCGGCGGCCGTGCGCTCGCGCACGTAGAAACCCGAGCCGCGCCGCGAGTCGAGATAGCCCTGCGCGACGAGCCGCTCATAGGCCTCGACGACGGTGAAGCGGGATACGCTCTTGTCGAGCGCGAGCTTGCGGATCGACGGCATCCGCATGCCGGGCCGGAACACGCGTTCGTCGATACGCCGCCGCGCCCACTGGACCAGCTGGTCGACGAGCGTGAGCGTGGCCGTATCGTGCGGCGCGGGAATCTGGGCGAGTGGGACGGTGGACATGGGCGGCAGCTCCAACTGTACCGAAGGCTATCGCGCCGATTGTACCGTTACTGTGCCGGTAGCGACGATTACAGTTGACCGGACTGGCGACCGTGCGGCTGCCGTTCCGGCAGCGCCGCACCCGGCACAGCGCCCACCGGCCCGCATCGCGGCCGGTATGCCGGCCGGTTCGGCCACCGCCCGGCGCCTCGCCCGCCCACCATGACACTTTCGCTTCCCGACCGACGTTCATGCCAGCCCGCTCCCTGACACTCGACCATCTCGTGATCGCCGCGCGTACGCTCGACGAAGGCGTACGCCATGTCGCCGACGCGCTCGGCATCGAACCGGCCGGCGGCGGCCGCCACCCGCTGATGCGAACCCACAACGCGCTGTTCGGCGCGTGGGGCGGGCTGTACCTCGAGGTGATCGCGATCGACCCCGACGCGCCGGCGCCGAACGACGGCGCCGAGCCGCCGCGCGCCCGGCTGTTCGCGCTCGACGAGCCGGCCATGCACGCGCGGCTCGCGCAAGGCCCGTTTCTCGCGCACTGGGTCGCGCGCGTCGACCGTCCGCGCCAGCTCGCGCTGTGGCAGAGCCAGTACCCGGCACGCATCGCGCCGGTCGTCGCGATGCGGCGCGGCGACCTGAGCTGGGGCCTCACCGTGCCCGACGACGGCGCATTCCCCGCGTGGCAAGGCGCGGGCGACGGGCTCGTGCCGTCGCTGATCCAGTGGGACAGCCCGCGCCACCCGGCCGAGTCGCTGCCGGATAACGGCATCGCGCTGAAGGCGCTCAAGGGCACCCACCCGCGTGCCGACGCTGTCCGCGAGCAGCTCGACTGGCTCGGCGCCGCCCACCTGCTCGACCTCGAAGCCGCCGACGGCCCGCCCGCGCTCGTCGCCGAATTCGACACGCCGCAGGGCCCGCGCACGCTGCGCTGAGCTCCCGCCGCCCCGATCCCACCCCAATACCGGCAACACGGAGACACTTACCCCATGAATTCGCGCGAAACCCGAGGCATGCTGCTCGGCCTCATCGGCGTCATGATCTTCAGCCTGACGCTGCCGATGACGCGGATCGTCGTCTCCGAACTCCATCCGCTGCTCAACGGGCTCGGCCGCGCGCTCGCCGCCGCCGTACCGGCCGGCCTGCTGCTGTGGTGGCGCCGCGAGCCGCTGCCGACCCGCGCGCAACTGAAAAGCCTCGCGATCACGTCGGCGGGCGTGATCATCGCGTATCCGGTGTTCTCCGCGTGGGCGATGAAATCGGTACCGGCGTCGCACGGCGCGGTGGTCAACGGCCTCCAGCCGCTGTTCGTCGCGCTGTACGCGGCATGGCTGTCGCACGAGCGGCCATCGAAGGCGTTCTGGGCCAGCGCGGTGGCCGGCAGCGCGCTCGTGATCGCGTTCGCGCTGCGCGACGGCGGCGGCACCGTGCAGGCCGGCGACGCGCTGATGCTCGTCGCGGTCGGCATCGGCGCGCTCGGTTATGCGGAAGGCGCGCGCCTCGCGCGCCAGATCGGCGGCTGGCAGGTGATCTGCTGGGCGCTCGTCGTGTCCGCGCCGTTCCTCGTGCTGCCGGTCGGCTGGCTCGCATGGATGCAGCATGCCGCACATCCGGGCCCGCTCGCCCTGCGCACGTGGCTCGCCTTCGGCTACGTGACCCTCTTTTCTCAATTCATCGGCTTTTTCGCGTGGTACGCGGGGCTCGCGATGGGCGGCATCGCGCGCGTGGGCCAGGTGCAACTGCTGCAGATTTTCTTCACGATCGCCTTTTCCGCGCTGCTGTTCGGCGAAACGGTCACGTCGTCCACGTGGCTGTTCGCGGCCGCGGTGATCGCCACCGTGGTGCTCGGGCGCCGCTCGGCAGTCGCCACGGCCGCGCAACCGGCTCGCGCCGGCTGAACAGGTGCGCCATAATGGACGTTTTGCCAGATCGGTTTTGCCCACCCGGCCGCGAAGGCTCGATCGCGCTCGCGCATGCCCACCCGGCAGCGTCGAAGCGATTTGCCCGAACGACCTTTCTTGACTGACCACGATATCCGAACGAGGAGACTATGAATCCGAGCGACCTGCATCCGCCGCACTGGCAGCTTTCCGAACGCGCCCGCAAGCTGACGAGCTCTGCGATCCGCGAAATCCTGAAGGTCACGGAACGCCCCGAGGTCATCTCGTTCGCCGGCGGCCTGCCCGCCCCCGCGACGTTCCCGGCCGAACGCATGCGCGCCGCCGCCGATCGCGTGCTGCGCGACGCGCCGGCCGCCGCGCTCCAGTACAGCGCGACCGAAGGCTACCTGCCGCTGCGCGAATGGATCGCCGAGCGCTACAGCGTGCGCGTGTCGCAGGTGCTTATCACGACCGGCTCGCAGCAGGCGCTCGACCTGCTCGGCAAGGCGCTCGTCGATCCGGGCAGCCCGATCCTCGTCGAAACCCCGACCTACCTCGGCGCACTGCAGTCGTTCTCGCTGTACGAGCCGCGCTACGTGCAGGTGCCGACCGACGAGCAGGGCCTGCTGCCGGAAGGCCTGACGCCGGAACTCACGCAAGGCGCGCGCCTGCTGTACGCGCAGCCGAACTTCCAGAACCCGACCGGCCGCCGCCTGCCCGTCGAGCGCCGCCGCGCGCTCGCCGCGTTCGCGCAGTCGAGCCCGTTCCCGGTGCTGGAAGACGATCCGTACGGCGCGCTGAACTACCGCGGCGAGCCGCTGCCGACGATGCTGTCGATGGCGCCCGATCACGTCGTGCACCTCGGCACGTTCTCGAAGGTGCTCGCGCCGGGCCTGCGGATCGGCTACATCATTGCGCCCGAGGAACTCCACTTCAAGCTCGTGCAGGCCAAGCAGGCCACCGACCTGCACACGCCGACGCTCACGCAGCGCATCGCGCACGAAGTGATCAAGGACGGTTTCCTCGACGAGCACATCCCGACGATCCGCGAGCTGTACAGCGCGCAGTGCGACGCGATGCTCGGCTCGCTCGAGCGCCACATGCCGGAAGGCGTCACGTGGAACCGGCCGGAAGGCGGGATGTTCATCTGGGTGAACCTGCCCGCGCAGATCGACAGCATGAAGCTGCTCGCCGCGGCCGTCGACAACCACGTCGCCTTCGTGCCGGGCGCGCCGTTCTTCGCGGACAACGCGCAGCAGAACACGCTGCGCCTGTCGTTCGTGACGGTGCCGCCCGAGAAGATCGAGGAAGGCGTCGCTCGCCTCGGCAAGCTGCTGCGCGAGCGCCTCTGATCCCCTTTTTCCTGTCACGACTCTCTACGAGGAATCGAATCCATGGCTAACGTCTACGACAAGCTGAAGTCGCTCGGCATCGAGCTCCCGACCGCCGGCGCACCGGCCGCCGCCTACGTGATGAGCGCGCAAAGCGGCAATACGGTCTACCTGTCGGGCCACATCGCGAAGAAGGACGGCAAGGTCTGGGCCGGCAAGCTCGGCGCGGATCTGCAGACGGAAGACGGCAAGGCGGCCGCGCGCTCGATCGCGATCGACCTGCTCGCGACGCTGCACGCACACACCGGCGACCTGAACAAGGTCACGCGCATCGTCAAGCTGATGAGCCTCGTCAACTCGACGCTCGACTTCACCGAACAGCACGTCGTGACGAACGGCGCGTCGGAACTGATCGCCGAAGTGTTCGGCGACGCGGGCAAGCACGCACGCTCGGCTTTCGGCGTCGCGCAGATCCCGCTCGGCGCGTGCGTCGAGATCGAGCTGATCGCCGAAGTTGCGTAACGGGCGCAACGCAGTGCCCGGCCGTCTCGTCCGCTTCAAGCAGGTCGACGTGTTCACGTCGGTGCCGTTCAAGGGCAACGCGCTCGCCGTGGTGTTCGACGCCGATTCGCTCGACGACGACGCCATGCTCGAGATCGCCCGCTGGACGAACCTGTCGGAAACCACGTTCGTCTGCACGCCGACCGATCCGGAAGCCGACTACCGCGTCCGGATCTTCACGACGGCCGGTGAACTGCCGTTCGCCGGCCACCCGACGCTCGGCACCGCGCATGCGTTCCTGGAAAGCGGCGCGCGGCCGCGTACGCCGGGCCGGCTGATCCAGCAGTGCGGGGTCGGCCTGGTTGCGCTGCGCGAGCAGGCCGACGGCTGGGCGTTCGCCGCGCCGCCGGCCCGCGTCACGCCGCTCGACCGTTCGGACTACGCGGCGCTGGCTGCCGCGCTGCGCAGCGACGCGATCGACCTGGAAGCCGAGCCGTGCGCGGTCGACAACGGCGCGCCGTGGCTGGTCGTGCGGCTGAAGTCGGCCGACGCGTGCATCGGCCTGTCGCCCGATCCGGCCGCGCTGGAGGCGCTCACGCACCGTTACGGCATGGACGGCCTCGCCGTCTACGCCCCGCACGCCGAAGGCGGTCCCGCGACGTTCGAAATCCGCTGCCTGATGACGGGCGGCAACTTCGGCTTCGGCGAGGATCCCGTCACCGGCAGCGCAAACGCCGCGCTGGCCGGGCTGCTGACGCGGCAGGAGCGCCGCCCCGGCCCGTCGTATACGGCCCGCCAGGGTACGGCGATCGGCCGCGACGGCCGCATCTTCGTCAGCTATGCCGAAGACGGCACCACCTGGATCGGCGGCCACGTCGTCACGGTCGTCGACGGCACCTTCCTGTCACCCGTGTGACATTTCGCGATGTGCGATGGCGCCGGCCCGCCCGGCGCCCCCTACGCTTCGCCCAACTATCGCAAAAACGTTCCAGCCAGTAATATCGGGCCTAATCCGTTGTTTCGGAGGTCTGTCCATGGTTGCGTGTCCCGCGAACGAACAGACGTCGGGACAACCCGAACCATAGCCAGCCATCCTGACGGATGGCGCACGCGAGCAGGACGCCACCCTCTTCGATGAGCTCCGCCCGGTCCAACCACACGCCGCCGACCCGGCCGCTTCGCGCGCCGCGCAAATCGCGCCGGCGTGCGCTATTTGCGATCCCGCTGCTCGGGATGCTGGCGCTTGCGCTGCTGTGGGCTGTGATCATCGCGCGTCTCTCGGTGGAAAAGGACAGCGCCTACAAGGAGGCGGCGGCTTCCGCGGCGATCCTGTCCTCCGCGCTCGAGCAGCATACGGTCAAGGCGATCCACCAGGTCGACCAGATCACCCGCTTCGTCAAGTTCGAATTCGAGAAGTCGCCCGCGCGCTTCAACCTCGCGAGCGCCGTCGAGAAAGGCGTCGTGCCGAGCGACACGCTGATCCAGGTGTCGCTCGTCAACGCGAAGGGCATCCTGTTCGCGAACACGGCCGAGCTGCATCCGCAGCCGATCAACCTGTCCGACCGCGAGCACTTCAAGGTCCACCTCGCGCACAACGACGACCGCCTCTTCATCAGCAAGCCCGTGCTCGGCCGCGTATCGAGCCACTGGACGCTGCAGATGACACGCCGCCTGAACAACCCGGACGGCAGCTTCGCGGGCATCGTCGTCGTGTCGGAAGACCCGAGCTACTTCACGAACGACTTCTACAACAACGCGGCGATCGGCAAGGAAGGCGTGATCGCGGTGGTGTCCGATACGGGCGGCGTGCTCGCGCGGCGCACGGGCTCGGTCAGCAACGCGCCGGGCGCGTTTTCGGCGTCGGGCGTCTACCCGATCGCCGAGCGCGTGACGGGCACGATCATCGACCCGATCGACGGCGTGACGCGCATCGTGTCGTACCGCCACCTCGACGGCTACCCGCTCGCGGTGATGGTCGGGCTGTCGCAGACCGAGGAATTCGCGGACTACTACCACACGCGCAACGTCTACCTGCTGATGACAAGCTTCATCACGCTCGCGATGCTCGCGTTCTTCGGCGTCGCGACGGGGCTGATCGGCAAGCTGCTCGGCCGCGAGCGGGAAATGACGCAGCTCGCCGAATACGACCTGCTCACCGGCCTCGCGAACCGCTATGCGACGCTGCGCGGGCTGCGCAACGACGTGTCGATGCCGACGAGCCTGTCGCGGCTCGGGCTGCTGTTCATCGACCTCGACAACTTCAAGACCGTCAACGACACGCTCGGCCACAACGCCGGCGACATCGTGCTGCAGATGACCGCGTCGCGCCTGGCCGATGCGGTCGGCGACGAAGGCTCGCTCGCGCGGATCGGCGGCGACGAGTTCGTCGTCGTGATGAAGGGCGACGACGTCGAGCGGCGCGCGGTGCGGCTCGCGGAAGCGATCATCCGGATGTTCAGCGAACCGTTCGACGTGCGCGGCAGCTCGTTCGTCCTGCACGCGAGCATCGGCATCGCGCTGCACACGGTCGCGAACGAAAGCGAGATCGACCTGCTGAAGAAGGCCGATCTCGCGATGTACAGCGCGAAGGACGCCGGCAAGAACTGCTACCAGTTCTACGCGCCGCACCTGTCGCACCGCGCCGACCACCTGATGCGCTGGGAACAGCAACTCCGCGTCGCGCTCGCCGAGGGGCAGCTGTTCCTCGCATACCAGCCGAAGATCGACCTCACGCACCGCCACATCACCGGCTTCGAGGCGCTCGCGCGCTGGGATCACCCGGAGCACGGGATCATCTCCGCGAACGAATTCATTTCGATTGCCGAATCGACCGGCCTGATCGTGCCGATCGGCGACTTCGTGATCCGCACCGCGTGCGAGCAGATCGCGCGCTGGCGCGACGAGGGCCACGATACGCTGACGCTCGCGGTCAACATCTCGCCGGTGCAGTTCTGGCGCGGCGACCTGATCGAGACGATCTCGAGCACGCTTCAGGAAACCGGCATCGACGCGAACCGGCTCGAAATCGAGATCACCGAAACCGCGATGATGGAATATCCGGAGCTCGTGTCCGAGAAGATCGTCGCACTGAAGAAACTCGGCATCCGGATCGCACTCGACGATTTCGGCACCGGCTATTCGTCGCTGTCGTACCTGCACCGCTTCTCCGTCGACACGCTGAAGGTCGACCGCTCGTTCGTGCAGGCGATCCCGAACGATCGCAGCGTGTGCGTGATGGTGTCGTCGATCGTGCATCTCGCGCGCTCGCTCGGGCTGACCGTCGTCGTCGAGGGCACGGAAACCGAGGAGCAGATCACGTGGCTGTCCGCGCTCGGCGAAATCGAGGCGCAGGGCTTCCTGTTCTCGCGACCGGTGCCGGCCGATGCGATTCCCGCGCTGATCGCACGCTTCGGCGTGCGCAGCGATTCACCGAACGTGATCGCGCACCGCGCGACGGGCAGCACGGGCGCGTAAGCGCACCGTAGCCGTGGCGGGCGTTGCGTGCACCGTCATTGTTTCGTTTTCCGATCCGATTGTTTGGTTCATGAACTAGCGTTTTCGCTCATGGTCGTGTCACGATGCGCGGCGGACAATCGGGAGGGGCAACGTGTCGGCGGGCCGCCGGCATGGCCATACGCGAGAGATCGGGCCCCGAGCCCACACTACCAAGATGACAACCGTCGAAATCGAAGCGACCGCTGATGTCGAACAGGCACAGGCTTCCCTGTGGGACCTGTTCAAGGTCGTCGCCAGCATTTCGGCGGTCTCGTGGGGCGGGCTTTCGATGATGGCGCAGCTCGAACGCCACTACGTGGAGCGGCTGCAGCGCATCGAGCCTCACGTATTCGGCGATCTCGTCGCGCTGGCCTGGCTCGTGCCGGGCCCCGTAGGCTGCAACGTGGCGGTACAGGTCGGTCAGATACTGCATGGCCGCGTCGGCGCATGGGTTGCCGGCATCGCGAGCGTGCTGCCCTTCTCCATCCTGATGACGCTGTTCGCGATCTTCTATCGCACGCCATTCGTGCGCTCGCTCGCGGCGCCGATGCTGATCAATCACTTCGGGATGGTGCTCGCCGCACTGATCGGCGTCACGTGGGTCAAGCAGTTGCGCTCGCTCGCGCGCACACGGGGCGAACAGCTGATCGCCGCGCTGTCGACGATTCTGCTTGCTTTCGCGCATAATCCGGCCGCTTTCGTCGGGATTCTTTTCGCCGCATTCGCGGCGGGCTGGCTGACCGGGCCGCCGCAGCGCGACGCGGTCGATTTCACGCTGTCGGCCCGCGACCGCAACCTGCTCGTGCTGCTCGGCGTACTCGTCACGCTGTTCGCGGTGCCGCTGCCCGGCGATTACCAGGCGACGCTGCTGTGGCCGCGCCTCGCCGGCGCCGGCATGACGCTGTTCGGCGGCGGCTTTTCCGCGCTGCCCGTGCTCAAGACGCTGTTCGTCACGCCGGCAACCGGCATCTCCGATCACGACTTCACGCTTGCGTTCGCGCTGTCGCCCGTCGCGCCCGGGCCGCTGCTGAACGTCGTGCCGTTTCTCGGCTACCTGACCGACGGCTGGGTCGGGGCGCTGCTCGCGACGGCCGCGCTGTTCATTCCGTCGGGCTGCCTCGTCGTATTTGCGCAGAACCATCTGTCCCGGCTCAAGCGCCATTCGCGTTTCGAGCACGGGATGCGCCTGCTGCGCGCGGCGACCACGGGTTTTCTCGTCGTCGCCGTCGTGAGGATCCTGCACCGCGAACCGGCCGACCCCGTTTACTGGCTGACAGGCGCCTTCGCGACGCTTTGCTTCGCGCGCTTCAAGGTGCCCGTCTATGCCGTGTACGGCACGGTCGCGGTTGCGTGCGGCGTGTGGCTGTGGGCCGCCGCGCGCTGACGGGCGCCAGCCGCCGCCCCGTCGGCCTTGACCGGCATTCGCCCGTCCTCACCCCGCCTGCACCGCGACCCGGCGTGCCATCCAGCGGGCGCGCAGCGCGTCGTACGCAAGGTTGAAGGCGAACGTGTAAGGCAGGAAGAACAGCACGATACCGAGGTCGAGCAGCAGCGCCTCGACGAGGCTCACGTTCAGCCACCACGCGGCGACCGGCACCACCAGCACGACGAGGCCGAGCTCGAACAAGGCCGCATGCGCGATCCGCACGCCGAGCGTGCGCGACCACCCCGCGCGTCGCTCGACGCGGTCGAACAGCGTATTGAACGCCATGTTCCATGCCATCGCGATCAGCGACACCATCACCGTCAGCACGCCGACGTGCGACACCGGCATGTCGAGCAGCCACGCGCCGAGCGGCGCGCACAGCGCGATCGCGACCAGTTCGAACGTCAGTGCATGCAGCAGCCGTTCCGTCACCGTTTTGTTGACCTGTTTCATGATTCCCTCCGATTCGTCTGCTTCGTTGATGGCGGCCATTTTGATCGGCACAACCGTATGAATCCAGTTTGATATCATCGGTTTTTCCGATATAACGCCATCAGGAGCGCCGCATGCGCCACGCCCCCGAAGCCCTGCTCGCATTCGCCGAAGCCGCGCTGCTCGGTTCGTTCACGGCCGCCGCGCGCAAGCTCGGCAAGCGCCAGTCGACCGTGTCGGAGGCGATCGCGAACCTCGAGATCGATCTCGGCGTGCAGTTGTTCGACCGCTCGACGCGCACGCCGACGCTGACCGACGCCGGGCGGGCGCTGCTGCCGCAGGTGCAGCGCGCACTCGAGGCCGGCGCAGCAATCGACCGCACGGCCGCGCGGCTCGCGCGCGGCGAGGAAGCGCGGCTGACGCTCGTCGTGTCCGATACGTACCAGTCGAAGCGCTACGAGGAAACGTTGATGGCGCTCGAGCGGCGCTTTCCGGCGCTCGAGTTCGAATGCCAGATCGCCGAGCACGACGACGTGCTCGACCTGATCCAGCAGGGACGCGCGCAGCTCGGGCTGATGGCCGCGCGCGCGGCCTACCCGGCCGACATCGGCGCGGCGACGATCGCGGAGGAATCGGAGATCGGGCTGTTCGTCGGCCGCATGCACGCGCTCGCCGAATACGGCGACGCCGACGTGCCGCACGCCGCGCTGCGCGACGTGCGCGAACTGCGCCTCAATACCTATGTGAAACCGGAAGGTCGCGGCACCGGCGACCGGATCGTCGTCGGCACGCATCACTGGCTGGCGCCGAGCTACCTGATGCTGCTGGAGATGGCCGTGCAGGGGTTCGGCTGGGCCGAACTGCCGCGCTGGATGGTCGACCACTTTGCGCGCGATCGCCTGTGCGAACTACGTGCGCGCGGCTGGCCGCGCCGCGTGCGGGTCGATGCGGTCTGGTCGCGCAACCGGCCGCTCGGCCCGGTCGGCTCGTGGCTGCTCGATGCGATGCTGGCCGCGTAGCGACGCAGGCCGATGCGCCGGCGGCTGCGCGCCGGCCGGCACCGACAGGTCAGAAACCGCGCGACAACACCGCCGCGCCGATCGTCACGACGCCGAGCACGAGGTTCACGAGGACGAGCAGGCGCACCGTATTCACCGCGCGCGCGCCGTCGGGCCACTTCTGCGCCTGCACCGCACGACGGATGCGCGGGAACAGCGCGAACCGGATATGCCCGAAGATCAGCATCATCACGACGCCGAGCCCGGCCATCGCGTGCAGCGACCACGTTGCGTGCGCGCCGCCGAATTCCACGAGCAGGAAGCCGCCGGACAGCAGGATCACGATCACGGCGCCCGACACCCAGTTGAAGAAGCGGCCGAACACGCCTTCGATCAGCGGCAACCGAAGCTGCGGCGACAGGTCGGACAGCGCCGGACGCAGGCAGAAGTTGGCGAAGACCATCCCGCCCACCCACACGGCGACGGCCAGCAGATGAAGAAACAGCGCGACGGAGACAGCATGGGACATGACGGCAATCCTGTGAGGAGTGGGGTACGGCGAACGGCCGCGTCGCACGCGGCATCGAGCGACGTTCGACCGGATTGTCGCCGCCCGGTTCAGACCCCAGGCGCGATTTCACACTATTTTGCAAGTTCCGCGTGACAGCGCCACGCTTGCTTACCCGAATCCCCGCTCAAAAAGAACAGGCCGCACACCCGCCGAAGCGGAGGTGCGGCCTTCGATCACGGCCGAACCGGCCGGCCGATCGTGCGTCGCGTCAGCCGAGCAGCGGACGCAGCTCGTTGACGACCTTGAGCTTCGTCTCCGGTGCGCGGCCCTTGCGTGCGCGCTTGCCGACGTGCGGCGCCAGCCCCGCGTACGACAGCGTCTCGTCCTGCGCCTTGCCGCCGCGGCCGGTACCGATCAGCACGACGCCGGCCGGATCGATCGCGAGCGCCTGGACGAGCGTTTCCTTGTCGTCGAGCGCCATCAGGATCACGCCGCGACCGCCGCCGGACAGCGTCTTCATCTCGTCCATCCCGAACACCAGCAGGCGGCCGCCGCTCGACAGGCACGCGACCTGCGTCGCGTTCGGCAGCACCGGCATCGGCGCGAGCGGCACCGCGCCCGCATCGATGGTCATGAACGACTTGCCGGCCTTCACGCGGCTCACCATGTCGCCGACCTTCGCGAGGAAGCCGAAACCGTTGCTCGACGCGAGCAGCAGTTGCTGGTCGGCCGGCGCCGCGTAGTAGTGCATCAGGTGCGAGCCCGATTCGAGCTCGATCAGCGACGTGACCGGCACGCCGTCACCGCGCCCGCCCGGCAGCACCGACACGTCGACCGAATACACGCGGCCGCTGCTGCCCCACGCGATCAGGCGGTCCGGCGTGCGGCACTGGAACGCCGCGTACAGATGGTCGCCGGCCTTGAACGTGAAACCTGCCGGGTCGAGCCCGTGGCCCTTCAGCGCACGCACCCAGCCCTTCTGCGACACGACCACCGTCACCGGTTCGTCGACCACCTTCGCCTCGAACGTCGCGCGCTTTTCCTGCTGGATCAGCGTGCGGCGATCGTCGCCGTACTGCTTCGCGTCGGCCTCGATCTCCTTGATCATCAGCCGCTTCATCGCGCTCTCGTTCGCGAGCAGCTCCTCGAGCTTCGCCTTCTCGTCGCGCAACGCTTCGAGTTCCTTCTCGATCTTGATCTTCTCGAGCCGCGCGAGCTGGCGCAGCCGGATTTCGAGAATGTCTTCCGCCTGCCGTTCGCTGAGGCCGAACGCGCTCATCAGCGCGGCCTTCGGCTCGTCCGACTCGCGGATGATGCGGATCACCTCGTCGATGTTCAGGAAGACGATCATCCGCCCTTCGAGGATGTGGATGCGGTCGTCGACCTTCGCGAGACGATGGCGGCAACGGCGCGTCATCGTCAGCTGGCGGAACTTCACCCATTCGTCGAGGATCGTCAGCAGGCCCTTCTGGCCCGGCCGGCCATCGGCGCCGATCATCACGAGGTTCAGCGTCGCGTTCGACTCGAGGCTCGTGTACGCGAGCAGCGTGTTCACGAATTCCGTCTGGTCGATCGTGCGCGACTTCGGCTCGAACACGAGCCGCACCGCCGCTTCCTTGCCCGACTCGTCGCGCACCGCGTCGAGCAGGTCGAGCATCGCCTTCTTCGTGTTGAGCTGCTCGGGCGTGAGCGTCTTCTTGCCGAGCTTGAGCTTCGGGTTCGTCAGCTCCTCGATTTCCTCGAGCACCTTCTGGCCCGACGTGTTCGGCGGCAGCTCGGTGACGACCAGTTGCCACTGGCCGCGCGCGAGATCCTCGATCTTCCAGCGTGCGCGCACCTTCAGGCTCCCACGGCCGGTTTCATAGGCCGCCGCGATTTCCGTGTCGCTCGAGATGATCTGGCCGCCGCCCGGGAAATCCGGGCCGGGGATCAGGTTCATCAGCTCCGCATGCGAGAGCTTCGGATTGCGGATCAGCGCGACCGCCGCCGCCGCGACCTCGCGCAGGTTGTGCGACGGGATCTCGGTGGCGAGGCCGACCGCGATACCCGACGCGCCGTTCAGCAGCACGAACGGCATGCGGCTCGGCAGCGTCTTCGGCTCCTCGAACGAGCCGTCGTAGTTCGGCATGAAGTCGACCGTGCCCTGGTCGATCTCGTCGAGCAGCAGCTTCGAGATCGGCGTGAGCCGCGCTTCGGTGTATCGCATCGCCGCCGCGCCGTCGCCGTCGCGCGAGCCGAAGTTGCCCTGCCCGTCGATCAGCGGGTAGCGCAGCGAGAAATCCTGCGCGAGACGCACGAGCGCGTCGTACGCCGACTGGTCGCCGTGCGGGTGGTATTTACCGAGCACGTCGCCCACGACGCGCGCCGACTTCACCGGCTTCGCGTCCGGGCCGAGGCCCATTTCGTTCATCGCGAACAGGATCCGGCGCTGCACCGGCTTCTGGCCGTCGCACACGTCGGGCAGCGCGCGGCTCTTCACGACGCTGACCGCGTAGCTGAGATACGCCTGCTCCGCGTAGTTGCCGAGCGTCAGCGCATCGCTCTCTGGCGCGCCGGAGTCGGCAAAGAGATCGGAGGTGTTGTCGTCCATCTGAATTCCGTATTCGTAAGTGGCGTGAGGCCGGGCCGGGCGTCATGCCCGGCCGCGCGGATTCCCGGCTTAAATGTCCGCTTCGACGTCGTTGCCCTTTTCCTCGAGCCAGCCGCGTCGCGCGGCTGCCTCGCCCTTGCCCATCAGCATCGTCATGCGCGCGACGGTCGCCTCGTAGTCGAGTTCGCCGAGCTTCACCGGCATCAGGCGGCGCGTGTCGGGGTTCATCGTGGTATCCCACAGCTGCTCGGCGCTCATTTCGCCGAGCCCCTTGAAGCGGCTGATGCTCCATTGCGTCTCGCGCACGCCGTCCTTGCGCAGCTTGTCGAGAATCGCTTCCAGTTCGCCCTCGTCGAGCGCATAGAGCTTCTGCGCCGCCTTCTTGCCGCGTGCCGGCGCATCGACGCGGAACAGCGGCGGCCGCGCGACGCACACGTGGCCGCGCTCGATCAGTTGCGGGAAATGCTTGAAGAACAGCGTGAGCAGCAGCACCTGGATGTGCGAGCCGTCGACGTCCGCGTCCGACAGGATGCAGATCTTGCCGTAGCGCAGGTTCGACAGGTCGACGCTTTCATCGGGGCTGTGCGGATCGACGCCGATCGCCACCGAGATGTCGTGCACCTCGTTGTTCGCGAACAGGCGGTCGCGCTCGGTTTCCCAGGTATTCAGCACCTTGCCGCGCAGCGGCAGGATCGCCTGGTATTCCTTGTCGCGGCCCATCTTCGCGGAACCGCCCGCCGAGTCGCCCTCGACGAGGAACAGCTCGTTGCGCGTAATGTCCTCGGTCTCGCAGTCGGTCAGCTTGCCGGGCAGCACCGCGACGCCCGAGCTCTTGCGCTTCTCGACCTTCTGGCCCGCGCGCGTGCGCGCCTGGGCCTGCTTGATCACGAGTTCGGCGAGCTTCTTGCCGTGCTCGACGTGCTGGTTCAGCCACAGCTCCAGCGCCGGACGCGAGAACGACGACACGAGCTTCACCGCGTCGCGGCTGTTCAGGCGCTCCTTGATCTGCCCCTGGAACTGCGGATCGAGCACCTTCGCCGACAGCACGAACGACACGCGCGCGAATACGTCTTCCGCGAGCAGCTTCACGCCCTTCGGCTGCAGGTTGTGCAGTTCGACGAAGCTTTTCACCGCCTGGTAGAGACCGTCGCGCAGGCCGGATTCATGCGTGCCGCCGGCCGGCGTCGGGATCAGGTTCACGTACGACTCGCGCACGAGCGAACCTTCCTCGCTCCAGGCGACGACCCACGACGCGCCCTCGCCTTCGGCGAAGGTGTCGTCGCCCGAACGCGAATCGGCGAAACGCTCGCCTTCGAACAACGGGATCAGCAACTCGCTGCCGTTCATTTCGTCGAGCAGGTAGCCGCGCAGGCCGTCTTCATATTTCCACGTCTGGCGCTCACCGCTCTTTTCGTTGACGAGCACGACCTCGACGCCCGGCAGCAGCACGGCCTTCGAGCGCAGCAGGCGCTGCAGCTCGCCGAGCGGCAGGTTCGGCGAATCGAAGTACTTCGGATTCGGCCACACCTGCACGCGCGTGCCGGATTTCTTTTCGCCGCGGCCCGCGCCCTGCGTCGTGAGCGGCTTCACCACATCGCCTTCGGCGAAGCCGAGTTCCGCGATCTTGCCGTCGCGCCAGACGGTGACGTCGAGGCGCGTCGCGAGCGCGTTCGTCACCGACACGCCGACGCCGTGCAGGCCGCCCGAGAACGTATAGGCGCCGCCCGCGGCCTTGTCGAACTTGCCGCCTGCGTGCAGGCGCGTGAATACGATCTCTACGACCGGCACACCCTCTTCCGGGTGCATGCCGAACGGGATGCCGCGGCCGTCGTCCTCGACCGAGACCGACTGGTCAGCGTGCAGCGTGACCGTGATCTGCTTGCCGTAGCCGCCGAGCGCTTCGTCGGACGCGTTGTCGATGACTTCCTGGATGATGTGCAGCGGATTCTCGGTACGGGTGTACATGCCGGGCCGCTGCTTGACCGGCTCGAGACCCTTGAGCACCTTGATCGATGCTTCGCTATAGGCCGCGCTGGGTTTCTTCGTTGACATAGGCGCTGAATTTCGTCATTCATCGGGACGTTGTCCACACCTCGTGTGGATAACGTCGTGGACAAAACGTTGAGTTCCGTAAAAAAGCGAATCGAAACAACGGTGTGCTTGGACTGCTCCGAAAGCGGGCGCGCGGCGTTGGCTGCGCTGCCCGGGACGCGCGGTATTTTACTGGTTCCGCGTGGCGCGCCAATCGCGCAATCGCGCGCGGCCGCCGCCGGCCGCGCGACGCGTCATGCGGATTACGCCGGCTTGCGCTTCGCCTCGAGCGTTTCCCACCGTTCGAGCGCCGCGAGCAATTCGTCGTCGATCGCCGCGAACCGCTCGGTCAGGCGCGTGCCTTCCTGCGGATCCTTCGCGAAGATCGAACCGTCTTCGAGCCGGGCATTGATCGTCCTCTGCTCCTCCTCGAGCGCGGCGATCTTCTCCGGCAGCGAATCGAGCTCGCGCTGCTCGTTGAACGACAGCTTCACCGTGCGCTGCGCATTGCGGCCCGCAGCGCTTTTTGCCGGCTCTTCCTTGACGGGCGCCGCCTCCTTCACCGCGCGCTTCGCGGCTTCCTGCTGCGCGAGCTGATCCGCGCGCGCGCTCTGGATCTGCCAGTCGGTGAAGCCGCCGACATATTCACGCCACTTGCCGTCGCCCTCGGACGCGATCACCGACGTCACGACGTTGTCGAGGAACGCGCGATCGTGGCTGACGAGCAGCACCGTGCCGTCGTAGTCGGCCAGCAGCTCCTCAAGCAGTTCGAGCGTCGGGATGTCGAGGTCGTTGGTCGGTTCGTCGAGCACCAGCACGTTGGCCGGACGCGCGAACAGGCGTGCAAGCAGCAGCCGGTTGCGCTCACCGCCCGACAGCGACTTCACCGGCGAACGCGCACGCTCCGGCGCGAACAGGAAATCACCGAGATAGCTCATCACGTGCTTGCGCACGCCGCCGATCTCGACCCATTCGCTGCCGGGGCTGATGGTATCCGCGAGGCTCTTTTCCTGGTCGAGCTGCGCGCGCATCTGGTCGAAATACGCGACCTGCAGGTTCGTGCCGGTGCGCACCGTGCCTTCGTCGGGCTTCAGTTCGCCGAGAATCAGCTTGAGCAGCGTCGTCTTGCCGGCGCCGTTCGGGCCGATGAAGCCGATCTTGTCGCCGCGCATCACCGTCGTCGAGAAACGATCGACGACCGTGCGGCCGCCGTAGCGCTTCGTCACGTCGGTCAACTCCGCGACGATCTTGCCGGACTTCTCGCCCTGCGCGACGTCGAGCTTCACGTTGCCCTGCGAATTGCGGCGCTCCGCGCGCTCGTTGCGCATCTGCACGAGCCGCGCGATGCGGCCGACGCTGCGCGTGCGGCGCGCTTCGACCCCCTTGCGGATCCACACTTCCTCCTGCGCGAGCAGCTTGTCGAACTTCTCGTTTTCCACGCGCTCGACTTCGAGCTGCTGCGCCTTGCGCGTCTGGTACGCCGAGAAATTGCCCGGGTACGACAACAGCCGGCCGCGGTCGAGATCGACGATGCGCGTCGCGACGCGGTCGAGGAACGCGCGATCGTGCGTGATGAACAGCAGGCCCGCGCGCTGCGCGACGAGCAGCTCCTCCAGCCAGCGGATGCCGTCGAAGTCGAGGTGGTTGGTCGGTTCGTCTAGCAGCAGCACGTCTGGCTGCAGCACCAGCGCGCGCGCCAGCGCGACCCGCTTCTGCATCCCGCCCGACAGCGCGTCGACGCGCGCGTCGACGTCCGCCAGGCCGATCTGCGCGAGCGTCATCGACACGCGCGTGCGCCAGTTCCACGCGTCGTGCGCGTCGAGCGACGACTGCAGCGCGTTCATTCGCGCGAGCAACGCATCGTGTTCGGCGCCTTCGGGCGTATCCGCGAGGCGGTGCGCGATCGAATCGTATTCTTCGAGCACTTCACGCGTGTGCGCGAGCCCCGACGCGACCGCATCGAACACCGTCGCGCCCGGCTCGAACTCGGGCTCCTGCGGCACATAGACGGTCACGAGCTCCTGCTGGCGCGTGACCAGCCCGTCGTCGGGCTTCGCGAGCCCGGCGACGATCTTCAGCAGCGACGACTTGCCCGCGCCGTTGCGGCCGATCAGGCCGACGCGCTCGCCGGCTTCCAGCGAGAAATCCGCGTGATCGAGCAACGCGACGTGACCGAACGCGAGCTGCGCGCCGGTAATGGAATAGAGCGACATGGGGAGACGGCGAAGAGAGAAATCGGAAGCGCCCATTGTACCGGTCGCGGGCGCCGGCACCGGTATGGCCGGACGGATAAGGTGCAAGACCGGTCGCGCGGGCCGGTTGCCGGAGGTCGAGTGCCGCGCGTGCGGCGGGCACCCGCGCCCGCAGGCGCGGGCTCACTCCGTCGCGAGGACGGCACGGCCGCCCTCGCGGATATGCGTGCTTACTTGACGTTCACGGTGATCGTCGAGCTCATTTCGGGACCGTACGAGCGGTGCGCGCCGTCGCCAAACTGCAGCGTCAGCGTGTGCTGGCCGGGCGGCAGCCTGAGCTCGGTTTCGGTCTGCGCCTTGCCGAAGTGCAGCGAACGTTCGCCAGCGGGAATCACGTCGCCCTTCGGAATCGGCCGGCCGTCGATCAGCAGATGATGATGGCCGGTATCCGGCGTCATGTCGCCGGCGGGCCGAAGCGCCATCCCTTCGAGCCCGAACTTCACGAGCACCGGATTCGACACCGTCGCGCCGTCTCTCGGCGCTTCGAAAAACACGCGCGCCTCGGCCCGCGCGACCGTCGACACGGCCATCGCCGCCACGCATACCGCACTCGCGATCCACTTTTTGTTCAGCATCGCATTCTCCTTATGGTTGGACAGCCCGGGAAGCATACACCGCACGTACGGCATGCGTGTTCCGGTTGCGTTGTTCGCGATGCGTACGTTTAAAACGACGTTGCAGAGCCGTTCGGCGAAATTCCGGTACCATTGCGCCTTTCGCCCGCCGGCCAGGCCGCGGACGGCATCACCGGATTTCCATTTTTACCGAGCGCCACATGAGCGAAGTCACCGAATACCAGAGCTGGGTCTGCCTGATTTGCGGGTGGGTCTACAACGAAGCGGAAGGGCTGCCCGACGAAGGCATCGCACCCGGCACCCGTTTCGCCGACATTCCCGCCGACTGGCGCTGCCCGCTGTGCGACGTGGGCAAGGAAGATTTTGTTGTCGTCGATTTCTGATTCGACGATGTTCTGATCGCGGCTGATTGCGCGATCGCGCGCGTCGGCGTGCATTCCGCCCCGCCGACGCGCCGCGCGTTTGCTATACTCTGCGCGCTGTCCACACTGCCGTCCGGTTCGCGTTTTCCGCGCGATCACCCGGACATGGCGCTCCCCGTAGTTCAGGGGATGGAATGATAAGCGCAAGGCTTGTCCAATAAGGCTTCCACCCCTTGCTGTAGCAAATTTGTAGCGCAAAAAAATCAACCGGACACGCCAGCCACGCCACGATTGAACGCTAGTGCACCAGTTGGGGGCTCGACAAAATCAATTGAATCGATTGTTGCGCGTGTGAGTGTTCTATGCCTCGTAAAAGTCGCGCTCCAGCGAATGGAAACCATATCCCTTGTCGGCTTCTTAATTTGCCTCCACTCTCCCGCTGGCTGCTGAATACCGAGAAGACCCGATAGGGTATTCTTGGGCAATTGGTGATCGACAGCTGCCTGATCTACTACAGCAAGATTTGCAAGTGTCATTGCAGTCGACTCCTGCTGAACACCTGGCGTAGGCACCCATATCCGAAATGCCGATTGGATCGAGAAGACTGATTCAAAGTGAACTCGATTCACTACTTTTGAAACAAGCCTCGCATTCGAAAGCTCTTGTTCTAGTGTGACGTGTGCAACGCCAGATGGAGCCTGCTTTATTTTGTCGCCGTGCTCCCTCCAGATTCGGTCGTAAAGATTCTCGCGCGCCCACAAGCTTGACGGATCGTCACGATTATCCCAATCGAAAAATAGTATTTGTGCACGGTGCTCAATGAGTGCTTGTGTATTCTCGTCGACGTGCGCGACACGCAATTGGATTTCATCATTCAGCGCCGTCAGATCATCAACAACGCGCGCCCGATTGCCTGCTACTCCACGAGACTCAATGTGCTCCTTGATCAGCTGATCGTTGGAGACCAGCACTATTGCATCTCCGCCTACGAGGTCTGACGCCAACTGAATAAAGGTCTCACATACCACGGCGTCTCGAAACCCCTTCTCTG
Organism: Burkholderia sp. 22088; assembly: GCF_052045915.1. NCBI lineage: Bacteria > Pseudomonadati > Pseudomonadota > Betaproteobacteria > Burkholderiales > Burkholderiaceae > Burkholderia > Burkholderia sp. 22088. Next base: position 154,479 of record NZ_JBQEPY010000019.1, read on the forward strand.
TCTGGCCCCGCTCAAAGGGCGGCTCGCGAAAGCAAGCCCGACGCATCATGTCACCCCAATCCACACGACCAGCATCACAGGGAACTACTTCAATATGCAGCGCGGCCAGTTCATCGTTGATCCGCTCCGCAATACGTCGATCAACCGCATCTTGTGTTATCCCCCATTGCCCGCCAAACAGACGTTCCGCCCTTGTGATATGCGAGCTGATGTTTCGATACTCATTCCGCATTTGATACTCACGCTCGCCACGTACGATATCCGGGATGACCCAACGAACGTCCAAATCACCGTGAACTGAATGCCGGCCGATTAGATCACTCGCGGCCGGGCACATTAACACATCATATCCCTTGTTAAACAAAGCATTGGTGTCGAAAACTACGGTAAGCACCCTGCGCTTGCGCGGTCTGCCTCGAACTGCCATATCCCCTCCGTTCGTTGTGCGGTATTGCTTGCGTTTTGTTATTTCCAGTACGTACGCGCGCGCAAGTTACTTTGGCTCCGTAACCATCTCATCGGCCGAATACAGTTGCAACATCGCGCGTGCGGCCTCCGCATTCGTCGTATGCAGCCATTCGTCATAGTCAGCCGGGCGCAATATGACCACTGATCGTTTCTCGTCGCCGGGCTTGTGCATTCGCCCCATCACGGCATGGCCGTCAGCGTTGACGGTCATCATGGTCATGCCGATCAGTGAGCGGCCTTCTGCATCTTCGTAACGCCGCCAGATGCCGGCGACACAATACGGCTGCCAATCCGTTAGCCCGATCCGCTGCCAGACGTTCCGGCCCGTTTCGTAACACGGCTCGTATATCCATCGGACCGGGATCAAGCAGCGCTGACCAGCTCGCCACGCCTTACCGTAAAGCCGGGACTCACCGACCGTTTCTGAACGGGCATTGACCGTGTCGAGCTTTCTCCGCTTCTTCCCGTTGTCGTCGACGCGCTCAGGCTGCATAAACTTCGGCCAGAAACCAAACACGGCTTTGACGACGCCAAGGCCATCACCGTCCGACCATGCGATCGGCGCTGCATAGTCCGGATACACGTCCGGCTCCCACGGGTCGCGGCGATACAGGTCGCCGATCCCAATCTTCAGCTCGTTAATGCCCGGGTCTTCGTCTGGCGCCTTGTAATTCGTGCACACTGCCCGCCCCCATTTTTGAGACTTGACGGCCCCATCTTACTCCGCGATAAACTGTATATCCATACAGTGTTTTATGTGCGCCATGATCTTGCCCCCATTTGACGCTCCCAAGTTCGATGAGATGTCGAAGTGGTGGAACTCGTGCACGTACGCCGACGTCCATCGGCTGATTCTCGAAGTGCTACACCTGCGAATCACGATGAGCGAAATGAGTGGGCTTACCGGCGACGCGACGCGCATGATCGCGTACCTCGACAGGGCCGACGAGCTGCAATACGCAGCACCGTTGCGCCGCTTGTCGAACAAGATCGACAGAGAGATAAGGCGAGCAGGACGAATGGGCAATCCTCGCGCGGACGTCGCGCCATTCTCCGACGAGTGGCGTGCTCGCAAAGCGATGAAATGCAGGCTTTACGACGTCCCCGGCGAACCTGATCCGGGTTCCGACAAGGCAACAAAGCTGCCCGAGTTTCAACGCCTGACATGGGAGGAGTTACGCGACGCGTGGAGCGCGGCCAACTTCAAGAAACATCGCTCGCTGACGCTCGAACAACGCTTCGTGCTGGAAGTCGTGCACGTCCGCCGAACACTGCGGCTCATGGAGAAAATGGTCTGCGCGGCCGAGCTGGAGCTGAAGAAGAACGGCTACCCCGATTCCTTCGCGCTCGACCAGCTCCGCCGCATGATCGATGGCGCTCGCTTCGATTGACTACGATGCAGCTACCGGCCGACCTTAAATCTCGGCAAGAAGCGGCAACAGGTCCATCGAAATGAGTCGCGCCTCGATGTCGTGCGCCACGGCCAGGTGCTCTTCATTGTCGGCCGAAAACACCTCATCCTTGATGCTGACAAGGATCGTCCCGAGCCGCCTCTTCCCATCTGCGGACAACACGGCAATGATCTCCTGCGCTTCGGGGATCTGCTGCACGGTCAGCTCCACCGGCAGATAGATCATCCAACCGACACCGGGACGATCCTGAAACGCCTGCTTCTCCGAATAACCGTCAGGCGCGGCCGAGATCACGGCCGGCAAAAACTCCTGTGCGGTCTTGACCACGATACTCGCCACAGTATCTTTGTGCTCGATGAACGCCCCGCGAGCGCCGAGCGAGACCGTGTCAGGGAAATGCCCACCGCACGCGAAGACCTCGACCGATGCGCCGATGGAATCGTCCGCGCTACCGTCCCATATCCCGAGCGACGACGTTTCCTCGCCTCGGTATTCATTCTCCAGCGCCGCGACCGCCGTGCTACTAGGCTGGCCGTCGGCCGCGTACACCTCGCCCGTCTGCGCCTCTTCGAGCGTATCGCCCTGCATTCGCCAATTCGGACGCGACAGTTCCGGAGCCGCTGCCGCCATTACATCAACAATCGCACCGACCTTCGCGAGTGTTTGCGAGAAAGCGAACACCTCGATCCCGCCGGCCTTGATGAAGGAATCAATTTTCATGATGGTAGGAATTTACGGAAAATACTCCGACTCGATCGACATGGTCTTAAACCATACCGACATCCGCCTATAGGTCAACGGCCCTTGGAAATAGTACCGTAGCCGCGTAGGCGGATTCGCCTTGACCCGCATCGCGCGCTTGATCGCCTGATCGCGCATATGGCGAAAGCCCTTGAAGAACTGTTCGGACTTCGGAATAGATCCATCAAGGAACTGGTCATAGTTCCCCTTGGCCTCTTGCAGCAAGCACTCTTGCGGCTTGAACCCGTCAAAATCGATTCCAAGCCACTCCCACTCGTCGCTCCACTGGCAGCTCTCCGTATCGAACGCAAAGCCGGTTACGCGCGCCTGATATCGGTACGCCGGCCAGTTAGCGCCGTGTCGGCTCCGCACAAGCTTGCCCGTCTGTTCGGGCGGGCACTTCTTGCAAGGCGCAGTGGAATCGGACATTGTCCGCGATTCCGTTTTCGCCTTCGCCTGCTCGTCCATCTTGCTGACGTCGCCCCGAAGGCTACCGATCCCCGCTACTGCCACTCCCCCCAATAAAGCGCTTCCAATAGCCGACAATACCGGCCCCGCTTCCGCTGCTGCGGCTGTCACTAGAGGGATCAACGGTGCCGCCATGCGGAACTCCTTTCAAGCTATCGGGATGTTGTGATCGCCAAGTGATCTCTTGGACGTAGACGTGAAAACGCTCATCGGCGCTACGGCCGGGTTTCGTCAGCCATGCCTTCGCAGCCGGCTTCTCGTAAAAGTGCGGCGAATACGCCTCCATTTTCAAGAACTGAACCAGATGCGCGCTATCCTGAATCCCGAGAGATCGAGCAGCACGATATGCATCCCAGAGCCGGTTATGAAGATCGATATCCTGCGTCAAAGCAGGATCTGCCTTGAGCAGATCACGGCGCACGCCGTCAACGAAATTGCGAGCCTCGCCCTCGGCGAGTGCAGACACGTGGGCGGGAGTAAGGTTAAGCGGCATGAGGATGCGCCCTGAAGAGCTGCCCGTCGATCTCGATCAACCAGTCGAAGGTCGGGGAGAAAAATGTCGTCCGCTCGGTCGGACTAAGGGCAGGTGCGAAATGCCGCATCACACGGGCGTCGTAATAGCGAAGCATTACCGACCGGCCATCCGGCAATATGCCTTCGAGCCGCTCGCGAAGTTCTGCCGCGAGCTGGTGCGGTTGATACGCGCTGATAATCCAGCTCACCCCATATTCACCCTGCGCCAAATGCCCAATCACGCTGCGGTCGTTGGCCCCGATCGCCGCGTAGTCGAATAGCCACGGGCCGGCCTCCGCGAGCGTTGCATCTGGAGTGCCATCAAGCAGCGCCATAACTGACTCGCCGGACCTCTGCGGTGCGGCCCCGCCAAGCTCCGAATACAGCAGGCCGTCCACGAGCACGAACAGGCGAAGCGGAAGACTCGCCCTCTGCTGCAATGTCGAAAAGATGACTTGAATATCCATCACCGCTCACCCGCGTACGATCATCGCGGCCGCATTCTTCGCCGCAGCAATCATGCAAGAGAGACAGAAGCCCTCCGAAGGCTTGGGCGTACCGAGATCGAGCGCAACTGGTCCCCCTGATGCGGAGAAGCCCATTTTGACGAGCGCATCCGACTCAAAGGATTCAAACATAGCCGACTGCGACGCAATCATGGTCGGGAGCGGGCTACACCCACACGCGACCTTATCGCCCTCCAATGCAGCTTGGTGCCCCATCAATTCACCCGGCCAACGCGGCCCATCAGCAACGATGACGCCGATCCGTTTGCACGCCGGGCAAGTTACTTTGGCTCCAACGTAGGTAAGCCCAACCCCTTCGCAGCTCATGGTCGGAATGCTGTCGACGACCACCCCGCCGCTGGTCGAATGGTCTCCGACTCGGAGATAGTTCCGCTTCACATGCAGGCCCTCTCGGTTTCTAATGATCCGACTATTACCCGAGCAAGCAACCGATGTCGAGAGTCGGAAGGCGACTTGACCAAATGTGACATTTAGCCAATGCGCCTACCGCCAAACAACCCCGCAGAATTGCGGGGTGCGCGACAGGAACGGACCTGCGGGCGAGCCGTCCGCTAGAACAGACCGACCGGCTGCGCCGCGTCGTCCCAACTGAAAATGATCAGCTCGTTTCGTTCGACGCCCCTCCCACCGCCGACCGTGTATTGAATCGGCACGGTCTCGATGTGAAAGCCATCGAACACGCGCCGAATGTCGGGATGGTCATTGAGGCTCACGATCGCGCGCCCTTTGATCGACCGCAGGCGCTGAGCCATCTTCTCGTACTCGGCGAACGGAAACGCCACGCCATACCCTTCCGTCTCGTAATACGGTGGATCGAGGTAGAACAGCGTATGCGGCCGGTCATATCGGTCGATGCAAGCCGCCCAATCCAGCCGCTCGATGAACGTGTTCGCAAGCCGCAGATGCGCTGCAGACAGTTCCTCCTCAATACGCAGCAGGTTCAGACCCGGCGGCGTCGTTGTCGCTGTCCCGAACGTCTGCCCTTCGAGCTTCGCCCCAAAGCAACTTTTCTGCAGGTAATAAAACCGGGCCGCACGCTGGATATCGGTGAGGGTTTCCGGGATCGTCTGCTTCAACCACTCGAACACCTGCCGGCTCGTCAACGCCCACTTGAACTGGCGCACGAACTCCTCCAGGTGATGCTGCACGACGCGATACAGATTGATCAGTTCGCCGTTCACGTCGTTCACGACCTCGACTTTGGCCGGCGGCCGAAGGAAATACAGCGCGGCCCCGCCCGCGAACACTTCGACATAGCAGTCATGTGCCGGGAAACGCGGGATAAGGTGATCTGCCAGACGGCGCTTGCCGCCGATCCAAGGAATGATGGGATTTGCCATTGTGAAAGCCGTTTTTAAACTTGGTGTAGAATCCGGCCCGCCTACGTAGGTAAGCAGGGCCTTGGCTGATTCACTGGCTAGCTCAGTGGAAAGGCGACCGGGTCAATGCGCGAACATTTCCCCGGTCGCCCTGTTTCTCTCAAAGCTGCGTGGCTTCGATTGCCGCGTTACTGCGGCAGATTGGCTTGTGCGTCGCCGATCAACGCGTCGTAACTGCGTTCGCACTGCCGGCCGGCAATGCCTCGCTCGTCAGCGATTTTCGCCAGATCTCCCGCGCGCTCGTCAGCCCGGCCGAACACGTAGGCAAGCAGATCAAGGGCGTCACCGGTTGCCGGGCTTCCGGCCGCAGCGCTGGCACGCCGGACGTCGGCGACGAGTGCGGCGACTTGCCTGCGCAGCCCGTCAGCAGCAGCACCGGCAACAGCAGCATCAGCAGCCGCCTGATCACGTTCTTTCGCAGCATCAGTTGCGATCTCCTGTTGTGCCGCCAACCGGCGGCGAAATTCGTTACGTTCGTTCGTCAGGTCATCGATCTGCCGCATCTGATCCGCCACCTTCGCGGATTGATCGGCGTCGCGATGTCCCTCGAAGTAGCCGCAGGCAGCGCCGGCAATGACGCCGGCAACGACGAGCAGCCAAATGCGCGGGTCGATCCACGTCATGCGCTCACCTCCCCGCCGGCTGCGCGATACGCCGCCAGCAATTTCTCGATGTCGTTTTCGTGCTGGCCGTATCCCGCCCCCGGCAGACTGGCCCATACGTTCGATACCTTCGCCACCGCCTCACGAAACCGGCCAGCATCGATCAACGGCAATGCGCCGTGCTCGCGCAGCTGCTGCAGCGCGTATCGATCCTGCGACACCGGTCCGAAGTCGGGCAGCTTCATCTGCGCCTGATAGATCCGCCACCAGCGCGTGAGGATCTGGTAACGACCGGCCGCTGTCGACGGCACGCGGATCTGTCGGTTGAGCACGTTCGGATGCGCGGCATAGCTCGCAAACAGCAGCGGGCGCGATGCCGTCGCCCCGACCAGGACGTTGTAACCGTCGTCCGACTTCGCGAGCAGCGGCGAGCCGATCTCGCTTACCGCGATGGTGTCGAGAAACGCCACACGGTTCTTTCCGCCCGCAGCCGTCACACTGATTCGCGCCATCGTCACTTCCCTCCAAACACACGTTTCGCATTCCGGCGCAGCAGCACTTCGAGGTACTGCGACCCCACAATGCCGAGCGCACTCCCCAGACCGAGCAGCGCGATCGGCGGCAGATCCGGGATCTGCAGCAGCGCGAGCCCGGCCACCATCGACGTTGCCGATCCCAATACGGCCCGGCCGACAACCAGCCGAAACGACAACGGCTCGCTACCAACCAACACCTTCGCGATGCCGATCAATCCGCCCATGACGATCAGCTCCAGAATCGTTTTTTCGTGGTCTTGCATCGGTTCCCCTTGCCCGATAAAAAGAAAGGCCGCCCCGGTTGCCCGTGAGCGGCCTGCAAATTCAGTGCGTGACGCGTTACTGCGGCGCCGGCACCACCAGAGTGATTTTCTTGCCCGACTTCTTCTTGTGCCCGACCTTCGCTTTCCCCTTGTTCCCTCCGTTCAAAGTCACGACCGTGATCCACCCGCGCGATGCGAACGTGTGCTCGACCGACTCGATCAGAAACTCACCGTCTACTCCGGTCTTGAACCCCTTCAGCGCGATCGTCTTTTCCGCCGACAGATCTGCGCGGCCGCGCATCGTCAGCCGGCTCGTTGACGTGTGCCGGTTGAGCGTCGCCATTCGCGATGTCGCCCCCGCTTTCGCGGCTTCCGGACTCGCGAACGCATGGCGCTCGGTATGCACCGCGGACGCACCTGGCGGTGCATCCGGGTTCGGGATCGTCAGATCGATCTTCTTCCCGGACTTGCGGTCATGCACCTTCGTGCGCACGGCCGCGAAACTCGCTCGGTCGGGGAAATTGATGTCGTAATCGAGCAGGTCGCCCGGCGTGAGCGTGACGATCGGCAGCGGCTTGCCGCTCGCGCTCTTACCGCCGCCGCGCGGCAAAACGATCAGCTTGCCGGCCTTGACCGTCGCCGTCGCCCCATACTGGCGAGCCACGCGCGTGATGAAGTGCAGATCGCTCTCGCCGAACTGGTCGATGCGTGGCACGACGACGTCGACGTCACACGCGGCCGACCACTTGTTACGACGCGCGACGTCGCCGACGATGTCGGCCAGCTTTGCGCTCGACCAGCTCCCGTATCGCTGCGTTTTCGACGTCGCGCGCATGTTCGCAGGCTTGCCCCGGATCACGACGCTGGCCGGCGGCCCGCGCAATCCAACCTCGTCGACGGCGTACTCGCCGAGCATCGACAGCCCCTGCCCCTCCCATCCGATCGACACCTTCAGCGTCGCGCCTTTCGGCGGAAACTCGACGCGGCCGTCGCGATCGTCGAGCGTGATCGTGCACTCGTCGGCGTCTAGACCGGGTTTGTCCATCGACCGGATCTCAAGCACGCGATCCTGTATAACCTTCGTCACGTCCGAGCCGTTCGCGACGACCTGAAAAATCGCTTCCATCGCACCTCACTATGTCCAGAGCTGGACGGACTCGGCACGCGGCGCATCGAGATCCGGCATCAGGATCTCGACGCCGGCCGGGAACGGCTGCGGCCGATTCGCCAGCCCCGGATTCGCTTCGTACACGGCCTCGACCGTTCCCTGCAGCGCTCCGTAGAAGCGATAGCAGAGCGTGTCGAGCACGTCACCGTCAGACGTTCTTAAAGTCTTCGCCATAGCGCCCGAACTCCACCGAGAAAGTTTGCTTGCGCGGCAAGCCGTCCGCGAGCAGCGCGTCCTGCTCCTCTTCGATCGCCTGCAACAGCCAGCGGCCGAGCACTTCGCCGTCGCCCGTCGTGAGCTGCACGGGCTTCATCCTGCCGCCGATGGCACGCAGCCGGCTGATCTGCTTCGTACCGGCCCCAAGCGACGGGAACACGACGCCCGACAGCGTGATCGTCTCGCCCCCTTCGCTGACGGGCTGCAGCGCCTCCTGACGGTTCAGGCGCTCCTGGGACGCCACGCGATATCGCGTCGCTCGTCGCAACTTGTCGTGAGCAGCCGTCGACAGGTTGAAGTGGAATGCGTCGCCGGCATCCGTCGTCATCGACATCAGGTGCGGCGTGCTCGACGACGCACCGTCGATCAGACCCGACAGCATCGAGCCGACGCCCGTCGACTTGATCACGTCCATCACCGCCGAATCCTTCAGACCCACCGCCGCGTTGAACTGATTCCACGCCCCGCCCAATGCAGACTTGACGCTGTCGGCGGCAGCCCGCACAAGGGGGAAATTCGATCCGTCGACGGCTTTCAGAATCGAGCCGAGCGACGCCTGCGTCGCGTTGAAGCTACGCACGACAGCGCCGACCTGCGGAAACAGGTCCGATGCCACCGACAGCGCGCTTGTCGCGCCGGTCAGCAGCTCGGCCGCACTGCTCAGATTGCCGGTTGCGAGACGTTGCAGCATGTCGACCGTCGCCATGCTCGCCGCGCGGTTTCGATCGAATATGCGAACCATCTGCCGCACGCGCTCCGTCGCGATCCCCGCCTGCGTTGCTGCTCCCGAGATCTGTCGAAACACATCCATGACGCCTCCCTTACATATGCGGCGCGTCGAACATTGCCGTACGACTGTTCGCCTTGCGCTGCTGCTCCTCCATCATCCGCGTCAACTGCGGACTGACCTGTTGGAGAAACTTGTTAGCCATGTCGGTATCGCTCGCCTCGATCTTCACGTTGAAGACCGGCGCGAACGTGTTCGTCTGATCGATACGCGGCCCGAACCGGGCATCAGCCGCCGGAGTCTCTGCTGCCTTCGCCGCCTTGGCGGCTGCTTCGGCGTTCGCGGGCGTCTCGTCGGGTTTCTGGCCCAAGAACTTGCTCGCGATGGCGCTCAGTGCCTTGTCGCCTACAAACGTCCCGAGTGCCCCGCCAAGCACGCCGACGACCGCCGATCCGATCGGCCCGCCGAGCGCTCCGATCGTCGCCCCGACCTTCGCGCCGATCACGCCACCCGCGAGACTGCCGGCGATGCCCGCGAACCGTGTGGCCTTCCGATCGTTCGTATCGGTGCTCGACGCGACGGCGTACGCTTCGCGAGCCGCAAGGCCGAACTTCAGGACGGTCCCCGCGACGGCCAGCTTTCCTGCCCACGGCGCAACCCGACCGAAGAGCGCACGTCCCGCGTTGACGACCCGCCCGATCCTTCCGAGCCGCCCCGCCCGAGCTGCCGCGCGACGCGCGGCTCGACCTGCACGCCCACCGCCCATCAGATCGCCAAGCCCGCCACCATCGACGCCACCGCCGGGCATGTTCACGACGAACACGCGCTGGACGCCACCAGCGGCGCTCGCAGCCCCTCCGACTGCATCCAGTGCGCGCCCGACGACGCCACCCGCACCACCGGCACGCCCTGCCCCCCCTCGACCACCACGCGCCAGCACCGTCCCGCGCGCGATATCGAACAAGCCGCGACCGATGCCCCAAAGTGCCTTTGCTCCGCGCACTGCGAGCACCGTGCCGGCGATGCCGACGACAGCGGCTGTCGCCTTCGGAGCGCTGTCTGCGGCGGACTGGATACCGCTCCCGGCCCCCTTTGCCGCCTCGCCAACGCGATCCGTGATCGGCCGTAGGGCGTCGCCAATGCTGCGCATCGCGTCGTCCCATCGCTGCCCGACCTCGCTCCAGATCTGTTTGGACGTCTCGCGACGTGCCTCCAGATCCTTTTGGATCTCGCCGCTCGCCTGCTGCGCGTTGCGCTTCAGGTTCGAATACAGCTCAGCGTTTTGCATGTACGCTGTCAGCGCCGCCTTGACCTGCATGTCGTTGAACAGGTCGCCGGTCTTCATCGTCTCGGCGAACGCGGCCATCTGCGCCTGACGCTTGGCGGGGTCCATCTCCGAATTGAACTGCTTCGCCGCAGCTGCGAGCTGCTTCGCCTTGGCAGGGTCGACACGCTCGATGTACGCGCGGGCGAGCACGAAAGACGCTTCCAGCGTCGACCAGCCCTTGCCGATCGCCTCGCGCATCTTCGCCTGATAATCGACACCGGCCTTCGCGTAGTTGCGTTCGGTCTCGCCCGAACCGATCTTCGAAAACCAGTTTTTCAGGTTGTTCGCCGCCTCGTCCGAACTGCCGGCGGTCTTCATCTGCACCTGGAGCATTGCCCCGAGCTGCGTCACCGAGTCCTGCCCCGTGATGCCGATCTTCTTCATCTCGGCGAGCAGCACCGGGAACCAACGCGCCATGTCGACCGACTCGAACGACCCTTCTTTGCCGAGATACGCGATCGCTTCGAGCGCCTTCGACATCTGCTTCGGATCGACGATCTCTGCGTTCTGCTGCAGCGCTTGGATCATCTTCGCGGTTTCGACCGTCGTCGCGCCTTGGCCGATTGAGAACTTCGCGACCAGCGGCGCGAAGTTGAGCGCGCGATCCAGATCCATGCCGCCTGCGACCATCTGGTTGACGGCGTCCGCCAGCTCGTTGCGGCCGATACCGTTCGCCCCGGCGTCACGCCTGATCCGCGTCGCCATCGCGGCCTCTTCCTGCGTGCGCGCAATGCCGGCCTTGATCGCAATGTCGCGAATGATCGCCTGATAGTTCGCCGAGATCGTCGCCGGCACCGCGACGGCTGCCGTCAGCTTCATCGCATCGCCGATCACACCGCGCCCGGCCTCTTGGCCAGCCGCGAGCCGCTCGCGGCCTGCCACCTTCAGATCCAGTCCGCGAGCGGTTCGTCCGAGCTGCGCATACGCGCGATCGAGCCGACCGACCTCGATGCCGGCGTCTCGCAGCGATTTCAGATTGCTGTCGAGCTTGCGGCGAATGCCATCCGCCGCGCTGTCGCCCGCCAAATGAAGGCGACGGAACTCGTCCTGCAGGCGCATCGTCTCGCCGATCTGGCGCTGCCAGAGCCGCGAGTCGTTCGCCCGCTTCTTCATCGCGTCGATCTTCGACGATGTGTCGGTGATCGCCTTGCCGAACGTCGCCGAGACGGCCCCGCCGATCACGATGCCAAGTGCTAAGTCTTTCGCCATCCCGGCCCCCCTCAATCCGTCAACCACCAGAGCATGTCGTCGACCGTCATCTCGTCAATCGATGTCGGCGACATGCCGTATTCACGCACCAGCCGATTTGCCAGCGCCTTGAGCGTCTTTCTGTCCAGCTTGGCGTACGGATCGAAAGGAGTAGTAGGCGTCCTGCACGCGCTCGTAATCGGCCATGTCCATCTCTTCGATGTCGTCCGGGCCGACATCTGCGAGCGTCGCGAACAAGATCAGCTCTTGCTGCTCGGCATCGTTCGGCGCGAGCTTCTGCGCACCTCGCATGTCGCGCACCTTCGGCCGGCGCAGCGTGAAGCTGTCGCACTCGACGCCGTTGAGCTTGATCGGATAGTTGAGCTTGACCGTGACCTTTTCCATTGCGGTTCCTGAAAAGAAAATGGCGAGCCATCGGCTCGCCATCAATTAAACAAAGTAGCTTTGCTGCGTGTCCGTCCAATGACACCTACGTGGGAACTACATGCCAAGACCCTTGCGCACCTCGGCGAGCTGATCAACACCGTTGATCACGCGCTTGGACGCGAAGACATCGATCTCGTGCACAATCGCACCGGCGATCTCCAGCTTGTAGTAGTCGCACGACACGGAGTATTTCGCCTCGTACTTGTCGCCCGGTTTCCAGTCGCCCGGATCGACTTCGTGCAGCATCCCACGCAGATACACGGCGACGTTTTTCGTCTTACCGCTGCGATCCATGAACACCGCGCGAAATACACCGTTGAACGCGCCCTGATCGACCAGACCGAAGAAGCGCAGGACCTCGTATTCCATCGTCGACATCGAGAACGATGCATCGAGCGCTTCCATGCCTTGATCGACCTTGACCGTCGCGTCCATCCCGCCCGCGCGGAAGTCATCCGTCTTGATCTTCAGCTTCGGCGGCGTCATGCTCGTCGCGCGGCCAGCGTATCCGCGGCCATCGATATGAGCGTTGCAGTTGTACAGAGTTTCCGGAATCATCGTTCCTCCCTTAGATCTGGTTATCCAGCACTTCGGTCAGCCACTGGTTCGTGACCTCGAAGCGGAAAATCGGGTTTTCGGCCGGCGGGACGTCCGTGAATCGGATGTTCCAGTACACCTTGCCGTCTTCGAGCTGGCTCGCCGTGTTCAGCAACGGGTCCGGGTAGACCTCGAAGTTGATCACTGCGCCCTGACGCTTCAGGTCACGCATGAACGCGTGCAGCCCTTCGGTAACGTCGCTGACGTACGTCGCCGTGATGCCGCGATCGACCGCCCACTTGTGGCCGGCCTGAACCGCATCCATGACGATGTCGAGCGTGCGCACGCGCGTGACGAACTTCCATTTCGGATCGGCCGACAGCGTGCGGTTCCCCCACAGGCGATATCCGCCGTCGCGAATGATCGTCGTGATGTTCGCGTTGTTGAGCAGGTTCGCGCGGCACGTCTCGTCGCCGTCGAGGTATTCGATCGGCCGCCCCGTGCCCGTGATCTCCACGATCTCCTTGTTCGACGGTGACGCCCAGAAGCCGACCTTCGCGTCGGTCTGGCAGAAGAGCCCCGCCGCGTACGTTGACGCGGGCAGCGAGATCTCGCCGTTCGTCGCGTTGTTCCATGCCTTCGCGCCGGGGTCGACCATGTACAGGCGCTTGCTGCCGAAGTTCTTCGCGTACGCGATCGCTGCCTCGTCGTCGACATTCGGGCCATCGATCACGGCCATCGCGCGCAGCTTGCCGGCGAGCGAGTCGGCAGCCGTCGCGACCGGCTGCTTGGACGTATGCCCAGGTGCGACCAGCAAACGCGGTTGTGCGTTGAAGCGCGACTTCGCGTCGAGCAGCGCCTGCATGCCCGTGCGTGCGCCCCCGGCCGACACACCACCGATGATCGCCGACGTGAGCTGCGCCGCGTCGGCCGCTGCCGGCACCCCCACGGCGATCACAATCGCGCTGCTCTGCGCGTAGATCGCGCGAGCTGCCCGCGCGATCGCGCTGTTCTCGCCGAACGCACGCACCGCCTCGCCGTAGCTGGTCAGCTGCACGGGAACATTCGGCTGCGCCAGATCGGGACCGGGCGTGTACGTGTCGGTCATACCAACCACCGACGACGACGGCACCGCAATCGTGCGCGGACCGCTGTCGACGATCGTCGTCGTGATGCCGTGAAAAAAGGAAGTCGCTGCCATGCGGATCTCCGGAAATAAAAAAAGCCGCTCATCGGAGCGGCTTGAAACGAAACGACGCACGCTGCGTCGGCAAAGTTACTTTTTGGTCGATCCGCCGGGTGCTTTCGGGGCCGCCTGATCATCGAGAACCGTGTCGGCCAGGAGTACTTTCTCAACCCCTCGGCGCAACGCGACTTCGATCGCTTCACGGTTAGCTTCTGCCTGACGCTCTTCCGCTTCGCGTCGAGCAGCTTCCTCAGCTTCGCGCTTGGCTCTCGCGATCCGCTCGGCCTCGACCTTCGCGAGGATCTGTCGCGGGTCCGGTTCGGTCGGCCAGACAATGTCGTTCGGAAAGGTCGGAGCATCCACGACACTGGAAAGCGCCATCTGGTAGTCGGCCCACGCATCGAACGTCGCTTCTTCGAGATCGGACATCCGTCCCGTGATACGCGCATCGGACTTGCCGAGATTCTGACGACGCGCTTTCTCCAGTCGTCCGAAAAAGTCATTCATCGCTGTTTCGCGCTCCTTGTCCGCGACGATCTGCTCGTCGATCACCCACGCGCCATCACGCCACACATGTGCATCGGAAGGGCGCGGCTCTTCAGTCAGGCCCGCTTCGTCCGGCGTCACACCTGCCACGGTAATTTCCGCCGCGAAACCGGACTCGGTTCGATAGAGACGCACGCCGCGATAGTCGGGCAGCATCTCCCACTTGTCGCCACGCCAGAACGGCCACGTGCGCGGCGCACGTTCGGGCAGCGGCTCGAGCGTGCAGAACGCGGGAACCAGATAGCGGCTGGAATTCATCGGATCGACATCGGCCAGAAAGCTCGCGATGTACTGCCCGGTCAAACTGTCGTATTGATTGCAAAGCATGTTCTACCTCACGATTTAATATGCGCGGATCATGGCGAGCACTGCGATATTGCGCATACGCGCTTCGTTGCCTCCGTCAGCAGCAACGCTGATTGCGTGCGAGTGACCACCAGCGCCCCCGATGCCAACGTTGTGACCGTGCGCCCCGCTTCCCTCGATTCCAATCGGGATCGTTGCGCCGTCTGTCCCCAAGTTGTTGGCGCGACCGTTGTCCATGCCGTACCCGCGCCCGGTGCTCGTCGAATACGCACCGTTCGACCCGAGACCAAACCCGTGCGAGTGCGGTTGCTGCGACACGTTGTGGCCGTGCCACCCTTGGGAATCCGTCCACGCGCTGTGTGAATGGTCCCCGACGTCACTCGCCGAGGCGCCGTGCGCGTGCGATCGGTTTTGACTGTCCTGCCACGAGCCGACACCGCGACCAGAATCAACACCCCGCCCGCCGTCAGCACACCGGACACCTTCGCCGCGAAACTCGGGGATGCGGAACGTCGTCTCCCCGTCGCCGATCGAGAAGCACCCCCACCAACCAGCGGCCCAATCCTTCTCCGTTGCGAGCGCACCACTTGCCTGCGCATACGCCCAGAGCTGCGGATAATCGGCTCGCTTGAGCAGCGCTCCGTCGAGCTTCAAGCAGCCCGCCCGCACACTGTTTCGCACCTCGAAAATGATCTGGCCGATCGACGCCGACGCGATCGCATCGGCGACAAACGCCGTCGACGCGACGCTTCCCGACTTATCTCCAGCGGCGGGCGTAGGCACCTGCACAGGTCGATCAAAGATCGTGCCCTTGTCGGCAGTGAATCGCGCTGTGACGATCCCGTTACACGTGACGCCGAAAGAGCCGTCACCGATGTGATAAAGACCAGTATCCGGAGTACCGTCCTTGTCGAAAGTCAACGACGGATTCTGCGGCGTGCCTTCCGAGAGGAAAACCCGAGCGCCGGCAGCAAGCCAGAGCGCACCTTTAAGCGTCCCGCCGTTGTTCAGGTCGAGCGGCGTCAGATTGCCCGTGTGGTAGACCGGTTTGCCATCGATACAAAATGTTCGACTGCCGAAGAAATACTGAAACGAGCCTTTCGTTGCCGAATACCATCCGACGTTGTCGGCATTCGCGTAGAAATAGCCGTCAACCGCGCCAAAGCGAAGCCGGCCTTCGCCCCACGAAGGCTTCAACGTAAGGTCTCCACGCATTTCGACCGACCCACCGAGGACAGTGCCAGCACCGGTGCCGTCAATGTTCACGACCCCAGTATCAAGAACCCAAGAGAACGGCCGGTAATCGTTCCAACCGCCGAGCGGATCGCCTTTCTTTGTTTGCAGCCAGTACGCCGTAAGATCGTCATGACGGAAGAACACCCCGTACTGACCACCACACGCACGAAGATGACCACCGTTGGGCGCGTCCAGACCAGTAATCTGAATCCCATTTGCGAACGAGGCACGGTAGGCTACCTGCAAGCCATCGCGACCATTGTCTGCCGTCGTTCCAACAAGCACGCGCCCCTCGCGAGTGACACGCATCCGCTCGGCACCGCCCGCGATCAGCGCAAGCCAACCACTCGCGGCGGCCGGCCCAACAAAGCAGTTATTGCCCTGAATCTCCAGGTGCGAGACACCTTGTGCGCCGATCTGAAGGTATCCGTCGCTCGGTGAGAACATACCCGTGTCGGGATCGTTCTCGAATCCGAATCCAGCGTTGTTTGCGTTGTTCGGCGTGATTGCGCCGACCTTCCCGCGAAGCACTCCCTTCAACGTGCCGCCCGTGTACGGCAGCTTGTCGTTACCGAGTTCGTCGGCACGCTTGCCGAGCGCATCGACCTTCGCACTGACCTCGCCGACCCGCTTGTCGTTGCCGTCCGCCCGGTCTTTGAGGTGCCGCGTCCGATTCGCAAGTTGCTTCGTCGGCACGTTGTCGATCCCATCAGGACCACCTTGTACGGGGTCCGACGTTTCGAACTGGTAGACCCCTTCCTCCCACTTACTTTCTTCTTTCAAATTGGCCATGTACCGATCACCCCTCGCGTAAATTGACCATTGCGCGTCGCGGCACCGTTGTGCCGGATTGCAACCTCAGAAAAATCGAGCCATGCGAGCCGGCTGCGAGCTGGCGCGTAACGCTCGATCGCTCGCTTCAGGTTCTCGCCCTGATCTCGCGTCACCGGCCGCCGCAGCTTCACGATGTACTCGGCCCATGCGGTCGACCCGCCGTGCAGATATCGACCGTCGCGCTTCGCCGAACCGTCTCGCCGCTTGATCTGCCGCCCCTCCTGAATGTCGATCTCACCGAACCCGAGACGACGAACGATCTCGCGGATCGCCCATGGCGTGCCCTTCTTTTGATAGATCGCCAGAGACGACTTGATCAGCGCGCGTCGCGCCTCTTCGGACTCCGCCAGCTCCCATCCGTCGACCGCGAGCGACCACGCGAGCCACGGCAGGAAAGCGGCCGGGCAGCGATCCGCATCCCAGAGCGTGCGGATCACGTTCGGATCGACAGACGGCCGCATCACCTGCGCGAGCGCCGCTTCTAGACTCGTCTGGTTCGTCGGCAGTAGTGCTTCAATCGTCATCGTTCACCTTCGGATTCAGCACGATCGATGTACACCGGGCGAACTGATCGATCGCACACACCACGTCAGCCATGGGGGCCTTCAGATCGACACGCACGACACCCGACGCTTTGGGATGCAGCGCCCCGGTTACGGCCGAGCGAGGCATGCCAACCCGTAGCGCTTCGCCCGCAGCGACTGCGATATCGAGATCCTGCCGTCGCGCAGCAAGCACGACGCCCGGATCTGGCCCGCGCCCGATGTACACGTCGGCGACGATCGCGTATTCGACCGGCCGGGCCGGCACAACGAGCAGCGTGTCATTGAGCGGCCGACGATCTTCGGGAGAGAGCGCTCGGCGAACCGTGTCGAGCAGCGCAGCACTGGCAACGCCACCGTTCGAGTACGACTTCACCACGACGCGAACGACACCGCCCTCCGGTCGATCGACGCGCACATCGGCGACATCCGGCGATGCATCCATCGCCATCGACCGATACGCACCGAATGGCCCGGCCGTTGACGAACGCTCGATACCCATCTGCGTACGCAACCGCAGCCGCTCGTCGCGCTCGACTGTCGCGGGGACAGGCGGATGCGCCTCCGGATCACCGGGATCGACTGTCTCCCGCTGCAAATTCCAGAGCACCGCGAGGTGTTCAAGATCCGCGCCCGTCGAGTACGCCAGCAACACGGCTCGGGCTGCATCGTTGACACGCGCCCGAAACCGTATGTCGTCGTACGCCGCCAGCTCGATCAACTTGACGACCGGATCGGATTCCAGCGCAGCCGTCCAATCCGGATAGATGCTCTTGAAGTGTTCGAGCTTGCGCTGATACACCTCCTCGAAGTCGAGCGTTTCGACGAGATCCGGTGGATCAAGCGCCGACAGATCGATCACTGTCATATCGTCACCTCGAATACAACATCGTCGCCGTTGTATTGGCCGGCGATCCGAAAAGTTACTTTGCCGTCCACGACAGAGAGCGCCTTCACGCTATCCAGCGCAATGCGCGGCTCCCATCGACCGATCGCGCGCGCGGCTTCCGCCTGCGCGGCCGAGATCCATCCGCGCGTGACGGGCAGGTCAACCATCGCAGGGAGATCCGAGCCGTAATCGGGTCGCTCGCGGCGGGTTCCCTTGCGCGTGCTCAGAATGTCCGCGATGCTTTGCACAAGATGATCCAGGCCGCCGATCAGTCGGCCCGTACGGCGACACATACCGACCAGCGCGACCATCACTGCGCCTTCGTCGGAATGCGCTTGAAGCACCCGCGCGAATCGAGATACGCGATATGCTCAGGCTCTGTCACTTCCGTTTTGCCGGCCAGCACGGCGACGTGCGAGCCGTCCGGAAACACGATCACGCGGCTGCGGAACTCGGTATCGATGAATGTCACGGGTGCCACCGCCCCGCCTTGCTGTGCGTCTTTCGCCATCACCCCCCCCACAAACGAAAAGCCCCGCACGGGCGGGGCCAAAAGTTACTTTGCTGTGCTCACACTGGCGGGCTAACCAGCTCGCCGTCACCTTCTTCGCGGTGCCTGTGCTTCGTCAGCGACTTACCGCCGGCAACAACGTCGTCGGTATATTCGGCACCGCCCGCGATCTTCATCGCGACACCGCCGCCCTCGCCCGGCTTGCCCTGCATACCGCCGTTGAACGTCAGCAGTTGCTCCGTCGTTGTGTTGCCCGTGAACGTCGAGTCCGGGACATCCGCCAGCAGCTTCGCGCTGCGCAGCGTCGCGCCGTCCGCCTTCAGCTCGAACTCCGTGCCACCGATGCGGAACACGATCCGACCGCCGGCCGGCACCGACAGCACATATTCATGGCTCGCATGGTTGTACTGCTCGAATGCGCCGTCCGGGAAGTCGGTCGCCGTCTCGTCCGGACTGGATCTACCGGACCCGCCGTGCTGCTCCGTGTAGTAGCCGGGCGCGACGAACGCCCCCGCGAGATCGCCGGACGGTGCCCACAGGGCAACCTCTTCGTCGATGGACGGCGGACGCCAATGCCGAACCTTGCCGGCCGCACCGGCCTGCCATTTGAGCCAGTCGCTGACCCAATCGCCGACCCGCACTTTCACGCGTGGCGGTTCGTACTTGATCGCCTCGACGACCGCGGATTGCGTCAGGCACGCCATACGGCGATCCATTTCGCCAAGCTCGAAGTCGCTCACACGATCCCCCACGCCAGATTCGCCGGATTCCAGTATTCGTCCTTGTGCGCAGGCCCGGTGTTGGGATCGACGCCCCACAGCACCGCTCGCCCCTTCGTCGGCGGCTCGTATGCATCGCCCAGGTCGAATTCGTGCACCCACTCGACGAGCCAAACGAGATAGGTATCCAGTTCGGGCCGGAACGGATCTTCGCCCGCCGACCCGACCTGTTTGCCGGGCGTCATCGGCAGCCCCCACGTCGCCCCGTGCACCGTTTGCAGCACGCGCGCGGACAACTCGCGCACCTGGACCTCGGCATCCTCCACCAGCGGGTCGACGATCACGCGGGCCTGCATGCGCGCGATCAGCGGCACCCGGCCCGTTCCGTCGTCGTGTCCCGGCTCCAGCTCCGCCAGCTCGACCGCGACGAACGGCGTTTCGATCGACTTGCCGATCTTCGGGTACGCGTGGATGCGTTCGAGATCGGGCAAGCGCGCACGCAGGCCGGCCTCGATGCCGTCGTGAAGTTGTTTCAGGTTATCGAGCACGATTCGCCGCCTTCTGGATTTCGTAGTTGACCTCTTGCCGCAGCACCGTCATCAGCCGCGCCTCGCACACACGCGCAGCGCGTCGAAATGCCGGATCGCCGGTCTGCGACCATTCGACCGTCACCACTTCGAACGGCGTTCGTGCCTTTCCGGTGCGACGGTAGATCGCGCCGTCCGGCTGCGCCTTGGTCTTGCGCCACGAACCCTCGAACAGCGATCTGCCGGCGCGCATCCCCTTTTTCGTGCGCCGCACCGCGCCAAGCCGATGCGCTTCGAGCGGATTCAGCCCGAGCCACACCTTGCCCGTATCGAGCGAGCGCATGAAGAAGTACATCCGCTGCCGTAGGAGCTTCTGCTGTATGCCCGTCGCGCCGCTGACCTCTTTCGCCGTCTGACTCCGAATCCACGCGCCTGTCTTGCGCAGCGTCCGACGCCATGCCGCCTGCATTGCTGCAGGCGGCAGGCCCGCGAGCGCTTCGAGTGCACTCCGTACGTCGATCTCGACCTTCAGCAGATCCATCGTCACCTCAGAATCAGGATTGTCCAGCCCGTGCCAGTCGGGTGAATCTCGAAGACACGGAACCGCTCGCCACCCGCTTCGACGATGCTGCCCTCGCGCACGCGTACCGCGTCGTCGTCCGTGATGTCGAGGATCGGTGCAACGAGCTGCGTGCGTTGCGTTCCGAGAGCCGGGCCGAGCCAAGGCGCCTTGAACATGCCTTCCAGCGGCTTGCCATCGATCGTGACCTCGTCCGACAGGTCTCGCTTCACGGCCGTATCGACGTCGGCCATCAGATCCCGGAACGCCATGTCACGCCTTCAGCTTGACCAGCGCTTTCGGGCGCGTGCACAGGTGGATCGGGTTCGACTGCGCCTCGATCTCGACGCCCTTGCCGAAGTCCATCAGTTCCTGCTTCGCGTAGTACGGAATGCCCGTCGTGTTCACCGCTTCGACGTAGTCGGCCGGCGCGAAGCGCGTGATGAAAAGGTCCGGCACACCTTCGGGAATCGCATGCGCTTCGTCGTCCGCGACGTAGCCGACATCGCCGACGCGACCGCGATAGCGCTCGAACGTGCAACCGCCGAAGTCGAACGCATCGCGCGCGTCGCCGCGCAGCGATGCCGCCATCGCGGTCGCAAGGTACGTTTCCTTCACGGTTTTCGCGACGATCAGCTTGTTCCAGAACGACCGGCCGCAGAGTACGCGCACGCCCGTGTACGTCGTCGCGCCCAGCGCATCTTCGATTGCATCCTGAACTTCGACGCACTTCACGCGGATCTCGGTGTCGGCCTTGCCGAGCTCGAACGGGATCACCGTCTGCTCGATGCCGAAATACTGGAGCAGGTCGATCAGCACCGTCTTGCCGTCCGCATCCAGAACAGCGCCCTTGATCGCGCCGATACGATGGAATTCGTGCGTCGCGTCGAGCTGGCGGCGCATCTTCGCGAGCCGGCGATTCACGACGGTCTGCAGCGCCTCCAGCTCGGTCTCGGAACCGAATGCGCGCAAATTCTGGATCTCGTCCGCCTTGATCACTGCGCGCTGCGGCAGATGCACCGTATTGAACGGGATCATCTTGCGCTTGCTGCCAACGACAACGCCGGCCGGCGAACCGCGCTCGCCAGCGGCGACGAGTGCGAGCGTGTCGCCGTCGCGCTCGATCTGGATCGTCGTCGTCGTGATGCCGTCCTCTTCGAACAGGCCGAGCGTGCCGATCCGGCCGGGAACATACGGCTGATCGTTGATCGCAGCACTCAGGGACGACAGCGAGAACGCATCGTCTTGAAACAGGGCGATATCCGCCATACAACCTCCGACATGAAAATGGATACAAAAAAGGCCACGCGGTCGGCGTGGCCTTGAATGGGGTGTGATGTGATCAGCGAATGATCACGTGGCGCTCGGCGAGATCGCCACGACCGGCCGCATCGAGACCCGTGAGCAGGCCGCCCACGACTTCGGCGAGTCGGACGATCCCCGTCGCCGATCGCGGCGCTTCGGACGCCGCCAGCGGCGCATAGAGCACGGCTGCTGCGACTTCGGAACCGTCGTTCGCGGCGTTGTCGTACGGCGCGTATTCGCCGGTACTGGTTACGCCGAGCACCTGCCCGGCCGGCAGTGCCGGGCCGGCCTTAACGATGATGTGCTCGCGCGAGATCTGCCCGTTGCCCTCCGACACGAGAAATTCGGCCGTCAGAGCGGCCTGTACTTTCCAGTTCGACATGAGTTTTCCCCTCCTCGGGTTACGTCAAAGTTACTTGCCGCTCTTGCGAGCCGCGTAGATGGACGCCGCACGCGGCGCATTCGCGACCACGGGCGCGTCTTGCGACGCAACCGGGGCAGCACGATGGTTGATCGGCTTCTGCGAGGCCGTGACACGCTCGAACAGCCGCGCACGCACCTGATCCGCCGTCAGCCCGTCCGCAACGAAGCCGGCCGTCAGCTCGGTCAGGCTCGCGGCCAGACAGATACCGGCGATGTCCTGCGCACTGCGGATCGCCGCGTCGACGGTCGCCCGATCGCGCAGGCCGGTCGCCAGCACGATGCCTTCGGCGCAGTGCTCGATCCGCGCCTCACGACATGACGCGTACACATGCGACGCGAGCGCCGTGACGTCCGGCGCTGCCGGCGGCTGCGGCTGCGGCTGCGGCGCAGGATCGGCCGGCGGAACCTCGCCGTCGCCCTCCAGTGCCGCCATGATTTCGGCTGGCACCGACGAGAAGCGAGCCGCGTGCCGGGCTGCGCCCGCGTATGCGGCAATGCGGACCGGGTCGACGATCGCGTCGCAAAACCCTTGCTCCTTCGCTTGCGCGGCCGTGAGCCAGGTCTCAGCATCCATGATCGCGCGGACCTCTTCTGCGGTCCGGCCGCTGCGCTCGACGTAGGCCGCCAACATGCTGTCGGACGTACTGTCCAACAGATCCGCAAGGCTGCGTAGATCGCCGGCCTCACCAGCCGCGAACGTATGCGGGTTGTGAATCATGAGCCTCGCGTTTGACGGCATCTCGATCGTGTCACATGCCATCAGGATCAGCGACGCTGCCGACGCAGCCACGCCATCGACGCGCCCCGTCACCTTGCCGGCGTACCGGCGCACGGCGTTGTAGATCGCGAACGCGTCGAACACGTCGCCACCCAGCGAGTTGATCGCGACGACGATCGATGTCGCTGTCGATGCCACCTCATCGAGCTTCGCGGCGAACATCTCGGCGTCGGTGCCCCAGAATCCGATTTCGCCGTAGATTCGGATCTCTACCTCGCTGCCGCCCGTCGCATTCGCCTGCGCACGGATGTCCCACCACCGCTTCTTCTCTTTCATTCGCCATCCCCATTAGAAAGATCGCCCGCCCCGTCGACCGGATCGAGCGTGTCATATCGAATCCCGAGCTGGCGCTCGCGCGCAAGATCGGCCGCATTCTCCCGGTCGACCTGCTCCGGATCATCGCCACGCGACAACACCGCCCCCGTCCGACTCGCCAGGCCCGAGCGGATCTCCATCCGCTTCGCCGTGACGTCCTGCACCGGATGGATATACGGCCAGCCCTGTGGCACCCACCGCACCCGCAGATAGTCGCGACGGCGTCGGTAGTAGTCCGGCATCGTCATGGCGCCCGACAGCGCGCAAGCGTCGACCCACCAACGCCAGACCTTCCGGCAAAACTGGTGGATGAACACGTTCCACTGGATCTGCTCAACCGACCGGCGGAACTCGTTCAAGATCACCCGCAGTACGCGATCGCTCACGTCGCGCAGATCGCCCGTCATGACTTCGTACGGCATGCCGACCGAAGCCGCAGCCGCCATCAGTTGCTGACGCATGAACGGCCCGTAGTCGGTCCCTGCGCCCGGCGGCTCTGCAAACGTGACGCTTTCACCCGGAGCCAGCTCCTGCATGCTCCCCGGTTCGAGCGACACGACCGGCGAGAAGCCGTCGACGTCGTATTGCATTTCACCGCCCGTCACCGGATCTCCCGGAAAACCCGGCTCGGCCGGCGGCTTCGTGATGAACCCGGCGAAGAGGTTGCTGACCTCCTGCCGGAACAGCACCGCATCGTCGAAGTTGTCCAGAGACTTGAGCCGCAGCAGCACGGTCGACAGCTCCGGGACGCCGCGCACCTGGCCGGGTCGAAGCGGGAGAAAGACGTGCGCGATTTCGGTGGCCGGCACGCGCACGGTCTGCATGTTGGTCATTCCCGAACGCCCGTACTCGCCGGGATGACGCCGAAGCAAGTGATATGCAACGCGTCGACCGTCCGCATCGAACTCCACGCCGTTGATGATCTCGCCCCCGCCCGGCACGATCTCGTTCTTCTCCATCGGCAACAGGTCGCCTTCGAAAAGCCGGATCTGCATCGGGACCGCCAAGCCTTCGCTCGGTCTGCGAAATTGACGGCACACCAACACTTCGCCGTCGCTGAAAAACGCCCGTGCGGCAAGCGTCTGCACGCCCGCCATGTCGAACAGATCGTCCGCGTCGATCTCCTCGCAGCTATCCTCCCAAAGTTGCTTTTGCATCTTGCGCACCGCATCGTTCGGATGCTGCGGATGCGCTTGGATGCCGTTCCCGATCGTGTTCGATACGAGTCGCGCGATCGCCGTCTTCGCCCATGGATCGTTGCGGATCGCGTCGCGAGCACGCGAGCGCAACAGCGGCAGGTTTTGTGCCGCCGCTGCATTCGGTCCCGCGCTCGACGTCCGCCACGACTTCGCCCGTGCGCCCGTCGTGCTCGCCGACTCGTAGGCCGCCGCCTTGAGCCGCGTCGGCACCACGAATCCGCGCCGCGCGAGTGACGGAAAGCCCCCCTTCATCGCACCCCCTTGCCGGCGTGGCGAATCCGGACAATCGACGAACGCCCGGCCGCGCCGTTCAGGTCGCGAATGATCTCGGTGCGCGCCTCGCGCAGCTCGCCGATCGAGCGATATTTCACGCGCCGGTCGGCATACTGGACTTCCAGCTCGCCCTTCGCGATTGCGGACTGGATGCGCTCCAGATCCTGCTTTGTGTATGCCATGCGATTCCCTCGTTTAGCGGCGCTTCAGGTACGTCGACCGACCAACACGGCGGCCCTGAATGCGCGAAACCCCGCTCGGGGGCGGGGTTTCGGCGGGTTTTACTGTAGGCGGCGATGGCCGCGGAGTCTCAATAACTTGGGACACGTCCGGCTGATCAGGCGGCACCTCGGCCGGCATCGCCGAAGGCAAATCCTCCAGCACCGGAACCGCATCGAACAACGAGACCTGCGACGCACGATGCTGCGCGACTTGCCAGTCTGCTTCCTTCATCAGGTGCACCTTCACACTTCGGGCCGCGTGCAACGCATACCCTTCACAATCCAGCGCTTCGTTTCTTGGGCTGATCTTCTTCCACACGCGCTTACCGCCACGTGGCCCCGGCACCTTTACCTCTGCCGTGAGCTGCGACAGGTAGTTGCTGCGCACGCCGCTATACCAGTGCATGCGGCCCGGCCCGTCGCCTTCAAGCTTCAGCCGGTTTTCGAGGATCAGGTCCTTCGCGCGGCTCACTCCGACCATATACGGCCGCAGCCCGTACTTCGCCGCCTTGCTGTTGTTGCGCGTCGAGTCGATCGACGCCTTCGGCACGCTGAAGATCTCCGCGTCGACGTTGCTGCTGCCCTTGACGGCCATGACGTTGTAACCGGCGTGCTGCGCCGCGCGCACATACTTGTATACCGCGTCCGACGTAGCGCCGTCTGACGAGTCGATCGACGTTGCACGCACACGCATCAGCCAGCCATTCTCATGCCGGTATGCGTGCGACAACAGCATCGTCAACGCGCCCCATACCCCGCCTGTCATCGGGTCTTGCTGCTGCTCCGTCACATTGCCGTAGATCTCGCCCCACACGACGAGCCAGCTTTCCTCGCCGCGTCCCCACGCACGCACGACGACCGCGAGCCGGTCGTGTTGCACGTCGACGCCAAGCGTCAACACCAGACCTCCGAGTGGCACGGTCAGCTCCGCGTACGGCAGCGCACGTTGCGCGAGCACGTCCAGCTCGGGCAGATCGGTCTTGTACTTGTACGCCCGGCCCTGCGAGTTGTTCACGAACGAACGCATCTTCGTATCGTCGCCCTCGCGCAGCGCCTTGTCGGCCGTCAGCCACTTCTTGACCAGCTCGGCCATATTCGAGCCGGGGAACGGCGACACCAGTTCGTTGATGCGGAAGCCGGCAACGCCGTGAAACGGTGCCGTCGAAACCCATCGCCCGCGACGGACAGCGCGAATACGCGTCGCGTCGTCCCACAACGAGCCGCAATGCGGGCAGGTGTAGCGGGCAGTCTCCGGTTCTGCGCGGCCGTAGACCTCATGTACGACTTCGGCGCCCTCGCTCCACGTGACGTTTTCCCACGCCAGCTCATGCTCCTCGTCACAATCAGGGCACGGCACCAGATACACGCGCTGATCCGATGCCGCGTAAGCCTGCTGGATGCGCGACAGGCCGTCGATGGTCGGCGTGCCGCCCAAGATCATCTTGCGTCGCCGAGCCGAATAGCTCTTGTTCCGCTCCTCCAGCAGCGTGATCGAATCGCCCTGCTCGCGAACGTTCGTATTCGCGTCGTCCGGCTCCTCGACCGCAACGACCGGGGCCGGCGTCGACTTCACTTCATCCGGTGCGTTCGACGTGATGAACTTCAGGAAGCCGCGTGCAAACGTCTTGTGATCCCACAAGTTGTTTTTGTCGCGGGCCGCGTGAACCGGTAA
This sequence comes from Burkholderia sp. 22088, assembly GCF_052045915.1. Taxonomy (NCBI): domain Bacteria; kingdom Pseudomonadati; phylum Pseudomonadota; class Betaproteobacteria; order Burkholderiales; family Burkholderiaceae; genus Burkholderia; species Burkholderia sp. 22088. The sequence goes on from NZ_JBQEPY010000019.1 coordinate 181,039, forward strand.
TTTCGCCGACAGGCGAGGCGTCACCTCGACCATCGGCTCGAACTTCTCCAGGTTGAACTTCTTCGCCGTCTTCTCTTTCGGGAACATGACGATCATCGGGCACGGGTCAACGTCGATCCGCTTGCCGATGTAGTTCAGAAGCACGCCATCTGTCCACGCGACCTGCGCCGACTTCATGCACACGATCTTCTGAACGGTCGGATCGTCCAGCGCTTCGTGCATGCCGAACACCCACGGCGTGATGTTCGGGTTGTACCGGCCGGGGCTGGCCGATCCTTTCGCGCTCAACCTACGATGTTTGCGTGCCCAATCCGTCGTCCCAATCCGCTCCGGCGGACGCAGCATCTTCGCGATCCGGCGAATCACCGCGTGGACTGTCTGGGTCGTATTCAGAAAGCTGCTCAAGGCATCCATATATATGCTCGTTCAACCACTCGACGTCCACCTCGACGCCGTACAGCGTGCGCAGCTCCTGCACCAGCTTGTCGGACAGCGACAGCAGCTCCGTTTGAAATGCGCCGACCATCAGGCCATACGCCTGTTCGAGCTGCGCCGCGTTGACGAGCTGCCCCTTCTTCTCGGCCAGCGTCAGCAGCTTGATCTCGCGATCGACGATCTCGGTCTTCGCCCGTTCGGCGACGAGATCGATGCCCGTACCGCTGGACCGGCCGGCCGCGACCTCGCGCAAATGCCGGATGTACGCGACGCGGATCTCGTCGATCGACACCACTCGGTAATCGAGCTGGACCTTGTCGACGAACCGCGAAACGGCCGACTGATCAAGGTCGAGATGGTCAGCGATCTGCTGCTGAGTCGGCATGAATATGACCCCCTATGGAGACTCGCCAGTAGAGAAAAAACGCGGGTGCGAGCCCCCGCGTGTGGCGATGCCCTGAGGGTCCCCGCCCGCTCAAACGATAGGCAGACCGGCACCGATCGCGACATCAGCGGTCGCGCCGTCGCCTGCGCGGTCCATCGCCCACACGACGCGGTCCATCGCGTCGTCAAACACGAAGCACCGCGCGGTAACGCGCCCCATGCTTCGATCTTCATCCCACGTCGACCAGACCTCGCTCGGCCCGGCGCTCGTCGACTCGATTCGCATTTCAGCGCCCCAATGCAAAAAGCCCTGAGGGCTTTCGCACTCAGGGCTTCGATATTCATTTCGTAAGGGCGAACGCCCTCCCAACAGATCCCGACAGACAGTTATCGTTGTTGGTCGCGGCGCTCCCGCGATTCAGTACGCCTGTCGGGCGAAGGTTGCGACACGAGTATGCGGTCGCTCATTTATCCAGTGACGCGGTAAAGGATGTGCAAAGTTTACGCGATCCGCTCTTGAAATGGAATACGTTTCATCCTCGCAATTGTCGACGCAATGTGTCGTACACCGATCCATCTACCGTATCCAGCAGCGCGAGCATGTCGTGGAAGCGCCACGACCAGTTCTTCCGATACTCGTCGAGCGATACGCCGAGCGCGTGCGCCCGGCCAGCGTCGTCGACCTGTCGCTTGCCGGAACCGGAACAGCAGGGGCAAATGTGCCGGCCCTTCGAATCCGAAGCCGGCGACGCTGCGATCCGCCCCATCCCGCCACAGTCGTCGCATGGTTCGTATTCCCGAAAGACCAACGGTCCGTTACGTCCTTCGAAGAACGGGATACGCTCCTCTGATACACATACTTTCCCGCTGCCTACACACACATCGCACACGCACGTTGATGTCGTGACGGCAGGCGCGCGACGCACGACACCGCGCCCCTCACACTCGACACACTGATCGTTCACCCACTCGTCCAGCAACCGCAGCGCGAATCGCTCGACGATATCGACCTTCGAACGCTCGACAGCGTGCCCCGCACGTTGATCGCGACGCTCGTCGCGCGACAGACCCGTGAACCGCGCCCGCTTGAATCGCCCCGACATCCGGATCATCTGCGCCAACAGCAACGTTGCGCGTCGAATCATCGCAGGCGTCGGCAGCGGCCCGGCCTTGATTCGGGCCAGCAGGCTCCCGAGATCGTTCGCAAAGGCGAGCGCGCCCAAAGTAACTTTAGGATCGGCAATCGGGTCGGTGAACTGACCACGAACGCTCATCGCAACGCCCACCCGCTCTTTCAAATCGATCATCACTCTCTCCTACTCGTCCTAATGTCTCAATGTCCCAAGGGAAAAGGCTTGTGGGGGTGCGCGCCCGCGACATGCGCGACATGCGCCGCTCACGTCGCGCATGTCGCGCCTCCGCACCCGCGCCCGAGACCGCGCCTTGGGACGTTGGGACATGGGACGTCCACAGCGCGCCAAGACGGGGCACGTGGCGCGCTTACCGTGCAGGCACCGCGCGCCACGCAATCAAAGCGGACTGTCGTCATCACCCGCTGCGACCAGTTCGCGCTCCGCTTCCGGCTCCTGCTCTTCCTTCACGTAGTACCAACCGCGCGATCCGGTCGACTCGCGCTTGCGCACCCACCCGAGCGACTTCAACGCTTTGCCGATGCGGCGCTGCTCCGCAAGCGTCCACTTCGACGTGTCGAGCTTCAGAATGTCCGCAAGGATCTCTTCCATCGTCGTGCGTGACACGAACTCCAGGGCCTTGGCGATCTTGTCCTCATACACGTCGCCCTCGTAGCGCTCCGCTTGCTCGATCTCGAACAGCGGACGCTCATGCTCTTCCACGTGCCACACGACGCCCGAGCGATACAGGTGCACGGCTTCCGCCCAGAGCTGCTCGCGAACGGCCACAATGCCGTCGATGTCGACCAGCCCGCCGACACGCAGCGGCCAGTAACGCCGGTTGCCCGATTCGTCTTTCAGGTAGGTGTCGAAGTTGACCGAGCCGGCGAACACGCACTGACGCGGGACGTCGGTCGCCCGCTTGCCGTAGAAGTTGCGGAACCGGTCGACGGCCGTTGCGAAGAAGCTCTTCACCGCCGACGAGTCGGCCTTGTTCAACGAGTCCAGCTCGGCCAGCTCGATCACCCATTTCCCGGCCAGCACCGCGTACGTGTCCTTGTTGCCGATCTGGATTGGCGTATCGGTGAACCACGGAGCTCCGGCCAGCACCTTCAGCGCCGTCGACTTGCGGTGCCCCTGCTTGCCTTCGAGGATCAGGACGTTGTCGACCTTGCAGCCCGGCTCCATCACGCGCGCGACGGCGGCAATCATCCACTTCATGAACGCGAGCTGCACATACTCGCTGTCGGCGACACGCAGGTAGGTCGACGGCATCGATCGCACGCGCGACACGCCGTCCCATTTGAGCCCTTCGAGGTATTCGCGCACGTCATGGAAGTGCTTCTCGTCCGCCACCAACAGAACCGCGTTCATCACGATATCGGTGCGCACCGAGAGGCCGTAGCGCTGCGACAACCAAAGCGCGCAGCGCTGATCGTCCATGTCAGTCCACTCTCCCTTCACGCCTTGCCGGAACGGCGGCGCCTTGCGCTTCATCACGCGGCCACCGAAGTCGTCCTGTTCGATGACGCCCTGCCAAGCTTTGTGATTCGCCAGGATCATGTGCACGTTGCCGAGCGTCGGCAGCAGCGTGCCCTTGTCCGAACGCGCCAGATCCTGCTCCCACGTGTGTGCGCCGTTCTCTGCCTCGCGGCCATCCCATTCCGGCTGTTTCGCGGCAGCGGACGTCGCGGCCGGCGTCGTCGCCGTGCCGTCCGCGGTCGACACGGCGACGGTCGCCGGACGGATCTCGTCGTTCGCTGGTGCGATGGCGCGCAAGATCGCCGCCTGCACCTGCGCCTCGACCGCCTCGATCCCCTCTTCGACATGCAGGTCGTTGAAATCGGTCAGCTTGCGCTCGCCGCGATTGGCGAATACCGGATAGACGACGCTGACGTCGTCGACGGTCGCTGCCGCCTCGTACGCACGCTTCAAGCCCGTGTTCTCGAAGCGCTTGCGGCGCAGCGGCATCACATCGTTACCGTAGCTCACCTCGACGTACGGCACGCCGTTGTCGTCACGACGGCGAGAGATTGCAACCATGTGCCACGTGTTTTTCGCCTCGATCCGCACCGGGTCAGCACCAAACGCCAGCTCTCCGTGGAAGGCGAACTCATCGGCGAGCCAGTCGCGCACGCGCTGCTCGATTTTCCAGTCGTCATCAGCGCAGACCAGCACGTGCACGCCCGGATACGTCGCACGCAGGTACTGCACGGTAGGCAAAATGCCGCCCGCGTCGAAGCACACGGACAGCGCGAACGCGCGACGCGTCGCCATCCGAATTGAGCGACCGGTCGCGTAGCCTTCCGCAACCAGCACCAGCTTGTCGTCTGCCTCAATGTCACCGAGCAGGTACGCTGCGCCCTTCTTCTGCATGCCCTTGTTGAAACGCTTCGCACCATCCGGTGTGATCTTCTGTAGGCCAACCAGACGCCGCTCGTCGTCGTACTGGAACATCGGCACGAGAATCGTGCCATCATCGTCGAATCGCACGCCCTCGGGGGTGATCTTCTTGCGGTCCAAGTATGTGGACGTGCCGCGTTCTGATGCGCGGCCCCACTGATCCCGCGCGCGGTTCGCGGCGAGCTTCGCCTGACGCGCATCGCGCTCAGCCTGCTCCCGGTCGGCGGCTTCCTGTCGGCGACGCGTCTCCGCGAGCACTTCCTCGCTCATCGGTGCGCCGCTCCATTCGAATCGCTCGGTGCCCGGATCGTCGCCCGAGAAGTGCCCGAACGTGCCGCCGTAGCCGATTACCGCGCCCTTGCTGATGATCTCTCGAAGCTGATACCAGTATTTCTTGCGCGGCCCGTACCGATGATGTTTGCCGTCCGCGATCGGATGGCCGGCGGGCAGGTCAGGATGCCCCACCGCACGCAATTGCTGAATGATCTGGTCCAGTGTCGCCATACAAAAAATTCCCTCGATCAAAGTTACTTTGGCCGCATGTCGCGGCCAGATCACAATTCGTTGAGCATTGCTCCGTTAGCCCGCTCGTCGGGCCGCATCCAGCTCGCCAAGGCGACGGTCGCGTGCGACCTTGTGGGAGAAGCTTCGCCACGCTGCCCGGCCGGCGGCATAGCACTGCCGCCCGCTCGGCGACCGGCTGTACTGCGATGCGCTGCGTCGCAACGCGCTACTGATTCCGTTCACGTTCACGTCTGTCTCCGTTATTTGCCGCGCAGTCGACGCCATTCCGCCGACATGGAATCGTCGAACGCCGCAAGGTCCAGCGCGCAGAGACGATCGGTAAGCTGGTCGCGAAACGCGTGTCGTTCCGCCTTGGTTGCGAGCGCGGCGCATGCGCGCGCAGCTCGCTCGATGAACAGGCGCACGCGCCCGGCTGCGTTCGCTTCCGCAAGAATCGGAGCGAGGCGATCGGGGAACGTGGCGATCAATTCGGACAGCAAGCGCCCCGCTTCAGCAGGGGCACATTCGAAACGGGATGCGAGCGTCGTGACAGCGCATGCCAATTGCTGCTCAGGCGAGCAGCAAAGGCCGATATGTTCACGGTCGGGACGACAGCACCCCATGCCGGGCTTAAACCGCTCCATGACGGCGACGACGACGTGCGGCAAGGTTGCGAGCAGCATGGATCAAGCGCTGGAACAGACGCTGGCCCTTGCGGCCGGTCGCGATGATCTTCTCAGCGTGTTGATCGTCGATCCGCTGATCGGCCAGCGCACGCGTGACGTCGTCAGCGACGAGACCAACATGCGCCTGCAGGTGCAGCGCCGTCGATACAAGACGCAGCGTGCCGGGTTCGCTGATGTCGTCAGCGGCATGGTCGTCGACGTGTTCGGCAACCAGCCCGAAGCGCGCGTTCAATGTATGCAGCGCGTCGAGCGCGTACGCCTCGCCCTCTGCCTTTTCCTGCATCCATTCGATCAGCAGCTCGAACATTTCCATCGACAAGCGACTGTCACCAACACCACGTAGGCGAAGGCGAAGCGATTCCGGTGTGATGTTCTTACCGCGCCGGATCGTGAGGTGGTTCGCCGCGTCGGCGACGCCGCCGGGCGTGTTGCGAACGGACGTATAGAGGACGTCCAGCCATTCGGTACTGTCGTATCGGCAGGTCATAGCGGGAGATTGGTAGAGAGTGACTTTCATCCTGTCGCGCGCACGGGGTCGCAACTAGGATTCAGCTCACGAGGTGCGCAACTACGGCTGTCGCGCGTCGATGCGGGTTGACAACGACTTGTCGTGCTCGTCCAGAGAAGCAAACAGGTCAGGACGCGCGAGCTTCAAGAACAACAGACGCGCTCGCGGAATGCCGTTGCGACGCCATTCGGATACGGATGGCATCCGGACTTCGCACAGTTGGGCAGTCGCGGCCGTTCCGCCGAATGCATCGATCACGGCACACGCGTACGGGTCTCGATTCAGGAGCGTATTCATGCCGCCATGTTAGGCGTTCCTTACATGAAAAGCAAGGCATTCCTTATGCTCATTCAGTTAGGCTTTCCTAATGACGACACTAGCCGAACGCCTGGAACAGGCAATGAAGTTGCCGCCTGAGAAAAAGGCTGCAGATCTGGCGCGAGCGTGCCGAGTGCGAGCGCCCTCGGTCAGCGACTGGTTAAGCGGGAAAACAAAAAAGATGGAGGGCGCGAACTTGCTGCTCGCGGCCGAATTCCTGAACGTCGATCCGTGGTGGCTCGCCACTGGCGAAGGTCAGATGGTGCGCCGAGCCAATGCGCCCGCCCCACAGAGACAGGAGATGCTCGGCACGCATGCTCAAGCGCTAGTTGACGCACTCGCCAAAGCAGACAAGCTTGGATTGCCGTCGACAGCATTTATCGCGCTGCTCGAAACCCTCAAGGTATTTGAAGATCTACGCGGACAGCAGTCCGGTGACCTTCTCGATCTGAATGCACCTGACCCCCAAGAGGGGTAAGGTTCCAGTCGAATACAGCAGCTCTGCGGTGCGTTCCGACGCACCCCGAACGTATCCCGCGCCCTCTGATGGCGCCACCCAGAATCTCAACATCCCAATCGAAGTCATCGCTGCCATGCGGGCCGATGATCCGTACCAGCATGCCGATACGCGACCGGTTTCGGCATCGACTGACGATCGCCACATCGCCCGGTTTGCAGCGCAATTCCCCTGTTGACATATCCCCGCAACAACCTCCCCTCGGCAATATTTTCGCTTAACCACTGTATAAACATACAGTATTTGGTCGGAAGAATACAACACCTTTCAACAAGGTTCACCGCATTCTCGCGGAGCGCTTTTGCGGGCAAAGCATAACGACACGGAAAAATAGTTAGGCATTCCTATTGCACAATGCCAAAGGAATGCCTAACATTTGGCTTCATCGCTGCCGCTTGCGCAGCCTTCGGAGAAGCCCATGAAAATGCTCGACCATCAATCCACCGACCGCCACGAATGGCTTCGTGAGGAAAGCACGCCCCGCATTACGCCGTCCGAACCCGCTCGCCAAAGCAACTTTGAAAAATCGAAGATCTTCCGCTGGACGGTCGTCGCCGCCCTGCTGTTTGTCGTCGTGAATGTGTTCCAGGACGATCCGGTAGTCGCTCCGACCACCGCTTATCACGTCAGCGTTTAAGCCGCCCCCGACCTTGCCGGGGCGTGCGCCCCCGGCGTCATGGAGACCACCATGCCGCGAATCAATGCCCGAACCCTCCCTCTCGTCGACGTCGAGCGTCGCGACACCCTCTCACTTCGCACCATCACGCGTTACGACCGGAACGCACGCCGTCCGTCGACGCCGATCCTCGTCGGCAAGCACGTTGTCGGTCGCCGCCCGTTGGCCGATAGCGTGCATACGGAGTATTTGATCCTCGACGGAGCTGAAATCGCTGGCAAGCAGATCTCGATCCCGAGCGAAGGCGACTGCGCAGATGCAATCAAGCGCCTGCGAGACGCAAAGCGTGCGGCTGGCACGGCGGCATCGAATGCGATCAAGAAGGCGAAAAAGGCCGGCAAGGTGCGCACCCCTGCGGCACGAGAGGTCGCGTAATGGACGACCGCACGCAACACCTCGACCTCACCGCGCCGATCCCGACCGGTAATACGAAGGCCGCAGCAGCCGCGGCCGGCGCTACCTCCGCCGACCTGTGGATGACGCCATATGAAGCGCTGCGCTACGACCCGCGCGACAACGTCCGTCCGGTCGATCCGCAGTGGGTCAAGGAATTGACCGCCCTGATGATGCAGAACGGGTACGACAAAGGTTCCCCGCTGCACTGCTATGCGCGCAAGGTGGACGGGAAAGATTACTTCTACGTCTTCAAGGGACAGCACCGCTATCTCGCAGCAGGCGCCGCCATCAAGGCCGGGAAAGATCTCGGAAGGATTCCGATTGTCGTGCTGGATTCCCGCGAAGCGAAGCGGCCGAAGATGGTGATCGACGGCTACTTGAGCAACGTCTCGAAGACTTCCACACCGCTCGATCTCGCCACGGCGATAGCCGAGTTGCGCGACGTCCATAAAATGGACGTGAAAGCCATTTGCGGCCATTTGAACATTTCCGAACAATCAATTCGCGATGCCGCACTGCTTGAAACGGCACCGGCGGAACTGCACGCGCTCGTCCGCGCCGGCTCGATCGCCGGCACCCTCGCGATCGAGGAGATTCGCGCGCACGGCGGCGACAAGGCACTCGAACGCATCGTGTCCGGCCTGTCGAAAGCGAAGGAGGCCGGCAAAGGGAAGGTCACGAAGAAGCATCTGGCCAGCAACACGAAGCCTTCCGACCCGGCCGCGCCCAAAGCGACAAAGATCACCGATGCGTGTGCAAAGCAACTTTTGCAGGCGTTACAGGCGGTCCTGCACGACCCGGTTTTTGGCAAGCTTTCGCCCGGAACGATTCGAGCCGTCCATATGGCACTCTCGCCGCTCACCGATCTCCTCGATACTCCGCAAAGGGCACGGATCTACCCCGTGACGGCACCGGATCAAGACGGTCGCTGCGTCGCGACCGATACCCTCCGCTCGCCCAACAGCAAGCGGACGAAAAAGCCGATCGCGGAGATCTACGTAGCCCAACCGACAGCAGATCAGTGGATTTGCGCGGCTATGTACAACTTCGGGGACAGCTTCGCATCGACGCCACTGAAGGTCGGCGCAGGCACCACGACCTACCCGACGCGAATGCAAGCGGCACAGGAAGGTGCTCGATGGCTTAAAAAAGTTCTCGGCCACGAGAAAATCAAGCGCCAGAAAGACTTTCCGATCGTCTTGCAATGGCTCGATGACATTCTGCAGTCCCCCGATCCCGACTGGACGCCGGATATGGCGCAGGAGGTAGCGAAATGATCTCGCGCCCGGCCCTTTCTACCCCACGTCCGCTGCCGCGAAAGCGGGAACACGCGGAGAAGCGCCCGGCTATCGCTCTGGCGAGCGTCAACGGTACTTCAACGCAGTCGGACTGCAGTGGGCTGACGCCCGCAAAAGCCATCCAGAAAAACGAAGCACCGCTCGCGCGGCGCAAACCTATCCAGATGAACGAAGCCTTGGCGGATACCCGCCAAGGCAGGCTCACGCGCCTCGACGCTCTTCGCAACGAGATCCGCGCGTTGATCACGGAGATCTCGCACGCGGCCGACGTCGAGCTGCTGGACCTGATGGCCGACGAGGTCGGATCGTTCGCTCGCCACAAGGCGGCGCAGGACGCACGCACCTGGGCAGCGACCGCTGGGATCACGCTGGAAACCGGCTTGATGCAGCTTGGCCGTGCACTGCCGCAACGTGAGGCAGATTCAAAGAACCACGGATTCGAATTCAAATGATCCCATCACGGAACAACCCGGCCGAAGTGTACGGACTTAAGCCAATCAGGCAAGACAGCAAAGGCCCTCTTTTTAGCAACCTCGATACGCTGACGATGGTTGCGAATTACATCAACGCCGACTCTCACTACTTTCAACGCCGACTTAAAGACATGAACACCGATTTCGCAAAGGCTGAGTCCACCACGCAAGATGCAATCGCCCTCTTCGAACGCTCGCTGTCCCGCATGATCGATGCCGAGAAGCAAGTCTCTGAGTCAACGAAAAAAGCGGCGGGGAGTGTTCGGAAGTCCGCAAACGAACTCGGCGATACGATGCAACGCCTCCTGAAAACGGCCGATATCGACCGCCTTGAACGGTACGCCACCGTTCTTGAGCGTATGGCAGCCGCCATGCAGACCTTGGCCACCTTGGAGATCAACGGCAAGCTCGATCGCATCGTCAGTGCCATTCGATAAGCGGGGACCGACATGGAAAATATCACCGGCAACTACGATGCCCTGCAAGCGGCTGCCGAAAAGGCAACCAAGGGGAGCTGGATCAACGTCGGCGCATGGGTAGAAAACGAGAATGATGACCTGAAGGATATCTGCGATTGTCGCCCGAACGGGAACGAAGACTACGAGCAAGCGTTGCGCGACGCCGCCTATATTGCCCTCGCGAGCCCGGACACCATCCTTCGACTTCTCCTTGAACGGAGTAGCGCGATGGAAGCCGCCGACAGCTCGTACACAACGAGCGACACGACCGCTATACGCGACGTCATTTACGAGCGCCGTCGGCAGATCGAAGTGGAACGTAGGGAGACAGGCAACGACGATCAATACACCGATGGCGAATTGCCTGAAGCCGCCGTTGCATACGCACTCTCGGCCGCCGGATGGGATCTCGATAGTGCCACTAACTATTGGCCAAACTCGTGGGCGGGTTGCTGGTTCAAGCCGACGACGCCCCGCCGCGACCTTGTGAAGGCCGCCGCATTGATCATCGCCGAGATCGAGCGCATCGACCGAGATCCGGGCGACGAATCCCACCATGATCACCTGAACGGGGGATCGCTGTGAGCCTTTTGACCCGCGCGTATATCCTTGAAAAGTACGGCCCGCGCATGACGCTGGCGCAGCTCGCGCAGCTCCTGCTCTTGTCGGAGGGAACCATCCGTAACCAGATCAGCGCCGAGACGTTTCCTATTCCGACCTACAAGGAAGGCGCAGCGAGATATGCATCATATGATGCAGTTGCCGATTATCTGGACAACATGTCGAATAAAGCACGTTTGGAAGCGGCGTAAATCTCTGCTTACCTTTCAGATGGTTTCTACTAGGGAGTGTCGACTCTTGCCGACACTCCCTGTGGATCATTGTGCAGCAGCAACGGCTTGCGGGCCTAGGAGCCCTGACTCACGGAGGTAGCGATCCAATTGTTGAAATGACTTCTCCGCAAATTTCCTGTACTCGTCTACGTCATACCGAGCGCTACGAAGCAACTCCACGGAACCCTCCAGTGCCTCAGCATGCTCATCAGGAAACTGATTTAGCCTGAGATCCAAGTCGACTTGCGCAGAGTGCTCGCGCAGCACGGCCGTTTCGCATTGCTTTCGGTGCTCATCAATATCGACCTCTTTCGCCCCGATTGGCCGATTTGCCAGTCCATTAGGATCATGCGCAGAGTATCGAATTCGAGTGCATCGGAACGCAAGCGAGATCATGTCGCAGTTTGGATCGTCTGCACGCGTGTAAACGTGATATCCGTATGACGGCAACATCTCCGCTTTCCAGCCTGGCGTAGCCTGTAGAAGGCACTCCACAATCCAAAGCCCAACGCCTACGCCAAAAATACCCACGAAGGAATCGCGTGACAACTTATCTTTGACAATCTCGCCGTCAATGATGCTCGATGCGTCGACAATTCCATCCTTTTCTAGTATCTCGGCGAACTCTGGATCTGCACGCCGCTTCCGATTCACTAGCGTGATAAGCTTGTCCCAAACGTCGGCATGAACCATTCCAGTGTTGTTTCGTGTCGTCAGGAAGAACAGCCAGTCCTCGGTTCGACTGGTTGCTTGCTTGTGAAACAACTGAAACAACGCATCATATAGCGTTGCATCGACGTCACTCGGCTGCCCTTCACCAAACGATCGGCACAAGTCGATATTGACGACGTCAAACGTATCTCGTGAATTTATGATTTTATCGTAGGTCACCGAGTCTTCGCGCGCGATGGATTCAAACCTCTCCGGCAGCACGATCGAAGCGTTATCGATATTCCGCATCCCGTGTACTTCACTCAACGAAGTCGCTTGCTCGATAGCCAGTTGCGCGGCTTTGGGCTCAGCCGGATCGACGTAATTAAGGCCGAGGAACCGAAGGGTCACCCCCATCTGTTCGCATATAGGCGACAGCGCACGGATGTCTAATAGATCTTGCCCCGGTAAGCAGAGGTAATCCAACGGGCGCCGAGATTGCTGAAGTCCGAGGTGCGTGGCCAGTGCACGAATGCTCTCGTTCCATTGATTTTTTCGAAGCCAATGCTTTCTCGGCTTGTGCCAAGGCAAGAATTGCTTCTTTAGGGTGAGACTCCCGCCCCGCTCTGTTTGCGTCGGCGTGACCCCCGCTGTCAGCACGCCTTCATCAGAGGAAAAATCGGCCTTAGAGGCACTCATTTATTTAATTCCACCGAGAAAATTTCAACAATTGCGCTGATAAGGCGCTCGCGTGTTTCCTCACTTAGCTCCGCGAGCAAACCGAAGTCATTCAGCACCTGCGCCACCGCCCTGATTTTTTCTTCGAAGAGAGATTCTCTAAGCTTCTCGCTCTTCGTGACAGGCTTCAACCCCGCCCGTGATGCAAAGACTTTCGAGCGCTCCAAGCTGATAACTTCAGCCGCGATCGATACGAGATCTCGATTTGGTCCTTCGACAAACTCTACCGACGCCCCTTTACGTCCAACAGATTCCGCATTCGAAATCGTTGAAAGTATGTTGTCGAGCTTCAGCTTCGCCTCTTCCTTCCGTTTGGACAGGTTCGAATCCGACCTACCCTTTTGTAACGATTTATGCCGAGTGTTCAGCTGCCGTAACGCATGGTGCAACCAATTCGACAGAACCTGATAATGCGGATGCGCAATATTGAACGACTCGCGGTCGATGTTTTGAGCGGCATCAATACCACGCCTAATGAAAACTTCCGCCGTAATTTGCCTAAGACGAGTTTGTTCAGAGACTTGATATTTGAGAAAATGCTCATCAAACAAAATCCCGCTTGCGCCGTTGACACGAATCATCACGCCATTATGCTCTGCGGGCAAAACCCTCTTCGTCCAATACAGGTACGCCTCGAATTCGATCGGACCACCACGATATTCTTTCGGGATAGTCGTCAAATCCGAATTGAGTTTACCAACGAAGAGAAGCGGTGACTCTTCCCCAGCCACCAGCCCTGGCGGAAACACGATAGGACGGCAGAGCTGGACGCCGTCGATGACCACAACGAAATCATCGGTGTTTCCGTCGTTTTCCTGCAGGTCAAGCGCCTGAGCGACAGTTTCGCCCGACGTAAGTTCTAGCTCTTCTGCTCTCCCGCCGGCTTTGTTGCTGATTGTGAAAACCGGAATACCGGCATCCTTGGTCAGCGAAAATGGGTGCTCCTTCACATACGGTAGCGGCACGCACAGACTGATCGTCCAGATCATCTGCAGGTAATTATCAAGCACTTCGCGAATCTTGATCTTCTCGCGCGACGGATTAATCGGTGCGTTACGCACTCCATCGACGAGCTTCACGAACCGATCGCGAGGACCATCGCTGGCAGCCCACGGAAGGCATGCCGGTTGCTCTAGACGCTCGCTGTCGCTTGCATCCACTTGCCCGATATGGAACAAAGGCTCTTTTGGGACGGAACGAAACTCATCATCGTCGTCTTCAATTTCCTCGATCAAAGTCGCCTCGTCCGGACGACTGCTCCCGTTGCGAGCACGGTCCAACGCCGCACTACGTTTTCGCTCTTCTTCCAACTTTGCCCACAGCGACGCCGATCTTAGCTCGTTGCGGACGTATGGCCGAATATCGTGCAACGTTATTTCCGTGCCTTGGCTGTCGACATCATCGGCGGGAATGGAGGTGATTTGCGCAGTCCCAGTAACAAACTCCTTAGCCTCATCCTCTTCTGACAGATACTCTTCGCTTTGCGGCATCAACATGATGTCACAAACGCGGCGAACGCTCTCGCCGCGCACTTTGGTGACAATTACCAGATGGTGAGTGAGCTGTGAGACAGAAAATAGGCCGATGCCAAGCTTACCAATCAGTTTTCGACCACTTGGACTGCGCGTCGCATCTTGGTCGCTCGTAACATGAAAATTCTTCCCTGCGGTGGTTCGCTTGAGACTTCCGCCAATATTGCAGATGACATGAACAAGCCCTTCCTCCGAAAGCCCACGACCGTTATCGCGAACCACAATGCGCGAGAAACGTGGCGCATCAGTATCAATACGGACGTCCGTCGCATCGGCATCGTATGCATTAGCGATTAGTTCGCGCAATGCAGACGCGGGCTCCCGATAGATACCATCGGTTATTCGTGCGAATACTCGGGCGTTCGTCTTGAGGATTGCATCAACGGGCTTGCCGGCCAACCGCCCGTCAGAAACCCGATTGAGCAATTCCTGCTCTTGGTTAGTTACCGCCGTCATCTTTTTGCGCCTTTATTGTTCTTACAGTCAACTGATCACCATCCCGCTCAGCTAGATTCAACTGTGCCTTCAGCGCCATAGCGAGCGCACGAGCCACGGGCGGGGGTACTGCGTTCGAGATCTGCGTCACCTGCTCACTGAGATTACCGAGGATCTGATACGACGGCGGAAACGACTGCAGCAACATGGCTTCGTAAATGCTCAACCGGCGATGTCCGCGCGGATGTACATGGATCTCTCGGTGTCCATATGCAACCGTCCTGCTGGGCTTATGCCAGTCCAATTGAATGAATGACCTGCCGCCGGTGCGAGCCCGCGGCACTTGGAACCGCTCAGACTTGGGACGCATCGTCCAGTGATTGGGGTGATTCGGAATGTCGTCGGCTGACAGGCCGCGTTGAAAATATATTGGTTCTGGAAGAGCACTAATTGTATCGTGCACTGACCGATGCTTCTCGCTCGCGACTGGGAACGTGAACTTGCCAACCCCAGTATGACGCCGGAGCCCAGCCATAAAAAAGCGTACACGCGTCTGGGGTACGCCAAAATCAGCGGCATTCAACGTCTCGCAGCTCAGCCAGAATTGCTGAGTCAAACGACGTTTCAACGACGCAAGGAACTCCTTGTTTTTCTCCGCAGTGATTTCAGGGACGTTCTCAAACAGGAAAAACTGAATTGGGAATTCTCGGCACAACGCATTCACGATGTCAGCGTACCGGTTCGCAAGCTGATTTCGGGGATCGCTTGAACTGCGTTTAGCATTCGCCCTCGAAAATCCTTGACATGGGGGTCCACCTACAATCCCGATCGGTGCGGCATCTGGACAAATAGCGCGCAACCGAGCAATGAACTCCTTCGGAGACACGTTCGAGAGGTCGAGCTGAACTGCCGAGTTCTGTTGGAAATTGAAGTTGTGCGTTTCCACTGCCGCCAAATTGTAGTCCGCCGCGAAAACTATGCGGAATCCGGCTTGCTCGAAACCGATGTCCATCCCCCCTGCACCACAAAAGAGGCTGATAATCTGAGGGCGCTCGCCCTGATCCGCCTTCGCGGCGGCCGTCACAGCTGTAACAACATCGCTAGGCGACCGGGCTTTGTCTATTAGAAGAGTATCGGGCATATTCCAGCGATATCGTTTGGGAATCAAGTCTGGCGGAATTCTAACGCCCGCCATATGGTTTGGCTATGCGACATCAGCGTCCAGCAACCGCACCTATCCAGTTGCCTTCACAAATCTATGCTGTGCCGAGTGAGGCAATCTGCCCCTTTTTTGCAACCTGGGCAGGATCAAGGTTCGTGTACCGCCTCAGATTGCGCCAGTCCTTGTGTCCTGTAACGGCGGCGACCTCAGGAATATCCCACCCATCTTCGAAGAGCGCACTTGTCGCTTCGTGCCGTAGATCGTGCAGCCGAAGGTCGACGATGCCCTTTTCGACGCAGGCCAGCTTGAAGTACTTGCTGGCCGTGCTCTTGTCGAACCGAAAGATGTACTCGTTCGGATGCGGCTCGATCTTCGGGTCCGCCTTGCGCTTCGCCTCGTATGCAGGCGGCACCGGATATCGTGCCTGACGCAGCAGCACTTCGAGCGAGTCGCCGATCAGCGGCACCCACTCGTCGTTGCCCTTCTTCTGTCGCGGATGTTTGCGATCGCGGACAAGTGCGAGCCGGCGCTCGACGTCGAGATCCGACCACGTCAACCGAAATAACTCGCCACGCCGGAATGCGCTTTTCATCGCAACGCGGATAACATCCGGCACCGCCTGTTCGCGCTCCGGATGCTCGGCAAACCACTCGAAGATCTTCACGATCTCTTCACGCGTCGGCCGCCGATCGCGATGCTTCCCCGGCCCGATGAGCTGCAGGTGATCGAGGGTCGGCCGCGCAATGCTCGGAGCGTGCGGCAACCGAAGGTCGAGCAGCGAGGCCATGTGTTTGTACACCGTCCCGAGCTTGGATATGTCCATGTCGATCGTGTACTGCCCTGCACCCTCTTTCTTTCGCTCCTGGGCAAACTTGACCAGCCGCTTGGTCGATAGCTTCGCCGCCACCTCATCGTCAAAGTGACTTTCCAGCCGCTTGAGCATGTAATCTTCGTTCGACTTCTCGGCGACCGGCCGGCCGGAATCGTTGCGAGCGTTTCGATACAAGCGCACCAGCTCGCCGACCGTGATCGTCTGCTCGTCGACGGCGGCTTGCCCCTTGTCGATACCGCCCTCGATCTCGCGCGCCCATGCTTCGGCAGCGCCCTTGGTTCGAAACGTCTTTGCTATACTCTGTCCCCGCCGGCGGACTTGAGCACGCCAGCGGTCGCCGATCTTGAGGATCGAAGCCATGAAACACCCCGTTTGTGGACTGTAGCAATGCGTCATCCACATACGCTGCTACAGGGTCGATTTGTAGCAGAATTGTAGCAGGCGGGGCGTTAAACTATGCTTCACAACCCGTCATTTCGCGTCATGCGCGGAAAGACGAAAATCCCGGAAAGGCACACGGGACAAGGCTAAGAGCCTGATTCACAAGGCTTCAGTCCATCCCGCTCAAACTATCCGCTCCCCGTAGTTCAATGGATAGAACAAGCGCCTCCTAAGCGCTAGATACAGGTTCGATTCCTGTCGGGGGGACCAGCCAAGCTCTCAGCCATCCCCCGGATTCACAAGAATCTCCCCGCTTCGCCCCCGTCTGGCGCCACTCTACCTCCCAGCCGTACCCGAGACTCTTGCGATTTTCGTTGGTATCAGCAGATACCAACAATACCTCTCACGGACGCGCAGATATCGCATCAGCTCGCTAACGCATCAACACTGGCCGCGCCAACTCACCCTTTCCGCCCCACCGCCGGCGACGAGCGAGGCGCGACGATGTTGGACTGCCGCCAGCTTACTCGTCGAACGGCCCGGCTTCGAACGTAGCCACTCCGTCGGCATACTCTCGCACCCATATATCGCGGTGATCCTCGCCAGAGCCCTTTACCGCGAACGACGCGTTCGGCAGGCATGAAGCCAACTTGTCGAACAACATGACGATCGCCATGCTGTTCAGAAAGAAGAGAGTTGACGTTGGTAGAGCCGAACCACATGCTTCGGTGAGGTTGGTCAATACGTCGTGGCTTAGCGAATATTCGTCAAGAAACCTCAAGAGTTCCTCACGGACACTGGCAACATTCAACGGCTCACCATCGAACGGATGAACCGAAACCTGAGTGTGAAAGCTCATTCGAACCTACTCCATTATTTTTTTCATTCAAACACGGCTCTTCACGGTGTGCGGAGCGAATCGTGATTTTTGACGATCTGCCGACCGTTGTCGATCGGCCAAGTTTGGCCTTTCGTGGGCAGCTCACCCTTCTGTGCGGCCTTCACGATGCGTGCCGAGCCTGCCGGCGAACCACGGCTTCCATTCGACGCAAATCAAAGATCGTTTGACTCTCGGCATCAGCCCAAGTACACTTCGCGCCGCGGGGTGGAGCAGTCTGGCAGCTCGTCGGGCTCATAACCCGAAGGTCGTAGGTTCAAATCCTACCCCCGCAACCAATACCGAAGCCCGCTTTGCGAAAGCAAGCGGGCTTTTTGCTTTCCGCATGCACTGCTGCATGTGCACCGCCTGGCCGGCATCGCCGACAAACTGCGGAACATTCAGCCGCCGGCACCACCTGCGACACACGATCGCATCTTGCCCGATCGCCGCAGCCTCACGTCAGACATTGCGTAGAATTCCGAACCTTCTTCAGCATCCGGACTTCCGTAATGATTCGAACGATCGCGGCACTCGCCGCGCTTTCCGCGATTACCGGCACGGCGAACGCCGCCGACACCATCACCGCGCCCGCGAAGCGGCGCTATGTCAGCCCCGGCATTGCCAACGTCGCGAACGCAGCGGCACCGCGCCCGGAAAAAACCTCCTCCGACTCACGCTGCCGTGAACTGGCTGCCGGCATCGACGCCGTGACGCACACCCCCGACCGCGGCCAGAAGGTCGTGCGCAGGATGGGCCCGGACGGCAAGCTGCGCAACGAACTGCGCGCTTACGACAAGCGCGCCGATCTCGAAGCCGAGCATCAACGGCTCGGCTGCCGATAACGAACGCAACGCCGCCCGGTCAACTCACACCGGGCGTCCCGCCATCACGCGATCACGCGTTCGCGCCGCCGTCGATCGTCAACCCCGTCCCGTTGATCGACCGCCCTTCCGGCCCGACGACGAACGCGACGAGCGCCGCGACGTCGTCGGCCTTGCCGTACTGCGGGATCGCCATCCGCGAACGCTGCGCGCCGGCGTGTTCGCCGTCGGCCGGGTTCATGTCGGTATCCGTCGACCCCGGATGCACGATATTGACCGTGATGCCGCGCGGGCCCAGATCGCGCGCGAGCCCCTGAGTCCAGCCGATCAGCGCGGCCTTGCTCGCCGCATAGAGGCTCATCCCCGCATCGGGCACGCGCGTGGCGAGGCAACTGCCGGTCGACACGATGCGCCCGCCCTCGCCGAGATGCCGCGCCGCCGCCTGCGACGCGACGATCACCGCGCGCACGTTCACGTTCAGCGTCGCGTCGATATCGTCGAGCGTGAGATCGTCCAGCCCGCCGGCCCGGAAAATCCCCGCGTTGTTGACGAGGATGTCGAGACCGCCGAACGCCTCCGCGGCACGATCCACTGCGTCGCGCACGGCCACCGGATCGGCGCTGTCGGCCTGGATCGCGACGGCGCGCCGGCCCAGCGCCTCGATGCCGGCAACGACGGCCTGCGCCCGCTCGGCCGATTTCTCGTAGGTAATCGCGACGTCCGCGCCGTCGGCCGCCAGTCGTTTCGCGATCGCCGCACCGATGCCGCGGCTGCCGCCCGTGATGAGTGCACGCTTGCCCTGAAGTCGATTCATGTCGGTTCCTTTCCTCATTTATGTAACGACCGGCACAGAATGTGGCAAGTTGCGCGGCACAGTCAATTGATTTATTTTATCGATCGACACAGATATCGACGAAGGAACGGACGCAATGGCTGAACGGGGCCGACCGAGGAGCTTCGACAAGGAAGCGGCGCTGGAACGCGCGATGGAGGTGTTCTGGCGCCTCGGCTACGAGGGCGCGTCGATGACCGACCTGACGGCCGCGATGGGCATCGCATCGCCGAGCCTGTATGCGGCGTTCGGCAGCAAGGAAGCATTGTTCCGGCAAGCGCTCGATCACTACCGCGCAACGGAGGGAAAAGAAATCTGGCGGGGCGTCGAGGAGGCCGGCAGCGCACACGACGCCGTGCGGAACTACCTGATGGATACCGCACGCGTGTTCACGCGGCGGTCGAAGCCGGCTGGCTGCCTGGTCGTGCTGTCGGCGCTGCATCCGGCCGAGCGCTCCGATACGGTTCGGCAAACGCTGATCGCGATGCGCGAGGGCACGGTCGAGAGTCTGCGCGAGCGCCTCAGGCAAGGTGTCGCGACCGGCGAGATCTCGGCGCACGCGAACCTCGACGCGATCGCACGGTACTACGTAACCGTCCAGCAGGGGATGTCGATCCAGGCCCGCGATGGTGCGAGCCGTCGCGATCTCGAGGCCGTCGCCACGGCTGCGCTGGCCGCGTGGCCAGCGCTCGTCGGTATGGGCGGCGCGTAGCGGCAGGACGCCGCCGCACACGGCCGCACCCGCGCGTTACTGCTTTGCAGCGTGCTGCACGTCCTTCGACGCATGCCACACGCGATAGCGCACCTCGAAACCATCCGGCACATAGACGACGAGCGGCAGGCGGCTGTTGTAGCGCAGAAGCTGGCCATCGCCGCGCACCTGCACGAACCGCTGCTGCGGCGCCTGGCCCGGGCACGCCATCAGCGTCGACGCCGGGCCCTTCACGTCGGTGAGCTGGTAGTACGTATAGCCCCAGCCCTTCACGTCCTCGGCGGTCAGCTCGCCGCCGAACCACTGCTGGTTGCAGTCGGTCTGCAACGTCTTGCCGATCATCAGTTCGACGCGCGCATCGCCTTCGTTCTCGAGCGCGGGCAGCGCGATCACGACGCGCTGCTGGCCGGCCGCTGCCTGCGGAAACATCTTGATCGACTCGGCCGGCACGGCGGGCGCCGATGCAGGCGCGGCCACGCAGGCGGCGGCAGTCGTCACGCACAAGGCGGCCAGCGCGGCCCGGATCGCGAATTTCATCGAGGTACTCCTGGAAAACAAATGAGCTCCGGATGCTAACACTTTCGTCGCATGACCTTACGGCGCTGTAATTTGACGACACAATTGCAAACAGCTGGCAATCCCCTTGCGCGGTACTTATACGGGAACCAATGGAGAACATCATGCTGAAGCTCATTGCTGCCGCCGGCGTCGCGACCTTGCTGGCCGGCTGCGTCGTCGCCCCGGACGCCGGATACGGCTACGGCCAGCCCTACTATTCCGATCCGGGCTACGCCTACGCGCCGTCCCCCGTGTACGGCACGGTCAACATCTGGGGCGGTGGCGGCGGACGCGACTGGGATCGCGGCCGGCGCGACTACCATCGCTGGGACGGCGATCGCGGCAACCGCGGCAACGGCTGGGGGCACGGCGGCGGACGCCGCGGCGACTGGAACGATGGCGGCGGAGGCGGCGGCCATCGCCACTGACGCACAATTGCAACCGTTTGTATCCGCGCACGGCCCGCCGATGAGCGGTCGTGCCGGTCTTGCCGGTCGTGCGTTACGCAGACGAACGGACTCCCGCGCAAAAGACAAAGGCCCTCGCACGAAGCGAGGGCCTTTTGTCGTCCGGTGCGGCGAAGCGAATGTCGGCGACGCAGACCGTCCGGCACTGGCCGGTCACACGACACGCGTCACGCATCCGCCCGCTTACCACCCGGCCGGCTGCGCGTAGCCGCCCCGCACCGGCGCGCCGCACACGTACGCGCGCTGGTAGCGGTCGTAGCAATAGTTCGGGCCGTCGTCCTGGTACTGCGCCTGCTGGTAGGTCGGATAGGCAGGCTGCTGGTACGCGGGTGCCTGGTAGTACGTCGGCGGCTGATAGGTCGGTGCCTGGTACACGGGCGCCTGATACGCGACGGGCGGATTCATCGCCGACGTCACGATCGCGCCCAGCACCGCGCCGCCGATCAATGCGCCGATGACGGCGCCGCCGTCGCGGCCATGCGCGGACGCCGGACCCGCCACGGCAAGCGAACCGGCGAGGACACACACTGCGGCAATTTTTTTCATGATGGGCTCCCACGCGAAGTGGTACTGGATGCGATGCATTGTGGCGGCAGGCGGCCGTAATAGATGCAGCAAGTGGTAACGCGCGATTACCGCTATCACGCACACCGAAACGCGGCGCCGCCATGCTAGGATTTTCGGCATACAGGAGACGCCTTCATGCAGCCCGAAACCGCCCGCCGTTTCGATACAGAATTCGCCCCGCGCATCGCACAGGCGATCGCCGCCTTCTTCGCCGATCACGTGCTGACCGACGTCGTCCCGTATGGCGGCCACGGGCATCCGACGCGCGTGCAGATCCGCAGCGCGCCGCACGAGCATGTCAGCGGCTTCGAGCATCCGCTGAATCTCGAACTGACCTGGGACACCGACGAAATCGAGCGGCTGATGGAGCCGGACGGCCCGCGGCGCTTCGAGCACTACCTGGCCGCGCTGCCGAAAAAACTGGGCGCATGGCAGGGCGCGCGCGACATCGATCTCCTGTCGCGCACGCAGGCCGACCCGCTCGTGCGGCTCGGCGGCCTCGACTTCGAAGGCTGAGTGCCGACGTCGCGCAATGCGGCCCGGTGATACACTCGGCCGGCCACGCCCCGGTGCAGTTGCGCCGGCCGGGCCGCTCATCGCCGCCTCCACCCTTCCGCATGGTTGCGCACGCAACCGGCAGCCGGGCGCGCGGACAACCACGCATCTGCTCCCGCCATGAACGCCGATACCGGCCTGCCGCTTCCGCAACGCTACTGGGCGATCCTCTGCGTCGCACTGGGCATCACGCTCGCCGTGCTCGACGGCGCCATTGCAAACGTCGCGCTGCCGACGATCGCGCGCGACCTGCACGCGTCCGACGCCGCATCGATCTGGATCGTCAACGCGTACCAGCTCGCGGTCACGATCACGCTGCTGCCGCTCGCCTCGCTCGGCGAGCGCATCGGCTATCGCCGCATCTACGTCGCGGGACTCGCGCTGTTCACCGCGGCGTCGCTCGGCTGCGCGCTCGCCGGCTCGCTGCCGATGCTGGCCGTGATGCGCGTGATCCAGGGTTTCGGCGCGGCCGGCATCATGAGCGTCAACGCGGCGCTCGTGCGGATGATCTACCCGTCGTCGATGCTCGGGCGCGGGCTGTCGATCAACGCGATGGTCGTGGCGCTGTCGTCGGCGATCGGGCCGACGGTCGCGTCCGCGATCCTGTCGTTCGCATCGTGGCCGTGGCTCTTCGCGGTCAACGTGCCGATCGGCATCGCCGCGGTGATCGGCAGCCTGCGCGCGCTGCCGTCCAACCCGTTGCACGATGCGCCGTACGATTTCCCGAGCGCGCTGATGAACGCGTGCGTGTTCGGTCTGCTGATCACGGCGGTCGACGGGCTCGGCCACGGCGAAGGCCATGCGTACGTCGCGGCCGAACTGGCCGTCGCGTTCGTCGTCGGCTACTTCTTCGTGAAGCGCCAGCTGTCGCAGCCGGCGCCGCTGCTGCCCGTCGACCTGATGCGCATCCCGATGTTCGCGCTGTCGATCTATACGTCGATGGCGTCGTTCACGTCGCAGATGCTCGCGTTCGTCGCGCTGCCGTTCTGGCTGCAGCACTCGCTCGGTTTCTCGCAGGTCGAGACGGGCCTCTACATGACGCCCTGGCCGCTCGTGATCGTGTTCGCCGCGCCGCTCGCGGGCGTGCTGTCGGATCGTTATTCCGCGGGCATCCTCGGCGGGATCGGGCTCGCCCTGTTCGCGGCCGGGCTGCTGTCGCTCGCGACGATCGGCGCGCACCCGGGCACCGTCGACATCGTGTGGCGGATGGCGCTGTGCGGTGCGGGCTTCGGGTTGTTCCAGTCGCCGAACAACCGCGCGATGCTGTCGTCGGCGCCGCGCGAACGCAGCGGTGGCGCGGGTGGCATGCTGAGCACCGCGCGGCTGACCGGGCAGACGCTCGGCGCCGCGCTCGTCGCATTGATTTTCGGGCTCGTCCCCGATCGCGGGCCGACGATTGCGCTCTATGTCGCCGCGGCATTCGCGGCGGTGGCCGCGCTCGTCAGCATGCTGCGTATCGCGTCGCCGCGACCGGACGCGGCAACCTGACACCGTCGCGCGCCGCCCCGCGCGTCATTCGGCGTCGAGCGCGTCCATCACGAAACGCACGCGCGCCTGCACGCTCTCGCGCGGCAGTTCGATCAGCCGATAGCCGTACGACGTGTAGCACTCGACCATCGCGTCGTAGGTGCGCACGGCTTCCGCGAAATCCTGCCGGCGCTCGGTGTCCTGCGCATAGATGTCCGGCCACGGCGGCGCGATGAACACGCGCGGGTGATAGCGGAAACGGTTGGCCGCGGCCTCCGCATGCGCGGGCACGGCCAGCCCCGTCAGCCGCAGATAGCCGATCACGTCCGGCACGCCGCGATCGAAGAACACGGGCCCGCGCGCATGCCGCGCGAGATCGTACGAGCGCATCTCCCAGCTCAGCATCAGCTCGGCAAACGCGGCCGGGTCGCGCCACGGCAACGCGTGACCGTCGATCGCCATCTGGTCGCGGATCACGCCCCGCCCGGCTTCCTGCGAGCGCGCGCAACCGGCGCGCTCGAGCGCATCGAGCAGCGTGCTCTTGCCCGAACCCGGGCCACCGGTCACGACGAAGAAGCGGCGGATGGCGTCGTCGCTCGTGTCGTCGGCGGCGCCGCGCCCCTGTACGACCTCACGCATGCACGACCCGCCGGCCCGCGCGCCGCGTGACCGACGCGGCGGCCGCGACACTGCGCAAGTCGGCGACGAACGTATCGCGCCAGACCGACAGGTCGTTTCCGCGCAGCCGCGCGAGGTTCTCCTCGTGGCGCGCCTGCCGCTCCGCGAGCGGCATCGACAGCGCGCGCTCGAGCGCCTCGGCCATCTGCGACAGGTCGTACGGATTGACGAGGAGCGCGCCGGTCAGCTCGGCCGCGGCGCCCGCGAACTCCGACAGCACGAGCACTCCCGGATCGGCCGGATCCTGCGATGCCACGTACTCCTTCGCGACGAGGTTCATCCCGTCGCGCAACGGCGTCACATAGCCGACCTGCGACATCCGGAAGAACGCCATCAGCAGGTTGCGCTCGTACTTGCGGTTCAGGTACTGGATCGGCGTCCAGTCGAGCTGCGAGAAGCGGCCGTTGATGCGGCCGGCCTCGCCTTCCAGCGTTTCGCGAATGTCCTGATAGGTCTGCACGTCGGAACGCGTCGGCGGCGCGATCTGCAGGAGCGACACGCGCCCCTGCCAGCCCGGCGCGTTCGCGAGCATCCGCTCGAACGCCTGGAAGCGCTCGACGAGCCCCTTCGAATAATCGAGGCGGTCGACGCTCATCACCAGCTTGCGGCCGTCGAGCGCCTCGCGCAGCATCTTCACCGGCTTGCGCGCGCCGTACTGGACGGCCGCCTGCGCGATCGCGTCGGGATAGACGCCGATCGGATAGGCGGCGACCTTCACGACGCGACCGTGCGCGTGCAGCATCCCGTCGTCGCTCGCCGCGCCGATCCCGCGCCGCTCGATGTAGTCGGTGAACGCCTGCTTGTCGGCCTCGGTCTGGAAGCCCGCGACGTCGTATGCGCACATGAACTTCACGAGTTCCTCGTGCGGCGGCACGAGACGCAGCATGTCGGGCGACGGAAACGGGATGTGCAGGAAGAAGCCGATCGGATTCTTCACGCCGAGCTCGCGCAGGTAATGCGCGAACGGCAGCAGGTGATAGTCGTGCACCCAGATCAGGTCGTCGGGACGCAGCAACGCGGCGAGCTGCTTCGCCAGCATCGCGTTCACGCGCAGATAGCCCGCGTACTCCTGGCGGTCGAAGCGCGCGAGATCGCCGCGGTAATGGAACACCGGCCACAGCGTCGCGTTCGAGAAGCCGCGGTAATACTGGTCGTAGTCGCGCCGGGTCAGCCCGACCGTCGCATAGGTCACGTTGCCGTCGCGCTGGATCGCCGGCTCGGTGTCGGGTGCGCCGACGATCTCGCCGTTCCAGCCGAACCAGACACCGCCCGTTTCCTTCAGCGCGTCCATCACGCCGACCGCCAGGCCACCGGCGCTCGGGCGCGTGTCCTCGCCGGCGGCGACACGGTTCGATACCACGATCAATCTGCTCATGCGGCTTTCCCTCCTCGATTCGATGGGCTGGCGCGCGGCGCGCGCCAAGGCTGGCACGGCTGCCCGAAGGCGGCCGTGCGGCGATTCAGACGTGAGAAATGCAGGTGTGAAAGGCAGCGGCGAAATACGACGACAACGACATCAGGCGTCCTGCTCCTGACCGAGATCCCGCTGATAGTCGAGCCCTTCCGGGCGGGCACCACCCTGGTTGTGATCGCCGTCGGACGGCGTCTCGCCGGGCGCGCCGGCAGGCGGTGCCGATGGCGCGTCGGTCTGCGGATGCGGGCGATCCGACCCTGCGTCGGGCGGCCGGGGCGAAAACCGTTTCGAACGTCGCATGGCCGGGTGTCTCATGTGCGGCGCGGCCCGAGGCCGTCGTAGAAACATTCCATAACTGAAAAGTCTAGGTCGCTTCCTTGCACGCCAAAGTAACAATTACCTTCAATTTGTAACGTTTCGACCCCTCACGATCCACCTGTCCGACAATAACGCCGCGCGTACGCGCGCGGGATGCCGTCCGGCGATTTGTCAAAGCTTTGCATTTTTCCTATGACAATTGCGAAACAATGACGCGGCATGAGGGCGCGCACGCGTTGCCGCTCACCCAGACAGGACTTGCACTCAGGGATGAACATTCGTTTCGAATCGCCGCGCCGGGCCATCCCGGCGCGCGTCGTGCTGGCCGCGATCGCCGCGGCCGCACTGCTGTCCGGCTGCAACTCGCTGTACAGCGAGGGCGCGACAGCCGGCGCCGGTATCGCGGGTGCCGCGATCGCCTCCAAGGTCACCAACAACGCCGCCGTCGCGACGGGCATCGGCCTCGGGGCCGTCGCCGGTGCGCGTGCGGGCGTCCAGTACTCGCAGCGCGTCGCACACCGTTACACACAGGAACAGATCGCGAAGGCGGCCGGCCCGCTCGACGTAGGCGGCGTCGCGCCGTGGTCGACGCACCACTCGTTCCCGATCGAGGACGACGAACAGGGCCGCGTGACGGTCAGCCGGATGATCAGCATCGGCCCGCTCGACTGCAAGGAAATCGTGTTCGCGGTCGACACGCCCGCGAAAGCCGACAAGGCCGCGCAATCGGCGTTCTACGTCGCCACGATCTGCCGCGACGGCCCCGTGTGGAAATGGGCGTCGGCGGAACCGGCCACCGAACGCTGGGGCTCGCTGCAATGAGCGTCGCGATCCGTATCGCGGCCATCGGCGCGCTGTGCGCGGCGGCGGCCACGCTGTCGGGCTGCGGGTCGGTCGGCGCGGCGAGCGGCGCGCTTGCCGGCGCCGCGACGGGCCTCGTCACCGCGAACCCGGCGGTCGGCGTCGGCGTCGGGATCGCCGTGCAGGCCGCGACCGACGAAGCCGTGAACCGCACGATGAAACAACTCCATCAGAACCAGCAGGACGCGATCGCGAAGACGGCCGGCAGTCTCGCCGTCGGAGAAGTGAAGCCGTGGAAGGTGAAGAACACGCTGCCGCTCGAAAACGGCGAAGGCGAAGTGCGCGTCACGCGCGCGTACTCGTCGGCGCTCGCGCTGTGCAAGGAATTCGCGTTCTCGGTGAAGGACGGCGACAAGGCCGACTGGTTTTTCGCGAATGCGTGCCAGCAAGGCACGCACTGGAAGTGGGCGTCGGCGGAGCCGGCGGTCGATCGATGGGGGAATTTGCAGTAGCGGAGGCACCGCGTGCCGGCGGCTGGCCCGGACATCGACTGCCCTGCGACGGCTCCAACCGCGCCGGCGCGAATCATTGCGCATGAATCGCGCGCTCGGCTCAGCGCGCCGACTTTCCGATCAAGTCCATCAGGTAATGCTCCAGCACACCGAGCCTGACGATCGACGCATTCCGCCTGGTCGGATGCGGACGCGTCGCGGCCTGCACGGCTTCCGGCAGATCGTGCCTCAACCACAACTCGGGAATCTGTAATCGGGCGTACGATTCCCCGTCCATCTCCTCCAGCACCATGTGTCCGCGCCACGGATATTCATGGAGCATGCCGGCCTGCACTCTCACGAACATGAGGGCGCACTCCCCGGCCTGAAGCGGCACATTGCCCCAGGTCGGCGGACCGCCGCAGAACTCGATCACCGCCCCGAGGCGATCCGGCGTGATGCTCTTGCCGCTGGAATAGATGCGCTCGACCTTCGCCGAAAGATCTGTGGACCCGGGGAGTCGATAACGGATACGAGCACCAGGTCAAACGTTTCCACCGCGACGGCGTACAGATTCCCTTTTTCAGTCATAGGTCATGGAATTCGCGCCGTGTCCGCCGGATGCTGTCGAGACCTGGCCAGCATCAGGTCTCGACGTCCTCGAGACTGAAAATCTCCGTTTGATCGTTGTACGAGAAGATCTCGCCGTAACGCCCCCAGTCGATCACCGCGTCGAGCGTCTCCTCGGCGGCACCGTCCGACAGGAAATCCTCCAGCTCCTGCTCGAAGCGCACGCGCGGCGCGCGATGGCCCGGGCGCTCGTTCAGCACCTTCTTGATCCGCGCGGCCAGCGGCACGTGCTTCAGCAGGTGGTCGGCGAACATCAGCTTGCGCTCCTGCGTGCCGAATTCCGCGAACACGCGCCCCGGCGGCGTCAGGAACACGTCCCCTTCCCGCACGTCCGCGAAGCCGAGGTATTGCAGCACTTCGGCGATCGGGAACAGGTCGTCGACCTCGAGATGCAGTGTGCGCGCGATTTCCGGCATGTCCGCGCGGCCGTGGTACGGCGCCATCGCGAGCGTCTCGATCAGGCCGGCCATCAGGTTGGTCGACACCTGCGGCAGCCAGCTGCCGAGCTCCAGCCCCTTCTTCGTCGCCTCGCCGGTCTGGCGGGCCGTCATCTTCGCGTAGATGTCGTCGACCAGCTTGCGGAACGCCGGATCGAGCCGGTTGCGCGGATGCTTGAACGGCACCTTGATCTCGGCGATCACGCGGCCCGGGTTCGACGACAGCACGAGGATCCGGTCGCACATGAACACCGCTTCCTCGATGTTGTGCGTGACGATCAGCACCGACTTGATCGGCATGCGCCCTTGCGTCCACAGGTCGAGCAGGTCGGTACGCAGCGTCTCGGCGGTCAGCACGTCGAGCGCGGAGAACGGTTCGTCCATCAGCAGGATCGTCGGGTCGACGACGAGCGCGCGCGCAAAGCCCACGCGCTGGCGCATGCCGCCCGACAGCTCGCGCGGGTACGCGTTCTCGAAACCGTCGAGACCGATCAGGTCGATCGCGGCAAGCGCACGCTCGCGCCGCTCGCGCGCGCCGAC
>NZ_JBQEPY010000020.1:0-205554 GCF_052045915.1 Burkholderia sp. 22088
GCACTTCGCGGCTGATAGTAGATGGCGCACGTCCTAACCGCGCCGCTATCGATCGAATCGACTGGCCGGCGACGACTGCGCGCGAGATTTCCTCGCGTTCGGCAAGCGTCAAGGCCAGCGTTGAACGGTGTCGAGGCGCTGGCTGTATTCCGCCAGTCCTGGCGAGAATCCCCTGAATAGAGGAATGGTAGCGATCGAACAGTTGGGCAATCTGATGAAGCGTGTCACCCTTGCGCCACCGCTCCCACATCAGTGCCTTTTGAGTCTCGGTGTAGTAGATCCTGCGCCGCTGTTTCATTTGCAACACCTCCACTGCTTACGCAGCGTCTAGTGTGTTGCATCGACCGGTTGAATCCACCGTCGCCAACGGCCATCCCCCCGGCCCAAACCGATCCCCCCAACCCACCTACTTCACCGCAACAAGCGGCCCGACAAACGCCTCGAAATGCGGCAGCCAGATCGGGATCGCCTCCTTGACCGCGAACATCCCGTGGCCGTTCTTGCCGAACGGCGGCTCGACGATCATCTGCCCGTGCCCACCCGCCGCCTGAAACGCGGCAAACCACGTCGCCACGACTTCCGGCGCGAAATACTTGTCGTTCTGCACGTAATGCCAGAGCACCGGCACGCGCGTCGTGCTCGCGAAATGCCCGATCGTGTCGGCCATCTGCCGCGGATCGCACGGCATGCCGGGATGCGTCGCGGGATTCCCGCCGCGCCCGCCCGAGAAGTTCACCACCGCGACCACGCCCTGCGGCGCGTAGCTCGCCGCCGCCAGCGACGCGAAGCCGCCCGCCGATTGCCCGACCAGCACGACGCGGCTTCGGTCCACCTGCGGCAACGTCTGCGCATACCGCACGGCCGCGAGCACATCGCGCGCGGCCTGCTGGCCGGCAGCGAGGTAATCGGGATGCCGGCACGACCCCGCATCCTCTTCGTCGACACCGCCCGTCGCACCGTACCCGCGACGGATCGGCACGATGACCGCGAAACCGTGCTGCACGAACGTCCGGATCTGCGGCAACGCGCGGTAGCGTCCCACCTTCGGCCGTGCGCGCGGATCGGGCGGGCTGCCGTGGCTCAGCACGATCAGCGGAAAAGGCCCGGGGCCGTTCGGCATGTAGGTCGTGGCGACGATGTCGCGTGTGCTCCCCCCTTCGTCGACCGGCACCTTGACGACGGTTTCATGCAGATCGGGGGCAATGGCGGTGTCTTCGACCGCCGTCGCCGCGCAGCCGGCGACGGAAGCGATCAACACGCCCGGGATCAGCACCCGGCACAGGGGGATGGCGATCGAGTTTCGGCGAACGACGATGCTCATGGGCAATCTCTCCACGAATCCAGGGATGACGGGCGAGGCTGTGGCGATGCGTACCGCGAAGGCGACAGTGTATCCGTGCGGCGCCGCAACCGGGCCGGCCGCATGCTTACAGCCCGCACCGGCTGCACACCCGGCACCGGCATCCTGATCGTCACCCCGCCATCACCACCGGTAACTGACATCCCCCGTCACCGTCAGCCGCGTGCCGTAGAAGCATCCTCCCGCCGAAAAGCACGACGACACATAAGTCCGGTCGAACAGGTTGTTCACGTGCGCCGCGACGCGCCACCCCTTCCACGCCGGCCGCTCGACACCCAGGTCGTACGACAGCCCGAGATCGAAGAGCACGACGGCCGGCACGTCGAACGTATTGACGTTGTCGCCCGCGCTGCGCCCGACGTAGCGCATGCCGCCGCCCACCCTCAGCCCGCGCAGCCCCGGCCGGTCGACCGCGTAGTCGAGCCACAGCGACGCCAGATGGCGCGGCACCGCCGCCACGCGCTTGCCAACGACGGCCGCGTCCGTATCGGCCTGCACCGTCGTGTCGAGATACGTGTACGCGGCGATCACGTCCAGTTGCTTCCAGACGCGCGACCGCCCTTCCAGCTCGATCCCGCGCGAGCGCACCTCGCCCGTCTGCACGTTGAAGAACGGATGCTCGGGATCGGCGGTCAGCACATTGCGCTGGCGAATGTCGAACGCGGCGATCGACGCGTTTTGCAACCGGTCCGGCGACTGGTAGCGCAGCCCGACCTCGAACTGCTTCGCCTTCGTCGGCGTGAACGGCTGGCCGTCGAAGCGCGTGCCGAGCGCCGGCTCGAACGACGTCGAATAGCTCAGGTACGGCGCGAAACCGCTGTCGAACAGATAAACGGCACCCGCGCGCCCGGTGAACGCACGCGTGCTCTGCCGCACGCTCGCGGAGCGCAGCAGGTCGTCGGTCGTCGTGCGCGACCATTCCTCGCGCCCGCCGAGCGTGAAGACCCAGCGATCCCAGCGCACCTGGTCCTGCAGGTAGACGCCGATCCGGTCGGGTGTCTGGCGCGTCTGCTGCCCGATCGGCGGCGCCGTGAACGGCTGCCCGTAATCGGGCGCACGCGTATCGAGCGGCGGCGCCGCGCCGAACCCCGACCCGACGAGGTTCGCCACCGCATGCTCGTACGACAGCCCGGCCAGCACCGTATGCTCGACCGGCCCCGTCATCACGCGCATCTCCGCCTGGTTGTCGAGCGCGAGATGGTTCACGTGCTCGCGCGACCACGACAGCGAACGGTTCAGCACGCCCGGCGCCAGGTAAGGCGCGACGAAATTGACGGCCGCGCCCGCGAAGTCGACGTCGAGATGCGTATAGCGCACGTTCTGCCGGACTTTCCACGTCGAGTCGAAATGGTGCTCGAACGCGTAGCCGATCATCGCCTGCGTGCGGTCGTACGTGTCGAAGCCGGGCAGCCCAGGATAGAAGCGCGTCGGCATCCGCCGGCCCGCGTCCGGCC
The DNA here is from genome assembly GCF_052045915.1 of Burkholderia sp. 22088. Classification (NCBI taxonomy): domain Bacteria; kingdom Pseudomonadati; phylum Pseudomonadota; class Betaproteobacteria; order Burkholderiales; family Burkholderiaceae; genus Burkholderia; species Burkholderia sp. 22088. Next base: position 2,815 of record NZ_JBQEPY010000020.1, read on the forward strand.
ACAGCGTGCCGAGGGCCGGCAGCCAGCCCGCGAAGTTGTTGTGCGGATCGCGCTGGAACGAACCCAGCAGCGTGAAACTCGTATCGGCGTTCGGCTGCCACGTCAGCGACGGCGCGACGACGATCCGCTGCTGCCGCGAGTAATCGATCTGCTCGTCCGCGCGGCGCGCGAGGCCGTCGATCCGGTAGCGCCACGTGCCGTCCTGCGTCACGGGCCCGCTGAAATCGAACGCGAGCTGCCCGCGATCGCGGTTGCCGGTCTGCACGGCGAGCAGGTGCTGCGCGTCGCGCGTCGGACGCTTGCTGACCATGTCGACGATGCCGCCGGGGCTCGCCTGCCCGTACAGCACCGACGCCGGGCCGCGCAACACGTCGATGCGTTCGAGCGTCCACGGATCGACGACGCTCGCGGCCCAGTTCACGCCTTTCGGCAGCGGCAGGCCGTCGAGCATCTGCGGATTGATCGCCGCCGCCGCGAACCCGCCGAAGCCGCGCAGGAACACGCTCTCGAGCACGCCGCCGGGGCGCGAGTCCGCGTACGTGCCCGGCGTGTAGCGCAGGCTCTCGCCGACGCTGTGCACGTCCTGCCGGTCCATCTGTTCGCGCGTGACGACCGACAGGCCCTGCGGCACCTCGACGATCGCCGTGTCGGTCTTGGTGCCCGCGCGCGACACGTCGGCCGCGATGCCGTTCACGGGGCCGACGCCCGTCTCGCGCCGCCCGTCGACGACGATCGGCGCGAGCAGCGGCGCATCCGCGGGCTCGCCCGCGTCCGGCGCATCTTGCGCGGCAGCCGAAGCGGCGATCGGCATCGTAGCCGCGCAGGCCAGTACGGCCGCCCAGCCCGGCACGCGCCGCAACGCCGCGCACGGCAACGGAAATCCAGGCCGCGCATCGCGGCCGATGTGTGATCGATTCATGTCGGGTTATCCGGAAAGCGGAGACGGGCGTCGGCGGATACGTCGCGCCCTTGGGTACGGAGACGGGCCGCTCTTGCAACGGCGACCTCGACTGAACAGCGAATGCGAATCATTTACGCCGACGCGGCGCGGGTAAATGCCGGTGGACGCAATCGACGAATGTGCGGCATGCATCGATCGGCCGCAGGTTTATTCGTCTGACGTTAACAAAATGTCACGTTTGAATGTCGTTATCCTGAACGACCAAATGAATGATCGGATGATAGGATAGCGACACCCTCAAGTTTCAAGCGACACACTTAATGTCAAGCCTGCCCCCGGCCACCCGACACTCCCTCGTCGATTCTGCGATCGAGATCCTCAAGTCCAACATCACTTCCGGCATCTGGCGCGTCGGCCAGCGCATTCCGACCGAGCTCGATCTCGCGAAGCAGCTCGAAGTCGGGCGCAACACGGTGCGCGAGGCGGTCCGTACGCTCGCGTATTCCGGCGTGCTCGAAGTGCGCCAGGGCGACGGCACCTATGTGCGCCGCAACGTCGATCCGGCCGAAACGATGCGCAACGTTGATCGTGCCGCGCGCAGCGACCATCTCGAACTGCAATGCATGCTCGAAACGGAATGCGCGCGCTACGCGGCGCGCCGGCGCACCGACGAGGATCTCGTGACGCTGCGCAAGCTGCTGAAGGCGCGCGGCGAGCGCGAAGCGTCGCGCGACGTGAAGAAGTTCGTCGAGCGCGACCGCGCGTTTCACATCGCCGTGGCCGCCGCCTCGCACAATCACGCACTCGAAGCGCTGTATCGCTATTTCTCGGGCTCGATCCTCGCGAACGTGGAAGACATCCTCGTCGAACTCGATGAGGCCGAAATCCCCGAGCCGGACATGCGGGCGCACCAGGCGGTGCTCGACGCGATCGAACAGCGCGACGAGAACAAGGCGGTGCGCGCGACGCTCGCGATCCTCAAGCCGCAGATGACCTGGCTCGAGACGCGCGAGGCGCCCGCCGCCTGACGGGCACCGTACGCCCGGTATGGCCGGTGCGCGCTACGCGGCGACGGCCTCGATCACATCGATCTGCCCGTCCGGCGCGGAGCGGAGCCCCGCGGGCCGCCAGCCGGCGGCGACGAGCAGCGCGTCGTATTCGGCCCGCGTGCGCTCGCGGCCGCTGCCCCAGCACATCATGTGGATGTCGTAGAGCTTCGAGAAATGCGCGACGCCCGGCGCCGGCACGACCCGCTCGATCACGAACACGCGCGCGCCGTCGCGGGCGCTTTCGCGTGCCCGCCTGAGGATCGCCACGCATTCGTCGTCGTTCCAGTCGTGCAGGATCAGCTTCAGCAGGTAGACGTCGGCGGCCGGCACCGCGTCGAACATGTTGCCGCCCGCCTTGCTGCAGCGCGCGCTCACGCCCATCCGCTGCGCCCAGTCGTCCGCGTCGCCGTCGATCACCTCCGGCAGGTCGAACACGACACCGGTCAGCGCGCCGAACCGCCGCAGCAGGCTGCACAGCATGTGCCCCTGGCCGCCGCCGATATCGCACGCGTGCGTGCCCGGCGCGAACGTGACGTCGCGCAGCGCATCGACGACCTGTTCCGACTGCACGGTCGAGAAGCTCGACATCGCGCGCTTGAAATCGCATCGGTAGCGTTCGTGATCCTTCGCATAGTCGAACGCCATCGCGCCGAACTCGCGGACGAAGCCGTTCTGCTGCCCCTCGCGCACCATGTCGGGCAGGTGCGCCCAGATCGCGTAGTGCTCGGGGCCCTCCTGCAACAGCACGAAATCGCGCAACGTACTCGCGGCGTCCGCGTGCAGCAGCGCCCCCGCCGCGGTGGCCCGGAAGCCGCGCCGCGTGTCCTCGTCGAGCAGCCCGAGCGCGGCGAGCGCACGCAGCAGCCGGTACAGCAGCGGTTCGTCGACGTCGAGCGTCGCCGCGAGCGCGGCCGACGAAACCGGTGCATCCGTCGTGACCGCATCGAACACGCCGAGCCGCGTGCCCGCATACAGGATCCGGCTGCGCCACCGCCCGAACAGTGTATCCAGCACCTGTTTTGCCGCATTTTCCATAAAGCACTCCTGAACAGGGTTCGACCGCGCCGGTGCACGATGCACCGGGCGATCGCATCGTCAACGAAGCAGGCGGATCACTGCTCGTGCAGGAATTCCCGGATCGGGTAGCCGACATGGCGCTGCGCATCGAGCGTATAGCCGAGGATGCGGTCGCCGCGCTTGAGTTCCGTGATGTTGTGCACGCTGCCTTTCGGCCCGAGCACGCGCACGTGCCAGTCGTCCTGCGCAATGATGTTGATCGCGCGATTCGCGGCATTCTTCGCCTCGATCAGCAGCAGCGGCCGCGTCTCGACCTTCGCGCGCCCGACCACGACGCGGCGTGCCTTGCCCTGCACGTTGACGGCGAGGATCTCCGCGCCCGATTCAAGCTCGGCGAGGTAGCGGGTGCGGTTGTCCGGCGCGACGACATACGAATGGAGCGCGGCCGCGTTCACGCGGAACGGGCGCGTCGGCATGTACGGCAGCGGGTGCGTCTCGCTGCTGATCAGGATCATGCCGGTCGAATACGAGCCCACGAGGATTCCCTCGTCCTGCTCGAAGCGCGAGCAGGTGTCGACGCATACGCGCTCGCCCGGCCCCAGGTGCGTGAGCCCGACGATCTCGATTTCCTCGAGCTGCAGATCCTCGACCGTGTCGCTGCAGATCGACACGAGCTGCGTAGCCTGCCCGACCTGCGTCGGCGTAAGCAGCACGCCTTCGGGGCCGCGCTGCAGCACGTTCAGCGTCACTTCGGCATCCTCCAGGTCGGCGACGACGGTGATCAGCTCGCCCGCCGCGCGATCGGCGGCCGCCAGCAGGATCTCGAGCGGGATCTTGCTCGGGTCCTGCAGGAATTCGACGAGCAGCCACGGCGTGGACACCGACAGCTCGCACGCGCGCGTGAGCGTCGCCTCGCCCGTCACTTCGATGAACACGCCGAGCTCGACGCCGTCCGGCACCGCGAAATCGACCGGCAGTCCATCCTTCACGAGGACGATCTGCACCTGCTCGAGCAGCGCGGCATCGGCCGGCTGCCGATCGACGACCGCGACCTTGCACGCGCTCGGCGGCAGCCGCCCGGCCTGCTCCGCATCCTTCACGACGAATGCGGACACGCCGACATGCAGCGCTTCCTCGGTGATCTCGTCCGCGAGCTCGCCGATGTTGCGCAGGTCAATCCAGGAAAGCTTCTTCAAGGCCAATCTCCTTCGAAGGGGATAAAGCAGGTTGAATGACAGGGTGAAACTAGCGACTGACGGCAACGGCCGAACGCGACGCGGCGGCCCGCATCCGGCAATCCACCCAGCCGGCGCCCGGCTCGTAGCCGGCCAGCCGGACGCCGGGCGCGACATCGGCGAGCCCGACGGCCGTGCCGCCGTCGGTCCGGAACCGCACCGCGCGGTCGCCGCGCAGCACGACACGCGTGCTCGTGCCGGATGCGCTGCGCGTGTGCAACGCGACGAGCGGCGCGGATTCGATCCGCACGCGGCCGACCACGATCGCGCGCGTGTCGCCCGCCGCGCCGACCGTCAGGATCCGCTCGCCCGAACGCAGCAGCGAAAGCTGGCGCGCGCGGTCGCCGCCGCAGAACACGAACGATTCGGCCGAGCCGGCGTCGATGCCGAACACGAGCGGCCGGCCCGGCGGGTGCGCGGCGCCGGCCGCGACGACGAGCAGCATGCTGGTCGCGCTCGCGCCGGCCAGCACGCACTCTTCGCCGTCGAGCTGCGAACAGCCGTCGATCACCGCATGCAGCCCGACGCCGAGCGGCTCGACGCGCTGCACCTCGAATGCCTTCAGCTTCAGCGGCTCGCGCGAGCGCAGCTCGCCGCACGCGGCCAGCACGCCGCGCAACGCCGCCGCATCGCGCGGTGCGAACGCGATGTCGACCGGCGACTGCGCATGCTTGCGCGCGAGATAGGCCGCGCCGTGCGGATCGGCGAGCGACACGACGATGCGGCACGCGGCGTCGCGGACACCCTCGAGCAGGCGCTCGAGCGGCATCGTGGTCGCGAGCGCGTAGTCGAGCAGGACGAGCGCGTGCCGCGCGATCGCGGCGCGCGCGGCATCGAAATCGGCCGCGCCGTCGATCCTCACGCGAACGCCCGCGAGCGGCGCATGCGCATCGTCGACCAGCGTCGCGACGCCCGCCGTCGAAACGGTCAATAGCGCCGCCGCGCCGGCCGCGCACGTATCGCGACCGGCCTCGCCCACCACGACGCGGCGCGCGCCGGCCCTCGCCGCGTCGGCCGCGACGGCGCCTGCCTGCGCGCCGAGCGCGCGCAGGTCGATCCACGGATAGCGATGCATGGAAACCCTCGATGGTCGAAAAAGACCGGGTACGACGGCCCGGCGCAGCGGATCAGGCGGCCAGGTGCGCGGCGCGGCGCTCGACGCCGTGCACCGCGTCCGACAGGCGGCGGATCAGCGGGGCGGCCTTCGGCGCGGCGAACACGTTGCGGCCGGCCGCGATGCCGAGCGCGCCCGCGTTCATCACCCGCGACGTGAACGCGACGAACTCGTCTTCGGGCAGCTTCGCGCCGCCCGCGACCAGCACCGGCAGCGACGAACCGGCAATGATGTCGGCCATGCTCGCGGCGTCGCCGCTGTACGGCAGCTTGACGATGTCGGCGCCGAGATCCGCCGCGACGTTCGCCGCATGGGCGATCAGTTCGGCCTGCGGACGATCGCCGAGGCCGGGGCCGCGCGGATAGATCATCGCGAGCAGCGGCAGCGACCAGCGCGCGCATTCGGTCGCGATGCGGCTCAGGTCGAGCAGCTGCTGGGATTCCGTTTTCGAGCCGAGATTCACGTGCACGCTGACCGCGTCCGCGCCGCTCGCCAGCGCGTCCTCGACGCTCGCGAACAGCGTCTTCGCGTTCGCGTCCTCCGCGTAGCGCGTGCAACCGTTCAGGTGCACGACGAGCGCGAGATCGCTCAGCACGTCGGGCGCCAGGAAGCGCGCGCGGCCCCGATGCACGACGATCGCGTCGCCGCCGTGCGCGGCGATGTCGCCAACCAGTTGCCGCAACTGCTGCGGATGGGCGATCGGCCCGTCCGCGAGCGAATGATCGAGCGGCACCATCAGACACTTGCCCGACGCGGCACGCACCACCCGCCGCATCCTGAGCGCCTTGCCAGAAACCGATAGAAGAGCGTTCATCCGTGATTCCTCGCCAGAAATGGAAAGGCCGGCCCGTTCGACTTCAGCCTGCCCCCGGGGTGCCCGCTTGCGGGCGGAACTGGAGCGACAACTGAGCAACGCTTGCAGCAAATCTTGCGACGTGTAAGACTTGCATAGACCCAATCATCCTATGATTGGATCATCCTTGCAAGTGCCTTGCGAGCGATCCTGTTTCCCGACCGGGGGACGCATTCGTCGCGGCGTCGCTTCCCCTTTGCAGACAACGGCAGCACATCAACCTGTGAGGTGTCTATGAAGTTCGGCGTGTCCTTCCTGCCCGATACCGGCCCGGCCGACCGCCCGGCGGCCGATTATTACGCCCAGGCGCTGAAGCTCAGCGCGCTGTCCGAGCGGCTCGGCTACACGTACGTGAAGATGACCGAGCACTACCTGAAGCCGTACGGCGGCTACAGTCCGTCGCCGCTGATGTTCCTCGCGGCCGTGGCCGCGCAGACGAAGTCGATCCGCCTGATGACGGGCGGCATCCAGGCGTCGTTCCATCATCCGATCCAGCTCGCGGCCGAAGCCGCGCAGCTCGACGCGATCTCGAACGGGCGGCTCGAGCTGGGCTTCGCGCGCGCCTTCCTGCCGTACGAATTCGATGCGTTCGGCATCGATCTCGACTCGAGCAAGACGCGCTTCCAGCAGACGATCGACGCGACGGTGCGGCTTCTCGCCGAGGAATCGGCCAGCGAGGACACCCCGTTCTTCCGCTACCGCGACGCGCAATCGCTGCCGCGCCCGACGCAGCAGCCGCGCCCGCCGGTGTGGGTCGCGGCGCTGCTCACGCCGTCCAGCTTCGAGTGGATCGGCGAACGCGGCTTCAACCTGCTGATGGCCGCGCCGCCGCGCAAGGCCGCGCTCGCGAAGACACAGGAGATGGTGGCGCTCTATCGCGACACGTTCGAGCGCCATCACGGCCACACCGGCCGCAAGCCGCAGGTCGCGATCAGCATCCCGCTGATGATCGGCACGTCGGACGCGCATGCGCTGGCACTCGCGGAGCCGCGCCTGCGCCATCACTGGCGCAATTTCGCGGAAGCGGCGAAGTCGTGGGAGCAGGTGCAGTCGCCGGCCTACCAGGGCTACAACGAAGCGATGAAGAACAAGATGGGCGGCATGGACACGGCCGACCTCGACGCAACCGCCGTGCTCGGCACGCCCGACACCGTGCGCCAGCGCATTCGCGCGCTCGAGGCCGACCTCGGCCTCGACGCGATCCTGTGGCACATCGACTACGGCGCGCAGCCGTACGAACTGATGAGCAACAACCTGGAGGTGTTCGCCCGCGACGTACTGCCGGGACTATGACGCCATGCCGATTCCTTCCGGATCCACCACGGGCTCGCCCATGACACCGTCCCTGTCACTCGACACGATCGTCGTCGGCGCCGGCATCGGCGGCCTCGCCGCCGCGCTCGCGCTGCGGCGCGCCGGCCATCGGGTCACCGTCCTCGAGCAGAGCCGGGCGTTTCGGGAAGTCGGCGCCGGGCTGCAGGTCGTGCCGAACGCGACGCGCGCGCTGCGTGCGCTCGGCGTGCTCGACCGGCAGCGGCTGGCCGCCGTCGCCCCGATCGCGACGATCCGCCGCCGCTGGCAGGACGGCAGCCTGCTCGGTTCCTTCCCGCTCGGCGACGCTGTCGAAGCCGAGTTCAACGCACCGTACTGGAACGCGCATCGCGCCGACCTGCATGCCGCGCTGCTCGACGCCGTGCGCGACCCGTACACGGCCGGCCCGCCGGTCGCCGTCCTCGGCGGCATCGCGGTGCGCGGCCTCGACGCATACGGGCCGGACGGCGCGACGCTCGTCGATGCGGCGGGCACGCGCTGGCGCGCGGATCTCGTCGTCGCGGCCGACGGCATTCATTCGACGCTGCGCCACGCGCTGCTCGGCGACGACGCGCCGCACTACAGCGGCGACGACGCGTATCGCGCGCTGATCGACGCCGATGCGATCGACCCGCGCTCGCCCGTGTTCGAGATCGTCAGGGAACCGCAGGTGACGATCTGGCTCGGGCCCGGCCGGCACGCGATCCATTACTGGGTGCGCGACCGCCGGCTGCTGAACCTCGTCGTGATCGTGCCGGGCGACGGCAGCACGCGCGAATCGTGGAGCAGCAAGGGCGACCGCGCGACGCTCGAGGCCGAGCTCGCCGGCTGGGATCCGCGCCTCGTCGGGCTGATCCGCTGCGCGTCGGACCTGAGCCGCTGGTCGCTGCACGACCGCCAGCCGCTCGCGCGCTGGGTATGGGACAGCGTGTGCCTGCTCGGCGACGCGTGCCACCCGATGCTGCCGTACCAGTCGCAAGGCGCCGCGCAGGCGCTCGAGGACGCGGTCGTGCTCGGCCGGTGCGTGACCGGGCTCGCGTCGAAGGACGCGCTCGGCGCCGCGCTGGTCGAATACCAGCGCCTGCGGATCGACCGCAGCGCGCGGATCCAGCTTGCATCGGCCGGCAACGGCGGCGTATTCCACCTGCCCGACGGCCCCGAGCAGCAGGCGCGCGACGCCGAGCTCAAGTCGCGCCGCGCCGACTTCAAGTCCTATCACTGGACCTGGGCCGACGCGTACCAGCTTTGACGCCCGCCCCGGTGCCGCGCGGCGCGACCTGCGCGGTACCGGGGCTCCTCGCGACAGGACCGCATCATGACGAACACCGTGGACATTGCGCAGCAACTGAAACAGGCGATGCGCGGCGTGGCCGCCACCGTCACGATCGTGACGACCGGCGGCGACGGCGCCGCCGCCGCACCGTGCGCGCTGACCGCCAGCTCGTTCACGTCGGTCGCGCTCGATCCGCCGACCGTGCTGGTGTGCATCAACCGGCGCGCGAGCATTCACGCGTCGATCACCGGCCGCCGGCGCTTCTGCGTGAACGCGCTGCGAAGCTGCCACGTGCCGCTCGCGCTCGCGTGCAGCACGACGGGCTCCGACGCGCGTTTCGCGCACGACGCATGGCGTACCGACGTGGCGACGGGCCTGCCCTATCTCGAGAACGCGCAGACGTCGTTCTTCTGCGACACGCTCGAACAGGTCGAGATCGGCTCGCATTCGATTCTGGTCGGGCGGGTCACGCGCGTCGCGATGTCCGCCGACGTGAACCCGCTGATGTACGTGAACGGCGCGTTCGCCGCCGTCCGCTCGCTGCCGTCCGATGCCGGCGGCGGGTAACGGGCGCACGTGCCGTTGTTTCGAGCATTCGTTCGCGGGGTTCGCATTAGGCCCGTGTGCTCGAGGAAACACGCCCCCAGCGATGCGTGCGTCACGCGTGATGCGGCACGCAATCGTTGCGTGCGCTGCAGTCACGCTGCGCGCGCACATCACGCACTACCATTGCGCCGCATGCACGCGATGAAACGGAGAAGCCGATGGCACCCGACCTGAACCTGCTGATTTCGCTCGATGCGCTGCTCGAAGAGGGCAGCGTCGTCGGCGCCGCACGCCGCATGAACCTCAGCCCGCCCGCGATGAGCCGTACGCTCGCGCGCATCCGCGAAACGGTCGGCGACCCGATCTTCGTGCAGGCCGGCCGCAAGATGGTGCCGACGCCGCGTGCGCTCGAACTGCGCGGCGTCGTCCGCGAAACCGTGGAGCGCGCATCGCAGTTGCTCGCGCCGTCTGCGGAAATCGATCTCGGCACGCTCGACAAGCAGTTCAACGTGCGTGCGAACGACGTCTTCGTCGGCCTGCACAGCAGCCGGCTGCTGGAGGAGATGGCGCGCGGGATGCCGCGCGCGATGCTGCGCTTCATGCCCGAGGAAGACGACGTCGACGACGACGCATTGCGCAGCGGCCGCATCGACCTCTTCATCAGCGCGTCGCGCCGCCTGGGGCCGGAGATTCGCGTGCAGCCGCTGTTCACGACGACCTTCGTCGGCCTCGCGCGCCACGACCATCCGATCTTCGACGACGACATCACGCCCGAGCGCTTCGCGCGCTGGCCGCATATCGGCGTCTCGCGGCGCGGCAAGTCGGCGGGGCCGATCGACGACGCGCTCGCCGCGCGCGGGCTCGCGCGCCACGTGCTGCTCGTCGTGCCGACGCCGTATGCGGCGATCTTCGCGCTGCAGGCGTCGGACCTGATCCTGCCGCTGCCCGAGCATCTCGCGCGCGGCGCGGTGCGGGCCGGGCTCGGCGTGCGCACGTTCGAACTGCCGGTGCCGCTCGAAACCGTGCTGATCACGCAGGCGTGGCATCCGCGCTTCCAGAGCGACCCCGCGCACCAGTGGTTGCGGCGTGTCGTGCGCGGGCTGTGCACCGGCCAGCCGGCGCTGCGTGCGGCGCATGCATGACGGATGCGTTGCACGCACTCGTCGAGTGCAAAGACGTCACTGTTCGGCATGCATGGCGCGACCGTAGACTGGCTTCGTCCTTTCTCATGGAGCGAGTGCAGTGCATGACGCAGCAGATCAGACGCGCGCCGTCGCGGCGCCGCCCCGCCGCCTGACTCGCGCGGCCGCGGCGCTGATCGCGCGCATCGACATCTTCACGCCGCGCGGCGCGTATGTCGCGCGCTCGGTCATCGCCGCCGCGCTCGCGCTCGGCGTCGCGTACCTGCTCGAACTGGAAACGCCGTATTCGGCCGCGTCGACGGTGCTGCTCGTGATCAATCCCGTCCAGGGCGCGGTGATCGGCAAGGGCGTGTGGCGCGTGGTCGGCACGATCGCGGGGATGGTCGTCGCGTTCGTGCTGATGGGCTGCTTCGCGCAGCAGCCGCTGCTGTTCATCCTCGGCTTCGCGTTCTGGCTCGGCGTCTGCGTCGCGGGCATGACGCTGCTGCGGCACTTCCGCGCGTCGGGCACCGTCGTGGCCGGCTACACGATCGGCCTCGCGACCTACGGCGCGATGCAGCATCCCGAGCTGACCTTCGAACACGTGATCGGGCGCGGCTCGACGGTCGCGATCGGCGTGCTGTGCCTGAGCCTCGTGTCGATGCTGCTCGGCACGCGCGACGTGCACGCGAAACTCGACGCGCTGGTGACGCGCGTCACCGCCGACGTCGCGCGGGTCATCGCCGCGCAGCGCAACGGCCTCGCGGCGGCACCGGCCGACGACAAGCGGCACGCGCTGTTCGCCGGCATCTACGGCATCGACGATCTGCTCGCGCTCGGCAAGGCCGAATCGGAGGATCTCGCGCAACGCGCGGCCGCCGTGCGGCACGGGATGGCCTCGCTGTTCGGCGCGCTCGCGGGCGGCATGCCGCCGCTGCCGGCCGACAGCCCCGGCGCGCGCGCGGTCGCATCGCTTCAGCCGCGTCTCGCGGCCGCGTGGCAGGCCGCCGCCGACGCATTGGGCGACGGCCCCGGCGGCGCGACGCACGCGCGTGCACTGCTCGGCGATGCGCGCGAACGCCTGCGCGACGCACTCGACGGCATCGCGCTCGGCGATCCGCGCGACGATGCGGCGTTGCTGATCGCCGGCGAGCGGCTGATCGAACAGATCGACGACTACCGCGCGGCGCTCGACGGGCTCGTCGAATTGCAGCGCCCGCGCCCGGGCTACCGGCCCGCGCGGGTGCGCTTTCACCGCGACACGGGCGCGGCCCTGCGCAACGGCGTGCGCGCCGCGTGCGCGATCGTGATCTCGGGCGCATTCTGGCTCGCGACCGGCTGGAACCAGGGCGACATGATGCTGCTCGTCGTCGCGCCGTACTGCGCGCTGCTCGCGACCGCAGGCAACCCGGCCGCCGGCGCGCAGGCGTTCATCAAGGGCACGGTGCTCGCCGTGCCGGCCGCGTTCGTGTGCGCGTTCGGCATCCTGCCGCGCATCGAAGGCTTTCCGCTGCTCGTCGTCGCGCTCGCGCTGTTCTGGATGCCCGGCATCTACGCGACGAGCGTGCCGAAGACCGCGCTCGCGGGGCTCGCCTATCTCGTCGCGTTCAACACGCTGACCGGCGCGACCAATCCGTTCCGCCCCGACGTTGCGCTGTTCCTGAACCAGTCGGTCGCGTGGGTGCTCGCCACGTTCCTCACGCTGCTCACGTTCCGGTTGATCCTGCCAGGCAACCTGGCCACCGACGCCACGCGGCTGCGCCGCACGATCCGCGACGACACGCTCGCGCTCGTGGCCGGCCGGCGCGTCACGGCGGCGGGCTGGCAGCAGCGCCAGCAGCACCGCATCGCGCAGCTCGGCGCGCTGCTCGCGGGCCAGCCCGCCGCGATGACGCAGGCGAGCATCGAGGCGCTCGCGGCACTGCACGTCGGCAAGGAGCTGCTGCGGATCCGCCGCGGTGCCGCGCGCGACGGCCTGCCCGACCCCGCGCGGCGATGCGTGCGGGCGGGGCTCGCGGGCCTCGCGCGGCACGCGGCGGCCCCGCCGCGCGCGGCCCGGCATGCACGGCGCGCCGCGCACGCGCTGGCCGGCCTCGCCGCCGCGCAGCCGGGCAACACCGAACTGAAGTGGCTGATGGCCGCGTTCGCCGACGTCTACGTGCTGCTGCACACGTACGCCGCCTATTTCACCGCCGTTCCGGAGCGCGCCCGCGATGCTCAGTGAATTCCCGCTGGCCGGCATCTACCTGCCGCCCTTTTTCGTCTATGCGTGCGCGACCGTGCCGCTCTACCTGGCCGTGCGCGCGCTGCTCGCCCGGCTCGGCGTGCTGCGCCGCGTGTGGCATCCGGCGCTGTTCGAGTTCGCGATTTCGCTCGTGCTGGTCGCCGCGCTGATCCTCTATTTCTAGCCTTCCGTCGGAACGTATCGCGTCATGTCGCTCAAACCCCTCACCCGCTCCCTGCTGACGCTCGCCACCGTGGCCGTGGCGATCGTGCTGGTCGCCGCGCTCTGGCATGCATACGTCCTCGCGCCGTGGACGCGCGACGCGCGTGTCAGCGCGCACGTCGTGCGGATCGCGCCCGAAGTATCGGGCACCGTCGTCGAAGTCGCGGTGGTCGACAACCAGCGCGTCGCGAAAGGCGACGTGCTGTACCGGATCGATCCGCAGCGCTTCGCGCTGGCGGTGGAACAGGCCGAGGCGCAGGTCACCGCGACCGCCGAGTCGATGCGCCAGAAGCGCGACGAAGCGCAGCGGCGCACCGGCCTCGACGATCTCGTGCCGCGGGAGGACATCCAGCGCTCGAGCCGCGCGGTGGCGATCGCGCAGGCCGAGCACCGCAAGGCGCTGGCCGCGCTCGACGTCGCGAAGCTCGACCTCGAACGCACGACGCTGCGCTCGCCGGTCGACGGTTACGTGACGCAGCTGCGCCTGCGTCACGGCGACTACGCGGTCGAAGGCAAGCCCGGCATCTCGGTGCTCGACGCGCACAGCTTCTGGATCACCGGCTATTTCGAGGAAACCAAGCTGCGCCGCGTCGCGACGGGTGCACCCGCGACGATCCGGCTGATGGGCTTCGATCCGCTGCTGAGCGGGCACGTGACGAGCATCGGCCGCGGCATCGCCGACGAAAACGGCACGCTCGACGAACTCGGCCTACCGGCCGTCAACCCGACCTTCAGCTGGGTGCGGCTCGCGCAGCGCATTCCGGTGCGCATCGAGATCGACCGGGTGCCGGCCGGCGTGCTGCTGGCGGCCGGCATGACGTGCAGCGTCGAAGTCGGCGAACACGGGCGCGAGCGCACGCCGCGCGGCCGGCTCGCGTCGTGGCTGCACGCGTGGATGTGACGGAGGCGACGATGCGATGCCCGTTCCCTCCGGTGCGCGCGACGTGCCGCGTGCGCGCCTTCGTCGCGGCCTGCGCGTGCGCGCTCGCCGCATGCACGACGGTCGGCCCCGATTACGTGGCGCCGCAGCCCGCGCATCCGCCCGGCTGGAGCGCGCCGCGCGACACGGTGACGGCCGACCCCGCGCAGTTGCAGGACTGGTGGCGCGCGTTCGGCGATGCGCAGCTCGATGCGCTGGTCGAGCAGGCGATCGCGCACAACCAGGATCTCGCGATCGCGCGCCAGCGCTTGCTGCAGGCGCGCGCCGAACGCGACCAGATCGCGAGCCGCCTCGGCCCGACCGTCACCGCGGGCGGGAACGCCGATGCGCTGCGCTCGTCGCGCGCGCTCGAATGGCCGCCCGGGATCGGCCAGTCGCGCACCTACCGGCTCGGCTTCGATGCGTCGTGGGAACTCGACCTGTTCGGCGGCACGCGACGCGCGGTCGAATCGGCCGATGCGCAGATCGACGCGCTCGACGACGATCGCCACGCGATCCTCGTGAGCCTGCTGGCCGAGCTTGCATCCGATTACGCGGAACTGCGCGCGACCCAGGAGCGGCTGCGGATCGCAACGGACAACGTCGCGAGCCTCGACGCCACGCGGCAGCTGACCGAGCGCTCGAACCGGCGCGGCCTCGGCACGTCGTTCGCGGTCGCGCAGGCGCGTGCCGAACTGCAGCTCGCGCAGGCTGCGGTGCCGCCGCTGCAGCAGGACGTCGCACGGCTCGCCCACGCGATCGGCGTGCTCGTCGGCGGTTTTCCGGAAACGCTGCGCGACTCGCTGAGCGCGCCCGGCGCGACCCTGCCGGTCGCGCCCGCGCTGCCCGTCACGCTGCCGTCGGACGTGATCCGCGAGCGCCCCGACATTCGCGCCGCCGAACGGCGGCTCGCCGCCGCGACCGCGCAGATCGGCGTCGCGCGCGCCGAGCAGTTTCCGCATTTCGCGATTCCGCTGAGCCTCGGCACGACGGCGAGCCTCGTGCAGGACCTGTTCTCGGGCGCGAGCGTCGCATGGTCGGTCGCGCTCGACGGCACGCAGACGCTGTACGACGGCGGCCGCGCGAAAGCCGGCGTCGACGCCGCGCGTGCGGCCGCCGAGGCCGCCCGGCTCGCCTACGAGCAGCGCATCCGCGGCGCGTTTCGCGATGTCGAGGACGCGCTGGTGGCGATCGGCGCCGCGCGCGACCAGCAAGCCATGCTCGCCGCGGCGGTCGACAGCAGCCAGGATGCGCAGTCGCGCGCGACTCGGCTGTATCGCAACGGCCTCGGCGAATACCTGTCGGTGCTCACGGCGCAGCGCGCCACGTACCGCGCCCGCGACGCGCTCGCGCTCAGCCGGCTCGCCCAGGTGCAGGGCGCGATCGCGCTCTACAAGTCGCTCGGCGTCGGCTGGCGCGCCGCGCCGCCGGTCGCGCAGGCCCGCGCGGCGCAAGCGAGCGCGCATTGAATGCCCACGCACGGCCACCCGACGCTTCGGCGTCGCTCATCCAACGGAGAACCCTCGATGTCCGCTCTCAATCCGAATGATTTCGCGCTGCACGACATCCATCTCTTTCCGGTCTGCGTGTTTCGCCCCGAACACGCGACACCGGGCTACGCGCCGCGCTGGGAAGGCGAGATCGACACGCTGATGCGCCACGGCGAGCCGTTCGTGATCGTCTACGTCGAACTCGACACCGACGAGAGCCACGACGACCGCAAGCACCGCGCGGTCTGGCTCAAGCAGAACAAGGTCGCACTGGGCGCCGTCTGCAAGGCGCTCGTCAGCGTCGAACCCGATCCCGACCGGCGCGCGGAAGTGGCCGCGCAGGGCGAGGTCGCCGTCAAGGCATTCGGGATTCCGCATCACGCGGTGGCGTCGTTCGGGCAGGCCGTCTCGCTCGCCGCCCGGCTCACGCGGCAGCATCCGGGCAACGACGCGCTGCAAACCGGACAACAGGCATGACAGGGCCGGCACGCCGGGCCACGTCGCATCCGCCACCGACACGAGGGCCGGCATGCGCTATCCCGCCCTGACGATCACCGGCTCGCACACGCTGGCGTCATGTCCGACGCGGCTCCCCGATCCGGGCGAGATCCTGTTGTGGCGACTGCGCGGCGAATGGCAGCTCGTCACCAGCGAACAAGGCCATCTCTGCCTGTCGAAGACGGAACTGCGGCGTGCCAGGATGCATCCGAACCGCGCGCACGGCCGCCGCTTCGCGATCGGCCGGTCGGCGCTGCGCGCGATCCTGGGGACGCTGGCCGGCCGCGCCGCCGACGAGCTCACCCTGATCGAGCGCGAGGCCGACCATATCGCGATCGCGGGCTGCGACTCGCTGGACGGGCTCGACATCGTGGTCGGCCACGCCGGTATCTGGATCGTGATCGCGATCGCCCGTGGCCCGATCGGGCTGGGCATGGCGCAAGCCGGCACGTACGCCGGCCCGGCATCGCGCGACCAGCTTCGGCTGGACAGCCTCTCGAATGCATGCGGAAGCGGACACGGCGCGACGCTCGCGTCGCTGGCGCCGTTTGTGGGGCCCTTCCGCGAGGTTGATACGCCGCATGCGGGCCGCTGGCGCCTGCTCGACATCCCGCTCCCCGGCCTGGCCTGCGCGGCAACCGTTGCCGCGCGCCAGATGGACAAGATCCATGCGGTAGGCTGGCGCGGCGAACGCAAGGACTGGCTGGCCGACCGCGATCGCTACCTGCGGGCGGCGACGTTGGGCAGCACGGCGGCCTGTGTCGCGGTCGAGTAGACCGGCTTCGAGGCCCCGCCGAATTCACGCGGTGGCGATTCCTGCGTTCGGTATCGGACATGGGAGCCGTCCATGGGAACGCGAGAAGGGAGCCGGTTATGGGAGCCGGCTACCTTGACCCTTGAACCTTTGAAGCGATGCTTTACGCGCGCCGCCGGTAAGTACCCGGCGTGCTCCCCGTCCAGTGCCGGAACGCGCGATGGAACGCGCTCGGATCGTCGAAGCCGATGTCGGCGCCGATCGCCGCGATCGTGTCGGGCGTGTCGGTCAGCCGCTGGATAGCGATGTCGCGCCGCAGTTCGTCCTTGAGCACCTGGAACGTCGTCCCTTCGGCGGCCAGGTGGCGGCTCAACGTGCGCACCGAGCAATGCAGGTGCTCGGCCGCCTGGTCGATCACCGGCAGGTCGGGCAACGCGGCCGACAGGTACTGCCGCACGCGATGGCACACGAGCTGTTCGCTGAACGATTCGAAGATCCAGTCGCCGGGCGCGCGCGCGAGGAACTTGCGCAGGTTGCGCTTGCTCTGCCGGATCGGCGCATCGAGGTAGTCCGCGCTGAAGCGCATCAGCGTGCGCTCGCAGTCGAACGCCACGGAGCCGGTAAAGAAATACAGGTGGTCGACCGCATGGCGCGGCCGCGGGCACGCGAACTCGATCTGCAGCAGCGGGATCTTCTGCCCGATCAGCCAGGAGCACACGCCGTGCACGAGCTTGAGCATCAGCTCCTGGCCGAGCGCGCCGATCGGGCCGATCGCGTCGTTCGGGCGCAGCAGCACCTGCGCGACGAGGCCGTCGCGCTTCGATTCGACGAAAAAATCGTCGAGCAGGATATGGAAGAATTGCCCGAAACGATACTGCGCCGTTTCGAGGTTGCGCGCGTCGAGCAGGCTCAGGCACAGGTACTTCAGCGTGCCGCCGCGCAGCGGGCGCGAGAAGATGCCGGGCATCTCGTCGTCGAGGTCGATCGCGAGCGTGCGGTACAGCGTCGAGAACTGCTCCTCCGTCACGCGCGCATGCGGTTCGCCGAGCAGCTCGATCGGGATGCCGGCCCCGCGCAGGTAGCGCTCGACCACGTCGCGCTGCACGCCCGCGCTCGCGAGGAAGCCGTTGACGAGCGAGATCGGCACCGTCGCGCTCGGCGAAGGCAGCGCCCGCCCGGGCCCGGGCTGGGCGGAAAGTGCATCTGAACCGGTCATCGCGTCCCCGTCGGTCGAACCGCTCGCATTGTACTTGAGCGGCCCGCGCGGAGCCTTCCGGGCCCGGGGCGCGCCGGGCCTTGCGCGGCGCGCCGACGCCATCAGTCGGTGCGGCTGAGTTCCCGGCGCAGGATCTTGCCGACGGTCGACTTCGGCAGGCGGTCAACGAAGCGGATCAGCTTCGGCACCTTGTAGGCCGCGAGGCTCGCGCGGCAATGCGCGACGAGTTGTTCCTCCGAGACGTACGCATCCTGCGCCAGCACGACGAACAGCTTGACGGCCTCACCCGTGCGCGCGTCCGGCACGCCGATGCACGCGCATTCGGCAACGCCCGGCATGGCGGTCGCGACGGCTTCCACCTCGTTCGGGTACACGTTGAAGCCCGACACGATGATCATGTCCTTCTTGCGGTCGACGATCCGCAGGAAACCGGCTTCGTCGAACACGCCGACGTCACCCGTGCGGAAATAGCCGTCGGCCGTGAACGCGGCCGCATTCGCGTCCGGTTTCTGCCAGTAGCCGCTCATCACCTGCGGCCCCTTCACGCAGATTTCGCCGGCTTCGCCGATCGCGACTTCGCGATCCTGGTCGTCGAGCAGCTTCACGTCGGTCGACGGCAGCGGCAGGCCCGTGGTGCCCGTGAACGTGTCGATCGACTGCGGGTTGAACGACACGACCGGCGACGTTTCCGACAGCCCGTAACCCTCGCGGATGAAGTTGCCCGTCACCGCCTTCCAGCGCGACGAGATCACGTCGATCACGGCCGCGCCGCCGCCGGCCGACAGCTTCAGCCGCGACCAGTCGACTTCCGTCAGGCGCGGATGGCCGGCGAGCCCCGCATACAGCGTGTTCACGCCGACGAACACCGTCGGCCGCGCGGCCTTCAGCACGTCGATGAAACCGTCCATGTCGCGCGGGTTCGCGACCAGCCAGTTCTGCGCGCCGATCGCGAAGTAGGACAGGAAGTTCACCGTCAACGCGAAGATGTGATACATCGGGATCGCCGTGACGACGACCTCCTCGCCCGGCTCGCGCGCGGCCGGCACGATCGCGCCGAACTGCGCGATGTTCGCGACGAGGTTGCGGTGCGACAGCGCGGCCCCCTTCGACAGGCCGGTCGTGCCGCCCGTGTACTGCAGCAGCAGCAGGTCCGCGCCGCCGAGCGGCACCGGCTCGAACGCGAGCGATTCGCCGGCGGCGATGGCGTCGGCGAGCGGGATCGAACCGGGCGGCAGCGCGTCGCATGCACCGGCCGGCGCATCGACGACGCCGAGATCGCCGCGCCCGACGCTCAGCACGGTACGCACGCGCGTGCCGCCGACCACCTCGGCGAACGTGCCCATCGACCCGCCGCACACCAGGGCGACTTCGACGCCTGCGTCGTTGAGCTGATGCTCGAGCTCGCGCGCCGTGTAGAGCGGGTTCACGTTGACCTGGATCGCGCCGATCTTCGCGACCGCGACGAACGCGACCGGAAACGCGAGCACGTTGGGCAGCATCACGGCCACGCGATCGCCCTTGCGCACGCCCACGACCTGCTGCAGATAAGCGGCCAGCGCCGTCGACAGGCGGTCGACGTCGGCATAGGTGAGCGTGCGGCCGTACGAATGGAACGCCGGACGATCGGCGAAACGGTGCATCGCGTCGTCCAGCAGCGCGCTTACGGAAGGATGGCGATCGGGATCGATCTCGGCGGGGATCGAGCCATACGACCCGGTCCAGTGTCTCTTCGTCATGTCTCACTCCACGGGGGACGGCGCGCCGGCCGCGCGCCGTTCGCGCGACGGCCTGCACGCCGGAAAAGCGCGGGCCGTCGCCTGACCGGCGACTATCGCCCGCGCGGCGCGCTTTGAAAATGATCCGGGCGGCCGAAAAGATGATCGAAACGGACACGCGGGCGGGCGCGCTTGTCCAGACAACTTCGCCGACCGGCGCAGGAAACCGCTTATTCCCCGGCACGAATTGCAAAGCAGCAAGCGGCATGGCACGGCCGGGCGCCCTTCTTCATAATCGACGCCTGTCATTCCGCTGTCGAAATCATGCAGCCGCTTTCCCTGGCCCCCGCCGACACCTTCTCGTCCGTCCGCTTCCTGCTGACCGACATGGACGAGACCCTGACCCATCACGGCCGCCTGTCCGCCCGCACCTACACGGCGCTCGAACGCCTGCAGGCGGGCGGCATCCGCGTGATCCCGGTGACGGCCGCGCCGGCGGGCTGGTGCGACCAGATGGCGCGCATGTGGCCGGTCGACGGCGTGATTGCCGAGAACGGCGGCCTTTTCATCCGGCGCGGCCCGGACGGGCACGGCGTCGAACGCCGGTACTGGCATGCGGACGATGCGCTCGCCGGCGCGCGCGACGCACTCCGGCGCATCGCGCGGCAGGTCGAGGCCGCCGTTCCCGCCGCCCGCCCCGCCGACGACCAGGATTTCAGGCTGACGTCGCTCGCGTACGCCCGCACCGGCGGCGACCAGGACGACCGAATCCGCGACGCGCTGGTCGAGGCCGGCGCGGACGCGACCATCAACAACCTGTGGATCATCGGGTGGGTCGGCGGGTACGACAAGCTGTCGATGTCGCTGCGCGTGCTGTCGGACACGTTCGGCGTCGATGCGGGCGCCGGCGCGGCGCGCGATTGTGTCGCCTATTCCGGCGACTCCACCAACGATGCGCCGATGTTCGGCTACTTCACGCACACGGCCGGCATGAGCACCGTGGTCGAGTATCTGCGGCAGTTGCCCGCGTTGCCGCGCTGGATCACGCAGGGCCCGGGCGGCAGCGGGTTCGTGGAGTTCGCCGACGCGATCCTGCGCACGCGCGCGGACTAGGGCCTGTTCACGCTAATAACGGGCTTGCGCTGGCCCCCAGAAGGGCCGAGCGCAAGGATTGCGACGAAGCGAATACTCGACGTATTCGCGAGGAGCATGACGCGGCGATCGGCCCTTCTGGGGGCCAGCCCCACGAACGAATTTTTCTAAACAGGGGAACGTGCCTTTCCGCCCACATTGCGGCGTCGTGCGTCGCTTGTTTGGCACGGCCAAACGGCGCTCCTTACTCCTTGCACTGCGAGCGGAAAGGCACGTTCGCAAGCCCGTTATTAGCGTGAACAGGCCCTAGCGGGGCTGAGCGCGCTCGCGCATCGACTGTCGCGTGATCCTGTCGCGTGATCGTCAGGGTGAACCCTGTGGCGCATGGGACCGATCCCGAGCAGAATTGCGTGCCGTAAACGATATCGATTCGGACGCAGGATGTTCCCATGCCGCGCAGTGTGCCCTTGAACCCGACGACCGCCCGCGCAGCCCGCCTGCCGGACCTCGAGCCGGCCCACGCGTTGCGCCAGCAGCGCTTCACGCCGGCCAAGCTGGCCGTGCTGCTCGACGTGGCCGCGCAAGCCGGCATCGACCCGGTCGCGGTGCTCGACGGTACCGGCCTCACGCCGGCCGCCGTCGCGGACCCGTTCACGCTCACGTCGCCGCTGCAGTTCCTCACGGCCGCGCGCAATGCCATCGGCCGCTATGACAGCTCCGATCTCGGCGTGCGCGTCGGCCACCGGCTGCACGTGTCGAGCTACGGGATGTACGGCTACGCGATGCTGTGCTCGGAATCGCTCGCGCACGCGTTCGAATCGGCCGTCAAATATCACCGGCTCGCGAACGGCATGCTCGCGATCCGCTGGGTCGAACAGGGCGATACCGCGTCGTGGCTGTTTCCCGACCGGCACGAAGTCGCGCTGCCCGATCTCGACGAGCCGCTGTACCGTTTCCTGATCGACATGCAGTTCGCGCTGCACGTGACGATCATCAAGGACGTGATGGGTGCGTGGTGCGTGCCGGCGCGCGCGCAGTTCGCACAGCCGCAGCCGGCGCACGCGGCGCTGCTGGGCGATGCGCTCGAATGCCCGATCGCGTTCGACCAGCCGCATCACGTGCTCAGCTATCCGGCCGCGTGGCTCGCGCGCGCGCCGCAGCTCGCGAATCCGATTACCGCCGCGCAGGTGTCGTCGCACTGCGCGAGCCTGCTCGACGAATTGCGCAGCCAGGCCGGCGTCACGCGGCGCGTGTACCAGGAACTCACCCGCACGCCGGGACAATTCCCCGATATCGACGCGATCGCGGCGATCCTCTGCATCACGTCGCGCACGCTGCGCCGCAAGCTCGAAGCCGAAGGCACCTCGTACAGCGAACTGCTGGCGAGCGTGCGCAAGGCGCTCGCGATCGACTATCTCAGCACGACCACGCTCAGCACCGAGGACATCGCATCGACGCTCGGCTTCAGCGATGCGGTGGGTTTCCGCCACGCGTTCAAGCGCTGGACCGGCATGACGCCGAGCGACGTGCGGCGCAACAAGCGCGGCGGCTGAGCGCGAGCAGTGACCGCGCTCAGCGCCCGTCGCCGGTCGCGGGCGCGGCCACCGCCAGCGCGAACTCGAACACCGCCCCCCGCCCGGGCCGGTCGACCAGCCGGATACTGCTGCCGTTGAGCGCCAGCATCCGGTGCACGATCAGCAGCCCGAGCCCGCCGCTCGTCACCGCGCCGCCGCTCATCGGCCGCTGCGGCCGCTGGAACAACCCTTCGCGCCGCGCCGCCGGAATCCCTTCCCCGGTATCGGCCACGGTCACGAGCACGCGGTCGCCGCGCGGCTCCAGCGCGACCTCGACCTCGCCATGCGCAGGCGTATGCCGCAGCGCGTTGTCGAGCAGGTTGGTCAGCACGCGCTCGATCATCCCGAGATCGGCCGACACGACCGGTACCCGCGCCGGAATCCGCGCATGCAGCGCGACGCCGCGCGCCTGCGCGGTCAGCTCGAACTTCTGGAACACGTCCTGCACGAGATCGACGAGCGAGAACGGCTCGCGCTCGGCCTGCACACCGCCCGATTCGAGGCGTGCGAGCTCGAACAGCGCCTGCGCGAGCCGCCCGACCTTCGCGCTCTGTGCGAGTGCGATCGACAGGTAGCGCCGCCGTTCGGTGTCGGCGAGCGTGTCGGCCTTCAGCGACAGCGTTTCCAGGTAGCCGTGCAGCGACGTGAGCGGCGTGCGCAGGTCGTGCGAGATGTTCGTGATCAGCTCGCGCCGCTGCTGGTCCTGATGCGTCAGCGCGCGCCACTGGTCGCCGATCCGGTCGGCCATCTGCGCGAACGCGGATTCGAGCACGACGATGTCGTCGCCGCGCCGGCCCGGCCGCGAGCGCGGCACCGGCGGCTGCGTGTCGGGCGTGCCGTTCGCGTCGAAGCGGCGCATCGCGTCCGTCAGCCGGCGCAGCGGGCGCGTGATGAAGCTGAACGCTGTGAGGCCCGCGAGCAGGCCGAGCAGCGCGACGAGCGCCATCGACCACAGCGTCGTGCGCAGCACGTTGCCGGCGTCCACGCGCGCGGCCAGCCGGTCGTGCGCCTCGCCGAGCAGCACCACGTAGATGTAGCCCGACGGCGGCTGCCCCGCGCGCTGCAGCGGCGCGGCGCTGAAGACCTTGCGTGCGTCGGGGCTGCGCGGGTCGTCGCCGAGGATCGGCAGCGGCTCGCCCGCGATGAAACGCTGCACGGGGGCGAGATCGACGCGGTCGCGCTTCACGTGGCCGGGCGGCGCATCGTCGCCCTTGATGCGCCCCGCGTTGTCGAGCAGATAGACCTCGACGCTCGGGTTCACGCCCATCAGCTGGCCGAACAGCGTGCGCACGGCGTCCGGGCGCAGCCCGTTCGCGTCCATCAGCGGCGCGCTGTGGGTCACGCTGTTGACGATATTGGCGGCCAGGTCACGCGACAGCCCCTGCACGACTTCCTGTTCGCGCATGTCGTTCGCGCGGATCTGCAGCCACGCCGATGCGCCCGAGCACGCGAGCAGCAGCACCGAGAACACGAGCGACAGCCGCTGGGTGAGGGTGAGCTTCATCATCCGTCCCGCTGGCCCGGCGCGGCGAGCTTGTAGCCGCGGCCCCACACGGTGAGGATCCGCACGGGCTCCGCCGGATCGGCCTCGATCTTCGCGCGCAGCCGGTTGATGTGGGTGTTGACCGTGTGTTCGTAGCCTTCGTGCTGGTAGCCCCACACGGCATTGAGCAGGTCCATCCGCGAGAACACCTTGCCCGGGTGCCGCGCGAAGAAATACAGCAGGTCGAATTCGCGCGGCGTGAGGTCGATGCGCGCGCCGTCCACGCTCGCTTCGCGCGCGATCGGATCGATCGCCAGCCCCGCGACGTCGAGCGTACCCGCATCGATCCGCGAATCGCGCGCGAGCGCATCGACGCGGCGCAGCAGCGCCTTCACACGCGCGACGAGTTCGAGCACCGAGAACGGCTTGGCCAGATAGTCGTCGGCGCCGAGCTCGAGGCCGAGGATCCGGTGCACCTCGCTCGAACGCGCGCTCGTGATGATGATCGGCGTGTAGCGCGTCATCGCCCGCGCGCGCCGGCAGATCTCCAGGCCGTCGACGCCCGGCAGCATCAGGTCGAGGATCAGCGCATCCCAGCCGCCCTGCTCGAGCAGGCGCAACCCTTCGGCGCCGTCCGCGCTGTGCACGACCTCGTAGCGCTCGTCGCGCAGGTGCAGGCTGAGCACGTCGGCGATGTCGGCGTCGTCCTCGACGATCAGGATGCGTTTCGGTTGGTCCATGGCGGCGGATGGCGGCACGTCGGTGCCGAGGTCGGGTATCGGTTCGGGCCGGCCCCGGGCCCGGGCCGGCTGGCCGGGTTCCTCGGGGAGCGAATCGCGGCAATGCGCCGCGCTGCCGCCATTGTGCAAAATTTTGCGGGAGGGAGGGATCACATTTCGTTTATCTTTGCATCGTGTCCGCCCCGTGAGCCAATGCCGGCATGGCTTTCCAATCCGGCCCCATGAAACGGAACCTGCGCCGCCCCGTCCGGACGCAAGCTGGACACTCGGGCGCGGATCTGTCGAGCGATGGCGGCGCGCCCCGGATTGCCGATCCGAATCCGCGCTGCACGCCGTGCGAGTGGCGCCTCCGGCATTCAGTGCCGCCGACCGGCACGCGCGGCGCATGGAACGCGCAGCGGGAGGCCGACAGCAAACGCCTAACCCGGACGGCTACGCGTTTGACGCGTACTCCCGGTTGCGACCGTCGACTCATTCAGCAACACCTTCGCTGCCTCCCACGCCCGTGCGGCGGCACGTGGATCTCCGATCGCACGCGCATCCGCTGTCGCGCCGCTCAGCAACATCACATACACGCCGGCCAGCTGATGTGCGCGGCGACGCGGAATGATCTCGGACAGCAATCGCTCCATGATGGCCAACAGGTCATCCCGGTAGCGCACTGCAACGTCGGTCACCTTGGGACAGGTCGCGCCGAACTCGGCCAGCGCACGCTCGAACAGGCAGCCCGCAAACTCGGGGCTGCGAAACCAGACACCGTACCAGTCGAAGATCCCCTTCAGGCGCGCAGTGGCATCCGCCATGGGTTCGAGCTTGGCGGCAATGCTGTCCATGATGAAGGTGTAGCGCTGCTCCAGCACCGCCTTGATCAGATCGTCCTTGCTCGCGAAGTGATGGTAGAGCGTCATGCGAGCCACGTCCGCCTCGGCGATGATCCGGTCGATACCGACCGGATGAAAGCCATGGCGGGAAAACAACTCACCGGCCTTGTCCACCACCTGCTGGCGTTTGCTCGCGCGCATGCATGCTTCTCCTGACTACGGGGCGGCATCTTAGCACCACCGCCAGCACCGATTCTTCAGGTTGCAGGGCAAGCGTTGCAGGCTGCCGGTACGACCACGCCTTGCAGGGCGTCAAACACGTGGCCGCCATGCCCTCTGCTCTCGGCGATCTCAGCAAGGCACCCGGCCGCCGTTCATCATGCACCACCGCTGCGTCTCCTGTTGCGGGGCCGCATACGGTAGTCCGGTTCTCGGATCGATGTGATCGTACTGGCCCATCGGGTGTCGAGCCCGCCACGCGGCCTGCTCGGCATACTGCTGTTCGATCGCGGCATGCTCTCGTGCCAGATCTGCCTTCTGCGCATCGTCCAGTTTCTTCGTCATGGCCACGAGCCGTGCGAACTTCGGATCGCGAACATCCTGCAGGGGCGGAAACGGTGGCGTAGGCGGCATGATGAGCACCGGACCGGTGTATTTCGGTATCGGGAACCGGGACGGCCGGCCGAAGTTCGCCGCCATATCCATCTCCCACATCGCAGCGCCCATTCCAAGCACATGCTCGTAGTCGCGATTGACGACCGCCAGCGTGACCGGCCCCGACGGCGCCGGCAATGGCTGCAGGACAGGCGGAAGCGTCTGTCGAGCCTCGGGATAGATGGTACGGACATACGTGATTGCAGCGACGGAGTACTGCTGGAGGACTGCCTCGTACGCGTCCAGTATCTGCGCTCGACCATAGCCGCCAGGATTCTCGAACATCGGCTTGTAAGCCAGCACCTTCTGGCTATACAACGCATTCGCATTGCGCTGCTCTGCGGCAAGCTGTTGCTGAGGATCCGTCGGCGCAGACGCCGACAGGGGCGCACACCCCGAAAACACGCTGGCGGCCAGCAATAACCCGACTGTCGCGCCAAGAGCCGTCCGGCGTCGACGCGGGCTGCGGGCGATCGCCTGGTTGACCAGGGCGAACAAAACGGGGGGTTTCCTGAATGCGCTTGTCTGCATGGCACGGCGTCCGAAAGGCTTGGTCATCTTTGGCCCGGTGCCGATCGCAACTGCGAACGCGATGCGTCGCAGTACAGATTGAATCGGCACGAAGCCCTCATTGGGGTTGAACATCAATCCAGCGCACATCGCACGACGATGCCCCGATCGACGAGCGACTTCAGCAACCCCGTGTATGTCGGACATGCCCGGGAAGCATTGAGTGCGAGCACGTCGTCGATTTCCGCGCTGTCATTGCGCACGCTTTCGTACTGTCGCGCAGTGGACGGTTGCAGCGAAGCAAACGCGCCGCACACATGCACGAATGCAACAATCTCCTCGAACATTCTCGTATCGATCTCGATGGCGACCATCATGTCGGAGCCATATCCGCATTCCGAATCCACTTTCGCCGCATAGGCCCGCATGTCGTACGCGGGCAACCAGGGCGGATGCAATCCGTCGAGGCTCCGGGCGATTTCATCGATACCGGCTTTCAGCGTCATGGTGAAATCCTGCCTGTACCAGATTCGGCGTCGCCTCCTGCCGGGTAACAGGTGCCTGTCTTTACGGATCGGGAAGCAAGATATGACGAATGTATACTAGTCGATCTACTTTGACTAGAATCCCGAATGTCGAAGCGGAAACAGCCGATGCACGCGCAACGGCCCCCGCTTTATTGCCTTTGAATATATTTTCCGATCCTGATATTCGGGAAGCGGAAGCGCTTCATAAAAACGTTACCCGGCGACGCATTCCCTCTCGCGATGCCGGCAACAGGCAAACACAAACGCACCGTACCTCGTAGCCCGCTTCCACGACCTCTACGGATTTCTCCGCCATGCCGCGCGCCTCCTTTCCGCCTCGTTTCGCCGCATCGTTCGCATCGGGCTGCCTGTATGGCGCCGGCCTGATGCTCGGCCTTGCGCTCACCGTGCCGGCCGCCGCACAAACGACCGTATCCGCGCCACGCGTCGTGTCCGAGTTGAAGGACATCCGCATGAAGCCGCTCGCGAATCTACCCATGGCTGGTAGCGCCAACGATCGCGGAGACTGCTCGCAACTGGTCATCCAGCCGAAATCGGCGGCGGCCAGGCTGGTGGCAGCGCAAGGCTGGGCCGTCATGTCGGACATGCCGCTGGGACCCTACCGCGCAATCAGCTTCGCGGGCCAGATGGAGGCAGCGACCAGCGGCACCTGCAGCATCACGCAAGGCAACGTGGCCGTGTTCGAGAACGGCAGGCTGATCGCGCTGGCCTATGGCAAATCGGCGGAAGATACCGCCATCGGCAGACTGGCCCCGCTCGAGAGCGGCGCCGTGCGCATCTGGGATGGCGACATCGCGCCCTCGCCCGCCGGCGACCTGCACGTCGACCGCGACGGCACGCTGCGCCTGTCCAGGGTGGCCGACGAAGACGCCGTATGCCAAGGCCGCGCGAAGGTGCCCAACGTCTACAACATGCCGATCGACAAGGCCCGCAAGGCACTGATCGCCAACGGGTGGAATCCGGTGCGAGGCGGCGCCAGCGGAGAGCCGCGGCAGTCCGCCCTGGTCAGGCGCGGCATTGTCGAGACCGAGTCCTGCGCGGGCACCGGGCTCGCCTTTTGCGACTTCGGCTACACGGGCCCTGCCGGCAAGTTGACCTTGACCACCGTAGGCGAAGGCGCCCTCCCGTCCGTCACGGACTACGACATCAAGTGCCGCTGATCTCCCATCGCCCGCCGCGCTGCCCGGCCGCGCCCTCCATGAATGCGGAGCGCCTCATGCAACGTCTGCACATGCGAACCTCGGCCAACGTCTTGCGTGCGCTGTCCGCTTGCGCGCTGCTGGTCGGCCTGAACGCGTGCGAGCGCGCCACGCCGTCCGTCCGCCCGATGACAGCACCTGCGTCCGCCGCATCCCGGCCTGCCCCCCATGAGCCGGCGATGGCCGCGGATTTGCCGCTGCAGGCGCTGTTGGGCGTGTTCGGCGGAGTGAAGCCGGCGACCTGGCCAGCGTTCGACAGCGTCACCGGCGTGCACTGGGACGACGCCAGGCCGCTCGTCAATCCGGATTCGAACGCCCGCGAGGCCACGCGCTACCGTGGCGGCAGCCTGCTGCTCGCGGGTTTTGGCGAGGTGGACGTGCCGGACGGCAAGGTCGGCGAGAGCGCCGGCGTCAAAAAAGACAACGAAGGCCACGTCGGCGTCGTACTCAACGGCAATGCGACCGCCGTCCTGTCGATCGTGCTGCGGAAGTTCTACCCGAACGACGACACGCAGGACATTCTGCTGCGCCAGTTCGGCAGAGGTGCCGCGGTCAAGCGCATCGCCGGCAGCTGCGCGCGGGACTACGGCACCACTGCACCCAACACGCAAAAGAACGTGTTCTACCGGGTCAGTATCGCCAACGCTGCCGTACCGCTGTTTGCCGAAACCTACGTCGACGAAGATGGCGGCAATCACGGCCCCGGGGCAACCACCTTCGTGTTCTACCGCAACAGGCCGGACCAACGTATCACGAGCATGCGGTGCAAGCGCGCCGACGCCTGAGCGAGCGCGCCTCGACATCGCGCCGTGCATCACAACACGTGCCTGCGGGATGGAAGAACGTCACCCGGGAGAATATGGCGAACACGGCCGGTGGCGCTTCGATGCGTTCGAGCGTCAACGCATGCATGTTTCGGTCTACGCCATCGGCGCACGCTCCGATAAAGGCGAGCCACTGGCGCCGGCTTCCGTCAAGGCGGTACTGGTGCAATAGCGCAAGCCGCCTGACTTTGCGCCGGCGGCGAATTGATCGAGCACGCGCGGGACAGCGCGGCGGGCGGGGCCGGCAAACGCGAAACGTCGCCCGCCCGTCAACCGCCACTCACACGGCGAGCTCGAAAAACGATCGCGCAACAACCTGACCGTTGACGATCAGCTCCACCTCATGCCGGCCCGCATAGTGCCGGCGCGTCGTGAAATCGCGCATCGGACGACTATGCTGCAGCGTGACGCGCTGCCCGGGTTCGAGCGTCAGCCCCTTCAGCTTGAACACCTTCGGCGACGCGTCGCCATTCTGCTTCACATACGCGATACGGTAATCGACGACGAGCCGCTGCGCGGTCTCGGCCGTCGATTGCAGCTCGCACGCGAGCGTAATCGACTCGCCGAGCACCACCTGCGCGGGCGTCACGCCGAACGGGCCGATTTCCAGACGCGGCGCGCTCTCCGCACCCAGGATCGCGAGCGCTCGCGCACTGCCCTGCTTCACGAGGGTGCGGAGCGCATGACGGACGATCCATCGCGTATGCGGATGGTCGCCGCCCCATCGTTCGGCCCGATCGAGCACCCACGCCGGATGCGTCTTCGCCACGTCGTTCAGGTGATTCGCGACCGAGCGGCGCACATAGGCGCTCGGGTCGGAGCGAAGGTTGTCGAGAATCCGCACGGCCAGCGACGGGTCGGCCTCGATCTCGCGGAGCCGGAACGACCAGGGCAGACGCGGGCGACTTCCCTCGCTCGCCAGCCGGCGCACGGCATCGTCCGCATCGTGCGACCAGGCTTCCATCGTTGCGAGCGCACGCGCCAGGTCGATGCGCAGGAATTCGCGCACCGCGAATTCCGACGTGCCGAACGGCGTGAAGTATTTCAGCGCGTCCATCGAGCGGTCGAACGCGTGACGACCGTACTGCCCGACGTAATCGGGCGCGATGAGCGACACGAAACCCCGGCCCAATCGAGGCGCGGCCTCCTGCAACAACACCAGCACGGCATCGTATCCGCCCGGCAGCGGCCGCGCGCCCGTGTCGATCGCGAGACTGGCGCGCCTGACGCGCTCCATCAACGTCAAGCCGTCGAGGCCTTCGAGCGCCGTCGCCAGAAACGCCGATCGGTCGAAGGCAGGCTCGATCGAATGCAGCGCGTCGGACAGCGCATGGAATTGCCGCTTCCCCAGCGACTCCTTCAACGGGACGGGAACTTGAGTGGTTGTCATGACGTGGAGATCCGACGCGCGTCGCGGATCATCGGGTGCGAAAACGCACAGTATCGCCGAAGCCCCTGCCAGATTCTGTCAGCAGACTTTAGCTGTCCGGCTTGCGCCGATGCGCGTACAGCCGGCATGCGCGAATCGCGAGCGAGAGCACGGTATTCATTCATGCGTCGGTGCTCGCCGCGGCTCAGCGGATGGATCGTCACCGAAAAGCCGGTTTCGCAACTGACTGCCGGTGAAGGCGATCGCAATCAGCGACAGATAACCGGCGACGAGCAGATGCCGCCAGCTGTCGAGCGCGGCGCGATGCGCGACCAGCGCCGCATCGGGCGCCGGTACGGCAAGACTTTCCGGCACGATCGCGCGCGTCATCTGCACGAAGCCCGCAGCCGACAGCACAGGCAGCAGGACGAGCAAGGCCAGCAGCACGAACCTTGCGCGACGAAAAAACGCACGCCGGCGCAGATGAAACCACAACCCGAGACTGCCGTGCACCCACCCCGGTGCAAGCAGCGCGATCTGCAGCCCCTGCGTGCCGCTCGTGAGGAGCGACACGATGACCCGCTCGTAGTTCGGTTCGAAGCCGTAGAACGAAGTTGCTACACGGGTCCCGACAACATGGCGGATCAGCAGCATGGGCAGGCTGAGTCCCGCCCAGAGACGCAGCCATTCGGCGGGCGGCAGCGACCAGTGCCGGCGGCCGTAAATGGTGCGAATCGCCAGCGCGAAATGCAGGCCGGCCGCGCCGTACAGCACGATCGTTCCAGGCAGGCTTTGCCAGAGCCCGATCGCCAGGTGCAGCCCGCGCTCGGCGATATCGATCGACCAGATGCCGAGCGCGTGATTGATCATGTGAATCGAAATATAGAGCCACAGCAGGATGCCGGACCCGAGCTGCAGCCTCCGCGCGATCTTGCGCATCAGGTCATGCGCCGACACCGGTCGACCGTCGTCGGGGTCATGCGTATGCGGTGCGTGACGCAAGCCACGATTGCTCCGTGGCGGGCGCATGCCGCCCTCCCGCAACCACGACGACCGCTGCGCCCCGCCCACGTTCGGGGCGCCCTCGCGATCGCGCTGCGCCCGGCCCGGCGTGTCCCCGGTCTGCCTCTCCCTGTCGTGCATTGGCGCCTCCTCTCCATGCCTCCAGTGCGTGATCGACATACCGGGAAACCAGCCCGTTTATTCCCGCGATGGGCGACATGCCGCGGAATGCGTCGCGCGGCTTCGGGAATAGGTACCGTGCTCGCCGGGTATACCGTGTGTGAGCGCACGACGGAACGACGACAGCTGCACGTCGGCACCCGCCACGTCAGAGAGAGAAACGAGCCGGGTCAAGGAGACCATCATGTCCAACGTTCTGTCCCACTGGATTCTGATCGGCTGCGACGCATACGACGAGTACGTGTTTGTGCCGTGGCTCGATAAATCCGTGTATCTGCGCACGGTCATGCTGCGTCGTGTCTGTCTGCTGTGACGGCAGATGCGCATTTTCGAGCGGAATTCTTCCTGCGCCATGACGTCCGCTCCGAAGCCGCCAGGCACTCGCTGCCGTGCTGTGCAACTCTCCGTCGACACACTGCGTCACGCGATTGGCGGATGGCAAAACCGCTTGATTTCAGTGTAATATCCGCCGCAGAAGACCATTTGTATTACCAATCCAAATAATGAAAACAGTCCGCCGGATTCAACCTGGCGACTGAAACGGGGAAAGCTTGAACTCGCCATTCAATACCGGAACATCCGGATTCGTCGTGCCATACGTGCCGATCCACGTCGGCCGGATCTCTTCTTCTCTACGCCGCCACTTCCCGCGCGGCCGTCCCGAATTCGACTGATATCCCGCGCCGAGCGGCCCGTTCCGCGTCGCGTGCCTTCGTAGCACACGGCCGATACGCCGCCATCCCGCGATTCGGACATACGTGCGCTTGCTCGCACGGCGCCTTCACGTCGATCGTTCAAAAGAAGAGGATTACTGAATCATGACTGCGTGTACCCACTGCGGCACCGATCTGCCCGTCGGGCTCAAGTTCTGCAAGCAATGCGGAACACCGGTGGCGGCCACTCGTAACGAAGCGGCCGGCGCACCATGCCGGAGCTGCCATGCCGTTCTGACGCCAGGCCAGCGTTTCTGCAACAAGTGCGGGACGCCCGTCGCATCCGCGAATGACAATGGCGCAATCGAAATCGACGTGCCTGCTCCACCGGCCGAGTCTGCTCCGCAACATGCATACGCAGCCGCGGAATCGGCTCACGGGCCTGCGCACGACTTCGTCGTCGAATCACCGGCGGCGAACACCGCCTCGAAAGATATCCCCCACGTCGCGAACATCGCCGATGCGGAATCGGGTCGCGCGAGCGCACCGCTGCCATCGCATGGCGCCGCGGCAACCGTCACGCCCAACGCAGCGGCAGACCATCGCGGCGATACGGTCGCTGCGTCGCATGTCTCGCCCGTCGTGACCGACGGGCAGTCCGGGCCTGCGGGCGCATCGGCAAGCACCGAAGCGGCGCTCGCCGCCGACGACATGATCGCCGTCGAAACGGTTGCCGAACCTCGCGACGTACCGGACACCGATACCGCGCCGACGCCGGATACCGAACCCATGCGTCCGGTATCCGGCGTGGTGTCCCGGCCGATCGCACAGCCCGCGACTACGAACGACGATACGTCGGCAAAACTCAAGATCATTGCGGCCGGCGTCGCGGTCGCCGTCGCCTGCGCGGACGGCGCATTCTGGTGGCACGGCCGCCAGGCGAGCGCCCCCGCAACACCCGAGCCGGTCGCCGCATCCACGGTACCGGACGCCCCGGCCAACGCCGCGTCGGACATCACCGGAGCGAGTACCGTCATTGCCAGCGCGGTCGTTGCGACGACGCCGGCCGACACACCGGCATCCGCGCCGATCGATACGGCCACTGCCGCCGCAGCCACGACCTCGCCCGCGTCGGGCCCGGCCGTCGTCACGAATGTCGCGACGGTTTCGGTGCCCGCGACGCCGCCCGCGTCGAACGCGTCGAACACGCCGCCTGCATCTGCGAACGCGCAACAGACATCGCCCTTCGCGAAACTGCAGGACGACCCATCCGCACCACCCGCACCCGCCGCCGTTGCGGAAGCATCGCGCAACAAGCCGCGCCCAGCACCGCCCGTGCGCTCGTCCACGACGGCCAACCCCGCATCGCCCGCCGTCGACGGCCTGCTGAAACGCGCGCAGGGCGACCTGTCGCGCGGCCAGTACGACAAGGCCATCGCGACAGCGGAAAGCGTCCTTGCGATCGAGCCCGGCAACCGTCCGGCGAAGACGCTCATCGGCAAGGCGAAGGCGCGGCAGATGGATGCACTGCGCAACAACAGCACACTTGAATGAAGCGCCGGAGAACACCGACATGACAATCCAGAAAACCCTCGCCGCGGCCTGCGCGGTCACCTTGCTCGCCAGCGGCTGCGCCACCCAGAACGGCGCCGGCGGGATCTCGTCCGAATCCGTGCTGCGCTGTACGGCGCTCGGTGCCGGCGGCGCGCTGGTCGGCGCGCTGATCGGCGGCACCAAGGGCGCGATCGGCGGCGCGGTGGCCGGACTCGCCGCGTGCGCCGTGATCGAAGTGGCGACACGGCAGACGAAGACGGCAGCCGAAGTCGATCGCGATTACCGCGCGAGCAACCGCAACAACCTGCCGCCCTACGCGAAGATCGACGCATACAACACGGTCGTGACGCCGCGCTCCGCCGTCAAGGCCGGCGAGCCGATCAGGCTGGCCTCGCAGATTCGCGCGGTGTCCGGCACGAACGAGCCCGTCCAGGAGGTCAAGGAAGTCGTGACCGTCTATGCACCGTCGGGCGAACAGTTCAAGCGCGGCGAGAAGGTCGTCAACGCGACGCCGGGCAGCGGCGAATTCGACAACAGCTTCACGCTGAAACTGCCGTCGGGCGCACCGCAAGGCACGTATACGCTGAAAAGTCAGGTCTACCTGAACGGCAAGCCGGGCTCGGTCCGGCAGTCGAGCATCCAGCTCGCGCAGGTCGACGGCGTCACCGTCGTCGCGCTGCTCGACGCCCCCGCCGCATACTGACCCGCCCGCACCTGCAAGGAGATTCAACGATGTCAACGCTCGATCACGCCCCCGTGTCGGGGAAGTTCGGACTACTGCGCGCCGCCGAGGCCGTCACGAACTGGCGCGCACTCGCGATGTGCGCTTTCGCGCTCGTCGCCAGCATGCTGATGGGCATGCTCACGATCCAGGTACTCGGTCACAGCCCCGTGCTCGGCCTGCTGTTCGTCATCGCGACCTGCGCGATCTCGCTGATCGGTTATTCCGCGGTCGGCATCGTGCTGATGCGCGATGCCCAGGGCGAGCCGGTCGGATTCGTCGACGCGCTGCTGCAGGCGACGTTCACCGTCCACCGCCTGATCGGGGTCGGCGTGCTGCTCGCCGTCGGCTGGGTGCTGTTCCTGCTCGCGCTGCTGATCGTGTTCCTGGTCTGCAAGATCCCGGGCCTCGGCCCGCTGCTCTATGCGATCGCCTATCCGCTCGCGGCGATCGTCGCGGGCGCGATCTTCGCCGGCATGTGGTACGTCGGCTATCCGCTGGCCGCGCCCGCCATCTGGCAAGGCAACTCGACGCTGCAGACCGCCGCGCGCCTGTTACAGATCGGCCGCCGCCAGCTGTTCGGCGTGATCGTCAGGATGTTCGGGCTGCTGCTGCTCGTCGGCGTCCTGTCCGCGGTCGTACTCGGCATTCTCGGCACGGGCGCCGCAATCGCCTCGTCGATCTCGGCGGCCACCGGCACCAGCCCGCTGGGCGGCCTGATGAGCACGCTCGGCGGCCTGGGCGGCTTCGGCCGCCATGCCGGCGCGTACGGCCTCGGCGCGGATGCGGCGGAAGGCGGATTCGACTACCGCAGCATGGCCTATCTGGGCGCGTACGGCTTCGGCAACGGCCTGCTGGTCGCGATCGGCCTCGTGATCCCGTTCCTGACGTTCGTCAACGGCACGTGCCTTATCTATCTGCAGACGGTCAGCGGCGTCGATTTCTCCGCGACCGAAGAGAAACTGAGCCAGCACGTCGCGGACGCGAAACGCCACGCCGAACAGGCACGCGAGCGCGCCGCCGATCACCTCGCGAAAGCACGCGCGTCACACGCCGCCGGCGCGGCCGGCACGGCTTCGCTGCCGGCGTCGGATACGGCACCGCCCGCCACCGACGAAGCCACGGCGTGTGCGCAATGTCACAAGCCGATGGCCGCCGACGACCTGTTCTGCGGCGAATGCGGCGCACGCCGTCACGCGTGACGGCGGCATGATCGCGCCGGCGCCTGCTGTCGATCGGCAGGCGCCGGCCGGTTCAGCCGCGCGAGTCTCCCCGGCTCGTCCACGCCGTCACCACGCGGCAAACACGTCCTGCGCGATCCCGAAGCCCGTGCTCATCCCGGCGCCGCTCGTCACGACGACGACACGCGTGCCGTCGTCCGGCGCTTCGATCACGCAATCGGCATCGGGCGCCGACGGATAGCTGCCGGTCCAGCGCTCGAGCACATCCGGTTCCGTCACATCGAGCGTCTCGTGCAGCAGGCGCAGGATCTGCGCATCGATCTCCTGCGTTGCGAACGGCAGCGGTGCGGCGCCGTATTCATGCGAATCGCCCACCACGAGACTGCCGTCGGCGCTCTGCACCGCGATCAGGTGGATGCCGTACCCGACGCACACGGGCTCCTCCGCGTTCAGGCGCGCACGCAACGCGCCGGCGGCCGGCAGCGCCGCGAACCCCGCGTAACGCAGCAGGCTCAGGTCGCTCATCACCGCGGCGCGCAGCGCCAGCGGGCGGCGCGGCCGCACGCGCAGCATCTGCAACTGGCACAGGCGGACCTCGTGCCGCGCGAACCAGTCGCCGTACAGGTGACGGCTGTCCGCATTGCCGCAGACGATCACGCGCTCCGCGTGCAGCACGCCGCGCGACGTCCGGACCGTCGGCGTGCGCACCTCGTGCACCAGCTCGCCGTAGCGGAACCGCACGCCGAAGCGTTCGGCCAGCCATGACGCCAGCAACCCGATCGCGGTACGCGGCTCGATGCGCAGTTCATGCGGGCTGTGCAGGACGCCTTGTGCGCCGTCCAGCCGCAGCTCGGGCGCCACGGCCGCCGCTTCGCCGGGCGTCATGACCCGGCAGCCGTCGGCCATGCCGGTCTGCATGAACGCATCGATCAGGTGCATCGCCTCGGGGCGACGCGCAATCAGGTGCAGGCCCTTGTGAAGCACGTCGATGCCGGCTTGCGGCGCCACGTCCGCCCAGACCTCGCGGCTCGCCCGCGCCCGCCGCCAGCTGTGCCCGGCGTGCTGCCCGGTGACCGTGACGAAACCGAAATTGCGGATCGACGCGCCCACGCATGCGGCATCGCGTTCGATCACGCAGACGCGCAGCCCCTCGAGCGCCGCCGTATAGGCATGGGCGAGGCCGACGATGCCCGCGCCGACGACGATCACGTCGTAAGCATCCGCCGCTGCGATGGCGTTCACGATGGCACGCTCCTTCTGTCGAGATGTGATGCACCGCCCGTTCGGAGCGGGCGTGTCGGTTGCAGTGCGCCGCGTCCCGCGGGTAGATCCCCGGGACTGGCGCGCGATCCCGCACTATCGCGACGCGAGATGACATCCGCGTGAAAAGCCACAAAACGGCATGTTTTGGCAAAATTTGCCATTGCACGACGCCGTGGAGAATCGCATCGATCCGTTGGTGCGCGGCATTCGCACATGCCGTCGCCGGCGTGTGGCGCAACGTGACCGGCGCGACAGGACAGCGCGATGCCGAGGTCAGTACAGCAGAAATGCCGCACGTTCGCGCGCGAACGCAACGCTCCGCGTCTCGACCACCCGTTCGATATCGCCGAGCGGCCGCCCCGCATCCAGCATGTCTGCCACTTCGCGCGAGCCGATCGACGCGCGGATTGCATCGATCCGGAATTGCACCGGATATCGCCGATGCAACGCCAGCGCGAGCGCCAGCCCGATTTCACCCGGCCGCGTCGCGCCGGGCCGCCGCTGGATGCGCACGCCTTCGCACAACCTGCCGCGATACGGCCCCTCCGTCGGTACGAACCGGACCGGCGTGAACGTCGCGGCCAGCCCCGTCGCGCGAAGATCGCCGGCGAGCACGCGCCCGTCGATCCACGGCGCGCCGACCACGCCGAACGGCGTCGCGGTTCCGCGCCCCACGCTGAGTGCCGCCCCCTCGATGAGCCCCGTCTCCGGATAGAGCGACACGGCGGCGCCATCCCGCAAATTCGGCGACGGCGGCACCCAGCCGAGCCCGGTGTCGTCGAAACGCATCGCGCGCGCGTAGTTCGCCATCGGCACCACGGTGAGCGCCGCGCCGATATGCAGGCGCGCATTGAAGAGCCGCGCGAGCTCGCCGAGCGTCATGCCGGGCTGCAGCGGCAACGGGTAATAACCGGTGAACGTCGCCGGCTCGGCATCGGCCACGGGGCCGCCGACCACGTCGGCGCCCAGCGGGTCGGGGCGATCGAGCACGAGCACCGGGCGGTGCGCGGCGGCCGCTGCCTCCAGCGCGTAGCCGAGCGTGGCCAGATACGTGAAGAAGCGCACGCCTGCATCCTGCAGGTCGATCACCAGCACGTCGACGTCGGCGAGCCACTCGGGCGCGATCCTGCGCCGGTCCCCGTAGAGGCTGTGAACGGTCACGCCGGTCGCGGCGTCGGTCGTGTCGCCGAACGTTTCGTCGACATCCGTGCCGAGCCCGTGCTCGGGCGCGAACAGCGCGACGAGCCGCGCGCCCGGCACCCGCGCGAGCAGGTCGGCCGAACGCCGGCCGAACCGGTCGAATCCGCTCCTGTTGGTCAGGAATGCGATTCGCTTGCCGGCCACGGCGGCGAAGCCGCTTGCCGCGAGCACGTCGATGCCGGCCAGCACCGGCCCGCGCGAAACCGGCAACCGGCCGGCCTGCGCGACGGCCGCGGCCATCGTCGGCACGCGTGTCGCGATCTCCAATGACGTCACCGGCGCGGCCGCGCTCGATACGAGGCCGACCACGAGCGCGCGCAGCGGCATCGCGGTGCCGGTTTCGTCGGGATACAGCCGGCTCGTCAGCACGATCGCGAAACGGCGCGTCACGGGATCGATCCACAGCGCCGTGCCCGTATAGCCGAGATGCTCCAGCGCACCGGCCGGCGGCAACCGATAGCGGTTCGCCACGAGCGGCGCCCCGACCCGCCAGCCGGGCGTATGCCAGTCGCCTTCGGCGTCGAGCGTGGCCGGCGTCTCGAGCGCGGCGACACTGCTTTCGCCGAGCACGCGTGTCTCGCCGAGCGTGCCGCCGTTCAGGAGCATGCGCGCGAAGCGCGCCAGATCGCCGGCACTCGAGAACAACCCCGCATTGCCCGCGACACCGCCCATCGCCGCCGCGACGGGATCGTGCACGCGCCCCCTGAGCAACCGCCCGTCGCGAACGAGCGTCGGCGCGACGCGTGCCCGTATCGCCGTGCCCGGCCTGAAGGTGGTATCGGCCATGCCAAGCGGCGCGAAAACGTGACCCGCACACCATGCGTCGAGCGGCTGCCCCGACACGCGCGCGACGATCTCGCCGAGCGCCACGTAGTTGACG
Organism: Burkholderia sp. 22088; assembly: GCF_052045915.1. NCBI lineage: Bacteria > Pseudomonadati > Pseudomonadota > Betaproteobacteria > Burkholderiales > Burkholderiaceae > Burkholderia > Burkholderia sp. 22088. The sequence continues at coordinate 41,721 of NZ_JBQEPY010000020.1, forward strand.
TCGCTGTAGCGCACACGGGTGCCGGGAGGCTCCGCGGGCGTCATCGCGACGATGTCGGCCAGCACGGCCGCACGGCTGCGCAATGCGCGCGACGACGACACGCCGGCCGGCAGGCCCGACACGTGCGCGAGCAGCTGACGGATCGTGATCGTGTCCTTGCCGTGCGCCGCGAATGCGGGCCAGTAGCGCGCGGCCGGTGCGTCGAGGCCCAGCAGGCCGCGCTCCGCGAGCTGGAAGATCGCGACTGCCGTCGCCACGGGCTTGGTCAGCGACGCGAGATCGAAGACGGTATCGGCCGTCATCGCCTCCGCGTGCTCACCCGTCACCCGCAAGCCGCGCGCCACGCGCACCTGCACGCCGTCCGCGTCGCCGGTCACGACGACCGCGCCGGCAAGATGGCCGTCGGCGATTTCAGCCGCGATCGCCGCATCGATCGCGGCCGCCTGGCGTTGCGCCGCCGTCGCCGGTGCCGCGTCGCGCACCGCGCGAGCGCCGGCCGGCGCCAGCGCGAACAGCAGCGCACCGGTCAGCGCGGCAGCGCAGCGGGATCGTAACGATTGCGCGGATTCCACAGCATCCATCCGTCCGTGCCGGCCGCGTCCGCGGCGTCGACCTGCGCGCGGATGTCCGCCGCGTCGAACGCGCGCCGGTCGAACGCATAGTCGCGAAATGCCTGCAGCCACGGCCGGAACCGCACGCCGTCGAGCCCCGTGCGGCGCATCGCTTCCGCGAGCGACCGCCCGACGATCTCGCCGGGGTGATCGGTCGGCTTGCGGCAGCCCGGCAGCCCCCACGTGAAGCCCGACGGATACAGCATCGGCGAAATGTAATCGACCAGCCCGCCCAGTGAGCCGAGCCGCTGCCCGATCTGCGTGTCGTCGGCATTCCAGCACACGTAGCCGAAGATATCGGCCGACAGGTAGCGGTTGTAAGGCCGCAACCGTGCGCGCGCGCCCTCCAGGAATCCGGTGATCGCGGCCACGCGGTTCGCCTCGGTGTTGGGTTCGTGGAACCGCAGGCCGCTCGCATCCGGAAAGCGCAGATAGTCGAACTGGATCTCGTCGAAACCCATCCGCGCGGCCTCCTCGGCCACATCGAAGTTGTGTTCCCACGCGGCGCGCACGGTCGGATCGATCCAGCGCAGATGCTCGCGATCACGCCAGATTCCGCCGGCCGCGTCGTGCACCGCCCAGTCGGGATGGGCGGCCGCGAGCGGATCGTCCTTGAATACGACGATGCGCGCGATCAGGTAGAGCCCGCGCAGGTGGAATGCGCGGATCAGCGCCGGCAGGTCCGCGACGCGCGGGCCCGGCTCGCCGCTCGCCGCGCCGATCGCTTCGCGTGCGTCGCTGCGATACGGCGTCATCCCGCGATCGCCCTTCACGTCGATCACGAACGCGTTGACGGCCGTGCGGCCCGGGAGCGCGAGCGCCGCGTCGCGCAGCGTGCGATCCGCGACACCGTAGACCGACAGGTAGACAGCCTTTGGACGGAACGGGACGAGCCGCACCGTGCGTGCCGTCTCGCCGGCGGCGAGCACGACCTCCGCGCGTGCATAGCCGGGCGCGGTCACGCTGAGCGTCACGCCGCCCGCCGGCGCGGCAAACATGCCGGCGGCCGATGCAACCAGGCTGCTGCCCGACGCATAACCGAGCGCACCCGACACCGGCCGGCCGCTGCCGGCATCGACGACCGTCACCGGGACGGTTCCGGCCCGGGCGGCGACACACGCGAGCGCCAGCAGCATGCCCGCCAGCACGCGGCCGAGCGTCGCTGCGCCCTGCCACCCGCCTCGAAACGGCTCATGCCGGTGCCGCCCGGCACGCGGCCAATGGACGATTGCACGATTCTTCAAAGCACACCTCGCGACGCGAATTCCTGCGGATATTGTTGCGAATCCGCCGCCACGCCGCGTGAGGCAGATCAACGGCACGCGCTGCGCCGCTGCCCGAAACGCGTCGATCGCAATGCGCGTCTAGGGCGTGCCTGCGCCCGGACAACCGCTGCAAAGCCGCATCACATCGCGCCGGTCCGGGTTCCGCCAGTAGAACCGCATATCGACGGCGCCGTGCGCCGGCACGACGACGTGACGGACTTCCTGAACGGCCCGATCGCGCGCCGATACCGTATATCGCCCCGGCGGCACGCGCGCGAACAGGAACGGGCCAGCCGTGTGCGCGTCGAGAATCGTCGACTTGCCGGACGCCAACGTGACGTCGATGTCGGACAGGTAATGACCGGCCTTCGTCGCGAACGTGATCCGCAGGTTGTAACGCGGCGCAGCGGCGCGAAACGCCGCGACTTCCTCCTCGCCGACGCCGCCCGTGATGTATACGGCACCGTTCCGCACGATCGGCTCGGGCAGCGCTTGAGCCGGCACGCTCGCGGCGGCGGCCATCAAACAGGTCGACAGCAGTAGCGACCCGACGATTCCAGTCCGCATTTCGTTCTCCCGATTCAGGCACGCGGGTGGCGATGCGGCTCGTTCGTCCGGGCGCGTCACGGCCGGCGTGCCGCGACGTGACGCATTCGCATCGATGACGAAGCCAGCGTCGCGCGGAACGTCGATTTCCGGTTGACACAGGTCAAGTGCTCCCGACCGGCCAGCGGCGCGGCGCGCCGGCCCGCGGCTCACGATCGGGCGGCGCGGCGGGCCCGCACGACGCGCCACGCGCGGCGGCGCGGCGCCATTGTCCGTTCCGGCTGTCAGCCAATATTGAGCGGCGTGTCGGAAAACGCCGACACGGCGACCCGACGTCGGACAGCAAGCTCAGACCGCGCTGATTGTCCGGCCATGTTCCGCCGCCAATACTGGAGACGTGACAGGATGCAACGCGTACCGCGGCTCGCGAGCAAGTGTTCCGCACGGCCGCCACCAGTTCCAGGAGCTGGCCATGACTCACCCGAACACAGCCCATGCCGACGATGCCGCGCCGCACCACGACCTTCCGGTCGGCGCCCACCTCGTGACCCGGCGCCCCGGTTACGTTCACCACGGGATCTACATCGGCAACGGCAACGTGATCCACTACGCGGGCCTGGCACGCAGTCCGGGCGGCGGCCCGGTCGAAGTCGTCTCCCTCGACGACTTCTGCGCCGGTTTCGGTCTCGCGATGGTCCGGCACGCGCGGGCTCCGTACGACGGCACGGAGGCGGCGCGGCGCGCAACCTCGCGCCTCGGCGAATGCCGCTACCGGCTGCTCACCAACAACTGCGAACACTTCTGCCTGTGGTGCCTGTTCGGCGTCGGCAGGAGCGAGCAGGTCGCGTCGTGCCTGCGCAACCCGCTTCACGGCATCGCCGTCGTCGCCATGCTGTTTGCGTGCGTGCTGGCCGGGCGGCTGCATGCGGCATCCGTCGAACGCACGCCGGCCCCGCGTGCCTGCCCGGCTCGATGCGGGGCCTAGCGCGACCTGAATCGACCTGACGCCCCCGCCCCTCACCCGCGTGGGCGAAAGGCAGCATGCACCCGCCCCCAGCGTTTCGCCTGCGCGATCGCGATACGGATCGCGCTGCCCTCGGCGCGCCCTAGCCGCAGCAGCGCGTTGGCGATCTCGATCGCCTTGCCGCGAACCGGCGGCGGCAGGTTCCGCATCGACGGCGGATAGCGTTCGTCATTCCACGGCATGGTCGATCCGGCTCGTACGGGCTGGCCGATTCCGCAGTGCCGGCCGGCGGGAATCGCGGCAGGAACGCAGCGATGGTGCAGCGGGCCCCACGGGATCCGGCCCGGCGTGACCCCCGACGGAGACGACATCGGCGAACGACCGCGGTAACCCCGCGATCCGGTGACCGGTCACGGCCTCTCCCCGGCGGTTTGCAGCAATCCGTTCATGCATCGCGTGCCGCACGCATCCGTCATCAGATAGCGCGGCAACGCCATCGGGGGATCCGTCGGCCGAACGGGGCGGGCATCGATCGTGAACGCCGCGACATAGCCTTCGCGAGCGGCCAGCCGGTCGGTCTGCGCATCATGGACGCCGAACGGCCAGGCCAGCAGCCGGATCGGCCGACCGGTTTCGGACTCGAGCCGCTCGCGCGACCGGTCCAACTGGAACGAGACGAATCGTTGGTAATCCGCTTCAGTGCGCCGCGCGCGCTCGGTGGCGAAATTCGGATGCCAGTAGGTATGCGACTCGATATCGTATCCGCCGGATCGGCCGAGCGCGCGCAACTGATCCCACGTCATCGCGTAGCGGGCGTTGGAAATCGCCGACGGATAGATGAACAGCGTGACCGGCACCGGATGCGCCGCCAGCAGCGGGCGCAACACGTCGTAGACGGAACGGTGACCGTCGTCCACCGTGATCGCGACCGCGCGCGCCGGTAGCGCATCCGTCTGGCCATCGTGCCAGCGCACGACGTCGGCGAGCGGCACGATACGGTAGCCGCTCGCCTCGATCGCGTGCAGTTGCTCGATGAATGTCCCGGTGCGCACCGTCATCGAATCCATGCGTTGCGTCGCAAACCGGTGATAGACGAGTATCAGCACGCGTTGCGACACGGGCGCGACCGTGCCGGCGCCGGCGGACGACATCCGCGGCAGGCAAGACAGCAGCAGCAGGCAGACGATCGCGCGCAAGCTCATGCCGCGCCTCGCGCCATGGCCGTGCCGCGTGCCTGCGCAACCAGTTCCGCATGAATCCGCTCGACGTCCTCGCGTGTACACAGTGCCGTACCGGGATGCTCGACCGACGCGGCCGATGCCGCCAGCGCATACCGGCACGCGTCGTCGAACGGCACGCCGCGCGCCAGCGCCCAGATCATCCCGCCGACGAAACTGTCGCCGGCACCCACCGTGCTGCACACGGCCGCTGGCCTGCCCGGCAGGCGCAGCGCGCGCTCGCGCGTGACGACCCATGCGCCGCGCGCGCCGAGTGTCAGCGCAACGATGTCGGCGCGCCCCTGCGCGACGAGCTCGCCCGCCTTCCGGCATGCCGATGCTTCGTCGAGCGGTTCACCGGCCAGCGCGCTCAGTTCGTCGAGGCTGGGCTTCACGAGATGGACACCGGCGTCGAGGGCGGCGCGCAGCGCCGGGCCCGCCGCGTCGACGACCACCCGGCTGCCGTTCGCGGCGGCCGTCCGTGCGAGCGTCGCATACAGGTCGTCCGGCGCGCCGGGCGGCAGGCTGCCGCTCAGCACGAGATAGCGCGGCGCGGGTTGCAAGGCCGCGATGCGGGCCGCGCAGTCGCGCCACTCGGCGGCCGTGACCGACGGCCCCGGCATCAGGAAACGGTATTCACGCCCCGTCGCGGTCTCGGTCACGCACACGTTCTCGCGCGTCTCGCCGGCAATCCGCAGGCGGACGGACGGCACGTGTTCGGCTTCGAGCAGCAGCGTCAGCACGTCGCCCGTCGGCCCGCCCGCCAGGTACAGCGCAACGCAGTCGCCGCCGAGCCGGTGAACGGTCCGGGCGACGTTGATCCCGCCGCCGCCCGGGTCCCGCCTGGGTCGCGCGCAGCGCAGCTTGTGCGTATCGACGATATGTTCGACCGACGTCGAGACATCGACGGCCGGATTCAACGTGACGGTAACGATCTCGGTCATGGCGCGTGGTCGGTGGAAGACACGATTCGCGGGCTTGCGCGGCGCCCGCCCGCGGCCGTGCCGCGTTCCGGCCATCGACGCAGGCCGGCCCTGCCACCACCTTACGCATGCCCCTTCGCACCGCGTTGACGACCGTCAAACGATGCCGCAACCGCGCCGGATTGCGCTCGATCAACGACGCGGGCGGGCAGGCCCTTACAGTGAATCATCCGTCGTCGCCGAGCCCCGCCATGGACGAGCAGCCGCTTTGCACCACCGTGCTCGCCGAGCGCTATGCGCAGCCCGGCGAAACGTCGCGCGCGGCCGTCTTCCAGCGTGTCGCCCGTGCACTGTCACTCGCCGAGCCGCCCGCGCTGCGCGCCCGGGCCGAGCGCACGTTCTTCCTGAACCTGCAGCGCGGCGCGATCGGCGCCGGCCGCATCATGGCGAATGCCGGCTCGAAGGCAGGCGGAACGATGATCAACTGCTTCGTCCACCCGCTCGCGGTTCCCGTGGAGACGCCGCTGCAAGGCACCGACGCGGCGCTCGCGCAGGCGCTCGACGACGCCCGGCTCACGCTGCTGATGGGCGGCGGAATCGGCTACGACTTCTCGCCGGTGCCACCCGCCGGCGCGTACGAACGCCGCCTGTCGTCCGAACGTGGCGCCTGCGCGGCGATCGACCGCTTCGATGCGATGTGCCGCACGCTGCCGTTCACCGGCCCGCGCCGCGGCGCGCAGATGGGCGTGCTGCGCTGCGATCATCCGGATCTGGCCGCGTTCGTCACGGCCAAGCGCGGGCGATCGCGCTGGCCGACCTTCAACCTGTCGGTCGGCATCACGGACGCGTTCATGGAAGCGGTCGCGCACGATCTGCCATGGGCGCTCGTCCATCACGCGCCGCGCCACGCAGCCGACGCTGCGTCGCTCCGGCGGCAGGACGGGCGCTACCTTCATGCGACGGTTCCTGCTCGCAAGCTGTGGCAAACGATCGTCAACGCCGCACGCGACAGCGCCGAACCCGGACTGCTGTTCCTCGACACGATCCGCGACGCGAACCCGCTGCGCGAGCACGAGCGGATCGACGCGACGAACCCGTGCGGCGAACAGCCGCTGCCGCCCTACGGCAGCTGCGTGCTCGGGCCGATCGACCTGTCGCGGTTCGTGCTTCATCCGTTCGGCATCGGCGGCGAGCCGCAATTCGATTTCGCGGCGCTTGCCGACGCGGTGCACGTCCAGGTGCGCCTGCTCGACGATGTGCTCGACCTCACCGCATGGCCGCTCGCCGCTCACGCACGTGAAGCGCATCGGACACGGCGCATCGGTGTCGGCGTGACGGGCCTGGGCGACGCGCTGACGATGCTGCGGCTACGCTACGACAGCGTCGAGGCGCGCGCATGTGCGCGCAGCATCGCATTGACGATGCGCGAGCACGCGTTTGCCGCATCGGCCGCGCTGGCCGCCGAGCGCGGCGCGTTTCCCGCCTACGATCCGGCCGCTTACCTGACCGGCCCCGCCTACCGCATGCGGCTGCCGCTGAAGGTGCATCACGCGATCGACCGGCACGGGCTGCGCAACAGCCATCTGCTGTCGTTCGCGCCGGCCGGCAGCGTCAGTCTCGCGTTCTGCGACAACTGCTCGAACGGCATCGAGCCGGCCGTCGGCTGGACGCAGCGCCGGATGGTCCGCACGGCAGACGGGCAGGTGCGCGCGTTCCGGGTGCAGAACCATGCTTACCGGCTGTTTCGCGCGCTGCATGGCGACCGCGTCGAGCTGCCGGACTATTTCGCTACCGCGGCCGAGATCGCACCGCTCGATCACGTCGCGATGCTCGCGGCGCTCCAGCCCTGCGTCGACGCCGGCATCTCGAAGACCGTGACGCTGGACAGCCAATGTTCGCTGGCGCAGGTCGACGCGCTGTTCTTCGCGGCGTGGCGCGACCGGCTCAAGGGCATCACGGTGTTCCGCCCCGACCCGCGGCTCGCGTCGGTCGTCACCGACGACACCGCGCAACTGCGCGACGGCGCGGTCTGCATCGGCTGTTGAGCGGCCCGATCGCCGGTCGCGGGTCAGGCCGACGTGTCCGTGGCCGCTACCGGCTCCGCATCGGCTCGCGCCGGCTCGGGCGCCGCGCCGCGATCGTCCGGCGGCGTAATGAGCGCCACCAGCGTGTCGTGATCGATCGACTCGTGCTGCAGCAGGCACCGCGCGATCCGTTCCAGCGCGTCGCGATGCTCGCCGAGCGTCGCCGCGACGCGGACGTGCGCGTCTTCGAGCAGCGCGCGCACCTCCTCGTCGATCAACTGGGCGGTGTGTTCGCTGCACCGGCCGTCGCCCGGCGTCCATACGCCGGGTGAACCGCCTTGCGGCGTCGCGTCGTCCAGCGTCGCCAGGCCGAGCTTCGCGCTCATCCCGTACTGCATGACCATGTGCCGCGCCAGCGCGGTCGCTCGCTCGAGGTCGTTCTGCGCGCCCGTCGACACGTCGCCGAACACGAGTTCCTCCGCAACGCGCCCGCCGAGCAGGACGTCGAGCCGCTCGAGCAGCTCGCTCTTGCGCAGCACATAGCGATCCTCGGTCGGCACCTGCTGCGTGTAGCCGAGCGCCGCGATGCCGCGCGGGATGATCGACACCTTCTTCACCGGATCGCAATGCACGCGGCTTTGCGCGATGAGCGCGTGCCCCGCCTCGTGGTACGCGATGGTCCGCTTTTCCTCGTCGTTCATCACGCGGCTCCTGCGCTCCATGCCCGTCATCGCGCGATCGATCGCCTCGTCGAAGTCGGCCATGCCGATCGCCGGCTTGCCGAGTTCGGCCGCATGCAGCGCGGCCTCGTTGACGACGTTCGCGAGATCCGCGCCGACGAAGCCCGGCGTGCGCTGCGCCAGCTCGGCAAGGTCGACCTCCGGGGCCAGCTTCACGCGCTTCGTGTGCACGGCAAGGATCTGCTTGCGGCCGGTCAGGTCGGGCCGGTCGATCGCGATGTGGCGGTCGAAGCGCCCGGGCCGCAGCAACGCCGGATCCAGGATCTCCGGCCGGTTGGTCGCGGCCATGATGATCACGCCCGAATTGGCCTGGAAACCGTCCATCTCGACGAGCAGCTGGTTGAGCGTCTGCTCGCGCTCGTCGTTGCCGGACATCAGGCCGACGCCGCGCGCCTTGCCGAGCGCGTCGAGCTCGTCGATGAACACGATGCACGGCGCCTTCTGCTGGGCCTGCTCGAACAGGTCGCGCACGCGTGCCGCGCCGACCCCGACGAACATCTCGACGAACGCCGAGCCGCTGATCGTGAAGAACGGCACGGCCGCCTCGCCGGCCACCGCGCGCGCGAGCAGCGTCTTGCCGGTGCCGGGCGCGCCGACGATCAGCACGCCCTTCGGGATCTTGCCGCCGAGCCGCTGGTAGCGTTCGGGGTTGCGCAGGAACGCGACGATCTGCTGCAGTTCGGCCTTCGCCTCGTCGATGCCGGCGATGTCGTCGAACGTGATGCCGGTTTCCTGCTGCACGTATACGCGTGCCTGGCTCTTGCCCATGCCGCTGAAGTCCCGGACCCCGCCCGGCCTGCGCATCATGAAGCTCCAGAACGTCATGAGGACGATCACCGGCAATATCCACCCGGCAAGCGTTTCCAGCCAGCCCGAATCCGACACGCCGCGATAGCGGATGCCGGCGGCCGTGAGTTCGGTGACGAGGCGATCGTCAGCGACCCGGTTGGTCGTGAAGCGCCACGGCGGCCCGGCCTTCTTCACGGCGGCCGCGTCGGAGGCCGGCAGGTTCGCAGCGGCCTCGGGCATGCGCAGCACGCCCGAAATCGACGACTGGCCGATGTCCAGATCGTCGACGAGCCGCGCGTCGACCAGGCGGTGAAAGTCGCTGTACGGGATCGACGTCGTTGCCGGCCGGGTCATCAGCAGCTGATACGCCACCAGCGCGGCAAACACGAACGGGATCAGCAGTCCGGAGTAATCGAATGATTTTTTCATCGCATCAGGCCCGCTCGCCGGACACCCCTCCGTTCATGCGTCGTTGCGCGTCCATTGCGCGCGCAGGATGTCCTCGCCGTCGCGATAGTGGATCGCGAGATCGCCGTGATGCGCATGCAGCAACGCTTCCCCCAGCCGTCGCACCATGTGCACGCCCGTCGTGCGGACGACGAGCGTATCGGCGGATTTCTCGATTTCCATGATGCGTTCGAGCGCGTGCTCGCTCGTCTCCAGAATGGCCTGGCGCTCGAGCAGGTCGAGAATCGTCGCCCGGTGCGCGCACAGGTACGCGCCGTGCAGCACCAGTTCGCCCGCCGGCAGGTTTTCCCGCATGCGCTTGCAGGCCGGGCATTCGAGCTGGCGCCGGTCGAGCGGCGTCGCGTACCACGTCCAGCGGCCCGCGTCGCAGACGGCGCCGCAGCCTTCGCAGATCCTGTCGCCCTTCGGCCGCTTCGGATCGCGGTAACTGTCCTTCGTATGCGGCTGCATGCGCCTGTCGTGGCGCAGAGGGTGTCGGCCGGGGCCGGAATTCGAACGGTTCATGACTGCGTCTCCTCGCAGTGGACGGCACTGGCGAGCCGTCAGCCGACGGTGAGCCGGTCGACGACCTCCCGGACGCCTCTCACCGACCCGGCCGCCCCGCACGCGGCGCGCCTTTCGGCGAGCGACGCGACCTTGCCCGTCAACGTGACGACGCCGTCGGCCGCGTCGATCGCAATTCCCGCGGATTCGCGCCGCGCGCGACGCGCAAGCGCTTCGGCGATCCGCGTGCCGACGTCCGGCACCGTGTGATCCGTGCGCACCCGGATCCGGTTCGCGACGCCGACGACGCCGATCATCCGGCTGACCATCTTTTCCGCCGCCCGGCTCTGGTATGCATGATCGACTTCACCGTCGAGCGTCACGCAACCGTGATCGACCTCGACGCGAATCTTGTGATCGCGCAGCGCCTCCTGCCAGCCGAGCGCGAACGTGATCGCGATCGCCAGTTCCTGGTCCGCGCACGCGTTCTCCTGCGGTGCAACGTTCAGTTCGAGCACGAGCGCGCGTGCATCCTCGACATGCAGCGCCGTTTTCTGCGCCTCGAGTTTCTGGGCCCAGCTGTCGACCGTGCCGCGCAACGTCACGATCCGGTCGCGTACGTCGACGTCGATCCGCCGTGCATCGACCGCCGGATTCCAGAACAGCGCCTGCTCGACATCCTGCTTGAGTGCTGCATCGGACTTCATTGCCGTCTCCTGTCGGCCCGTGCCGGTCGCGACATTCGCGATCGGCGATGGGGCCGCACCGGATTCAGCATCGCGCAAGGCGGCGCCGGCGGTTTGACGAGGATCAATCAACGCCGTGCTTGCGGCAGCCGCACTCGCGCACACTCGATCCCGATTTTTCCGTTGACGCAGATCAACTGCGCGACGGGGTGCGACGCGATCATGTCCCCGGCCGCCGCGGCATTCGTGGCGGCCCGCACGCTTCGTATCGTTGCGACAGCCGCTCCCCGGGAGACCGTCATGAACCGCAGGCAATACCGCATCTCGCTGGCGACGCTCAGCGTATTCATCGCGCTCGCATCGCTGGCCGGCATCATTCACGGCATGCTGTTCGACGAGCGGGTTTTCAGATACTCGATCGTCACGCTGATCCTGAGCATCCTCTCGTTCGCCGTCCTGCTGAACCTCGCCCCTGGCGACCGGCCGTGACGCGCGCGACCGCGTCGGGCCCGGCGCAACCCGCCGGCCCGGGGCCATGTTCCGGCGCGCCTGTCAACCGAAGCACCGCTCGAAACGCATTCCCGCCGAAGTGATGCAGATCAAGGGTAGGAGCGTCAATCGTCGGATATAAGTGAACCCGAAGCGGCGACGCCACGAGGCGGCGCCACCCCGCGTTTCCGTATTCGCCGAGGCTTTCCATGCGCGCCACCGCGCTTCCCGTCGTGTTCCGCACTGCAGCTTCCCGGTACGGGCGTTTCGTTGCGCTCGCAACGGGTATCGGCCTGCTCTCCGGATGCCTGTCGCTCGCCCCGCCGGACCAACGTCCCGCCGCGCCGATCCCCGCCGCCTTTCCGGATCCGTCGGCCGGCGCCACGCCCGCGGCCGCGCCGGTGCCCGCATGGCAGGACTACTTCGTCGATGCGCGCCTGCGGGCGCTGATCGCGCAGGCGCTGGCCAACAATCGCGACCTGCGCGCAGCCGTCGCGCGCGTCGAACAGGCCCGTGCCGTCTACGGCATCCGCAGCGCGGACCAGTGGCCGACGATCGGCGCCGGCGCGGCCTATGCGCGGTTTCGCGCACCCGGCGGGCTCCTCACGCCCACCCCGTTCATCGGCCAGGCCTACGAGGTGCGGCTGGCCGAGACGCAATGGGAGCTCGATTTCTGGGGCCGCGTGCGCAACCTGAAGGACGCGGCGCTGCAGCGCTATCTCGCGAGCGATGCGGCCCGGCGTGCCGCGACGCTGAGCGTGATCACGTCGGTCGCCAACGCGTACCTGACGCTGTGCGAGTACGACGAGCGTATCGCGCTGACCCGCGCGACGATCGACACGCGCCGCGAGTCGCTGCGGATTTTCCGGCTTCGCCATGCGGCCGGCGCGATCTCGCGCCTCGACCTGACGCAGGCCGAGATCCTGCTGCAGCAAGCGGAATCCCTCGGCGCCCAGTTGCAACAGGCGCGCGCATCGGCGGCCGATGCACTGGCCCTGCTGGTCGGTGCGCCGCCGGATCTGGCCGGCGCGCCGCTCGCGCTCGACGACGCTGCCGTCGCGCCGTCGCTCGCCCCCGGCCTGCCCTCGTCGCTGCTCGCGCAGCGGCCGGACGTGATCGCGGCCGAACACGAGTTGCAGGCGTCCCGCGCCAACATCGGCGCGGCGCGCGCCGCGTTCTTTCCGCGCATCGCGCTGACGAGCTCGATCGGCTCGGGCAGCAGCGCGCTGCATGAGTTGCTGACGTCCGGCACCGGCGTCTGGTCGGTGATCCCGAACGTGACGCTGCCGCTGATCGACGGCGGCCGCAACCGCTCGAATCTCGCGCTCGCGCACGCGCAGCACGACGAAGCGCTCGCGCGGTACGAGCGGACGATCCAGAGCGCGTTTCGCGACGTATCCGATGCGCTTGCGTCCCGCTACTGGCTGGCCGACGAGGTGCGTATCGAGCGCGCCACGCTGGATTCGCAGGCCGAACGGGCCCGCCTCGCGAAGCTGCGCTACGACAGCGGCGCAACCCGCTTCCTCGAGGTGCTCGACGCGCAGCGGGACCTGATGAACGCGGAGCAGCAATGGGTGATGACGCGTCGCGCGCTGTTGTCGAGCCGCGTCGCGCTGTACGGCGCGCTCGGCGGCGCCACGCAAGACGGCGACCCGGCCGCCGTGCGACCGACCAACGAATCGACGAATCCGGATTCCACACGATGAAAACCCTCAAGCGCCCTCTTCTGATCGGGGCAGGCGTCGCCGTGCTCGCGATCGGCATCACGTATTTCGGATGGACGCGCTGGCGTGACGGGCAGGCCGATGCCGGCCTCGTGAGCGGCAACGGCCGCATCGAGGCGACCGAGATCGACGTCGCGACCAAGCTGCCGGGGCGCGTCACCGCGATGCTCGTCGACGAAGGCGACTTCGTGAAGGCCGGGCAGCCGCTCGCGCGCATGGACGTGGTCGTCCTGCAGGCACAGCTCGACGAGGCGCGCGCCCGGGAGGCGCAGGCCGTGAACACGGCGGCGAGCATCGACGCGCAGGTCGCGCAGCGGCGCAGCGACAAGGCGGCGGCCGAGGCCGTCGTCGTCCAGCGGGAAAGCGAACTGGATGCGGCGACGCGGCGGCTCGCGCGCTCCGAAACGCTGTCGCGCGACGGCGCGTCGTCGATGCAGGAACTCGACGACGATCGCGCGCGCGCCGGCAGCCTGCGGGCGACCGTGAATGCCGCGCGCGCGCAGGTGCAGGCAGCCCAGGCCGCGATCGACGCGACCCGGGCCCAGCTGGTCGCCGCGCACTCGGCGGTGACGGCCGCGCAGGCGACCGTCGCGCGCGTGCAGGCCGACATCTCGGACAGCGACCTGAGCTCGCCGCGCGACGGGCGCGTGCAGTATCGCGTGGCCGAATCGGGCGAGGTGCTGCCGGCCGGCGGCAAGGTGCTCAACGTGGTCGACCTGTCGGACGTCTACATGACGTTCTTCCTGCCCGAGACGGTCGTCGGCCGGGTGCCGCTCGGCGCCGACGTGCGGATCGTGCTCGACGCCGCGCCGGAATACGTGATTCCGGCCCGCGTGTCGTACGTGTCGAGCACCGCTCAGTTCACGCCGAAGACGGTCGAGACGGCCACCGAGCGGCAGAAGCTGATGTTCCGGGTGAAGGCGCGCATCGACCGCGACCTGCTGCAGCGCCACCTGAAGCTCGTCAAGACCGGGCTGCCGGGTGTCGCATGGCTGAAGGTCGATCCGAACGCCGCGTGGCCCGCGCGCCTCGCGATCAAGGTGCCGCAATGAAATCGGCGCTCCCGGCCGATACGGGTGCCGGCGCGACCGAAACGCCGCCGGCACCCGCGCCGGTCGCGCGGCTGTCCGGCGTCTCGCTGCGCTACGGCGACAAGGCCGCGCTCGACGACGTGACGCTCGACATCCCGGCCGGCCGCATGGTCGGGCTGATCGGCCCGGACGGGGTCGGCAAGTCGAGCCTGCTCGCGCTCGTGTCCGGCGCACGCGCGATCCAGCAGGGGCGCGTCTGGGCCCTCGGCGGCGACCTGTCATCGCGCCGTCATCGCGCGCGCGTGTGCCGGCGCATCGCGTACATGCCGCAGGGCCTGGGCCGGAACCTCTACGCGACGCTGTCCGTCGAGGAAAACCTGCAGTTCTTCGCGCGGCTGTTCGGCCACGATGCGGCGGAGCGGCGCCGCCGGATCGACGCGCTCACGCGCAGCACCGGCCTTCACCCGTTCCTGGATCGCCCCGCCGGCAAACTGTCCGGCGGCATGAAGCAGAAGCTCGGCCTGTGCTGCGCGCTGATCCACGATCCTGACCTGCTGATCCTCGACGAACCGACGACCGGTGTCGATCCGCTGTCGCGCGCCCAGTTCTGGGAACTGATCGCGCGCATCCGGGCCGCCCGCCCGGCGATGAGCGTGCTGGTGGCGACCGCGTACATGGACGAAGCCCGGCGCTTCGACCGGCTGATCGCGATGGACGCCGGGCGGGTGCTGGCGACCGGCAGCCCGGACGAACTGCTGGCCCGCACCGGGTGCGACACGCTCGAAGGCGCATTCGTCGCGTTGCTCCCGGACGCGCAGCGACGCGGGCACGAGCCGATCCGGATCGCGCCGTTTCAGCCCGAACCCGCCGCCGGCTACGCGATCGAGGCCGACGGGCTGACGATGCGGTTCGGCGATTTCGTCGCGGTCGATCACGTGAGCCTGCAAATCCGCCGCGGCGAGATCTTCGGCTTCCTCGGCTCCAACGGCTGCGGCAAGTCGACGACGATGAAGATGCTCACGGGCCTGTTGCCGGCCTCCGAAGGCACGGCGACGCTGTTCGGCCAGCCGGTCGCGGCCGACGACATCGACACGCGCCGGCGGGTCGGCTACATGTCGCAGGGGTTTTCGCTGTATGGCGAGCTGACCGTCCGGCAGAACCTCGTGCTGCATGCGCGCCTGTTCGGCGTGCCGGAGGCGGACGTACCGGGGCGGATCGACGAAATGGCCGGGCGCTTCGGACTCACCGGCGTACTCGACGCGTTACCCGAAAGCCTGCCGCTCGGCATGCGGCAGCGGCTGTCGCTCGCGGTCGCGATGGTGCACAAGCCCGAACTGCTGATCCTCGACGAGCCGACGTCGGGTGTCGATCCCGTCGCGCGCGACGACTTCTGGCGGCTGATGATCGAGCTCGCCCGGCAGGATCGCGTGACGATCTTCATCTCGACGCACTTCATGAACGAAGCCGAGCGCTGCGATCGCATCTCGCTGATGCACGCGGGCCGGGTGCTCGCCAGCGCGTCGCCGGGGGAACTCGTGCGCATGCGCGGCGCCGGCACGCTCGAGGAGGCGTTCATCGCGTACCTGACCGACGCGCAGCGTGCGGACAGCGTCCCGATGGACGCCGCGTCCGACGCGGGCTGGCTGAGCGCGCCGCCCGAGGCCCCCGCCGCCCGGGCCGGCGCCGCCCGCGCGGCCGCGTGGTTCAGCCCGGCGCGTGCCGGCAGCTACCTGTGGCGGGAAGTGCTGGAGCTGCGGCGCGACCCGCTGCGCGCGACGCTGGCCCTGTTCGGGTCGCTCGTCCTGATGTGCGTCATCAGCATCGGCATCAGCCTCGACGTCGACAACCTGACGTTCGCGGTGCTCGACCGCGACCAGTCGATCCTGAGCCAGGACTATGCGCAGAACCTCGGCGGCTCGCGCTACTTCGTGCCGCGCGCGCCGCTCGCGGACGAGCGCGAGATCGACCGCCGCATGCGCAACGGCCAGCTGTCGCTCGCGATCGAGATTCCGCCCGGGTTCGCGCGGGACGTCGCGCACGGCCGCCGGGTCGAAATCGGCGCGTGGATCGACGGCGCGATGCCGATGCGCGCCGAGACGATCCGCGGCTATGTCGCCGGCATGCACGAGAACTGGCTGCGCGACCAGGCGAAGCGCCGGCTCGGCGCGTCGCTCGCGCCGGCCGTCGAGATCGCCGTGCGCTATCGCTACAACCCGGACGTCAAGAGCCTGCCGGCGATGATTCCGGCCATCATGCCGATGCTGCTGCTGATGCTGCCCGCGATGCTGACGGCGCTCGCCGTCGTCCGGGAACGGGAGCTCGGGTCGATCGTCAACCTGTACGTCACGCCCGTCACACGCGCGGAATTCCTGCTCGGCAAGCAGGCGCCCTACGTGATGCTCGCCATGCTGAACTTCCTGCTGATGGTCGTGCTGGCCGACGTCGCGTTCGGCGTGCGGATCAAGGGCAGTTTCTTCACGCTCGCGGCCGCGGTGCTGGTCTTCAACGTGGTGGCCACGGGCATCGGCCTGTTCGCGTCGACGTTCACGCGCAGCCAGATCGCCGCGATCTTCATGACGATCGTCGGCACGCTGATTCCCGTCGTGCAGTTCTCGGGGCTGCTCACGCCGCTGTCGTCGCTGGAAGGCGCCGGCAAGTGGATCGGGGCGGTCTACCCGGCCACCTACATGCTCGCGATCAGCCGCGGCGTCTACAACAAGGCGCTCGGCCTGGGCGACCTGTCGTCGCAGTTCTGGCCGCTGCTCGCGGCGGCGCCGGCCATCCTGGCCATGACCGCCGTCCTGCTGCGCAAACAGGAGCGCTGACCATGTCGCGCCTGCTCGTCATCTTCCGGCTCGGGGTCAAGGAGCTCTGGAGCCTCGCCCGCGACCCGATCCTGCTCGTGCTGATCGTCTACACGTTCAGCGCGTCGATCTACGTCGCGGCCACCGCGCGCCCGGAAACGCTGCACAAGGTGCCGATCGCGATCGTCGACGAAGACGCATCGCCGCTGTCGGCGCGCATCGCGTCGGCGTTCTTCCCGCCGCAGTTCGCACCGCCGCCGATCGTCGACGCGGCCGCGGCCGATCACGGCCTCGACAACGGCGACTACACGTTCTCGCTCGACATTCCGCCGGATTTCCAGCGCGACGTGCTCGCCGGCCGTCATGCGACGATCCAGCTCAACGTCGACGCGACCCGCATGACGCAGGCCTTTACCGGCGGCGGATACGTGCAGCAGATCGTGTCGGGCGAGATCGACGCATTCGTGCGGCGCTATCGCGGCACCTCGTCGCCGCCCGTCGATCTCGCGATGCGGATGCGCTTCAACCCGAATCTCGACGAAGTGTGGTTCGGCGCGCTGATGGAGCTGATCAACAACGTGACGATGCTGTCGATGATCCTCACCGGGGCCGCGCTGATCCGCGAACGCGAGCACGGCACGATCGAGCACCTGCTCGTGATGCCGGTCACCGCCGCGGAAATCATGCTCGCGAAGGTCTGGTCGATGGGGCTCGTCGTCACGGTGGCGGCCGTCGCGTCGCTGACGCTGGTCGTGGGCGGAGCGCTGCACGTGCCGATTCCGGGTTCCATCCCGCTGTTCGTGGCCGGGATGGCGCTGCACCTGTTCGCGACGACGTCGATGGGGATCTTTCTCGCGACGCTCGTGCGCAGCATGCCGCAGTTCGGGATGTTGCTGGTGCTCGTGCTGCTGCCGCTGCAAC
Source organism: Burkholderia sp. 22088 (assembly GCF_052045915.1). Lineage (NCBI taxonomy): Bacteria > Pseudomonadati > Pseudomonadota > Betaproteobacteria > Burkholderiales > Burkholderiaceae > Burkholderia > Burkholderia sp. 22088. The sequence goes on from NZ_JBQEPY010000020.1 coordinate 59,406, forward strand.
TGCTGTCAGGCGGACTGACACCGCGCGAGAGCATGCCGATCGCCGTGCAGGACATCATGCTGGCCGCGCCGACCACGCATTTCGTCGAACTCGCGCAACGCATCCTGTACCGCGGCGCGGGCCTCGATGCGGTCTGGATCCAGTTCGCCGTGCTGTTCGCGATCGGCTGCGCGCTGTTCCTGCTGTCGCTGACCCGCTTTCGCAAGACGATCGCCCAAATGGCGTAACCGGCCCGGCGGGCGGCCGGACGCCCGCGCGGCGGCCCCATTCGTCCGTTGATACAGATCAACCGTGCCGGCACCCTTCACGCGATCATGACGACACGTCTTGTGATAGCCGCGGCGGCCGCGATGGCGGCAGGGCGGCATCGCACTCACGGCGGCCGGCGGCCGCCTCGCCGGAGAACGTCATGATGCGCCTGCCAAACCGGATCGTTCTTGCCACGCTCGGCGTGTTCACCGCACTCGCGTCGCTGCTGGGCGTCGTACATGCGATGCTGGTCGGCGTGCATGTCCTCCCGTACGCGGTCGTCGCGCTGGTGTCGGGCGTCGCTGCTTTCGTCGCACAGTTGAATTCGGCCGTCGGCGAGGATTCGTGATGCGCCCGCGTCCCTTGCATTCACCATCGTGAACGGCATCCTCCGCCTCGCGTTCAAGCTGCTCGTGAACGACAGCGCGAAGTTCACCGCGCTGACCGTCGGCATTACGTTCTCCGTGCTGCTGATGATCGAGATGACATCGCTGTTCGCCGGGATCCTGAACAAGTCGTCGGCGTCCGTCATCAACATCGGCGCGAAAGTGTGGGTGATGGACCCGGCCGTGAAGACGATCGCGAACAGCATCGGCATGCCCGACTACGTGCTCGACGTGGTGCGCAGCATCGACGGCGTCAAGTATGCGGTGCCGCTCTACTCCGGCGCCGCGCTCGTGAAGCTGCGCTCCGGCACCTACCAGGCCGTGACGGTCGTCGGCCTCGACGACGCGAGCCTGCTCGGCCGTCCGACGATGCTGCAGGGCCACATCGAGGACATCTACGCGGAGAACGGCTTCATCGCGATCCAGGACCCCGAGTTTCCGAAACTCGAGAATCCGTCGATCGGCACCGATTTCGAACTGAACGACCATCGCGGCGTGATCGTCGGCATCGCGAAGGTGGCGGCCAGCGGGCTGTTCGGCACGCCGACGCTCTACACCACGTACGCTCGCGCGATCCGGTACATTCCGTCGCCGCGCTTCACGACGTCGAACATTCTCGTCGAGCCGAAATCGGCCGCGGACATCGCGCACATCAAGGCCGTCGTGCAATCGCTCGGCTATCGCGCGTACACGCGCGACGAATTCATCGCGCAGATCGCACGCTTCTACAAGTACGAGACCGGGCTGGGCACCAACATCATGCTGATGACGATCATCAGCTTCATCATCGGCCTGTCGATCTCGGGCCAGACGTTCTATGCGTTCATCCTCGAGAACCTCGACAAGTTCGGCGCGCTGAAGGCGATCGGCGCGAAAAGCCGCGAACTCGTCGTGATGATCCTGTTCCAGGCGACGTTCACCGCGCTGACCGGCTACGGCATCGGCGTCGGCCTGTGCGTGCTGATGATCAGCCTGGCGAAGCTGCAGATTCCGGATTACGCGGCGCTCGTCACGTTCGGCAACCTGGCGCTCGCGTTCGGGATGGTGGTCGTGATCGCGACGATCTCGAGCTATCTCGGCGTGCGGCGCGTCCTGCGCATCGAGCCGTTCGACATCTTCCGGGGCTGACCATGGCGAACGTCGCGATCGACGCACAAGGCGTCAGCAAGTGGTTCGGCGAAGGCGACGCGCGCACGCAGGCGTTGCGCGACGTGTCGATGCAGGCGAACTTCGGCGAGATGCTGCTGATCGTCGGGCCGTCCGGCAGCGGCAAGACGACGCTGCTCAGCGTGATCTCGGGCATCCTGCGGCCGGAATCCGGCTCGGTGTCGATCGACGGCGTCGACCTGTGGGCGCAGCCGAACGACGCGATCGCCGATTTCCGGCTGAACCGGATCGGCTTCGTATTCCAGGACTACCACCTGTTCCCGCGGCTCACGACCGTGGAGAACGTCGCGATTCCGCTGATCCTGAAACGCCGGCCGTGGGACGAGGCGATGCACGAAGCGCTCGGCTACCTCGACGTCGTCGGGCTCGGCAATCGCGCGCAACTGCCGCCCGTCAAGCTGTCGGGCGGCGAGCAGCAACGCGTCGCGATCGCGCGCGCGATCGTCAGCCAGCCCGACCTGCTGATCCTCGACGAGCCGACCGCGTCGCTCGACGGCGACACGGGCCGCATGATCATCGACTTCGTCAAGCACCAGGTGCTGAACGACACGCGCTGCATCGTGATCGTCACGCACGACGCACGGATCTTCGAATACGCGGATCGCATCCTGCGGATGGAGGACGGCAAGCTGAACGGGATCGACCGCGGAGGTGCGCGATGAAGCACCGGCTCGTGTTCGTGGCCGCCCTGCTCGGCTTCCTGGCAAGCGTCGTTGCCGCGTGGGTGTACAGCCGTCAGGAACCGCCGCAGCCACCGGTATTCAAGCCGGCCGCCAATCCGTACGCGCGCGGCGTCTATGCGAACGGCATCGTCGAAAGCGAACAGCCGGCCGGCGCGAACGTGAACGTCTACCCGGACGTGTCGGGCGCGGTGACACGCATCCTCGTGCACGACGGCGATCCGGTGAAGGCCGGCGATGTGCTGCTGACGATCGACGACTCGGTGCAGCGCGCCACCGCCGCGCAGCTCGCGGCACAGGCCGACGCGGCCGCCGCCCTGCTCGACGAACTGAAAGCGCAGCCGCGCCGCGAGGTGCTCGACGTGGCCACCGCGCAGACCACGGCCGCGCAGGCCAGCCTGAAGCTCGCGCAGGATCAGTACGACAAGCAGCGGCGCGCGTACGACATCGACCCGAAGGCCGTCAGCCGCGATGCGCTCGACACGGCCGCGAACGCGGTACGCGTCGCTGCGGCCAACCTGGACGTCGTGACGCGGCAGTATCGCCTGACGAAAGCCGGCGCGTGGAGTTACGACGTGCGCAACCAGGAAGCGCAGGCCGTCGCGCTGCGGCGCGCGGCCGACGCGGCTGCCGCGCTGCTTGCCCGCTACACGCTGCGCGCGCCGGCGGACGGCACCGTGCTCGCGATGAACGCGGCCGTCGGCTCGTACCTGACCTCGCAGGGGCTCTACGATACCTACACGCGGGGCAACGGGCCCGTCGCGGTGCTCGGCACGCCGGTCGACCGCCTGCAGGTGCGCTGCTACATCGACGAAATCCTGATCCACCAGTTGCCCGACCTGCACGCGCTGAAGGCCCACATGTTCGTGCGCGGTACGTCGGGCGAGGCCGACCTCCAGTTCGTCCGCGTGCAGCCGTACGTCACGCCGAAGATCGAATTGTCCGACCAGCGCACCGAGCGCGTCGACGTGCGGGTGCTGCCGGTCATTTTCCGTATCGTCCCGAACAAGGCTGTCCGGTTGTTTCCCGGGCAGATCGTCGATGTATACGTGGCCGGCAAATGATCGCCCCGTCCGCGGCCTGCTGCGCGCGGCGGCCCTGCTCGCGGCCGTCGCGCCGCTGGCCGGATGCATGGTCGGGCCCGACTTCACCCGTCCGCCCGTTCCGCATGTATCGCGTTTTGTCGCCGCGGACGCCGCGACCGGCGCATGGACAGCCGGGGGGCAGACACAGGCGCTGTCGGCGAGCGAGCCGCTCACACGCGACTGGTGGACGCGCTTCGGCAGCCGTGCGATCGACTCGACCGTCGGCGAGGCGCTGACCGGCAGCCCGACGCTCGATCTCGCCGAGGCGACGCTGCGGCGCAGCGAACATGCGCTGCGAGCCGGCGAAGGCGTGTTCTTTCCGCAGGCGGATGCTCAGGCCGGCGCGTCGCGCCAGCGCTATGCGCCGCTGCGCACCGGGCAGGTAGTGCCGGCCTCGATCTTCAACCTGTACACGCTGTCGGCGACGGTCAGCTACACGCTCGACCTGTGGGGCGGCGAGCGGCGGCAGGTCGAGGCGCTCACGGCCGGCGTCGACGCACAGCGCCAGGCGCTGGCGGGCGCATACCTGATGCTGACCGCCAACGTCGTCAACACGATGGTCGCACGCGCCGCCTATCGGGACGAAACCGCGGCCACGCGCGAGATGATCGGCCTGCTCGACGAGCAGATCCGCCTGACGCGCGCACAGGTGACGGCCGGCGCGGCGGCCTACGTTGCGGTGCTGACACTGGAATCGCAACGGGGGTCGCTCGAGGCGACGCTGCCCGCGCTCGACCAGAAACGCGCCCAGGCCGACGACCTGCTCGCGCTGCTCGCCGGCCGCTACCCCGCCGACTGGCAGACACCCGACCTGTCGCTCGAGCGCATCGCGCTGCCGGCCAGCCTGCCGGATACGGCGCCGTCGTCGCTGGTGCGCCGTCGGCCGGACATCCTGCAGGCGGAAGCGCAACTGCACGTGGCCAGTGCACAGGTCGGCGTCGCGACGGCCGCGCTCTACCCGAATGTCACGCTGTCCGCGTCGGGCGGCTTCGACAGCATCGTCGCCGGCCGGCTGTTCGCGCCGGCCGGCCGCGCATGGAGCGTCGGCGCCGGGCTCACCGCACCGCTCTTTCACGGCGGCACGCTGCTGAACCAGCGGCGTGCAGCGCAGGATGCGTACGACGAAGCCGACGCGACCTACCGGCAAGTAGTGCTGTCGGCGTTCTCGCAGGTCGCCGACACGCTGCGCGCACTCGCGAACGACGCAACGGCGCTCGATGCGCAGGCCCGCGCGATGGCCGCGGCCCGCGATGCGCTGACGCTTACGCAGGCCGGCTACGACGCGGGGATCTCGGGCTACGTGCAGTTGCTGGTCGCCGACGTGCAATACCATCAGGCGCGCCTTGCGTGGCTGCAGGCAGTCGCGCAGCGGTTGCAGGACACGGTCGCGTTCTACGTCGCGCTCGGCGGCGGCTGGGGTGACCCGGGCTGAAACGCGGCAGTGCGGTCGTCCGGAGTCAGCCCGTCTACGTATGCGCCACGATGTCCGGCCGCTGCCAGGGCGGCAACTCGGCCCAGCCGAGCGGGCCGTAGACGGTACCGCCGGCAGCCTCGATCGTCTCGACGAATTCGGCGAGTGTCGCTCCCGCCGGCACGGCCAGCTTCATCGCGTCGACGAATTCCTCGCTGCGCAGCCACGGCACCGCGCCGCCGTTGATCTGCTCGACGCTCCAGTCCTGCCCGTGCCGGCCGGCTTCGGGCGGCAGCAGGCGCGGCGCGTCGAACGCCACGCGCAGCAGCTGAGTGCGCGAATCGCTGTAAGGCGGTTGCGCGACGTCCTGATACGGCACGTCGGCCCAGCTTTGGCCGCATTGCAGGTCGAGCGGCAGGCACGTAAACCACGCCCAGGGCGCGCGGACGAAGCACAGCCGGTAGCCGGTCCGCGCGCCGTCCAGGTTGGCGATCAGCGTCATGATGGATTCGTCCCTATCGCGTCGAAATCTCGCTGCCTATGGTGTACGGCATGTACGCGGCCCGCGCGGAGGGCGGAATCACGACATCGCCCTCGCGCATGCGACCACTATCGCGCCACCGTCCGGCCCGCGCGTTGATTGACGTCAAACCGTAGCCGCAACGGCTGGAGGACGATCCTCGCCCGACCCGGGCACGGATACGGCAAACCCTGATTTCCATCAATCGCTTCACGCGCATCCGCGCTGTAATCGGTTCACTGCTCCCTCGACTCCCGGTGAGGCATCCATGAAACTGACTTTTCTCGGCGCGACCGAAACCGTGACCGGCTCGAAGTACCTGCTCGAGCACGGCAACCGGCGCGTGCTGGTCGATTGCGGCCTGTTCCAGGGCACGAAGAACCTGCGGCTGCGCAACTGGAGCCCGTTGCCGCTCGCGCCGGACACGCTCGACGCGGTCGTGCTCACGCACGCGCATATCGACCATACCGGCTACCTTCCGGTACTGGTGCGCGAAGGATATCGCGGGCCCGTGTACTGCACGGCCGCGACGGCCGAACTCTGCGACATCATGCTGCGCGACAGCGCGCGGCTGCAGGAAGAGGAAGCCGACTTCGCGAACCGCCACGGCTACTCGAAGCATCACCCCGCACAGCCGCTCTACACGCTGGACGACGCGCAGCGCGCGCTGCAACTGCTGAAGCCCGTCGCGTTCGACGAATGCACCGCACTGGGCGGCGGCCTGGCGTTCCGCCTGCTGCCGGCCGGGCACATCCTCGGCGCGGCGAGCGTCGTGATGCACTGGAATCACAAGGTGCTCGCGTTCTCGGGCGACCTCGGCCGCTATCACGACCCGATCATGCAGCCGCCGCTGGCGCCCGCGCATGCGGACTTCCTGGTCGTCGAATCGACGTACGGCGACCGTCTGCATCCGGAATCGGACCCCGAGAACGAACTGGCCGCGCTGTTCGACAAGACTTTCGCGCGCGGCGGCGTCGTGGTGATGCCCTGCTTCACCGTCGGGCGCGCGCAGGAAATCCTGCACTACATCGCGCGGCTGAAGGCGTCCGGCCGCATGGCGCGTGTCCCGGTATATCTCGACAGCCCGATGGCGACGGACGTGACCGAGATCTATCGTCACCATATTCTCGAGCACCGGCTGACGCCGTCCGAAGCGAATGCGCTCGGTCACGCGGCCACGATGATCCGGTCGGTCGAGCAGTCGAAAGCGATCGCCGACCATCACGGCCCGATGGTCATCATCGCCGGCAGCGGAATGGCGACGGGCGGCCGCGTGCTGCACCACCTGAGCCGCTACGCGCCCGATGCGCGCAACACGATCGCGCTGGTCGGCTACCAGGCGGCCGGCACACGCGGCGCGGCGCTGGCCGCGCACGAGCCGACGCTGAAGATTCACGGCGAATACGTGCGCGTGCGCGCGCAGGTCGAGTCGATCACGACGCTCTCCGCGCATGCCGACTACGAGGAGATTCTCCGCTGGCTCGGCACGATGCAGCGCGCGCCGGTGCGGACCTTCGTCACGCACGGCGAACCCGCGGCGGCCGATGCGATGCGGCGGCGTATCGCGGAGCGACTGCACTGGCCGTGCGAGGTGCCGACTTACGCGCAGTGCGTCGATCTCGACGCGGTCGAATCGGGCGACACGCACGAGCCGGCCGCGCTTTCATCCTGACGGCGACGCCTGCGACGCGCGGGCCGGCGCGTGCACGGGAACCGGACATCGCGCGCCGGGTCCCGTACTCGCGCCGCGCCGCGCGGCTATCGGCTATCGGCTATCGGCTATCGGCTATCGGCTATCGGCTATCAACCGACTTCGATGATGACCTTCAGCGCATGGGTTTGCGCCGCGCGGCCGAAGGTGTCGTATGCGCGCTCGACGTCGTCGAGCGAGAACCGGTGCGTGATCAGGCGCGTCGGATCGAGGCGCCCGGCGCGTACGGTCTTCAGCAGCATCGGCGTGCTGACCGTGTCGACGAGCCGCGTCGTGATCGAGATATTGCGATCCCACAGCTTCTCGAGGTGCAGGTCGGCCTTGACCCCGTGCACGCCGACGTTCGCGACCACGCCGCCCGGCGCCACCAGCGAGGTGCACATCTCGAACGTCGCCGGAATGCCGACCGCCTCGATCGCGCAATCCACGCCGACGCCGTCGGTCAGCTTCATGACCTCCACCACCGGGTCGCCGCTGCGGCCGTCGATGCAATCGGTCGCGCCGAAACGCCGCGCCACCTCGAGCCGGTTGCTGTCCGGGTCGATCATGATGATCCGCGCGGGCGAGTAGAACTGCGCGGTCAGCAACGCCGCCAGCCCGATCGGGCCCGCGCCGACGATCGCGACCGAGCAGCCGGGCTGCACCTTGCCGTTCAGCACGCCGCATTCGAACCCGGTCGGCAGGATGTCGGACAGCATCACGAGCGCGTCCTCGTCCGCGCCCGGCGGAATCCGGTAGAGACTCGTCTGCGCATGCGGGATGCGCACGTACTCGGCCTGCGTGCCGTCGATCCGGTTGCCGAGGATCCAGCCGCCCGTCGTGCAGTGAGAATACAGGCCGCGCCGGCAGTACTCGCAGCGGCCGCACGACGAGATGCACGAAATGAGCACGGGATCGCCCGGCTTCAGTGAATCGACCGCGGCGCCGACCTGCTCGACGATGCCGACACCCTCATGGCCGAGAATGCGGCCGGGTTCGCAGGTCGGTACGTCGCCCTTGAGAATATGCAGATCGGTACCGCAGATCGTCGTGCGCGTCACGCGGACGATCGCGTCGGTGGGCGACTGCAGTTCCGGCCTCGGCCGCTCCTCGAGCGCCTTGCGCCCGGGTCCGTGGTAGACGAGTGCTTTCATCGCGGTTCCTCCATCGAAAGAATGGGTTGCGGGTTCATTCATCAGGACTGCAGGTGATGCCGACCCTGCGCCAGCACCGTCGCAAGTGCACACGACGCGATCCGGACGGCGATGCCGTCGGCACGGCTCGTCAGCACGATCGGCACGCGTGCGCCGACGACGATGCCTGCGCTGACGGCTCCCCCCAGGTATTCGAGCTGCTTCGCGAGCAGGTTGCCGGCTTCGATATCGGGAACGACCAGGATGTCGGCGCGGCCGGCTACGGGCGAATCGATCCCCTTGTCGTGCGCCGCCCGCAGCGAAATCGCGTTGTCGAACGCGAGCGGGCCGTCGACGATCGCACCCGTGAGCTGGCCGCGCTCGGCCATCTTCGCGAGCGCGGCCGCATCGAGCGTCGAGCGCATCGCCGGATTGACGGTTTCGACCGCGCACAGCACCGCCACGCGCGGGCAGGCAACGCCCAGCGCATGTGCGACGTCGATCGCGTTCTGCGTGATGGCCGCTTTCTGCGCGAGATCCGGCGCGATGTTCACCGCCGCGTCGGTCAGGATGAACGGGCGCGGATACGCCGGCGCCTCGATCAGGAAACAGTGGGACATGCGCTTGTCGGTGCGCAGGCCCGAACCGGCCGCGACGACCGCGCCCATCAGCTCGTCCGTGTGCAGGCTGCCCTTCATCAGCGCGCCGGCGCGGCCGGCCGCCGCCAGTTCGACCGCGCGGGCCGCCGCCGCATGGCTGTGCGGCACGTCCTCGATCGTCCACGTCGAAAGATCGACGCCCGCCTCGTTTGCCACGCGTTGCACCTTGGCGCGCGGCGCGACGATCAGCGGTTCGATCGCTGCCCCCAGGGGTGACGTGCGCAGCGCCGCGAGCGCAACGAGACTGGTCGCGTCACACGGATGCACGACGGCGACGACGAGCGGCGCCGCGTTGCGCGCCCGCGCGATCAGCTCGGGTAATGCGCCGTCCGGGCGTGGCAGCAAGCCGGGCAGGCATGCGTCGTCGAGCCCCTCCGGCGGCGGGTTTTCGCTCATGTTTCGAGTACGTAGGTACCGGGCGCCGCCGCCAACCCCGCGGCCGGCGTACGGGCCGGCACGTCGCCCGACGAGCGCGCGTGCAGCCAGTCGCGCCAGCAGGTCCACCACGATCCGTCGACCGCCGGCGTGTCGCGTACGAAATCGTGCCGGCTGCGGTAGGCCGCGCCGGGTTCGCGGGTCGCGCATCGATAATGGCGCCCCGCATGGCCGGGTTCGGACACGATGCCCGCGTTGTGCCCGCCCGATGTCAGCACGAAGGTCAGCGCGTGGTGCGTGAGCAGGTGGAGCTTGTAGACGGAACCCCACGGCGACACGTGATCGCGCTCGGTGCCGACCACGAACGTCGGCACGTCGAGATCCGACAACGCAACCGGCCGCCCGTCGACGCAGTAGCGGCCGGCCGCGAGATCGTTGTCGAGAAAGAGCCGCGTCAGGTATTCCGAATGCATCCGATACGGCATGCGCGTGGTGTCCGCATTCCACGACATCAGGTCGTTGGGCTTCGTGCGCGTGCCGAGCAGGTATTCGCTCATCATCCGCGACCAGATCAGGTCGCGCGCGTTCAGCAGTTCGAACGCGGCGGACATCTGCGCGCCGTCCAGGTAGCCCTGCCGCCACATCAGCGCGTCGAGTGCGGACAGTTCGCTCGCGTCGATGAACAGGCCGAGCTCGCCGGGTTCGCTGAAATCGGTCTGGGCCGCCAGCAACGTGACGGAGCGCAGTGCGTCGTGTTGCCGCCCGTCGCGCGCGAGCGCCGCCGCGCCGATCGCCAGCAGCGTGCCGCCCAGGCAATAGCCGACCGCGTGGACCGCTTCGCCGCAGATCGACCGGGCGGCGTCGAGCGTCGCCATGCACCCGTCACGCAGATAATCGTCGAGCCCGACGTCGCGGGCCTCCGCGCCCGGGTTGCGCCACGACACGGCAAACACGGTGTAGCCCGCATCGACCAGGAAGCGGATCAGCGAGTTGTGCGGCTGCAGATCGAGGATGTAGTACTTCATGATCCACGACGGCACGATCAGGATCGGTTCGCGTGCCACGGCGGGCGTCGTCGGGTCGTATTGCAGCAGCTCGCACAGCGCGTTGCGCCAGACGACGCGGCCCGGCGTGACCGCCACGTCGCGTCCCGGCAGATACGTGCGCGTGTCGCGGGCCCGCGTGCCGCTCGTGCGATCGAGCAACGCGCTCGCGTCGTCCAGCCAGTTCCGGAAGCCGGCCGCGAGATTCGCGCCGCCGCTGCGCATCGTCGCGTCGAGCGCGACCGGATTGGTCGCCAGGAAGTTGCCGGGCGAGCACGCGTCGAGCCACTGTCGCGCGACGAACCCGACCAGTTCCTCGTGATGCCGTTCGACGCCCGGCACGCCGCGCGTTGCGTCGCGCCACCAGCGCTGGATCGACAGGAAACTGTCGCGATACGCGCTGAACGGCCAGCCGGCCCACGCCGGCGCGGCGAAGCGCGGATCGGCCTCGCCGGCATGCACGGCAAGGCCGCTCATGTCCGCAGCGTCGGCGTCGCCCTCACGCCGGTTTGCCGCCGGTGCAACGGCGGCCGTGCACGCCTGCGTCGCGAGCTCGAAGCACTTCCCCGGCGACACCGCCAGATGCGCGCCCCAATCGAGCATGGCCAGCGCCAGCGATACGGGCGACAGCCCGAAGGTCATCGCGGCGACGGTCGCATGCGCTGCGCGGTTCCATTGTTCGGCAGGCGAAGTCGTTCCCGCCGGGCATTCGGCGGAACGCGACACCTGCCCGCCCCGATCCGGCGGCGGATTCGATTCGTGCGTGAACGGTGCACGGATGACGGAGGCTGTCATTGCATGTGCATGCCGCCGTTGACATCGAATTCGGCACCCGTCGCAAATGCGCCCGCATCGGAACACAGGAAGCCGACGAGCGCGGCGATCTCGTCGGGGCGGCCGAGACGCCCCACCGGGATCTGCGGCAGGATCTTCGTGTCGAGCACTTCCTTCGGCACCGATTCGAGCATCGCCGTATCCAGGTAGCCTGGCGCGACCGTGTTGACCGTCACGCCGTGACGCGCGAGCTCGAGCGCGAGCGCCTTCGTGAAGCCGTGGATGCCGGCCTTCGCGGCCGCGTAGTTCGTTTGCCCGTACGCACCTCTCGAACCGTTGACTGACCCGATGTTCACGATCCGCCCGAAGCCCGCGTCGATCATGCCGGGCACGAACGGCTTCGTCATGTTGAACATGCTGTCGAGGTTGGTGCGCAGCACCGCATCCCACATGCCCTTGGTCATCTTCACGAAGGTGGCGTCGTGCGTGATGCCGGCGTTGTTGACGAGCACGTCGACGCGCCCGAATTCGGCCAGCACGCGTGCCGCGCAGTGCTGGCACGCATCGTAATCGGCAACGTCGACCTCGTACGCATGAAACGCGCGGCCGGCGTCGCGTTCCTGCGTGAGCCACGTCGCGACGTGGTCGTTGTGTTCGGTGTGCGACACCGCCACCGTCATGCCCGCGTCGTGCAGGCAACGGCTGATCGCGGCGCCAAGGCCGCCCATTCCACCCGTGACGAACGCGACGCGCCTAGCGGACATGATCGTGCTCCCGCGCGGCAAGGTGGTCGTCCGGCAGTCGCATGGCCACCGGCCCGCCGTCGCTCGCGCCGACGGCCTCCGTGATGCCGAGCTCGAACGCCGCCATCCAGTCGCGCCACGGCATGCTGGCCTCGTTGATCACGGCCAGCCGCCCGAGGTCGGGCAGCCAGTCGGTCTGGTAGCGCGCCAGCCCGCCGGGGCCGTATTCGCGCAGCCACGTGCGCCACGCGCCGGCACTCTCGAACTGCCCGCGCATGCAGAGCTCGGTGGCGTCCTGCCAGATCGCGACGGTGGCGACCGTGTAGTCGCGCATCGCCAGCCGGGCCGCTTCACCGAAGGCCGTCCACTCGTTCGTAGCCGTGAGCGCCTGCTGCAGGCCGCGCACGGCGTCGCGGTCCCGTTCGATGCAGCGCCCCGCGAGCGCATGCCATTCCTGCTGCCAGTCTCGGTTCAGCGCGGCCATGCGCAATGCAAGATCGCATCCCGCGCGGCAAGCGTCGTTCGGTGTCGTCAAAGCATGGGCGCTCATCGTGTTCCCTCCTTCGATCCGGTCAACGGGTTCGCATCCGCCTCGTGCCGCCTGCCGGGCATCGGCATGGCGACCGCCTCACTGTGCGGCCGCGGCGCTCGGCTGCCGTTGATCTGAGTCAAGCGCGCGGAAACCCTGCTTCGTAGACTGGATTGCACTGGCGGATCACCCGTCGATGGAGCGATTCCGATGAGCTACAAAAGCATGGTCGTGCACCTCGATACGAGCGCCCGCGCGCATTCGCGCCTCGAGTTCGCGTTGCGTCTCGCCCGGCGCTTCGGTGCGCATCTCACCGGGCTGTTCGCGGTCTACACGCCCGAGCCGTATTCGTTCTACGTGATGGCCGGTTCCGCCGACTATTTCCGCGAGCACCGCGAGCGGCGCGACGAACGGCTCGCCGCGCTGGAACGCCTGTTCCATGCGGAGACCGCCCGCGCCAAGGTGCCGGCGACCTGGGTTCGCGCGGACGAACGCGCGAATCTGGCCGTGCTGCGCGCCGCGCGGCTCGCCGATCTCGTGATTGCGGGCCAGAGCGACCCGAACGATCCCGAGACCTTTATCGACGACCAGTTTCCGGAGAACCTGGTGCTGTCCGCCGGCCGCCCGGTGCTGTTCGTGCCGTACACCGGGGAATTTCCGTCGATCGGCGAACGGGTATTCGTCGCATGGGACGGCAGCCGCGAAGCGGCCCGCGCCGCGCACGACGCGCTCCCGTTTCTCGAGCATGCGAAGCGCACGACGGTCGCCGCCGTGGTCGACGCCGATTCGGAGGCGGCGACCACGCGCATTCCGGCCGCCGATGCCGCGCTGATGCTGGCACGCCACGCGCACGACGTGAACGTGCTCGACATCGGTACCGGCGCCGGCGCGTCGATCGGCGACACGCTGCTGTCACGCGCTTACGAAACGGGTTCCGACCTGCTCGTGATGGGGGCCTACGGCCATCCGCGCTGGCGCGAACTGGTGATGGGCGGCGCCACGCGCACGGTGCTGGGTTCGATGACGCTGCCGGTGCTGATGTCGCACTGAGCCGGCCGATGCGCACACTCGCGCTTCTCGTCGTCAATGCCGGTTCGTCGAGCGTGAAGTTCGCGCTCTTTGCGTATCCGCCGCACGACGATCCCGCGCGACGGCCGCTGCACGAGGGCGAAGCCGTCGAGACCGACAACGGCGTGTCGATCCGCTTCGACGCCGAACCGGCCGTTGCATTGCCGCTCGGTGCGAGCGCCCCCTGTCGCGACGCGCTCGCGCGGATCGCGACGTGGGTCCGCGGGCAGTTGCCGCACATCACGGTGGGCGCCATTGCCCATCGCGTCGTGCACGGCGGCACACGCTTCATGGAGCCGGTGATCGTCGACGACGCGGTGCTCGGCGCGCTACGCACGCTGACGCCGCTCGCCCCGTTGCATCAGCCGCACGGCCTCGATGCGATCGACGTGCTGCGCGGCGCGTTTCCGGGCGTCCCGCACATCGCCGTGTTCGACACGGCATTTCATCGCACGCTGCCGCGCACCGAGCAGTTGCTCCCGCTGCCGCACGCGTGGTTCGACGAGGGCGTACGGCGCTACGGGTTCCACGGCCTGTCGTACGAATACCTGGCCGTCGCGCTCGACGAGCGGTTCGGCGCACGTGCGCACGGCCGCGTGATCGCCGCCCATCTCGGCAGCGGTGCCAGCCTGTGCGCGATGCGCGACTGCCGCAGCGTCGCGACGACGATGGGCTTCTCGGCACTCGACGGGCTGATGATGAGCACGCGCTGCGGGGCGCTCGATCCCGGTGTCGTCCTGCACCTGCTCGAAGTCGGCAAGCTGTCGGGCGACGCGCTGGGCCACCTGCTGTATCACGAGTCGGGGCTCAAGGGCGTCTCGGGCGCGTCGGGCGACCCGCGCGTGCTGCTGGCACGCGAAGCCGCCGGCGATGCGCCGGCCGCCGATGCGCTGGCGCTGTACGTCCATCGCATCGTGCGCGAGGCCGGTGCGCTGACCGCGCTGCTCGGCGGCCTCGACATGCTGGTCTTCACGGCCGGCATCGGCGAGCACTCGGCCGTGTTGCGCGAGCGGATCTGCGCATCGCTCGGCTGGCTCGGCATCGACCTCGACGTGTGCGCGAATGCCGGCCATGCGCAGGTCGTGTCGTCCGCGTCGAGCGCGGTCACGGTGGTCGTCGAGCCGACCAACGAAGCGTGGATCGCGGCACGCGCCGCGGTGCGCGTGCTGCGCGGCAACCGCGCCGCTTGATCCAGATCAGCGCCGTCGGCGCGCGCGCGCCGATGATGACTTCATCCACATCCGTTCAAGGGAAATGCCATGTACTCGAACATTCTGGTTGCGCTCGACGGCAGCGACACGTCGTCCCGCGCACTCGACGCCGCGCTGACGCTCGCGGCGGAGACGGGTGCGCGGCTGACCCCCGTCTACGTCGTCGATTTCCTGGTGCCCGCCTACGACACGTACGGATACGATCCGTCGATCCTCGTCGATGCCTTCCGCGAGGAGGGGCTGCGCGTCACCGACGACGCGGCGCGACGCCTGAAAGCGCGCGACGTGGCCGGCACGCCGCAGATCTCCAACGTCGAGCCCGCGGGCGAGGACATTCCGCGCCGGATCGTCCGTCTTGCCGACGAAACCGGGGCCGACCTGATCGTGATGGGCACGCACGGCCGGCGCGGCTTTCAGCGCCTCTTCCTCGGCAGCGTGGCCGAGCGCGTGCTGCGCCTGGCCACCTGCCCCGTCCTGATGATTCCGGCGAACTGCCCGTCGGAGAAACCCGCCGAAACCGCCGCGGCATCAACCGAAAAGGAGCCGTCATGAGCTACAAGACCCTGCTCGTCCACCTCGACGACAGCGAGCGCTGCGCGACGCGCGTTGGCCTCGCACTCGAACTCGCGGCGCGCTGGAACGCGCATCTGATCGGCCTCTACGTGGTCTGCCAGGACCTGTTCGAGCCGCTGCGGCGGCCCGACGAACCGCTGAAGCTTGCCGTGTACGAGCGGCTGTGCGAGCAGCGCCGCAAGGAAGCCGAGGAAAAATTCCTGACGGCCGCCGAGCGCGCGGGACGCAGCGTCGAATGGCAGGCCCCCACCGGCGACGCGACCGCCGCCGCCATTCTGCACGCGCGTCACGCCGATCTGCTGGTGCTCGGCCAGGAAGACCCCGACGATCGCATGACCTACGTCGCGCGTCATTTCGTCGAGGATGTCGTGATGGGCAGCGGCCGCCCGGCGATCGTCGTGCCCTACGCCGGCGACGTGCGAACGATCGGCGAGAACGTGCTGATCGGCTGGGACGGCGGGCGCGAAGCCGCCCGCGTGATGGCCGATGCGCTGCCGCTGCTCGCCCGCGCGCGCTTCGTCAACGTCGAGACGGTCGTGCGCGGGCAGCCCGACCCGGACAAGACGCCCGCGGGCGTCGACGTCGCCGCGTATCTCGAACGGCACGGTGTTCGCGCGTCGTTCTCCACGACGCCGCGCGACCGGTCGGTCGGCGTGGGCGCGACGCTGCTGAACCGGGTGACCGACCTGCACGCGGACCTGCTCGTGATGGGTTTGTACAGCCATGCGCGCATGCACGAACGCGTGCTGGGCGGCGCCACGCGCACGATCCTCGAGACGATGACGGTGCCGGTGCTGCTGTCTCACTGAGCCGTCGAAAAGGGGGCAGCCGCTTGCGGCCGCCCCCCTTTTCGTCACAACACGGCGGCACACGCGCCCTGCCCCTCCCGCACGACCAGCACCGGCCGGTCGGCGGTGCGCACCAGCGATTCGGCGACGCTGCCGAGCAACGCACGGCGCACGCCGCGCCGCCCGTGCGTGCCCATCACGATCAGCTCCGCGTCGCATTCGGCGGCGGCCCGCGCCAGAACGGACGACACGTCCTCGCCGCACGCGTCGAGCGTGTGTGCCGTGCCGCGGACGCCGCACAGGCGAAACGCGGTCTCCGCGTCCGCCACCGCGATCGCGGCCCTGTCCGCATCCAGCCCCGCCGGGTCGCGCTGGCCGATATAGCCGCTGTCGACGTCGGCCACCCTCGGCGCGTCCGATACCACGCACACGGCGACGATCAGGCCGCCTGAATCGCGGGCGAGCGCGATCGCCTCGTCGAGCGCGAGTCGCGAAGCGCGGCTGCCGTCGAGTGCCGCAAAGATCCGTGCATACATGGAGCCTCCCCGTTGCCGTTCGGATTTGACCGGCATGCCAGACCAGTCTGGGCCCGACGCGCATCGTCCGGTTGACGCCGGTCAAGCCCGCACGGAAACAGGCGTACGCATCGGTCCCGATTGGCGAATCCGGACAAAACGCGCACAATTTCGGGCGACATCGCAGTTTCGGCCTGCCCCGCTTCCCGTGCCCCGCGTCCGGCCCGCCGCCCGCCGGCCGCCGGCGAAATCCGTCAGGATGAACGGCAATGACAGTCCATGTGCCCGCCTTCAAGGCCGGGCCGGCTCCGCGCAGGGTCCGGCCCGCGCGATCCGCGACCCTCGCCGCGCTGCTGACGCTGGCGCTCGGCCTGGCCACGTCGTTTGCCGCCGCCCGGCTCGTGCAGAACCGGGCGCAGGAAGCCGCCCAGGCACGCTTCGCGCAATCGGCGACGCTCGCGACGGCCGACCTCCGGCGCAGCTTCCTCGGCGCCGCCGCCGTCTTGCGCGGCGCGCGCGGCTTCGCGTCGACGCTGGTCGTGCCTCAATCCGGCGACGCGTGGCGTCGTTACATTGCCGGTCTCGATCTGGACGGCTTGCAGTCGCCCGTCCGCAGCGTCGGGAGAATCGAGCCGAGCCCCGCCAATGACGATCAGGCGACCCGGCGGGCACTGCAGCGAGCGGCGGAAACCGGCAGGGTCGCGCTGGCCGCGAACGCGACCCGGGACAGCGCCGACGCGACGAGTGCCCGCACGGCGCTGATGTTGTATCTGCCGATTTATGCGGACGCTGAAGACGGGGCTCCGCCGGGGCCGCAACATGCGCGCGCGACCGGATACGTCTATGCCGCGCTCGATCCGGCACGTCTCGTCGATCCGTCGATACTGGATCGGCTACGCATGGAAATCGCGGCCGACATCCCGGCGGCGCTCGTCCATGCCGGCGGCTTCGGCGGCAACGACGCCACGGCCGCCGGCAACATGCTCACGCGAACGGATTCGCTGTCGTTCGGTGGTACGCCGCTCACGCTGCGCTACAGTGCGCCGGGCCCGGACACGTCCGGCCCCGCGCTGGCCGTGCTGGCGGCCGGCACCGCGCTGTCGCTGATACTGGCCGTGCTCGTGCAGCAGGTTGTCTCCACGCGAATCTCCGCCGCCGTGCCCGCCGGCGACGGCCAGCCGACCGGGGAGCGGATGATGGGCATCATCCGGTCATCGATGGAAGCGATCATTACCGTCGACGAAAGCCAGACGATCGTGATCTTCAATCCGGCCGCGGAACGCGTGTTCGGCGTCTCCGCGATGGAGGCGATCGGCGCGCCGCTCACCCGCTTCATCCCCGAGCGCTTTCGCGCCGCGCATGCGCGGCACGTCGAGCAATTCGGCGTGACGGGCGTGTCGGACCGCCAGATGGGGCAGCAACGCGTGCTGTTCGGCCTGCGCGGCGACGGCACGGAGTTCCCGATCGAGGCGTCGATATCGCAGATTCGCGACGGCACGGGCAAGCTGTACACGGTCATGCTGCGCGACGTCACCGAGCGCGTCCGCGCGGAAAATGCGCTCAGGCAGTCGCGCGAGGAACTCCGCGAGCTGTCCGCCAACCTGCAGAACGTGCGGGAGGAAGAAAAAACGCGGATCGCACGCGAGTTGCACGACGACCTCGGCCAGCAACTCACCGCGCTCAAGATGGACCTCTCCGCCGTCGAGCTGGGGCTCGCGGGCATTGTCGCCCCCCATACCGGCGTGCGCGAGCAGTTGAGCGGCATGCATCGCCTGATCGATTCGACCGTTGCGTCGGTTCGGCGCATCGCGGCCGATCTGCGGCCGGTGATGCTCGACGACCTGGGTCTCGTCCCGGCGATCGAGTGGCTTGCAAACGATTTCACGCATCGCTACCGGATCACGGTCGACCGGGACATCGCCCCCGTCGATACCGCGTTCACCAGCGCCGGCGCCACCACACTGTTCCGCATCGTGCAGGAAGCGCTCACCAATGTCGCCCGGCATGCCGATGCGACGCACGTGAAGCTCGCCCTGAAAGTGGAAGACGGCTACTGCATGCTGCGCATCGCGGACAACGGCCACGGTGCGCCGGAGGTCGCCCGCGACGAGCGCGATCGTCCGTCGTTCGGGCTGATCGGCATCCGTGAGCGCGCGCACATGCTCGACGGCACGGTGACGATCGAGAACCGGCCGGGAACGGGATTCACGATTACCGTGGCGTTGCCGCTTCACGCCATCCAGCAAGGAGATGTGCTGTCATGATCAGGGTACTCATCGCCGACGACCACGCCCTCGTCAGGGACGGCCTGCGGCACATCCTGCAGAACGCAAGCGGCTTCGAGGTCGCGGGCGAGGCGTGCGACAGCGCATCCACGATCGCACTCGTGCGCGGCACGGCCGCGAACGTGCTGGTGCTCGACCTGTCGATGCCCGGCCGGAACGGCGTCGAACTCATCAGGCAGATCAAGGACGAGAAACCGGCCTTGCATGTCCTCGTGCTGACGATGCACGCCGAGCAGCAATACGCGGTGCGCGCGTTCCGCGCGGGCGCATCCGGCTACATGACCAAGGAGAGCGCGAGCGCCGAGCTGGTCGCGGCGCTGACCAAGATCGCGGCCGGCGGCGTGTATGTCAGCCTGACGATGGCCGAACAGTTTGCGCAGAGCCTGAACGAACCGACCGATCTCCTGCCGCACCAGCGTCTGTCCGACCGTGAATTCGACGTCTTCCGGCGCGTCACCACCGGCGAGTCGATTTCCGAAATCGCGAAGGCGCTCTGCGTCAGCGTCAAGACCGTCAGCACGTACAAGACGCGCATTCTCGAGAAGATGCAAATGCCGAACGACACGGCGCTCGTGCGTTATGCGATGCGCCACAAGCTGTTCGACGACCCGGACGAACTCTGACGGCCGCCAGGCAGCCGGCTGCTTGCGCCCCGTCGATCCCGCTGCCAGTGGCCGCATGGGCGGCTCGCGATCGCGCGACCGGCGCACGCTTCGTCCGCACCCGGCCCCTCGACGCTGCGTCGCGTGGTATCGAACATAACGTCCGCCACCGCCGCCGGCATTGAGTCAGGTCAACGGAATTGCCGCCCGTTGCCGCCCGCCTCTCGACAACGTCGACCGGGCAACGCGCGCCCGCCTCGGCGGCAAGATCGCGGCAAGATGCCGCCCCCTTTGTAGGAAACGCCCTACAACGCTTCCACGTGTCCTACCGCATCTTCAATTCCGGCTGATTTCCGTCGAGCGCCGCGCCATCCATACTGCGTATCAAGAAAAACAAGCCAGCGTGCCACCCGGAGCAAAGGCCCCCTCAACCCCGAGACCGGTTTCGGTCTCCTGGCCCGTCCGGTGTGGTTCCCCATCAGGAAGGCGGCAGACACCAAGGCCGCCGGTACGACGGCCAGCGCGATCCTGCCCGACAGCGATTCGCCGCTGGCCCAGGAATTGGAGCCGATCATGCAAAGCCATGCCGATGTTTCGCAGACCATGCCGTTACACCCGTCACGTCCGTTCATCCCGCTGCATCCCGTCGAACGGGCGGACCAGCCGAAGCGCGCCGCGTCCCGTTGCTCGACGTGCGCGCTGCGTACCGTGTGCATGCCGCCCGATCTTTCGCCTGACGACTTCGCGCGCGTCGACGCGATGATCTGCACGACGCGGCACGTCAGGCGCGGCGAAACGCTGTTTCGCGCGGGTGACGCATTCAACAGCATCTATGCGGTCAGAACCGGTTCGTTCAAGACCATCGTGATGCATCGCGACGGAGACGAGCAGATCACCGGCTTCCAGATCGTCGGCGAATCGCTCGGGCTCGACGGCGTGCACACCGGGCGGCACAACGGCGACGCAATCGCGCTCGAGGACAGCACCGTCTGCATCATTCCGTTCGGCCAGCTCGAACAGATGTGCCGCGACGTTCGGCCGATGCAGCATCACGTGTATCAGATGATGAGCGGCGAGATCGTGCGCGAATCCGCGCAGATGCTGTTGCTCGGCACGATGACCGCCGAGCAGCGCGTGGCCGCCTTCCTGCTGAACCTGTCCACGCGCTTCAAGGCGCGCGGCTACTCGGCCGCCGAATTCGTGCTGCGGATGACGCGCGACGAGATCGGCGAGTATCTCGGGATGAAGCTCGAAACGGTCAGCCGCATGATGTCGAAGTTCCAGCGCAAGGGGCTCGTCGCCGCGCAAGGCAAGCAGATCCGCATCGTCGATTCGGACGGCCTCGGGCGCATCTGAGCGCATTGCGGTGCGGGCATGTCGAGCGGGATCAGCCGCGCATGCCGAGCACGGCGGCGCCGGATACGCGCCCCGCGCGCAGATCGTCCAGTGCGCGGTTTGCATCGGTCAGCGCGTAACGCACCGCTTCGACCCGCAGCGGCATCGCATCGGCGATCCGCATGAACGCGGCCGCGTCCGCGCGCGTCAGGTTGGCGACCGACGCGATGCGGCGCTCGCCCCACAACCACGCGTACGGAAAGCCCGGGATGTCGCTCATGTGAATGCCGCCGCATACGACGATCCCGCCTTTGTCGACCGCGCGAAGCGCGGCCGGCACCAGTGCGCCCACCGGCGCGAAGACGAGTGCGGCGTCGAGGGGTTCCGGCGGCGTTTCGTCGCTGCCGCCGGCCCATGCGGCACCGAGTGACAGCGCGAGCTGCTGGGCGACGGTGTCGCCGGGTTTCGTCAACGCAAACACCTTCCGCCCCTCGAAATGCGCGACCTGCGCGACAAGATGGGCGGCCGCGCCGAAGCCGTAGATGCCGACGCGACGCGCATCGCCGGCCATGCGCAAGGTTCGGTAACCGATCAGGCCGGCGCACAGCAGCGGCGCGGCCTCGAGATCGGAATAGCGCCGCGGCAGGTGCACGCAATAGCGATGGTCGGCAACGGCGCACTCGGCATAACCGCCGTCGATCGTGTAACCGGTGAATCCCGGGCTGTCGCACAGGTTTTCGCGGCCGGACGCGCAGTACGCGCAATGCCCGCAGGTCGAGCCCAGCCATGGCACGCCCACCCGGTCGCCGACGGAGAATCCCGTCACACCCTCGCCGGTCACGCGCACCGTTCCGACAATCTCGTGCCCCGGCACCAGCGGCAGCTTCGGGTGCGCGAGTTCGCCGTCGACGACATGGAGATCGGTCCGGCATACACCGCACGCGTGCACGTCGATCAGCAGCTGGCCCGGCGCCGGCAGCGGATCCGGCACGCGCGCCTCGCGCAAATGCGGCGTCGTGCCGTCAAACATCATCGCAAGCATGCTCGCCTCCCCGCGCCATCGAGTTCGCGCGCGTCACGATGCAAGGCTAGTCGCCACGCGCCGCGCGCGCATGGCGCAGTGACGGGCGCTTGACGTGGGTCAACGGCGGCCGGCCGGTTGCTGACACGATGAAGTGGCATGACGCCGCCCGCCCGGCCGACCAGGAGATGATCGAATGATATCCGTTCCCCCACTTGCCGCAAGCGCGCATCCCGAAGCGCATCTGAGGTCGCTGCTGGCCTATGCGGTGCTGGCCCCGTCCAGCCACAACTCGCAGCCGTGGCGGTTCATCGTCGACGGGCCCACGATCGCGGTCTGCGCGGACCGCGTCCGTGCGCTGCCGGTGGTCGATCCGTTCGATCGCGAGCTGATCATCAGTTGCGGCGCCGCCTTGCTCAACCTGCGTGTCGCGCTCGACCACGCAGGGCTCGCCCATACGATCAGCACGTTTCCGTCCGAAGTCGACCCCGATCTGCTCGCACTGGTGCGGGTCTGCGACGACGGCTATTCCGACGCGTCGCTCGGCGCGCTGTTCGATGCGATTCCGGAGCGCGTGACGACGCGCGCGCCGTTCGAATCGACGGCCGTTCCGGACACGCTCCAGCGCGAGCTGATCGCGGCCGGCGCGGCGGAAGGCGTCGAGGTCGCCTGTATCGACGCGATCGCGCACCGCGCACGGGTGGCCGAGCTCGTCGCCGAGGCCGACCGGCAGCAGTTCGCCGATCCGCGCTTCCGGCGCGAGCTGGCGAGCTGGATCGATCCGCGCCGGCACGTCGACGGCATGCCGGCATTCGCGGCCGGCGTGCCGACGCTGCTGGACTTCGCGGCGCCCGTCGTGACGATGGCGGTCCGGACGTTCGATCTCGGCAACGGGCTCGCCGCGCTGCATCACCAGCTCGTCGGCGCGTCGCCGCTGATCGTCTGCCTGTCGACCGTCCGCGACGATCGCGAGGCGTGGCTCGCCGCCGGACAGGCGCTGGAGCGCGTCCTGCTCGTCGCGACGCGCGCGGGCCATACGGCGTCCTACCTGAACCAGCCGATCGAGACGGCCGGGCTGCGCGCCCACCTGCGCCACATGCTCGGGCTGCGCGGCGAGCCGCAGTTGCTGCTGCGCGTCGGGCGCGGCCCGCATACGCCGCATTCGCCGCGCCGCCCGCTCGACGAAGTCGTCTCCTGATCGCGCCGCGAGGCAAGGTGCGCCCCCTCCGACCCGGACGAGGATAAAAACATGAACCTCCTGCGTTTCGCCGCCCTCTGCGCGATCGCTGCGGCGGCCGGCCCGGCCGCCGCGCAGACGGCCGTGCCCGAGCCGACCGATCTCGTCAACGCGCAGCACTGCATGTTCTGCCACACGCCCGACATGAGGTTCCTCGGGCCGTCGTTCCACGAGATCGCGCAGCGCTATCGCGGCGATCCGGCCGCCGCCGCGGAACTGGAACGCAAGCTGCGCGTCGGCGGCCGCGTGCACTGGGGCGACACGCCGATGCCGTCCGCCGAGGATCGCGGCGGCCCGCTGTCCGCCGACGATGCGCATCAGCTCGTGCAATGGGTGCTGAGCCAGTAGCCGGCCCGCCGGCCCGCACCGCATGCCGACCGCCATCAAACGCCTACCCGCCCGTACGGTACGAGGCAACGCGCGCCGCCGTGCCGCACCCGGCGCGACGCCGGCGGACACGCGCGGCACACGCGCACGTACGCGGCCCGATGCGCTCGCCAGTAACGACGACAGCGCCCGGCCCGGCCCGCGCCGCGCGCGGCGTCCCGCCCGACGCCCGAAGCGCACGCCTGCCGACGACGACGCCACCATCCTGCAGCGCGCGAGCATGCGCGGCATCCGGCTGCAGCTCGACTACTGGAAAGCCGAGGCGCGCCTGCAGAGCGAAGGCATCGGCCATGCCGTCGTGATCTACGGCAGCACGCGCATCGTCGCCCCTGCCGTCGCGAATGCCCGGCTGGACGAAGCCAATCGCCTGCTCGCGCAGCGTCCGCACGATGCGGGCCGGCGCCGCGCCGTCGCGGCGGCGAGCCGGCTCGTCGAGCACAGCGTGTATTACCGCGTCGCACGCGAATTCGGGCGCATCGTCGGCCACGCCGACCGCTGCACGCGTGCCGCGCGGCTCGCCGTGGTCACCGGCGGCGGCCCCGGCATCATGGAGGCCGCGAACCGCGGCGCATACGAACTCGGCGCGCCGAGCATCGGCCTGAACATCGAGTTGCCGCGCGAACAGGCGCCGAATCCGTATATCACGCCCGATCTCGGTTTCCGGTTTCACTATTTCGCGATCCGCAAGCTGCACCTGCTCGAACGCGCGAAAGCCGCCGTGTTTTTCCCGGGCGGCTACGGCACATTCGACGAGCTGTTCGAGGTCCTGACGCTGCTGCAGACGCGCAAGATCCCGCCGCTGCCCGTCATCCTCGTCGGCGAGGCGTACTGGCGCCGCGCGGTGGACCTGGCCTTCCTCGCCGACGAGGGGATGATCGATCGCAGCGATCTCGACCTGTTCACGTACTGCGAATCCGCCCCCGACATCTGGCGCGCGATCGGAAGCTGGTATGCACGGCGGCGTGCGGCGCGGCCGGTGCGCCGCCGCCCGCCGCCGAAACCGCGTGCCGTGTAGGAATCTGCCGACGCGCTCCGCGCGATTCCTACCGCAGCTTCGGGGCATGCCGATTGAATCGCGCGGGCGCGACAACGATACTGAAATCACGGATCGCGGCTGCGCGCCAGCCGGATTCCGGGCCATCAGGAGAGCCGTCATGACACACGCTACCCCGCTTCCCGATTCGGGCGACCAGGCCCGCCGGCCTGACGCTGCCGCGCTCGACACGCAGGCGCTCGTCGCCCTGGCGCGCGACGCCGGCATGCTCGTGATCCTCGACGGACAGATCGGGCGCGAGCGGTACGAGAGCGTGACGGGCTCGATCGCCACGCTGGCCCGCTTTGCGCAGGCACTGCAACTGTCGGCACTCAAGGCCGCCTGAAGCCGCTCGCAGCCGTGCCGCGCCGCCGGCATCCGGCGCGACGGCGGCGGCCCGGTCTTCCGACGCGATGATCACGCTCGCCCTGCCGTCCCGTCCGTCTGCCCGGGCCGGCCGCACCCCGGTCACCACGCGCCTGCCGAAGCCGTCCATCCCGTTCGCCCGGACGTCTCCGGGATGAAGCCGCGATGAACCGGCACCTTTCCGAACACGTCGCCCACCTGTTTCCGGGCATCGCACTGCTCACGCACTACCGGCGCGCATGGCTGTCGCGCGACCTGTATGCGGGCATCGCGCTGTCGGCCGTGCTGGTGCCCGTCGGCATGAGCTATGCACAGGCGGCCGGCCTGCCCGCCGTCACGGGCCTCCATGCGTCGATCGCCGCGTTGCTCGCGTATGCGCTGCTCGGCCCGAGCCGGATCCTCGTCCTCGGCCCCGATTCGGCGCTGGCCGCGCTGATCGCCGGCGCGATCGCCCCGCTCGCCGACCATGACCCGCAGCGCGCCATCGCGCTGGCCGGCGCGCTGGCGCTGTCGGCCGGCACGATCTGCATCCTGCTCGGCACGCTCCGCCTCGGCTTCGTCACCGACCTGCTGTCACGTCCGATCCAGTACGGCTACCTGAACGGTATCGCGATCGCGCTCGCGATCGGCCGGTTGCCGGAACTGCTCGGCATGCCCGCGGCGGGCGGCGACGTGTTCTCCAGCGTGCCGCCCATCGTGCACGCCCTCGCCGAAGGCCGGTTCTCCACCGATGCCGCGCTGCTGGGCATCGGTGCGCTCGCCACCATTTTCCTGATGAAACGGGTGATGCCGCGTGCACCCGGCGTATTGATCGCGGTGCTGGCGGCGACCGTGGTCGCGCACGTGTCGCCGCTGCACGGCATCGCGACGGTCGGCACGTTGCCGGCCGGCGCACCCGTGGCGCACCTGCCGGTCGTCTCCGTCGCCGACCTGGGCGCGCTCGCGTCCGGCGCCGTCGCCGTCGCGCTGGTGTCGTTCGCCGACATCAGCATGCTGTCGCGCGCCCTGTCGGCACGTTCGGGCGAAACGCCGGATCGCAACCAGGAACTGGTCGCACTGGGCGCCGCCAATCTGCTGGCCGGCATGATGCAGGGCTGCGCGGTCAGCAGCAGCGCATCGCGCACGCCCGTCGCGATTGCCGCGGGCGCGCAGAGCCAGGTCACGAACCTCGTCGCGGCGGCGTGCATCGCGATCCTGCTCGTTGCCGCGCCGACGCTGCTGACCGGCGTCCCGCGCGCGGCGCTGGCCGCCGTCGTGATGTACGCGGCGTTCGGCATCGCGGACGTCCGCAGCGTCGTCCGGCTGTACCGGATGCGTCGCGGCGAATGCCTGATTGCGGTGCTGTGCTTTGCCGGCGTGATCGGCATCGGCGTCGTGCCCGGCATCCTGCTCGCCAGCGCGCTGTCGCTGCTGTCGTTCGTGTGGCGGGCCTGGCATCCGTACGATGCGGTGCTGGGCCGGCTGGCCGGCGTGCGCGGCTATCACGACATCGCGCGCCATCCGGACGCCGTGCAGACGCCGGGGCTCCTGCTGTTCCGCTGGGATGCGCCGCTCTTCTACGCGAACGTCGAGATTTTCTGCGAGCATCTGCACGCGGCCATCGTATCGTCGGCGTCTCCGGTCACGCGCATCGTCATCGCGGCCGAGCCCGTCACGGATATCGACGTCAGCGCCGCCGACCGGCTCGTGGCGCTTTGCGAGGAACTCCGCGCGCAGACAATCGCACTGGACTTCGCCGAAATGAAGGGGCCGGTGAAGGATCGCCTGCGCGCCTACGGGCTGTTCGACGCGTTCGGTCCCGCCAGCTTCTTTCCGACCGTGACCGACGCCGTCGCGCATCATGTCCGGCGGCAACGCGAACATGCGCGCGACGACGAACCGGTTGCGCCCCCCGCGCCGCCGCCTGCCGACCGTGACCGCGACCGCGCGGACGGGTAGGCACACCGATACCCGTGCGACGCGGCGCTCGTTGCATCGGATGACGAACGAAACGTCGACGCACGGGAGGCACGTTCACGTGTGCCGTGGCGTCAGACCGTGAACGTGTTCGATTTCCTCATCTCGACCCAGGTCATTCCGGCGCGCAGCCCGTCGATCGCGGCTTCGCGCTCGGTATCGTGGGTCCGGCTGTGCGCGAACGTGCGCTCGCATGCGCCATCCGGCGACGTGAACGTCACGTGGATCCTGCAACGGTAGCCGCCAGCTTCGGCGGCAATCGTCTCGATCGTCACCGACCAGTCCGCGTCGTGTACCTCGCCTGACAGTGTCATCCGGCTTCCCTCCTTCAACTGCGCGGACTGCCCATCCGGTTACCGGGGGTTCCGCGCTTACTCGACGACCAGGTCGTCGACCACCGCACGCACGCCGCGCGCCGACCACGCGGCACCGCGCACGGCCTTGCGCTCGGAGAACGAACCGACCTTGCCGGACAGCCGCACGGTGCCGTCGTGCACCTCGATCGCGATGTGCTTCGCCTCGCGCTCCGCGTGGCGCATGATCGCGCGCTTGATGCTGCCGCCGATGTCGGCCGACCCGACCGCCCCCTGCACCGTGATGTGGTCGGTCACGCCGGTCACGCTGCGCATCTGCGAGATCGCCCGCACGGCCATATGGCTCTGGTACGCCCAGTCGACCCTGCCGGACAGCGTGATCCAGCCGTGTTCGACCTGCACCTTGACCGCGTCGTCGTGCAGACCGACCGTCCAGTGCAGAACCGAGCGCACGGCATTCGCGATGTCCTCGTCGGTGCGGACGTCGTCGTCCGGCAAATGCACGGTCATGTCGACGACGAGCGCCTTGACGCCGGCCACGCGGTTCGCCGCACGCTCGATCGCCAGTTTCTCCGCATAGCTCGGCGGGTGACCCGAGAGCGTCACGATCCGGTTGACGACCTCGACACCGATACGTGTCGCGTCGATCGCCGGGTCGGACTCCAGTTCGTCCTGGACGTCCTGCTTCAGTTGCTTGTCGGTTTTCATCGCCTGCACTCCTGTGAGCCGCGGCGTGCCTGTCCGCCGCATATACCCAGATTTGCACATGCACGGCCGGGGATCGCTGATGCAGGTCAACGGACGCCGCTCGACGCGCATCGCGGCCTGCCGGTGCACCGCTTGACGGAGGTCAAGCCGGCGTGGCCCGGCCGACTTATCGTGAGATCGCCGATGCGCGACGCCCCGGCAAGCACGGCGATGCTCCAAGGAGACTCACATGACGGAACAGCAACTGTTGGCCTATTCGCCGACACCACCGGCAGGGCCGGTATCGCCACAGGGCGAATCCCCGCCCCTCATCGACCTGCCGTACCCGGACCTCGACGGCGGCCCGCCATTGATGACCGCACTCGCGGCAAGAATGAGTTCCCGCGAATTCGCCGCCACGCCCCTGCCGCCCGCGACGCTCGGCGCGATGCTGTGGGCCGCGGACGGCGTCAACCGGCCGGTCGGCGGCGGCCGCACGGCGCCGTCCGCGCATGCGTTCAACGAAATCGACGTGTACGTCGCGCTGCCGTACGGCGTCTATCGCTACGACGCGCCCGCGCATCGGCTCGTGCTGAAACACGCCGTGGATGCCCGCAACCTGACGGGTTACCAGGACTTCGTCGGGCGCGCGCCGCTGGATCTCGTCTACGTCGTGCGGACCGCCGCGATCCTCGACATGCCGCCGCAGCAGCGCGACGTGTTCTCGGCGATCGCGGCCGGCGCCATCGCGCAGAACGTGTCGCTTTACTGCGCGGCCGCCGGCCTCGGCACGGTCGTGCGCGGTTGGATCAACCATCGCGTGCTGGCCGACGCGCTGCGGCTGAACGAGGACGAGCTGCCGATCCTCGCGCAGACGGTCGGCTACCGCGCAGGCGGCGCGGCATCGAATGCGTGAGCGCCCCGGCGCCCGCTACAACGAAACGGCGCGCGGATCGCTCCGCGCGCCGTTTCCTCCTGTCGGGCAGCGCATGCCGGCGTCACCCGCGGCCTGCCGCCCGATCAGCCGATCGTCAGCTTCTTCTGCGCGACCGGCGCCTTCTTCGGCAGCGTCAGCGACAGCACGCCGTCCTGATACGTCGCCGTTGCCTTCGCGTCGTCGATTTCACCCGACAGCGAGAACGAGCGGCTGACCGCGCCGCTATAGCGCTCGCGCCGGATCACGCGCTCGCCTTCCTTCTGCTCGCTGTTGCGCTGGATTTTCGCGTTGATCGATACGGTGCTGCCCGTCACCTGGACGTCGATGTCGTCCTTGGCGACGCCCGGCAGTTCCGCGTTGACCTTGTACGCATCGTCGCTTTCCGTCACGTCGATCTTCATCGATGCAAGATCGGGCTCGTCCGCCAGCGTCATCCCGCGCAGCGGCCTGAACAGGCCCTGAAACAGGTCGGCGACGGGTTCGATCGAAAACGGATCGTACCGTGTGACATTGCTCATGGTTCGTACTCCTCGAACGATTGACATGCGGCCCGCGCTTTCGTCCCGCCCGCGCGAAGCCATGACGAAGATCGGATTGGCGCGGCACCGTGTGCCGGGCAACGGACGAACGATCATCAGGATTCCAGCGTAACTGCCCGCATCGGCATGGGCTTGACGCGCGTCAACGGGAGCGGACGCTCAGGTGCAGAACCGGAAATAGCCGCTGTGGAGCAGGATCGGCCGGCCGCCCATCTCCTCGAGCAGGCAGCGCGCGGCGCGCTCGATCGCGGGTCGATGACGGGCGAATGCCTCCACGAGATCCTGTTCACGCGGCGATGCCGCGCGGAAGTGATCCTCCAGCGCTTCCGCGGTGATCGCGCAGTGCACACGGCGGCCTTCGACCAGCGCGGGAAACGCCAGCGCGGGATCCTGGCTGCAATACGTCGGATGTTCGCAAGGAAAGGAGATCTGCATGATGGTCACCTGTGCAGGTTGCGCATGGGTGGGCGCGGGCTCGCGGTGCGCCGCGTGCTGCCCGCGTCCTCGCCGCGAGGCGCCGCGCGCGAAAACGCTAGGCTGCCGCCGCCGCGGCCGGGGCGGCATCGCCGGCGCGTACGAGCAGGACCGGGCAACTCGATCCGCGCAGGAAACGCTCCGCGACGCTGCCAAGAAACAACCGCCGGACACCGCGGCGGCCGTGCGTGCCGATCACGGCCAGATCGATCGAACGCTCGACGACGTACCGTTGCAGCCGTTCGGCGACATTCTGGCCAGGCTCGGTCTCGACGATTTCCGTGTCGCCGTTGACCGCCGCGTGCGAGATCGCCCGTTCCGCGCTGCGCAGCACCGCCGCGCCATCGCGCCGAACCTCGTCGAGCAGCGCGTCCGGATCCATTCGTCCGGCGTACGTCACCAGAAGCGAGCGGTCGACGACGAAAACGGCGAACAGGCGCGCGCCGTACGATCGCGCCACCTTCAGACCTTCGTCGAGCGCCAGTTTCGATGAAGGACTGCCGTCCACGGCGACCATGATGTTCGTGTACATACCGACCTCGCTGGATGAACCGACGCGCCGGCGGCGTGCGGATGGGTGTCATCATCGGCGTTCGCCGGACGCGGGCGTTGACGGAGGTCAACGGTTCGAAATCACGTGGAGGCGCGCGGGCGCACGGGCACGAGACGCCGGATCAGCGCGGCGCGACCGGCTGCGGCGCGTCGGGGGAACGCGCCTGGCTCACGTCGGCCCGGAAACCCCGCTCGATGTCGAGGATCTTCGTCGCGCACGCGTCGTACCGCCACCCCGGGCCGCCATCGCTGCCGTACATGCCCTTGCACATCGCCTTGAGCCGGATCACCGCCGCGCCGCCGCCCGATGCGGTGCGCGAGGCCCACAAATAGACTTCGCCGGCCAGGAACGGCGGCGCCGTCTCGATCGTGTCTGCATCGGCCCGGGTGATCCGGGTCGACGAATGCCCTTCGACGTAGCGGCGCGCAAGGCGCCACGCGCGGTCGCATTCGGCCGGTGTCGAACACTGCAGCGCCGCGGCCTGGCGCGTCGCGAACAATTGCGTTTCCGTCGACCGGAAGGCCGCGTTCCGCTCCGCATCGGCGCACGCCCCCAACGCAAGCAACACGACGACCGCACACACCCGTTGTTTCATCTTCACTGCCTCGCAACGCATCGCGTTCCGCTCGCCATCCGGCGGCATGAATCCGCTCGACGCCAACCCGGCCGCGTGACGCACCGACATCCTGCATTCGGTGCGCGGTCACGTGCCGCATCGCCCGAACGCCCGAATCGACTGTAGGGCCGCCATGGGGAATGCGGTTGACCTGCGTCAAGCGCGCGCCGGCGCGGTGCGCACCGCACGCGCCGCAACGGTGCCGACGACGTGCATGCGGGCGGCGTTGCGCCGCTACCGCGCCGGCGCCGGGCCACGGCAAGCCGTCCGGGTGCGCACAGTCGACGCGCTTGACACGCATCAAGCCGGGATGGGCGACAGTCGGCTGCAATAGGGTTCGTCGCACGCGTGCCTCCGAGCCTGCCGGCCCGATTCCGCGACATCGAGCAGACGGAGCGTGCCGCTTCCGTTCGACTACAACCCGCGGGCACGGCGCCATGCAAGCGCCCTGCCCATCGATCCGTTCATCATGTCCCGAGCGCCACGCCTGCCGTTCACGTCGAGCCGCGGAGCCGCACGACGCAAGACCCTGCAATTCGATCGCGCGTTGCGTCGGCCTGCCACCTATCC
The DNA here is from genome assembly GCF_052045915.1 of Burkholderia sp. 22088. NCBI lineage: Bacteria > Pseudomonadati > Pseudomonadota > Betaproteobacteria > Burkholderiales > Burkholderiaceae > Burkholderia > Burkholderia sp. 22088. Next base: position 90,917 of record NZ_JBQEPY010000020.1, read on the forward strand.
GCATCCCGCCGGCCGGATCGAACGGATCGAAACCCACCTGTCCGTCGTGTATCTGGCGGGACGCTACGCGTACAAGCGCATCAAGCCCGTTCGATTCGCGTTCGTCGACCTCGTGCGCCCCGCGCAGCGCCGCCGCTGCGCGCTGGCGGAATGGTCGCTCAACCGGCCGTTCGCCGGCCCGCTGTACCTGGGTGTCTGGCCGATCGTCGCGCGCGGCCGCCGCAGCACCTTCGGCCCGCCCGTGCGAACCGGCACCCACCGCCACCGGCAGCCGGCGGTGCCCGGCGAGTATGTGGTGCGCATGCGCCGGTTCGACGCGCAAGCGATGTTGTCGGTCCGCAGCGCATCGCACGACACGGGGCTGGCGGACGCGGACGCATTCGCGCAGACGCTGGCCCGCCATCATCTGCACGCGCCGCGCCGTGCGCCGCGCGGCTACCCGGGCAGCGCGGCGAGCGTCGCGGCCCAATGCCAGGCGTTGTGCGACACGCTCGACGTCACGGTGCCCGCTCAAGCCGCGCTGCGACGCTGGTACGAAGCCGAGCTGGCTCGTCTCGCGCCGCAGTTCGCCGAGCGGGACGCGAACGGCTTCGTGCGCGCCTGCCACGGGGATCTGCATCTCGACAACGTCGTCCGCTGGCGCAACCGGATCCTGATGTTCGACTGCATCGAGTTCAACGACGCGCTGCGCTGGATCGACGTGGCGAGCGATCTCGCGTTTGCATGGATGGATTATGCCGCCCGCGGGCGGGCAGATTGCGCCCACCGCCTCCTGTCAGGGTGGCTCGCACGTACGGGCGACCATGCGGCGCTGGCCGTACTGCCGTGCTACTTCGTCTATCGTGCGCTGGTGCGTGCGCTGACCGCGCGGCTGCGCGGCGACGAGGCGACGCGCGGCCGCTATCTGCGCGTTGCGTCGGACATGGCGCAGGCACGCCGCGATGCGCGGCCGTTGCTGCTGCTCTGCCATGGCATGTCCGGTTCCGGCAAATCGGTGGCGAGCCGCGCGCTGGCGGAACGGCTCGGCGCGATCCGGCTGTCCAGCGACGCCGAACGCAAGCGCTTCGCCAGCGCACCGGAGGACACCCGTCTGCCGCCCGCCGCTTACTCGGAGACGGCGATCGACGCGGTCTACGACAGACTGCGTGCGCAGGCCGGCGAGGTCCTCGCCAGCGGCTATACGGCGATCGTCGACGCGACGTTCCTGCTCCGGCGCAACCGGGCGCCCTTCATTTCGCTCGCCGAGCAGCGCGGCGTGCGCGTCGCGATTCTCGACTTCACCGCGAGCCCGGCGACGCTCGCCGCCCGTGTCGCGGCCCGAGCCGCACACGGGCGCGACGCATCCGATGCCGACACGGCCGTACTGGCCCGGCAGGTCGAGCGCGCCGAGCCGCTGGCCGGAGCCGAGGCCGCGATCACGATCCGCTTCGAAACCGAGTGCGACGTCGCGGCGTACGGGAGCCGCGCGTTCTGGGCGCCGTTGTTCGCCGCGCTACGCGTGTAAACACGCGCGCTGCGCGCCGCCCGGAGCGCGGCCTCGACGGGCACGACGGGCGCCACGCAGGGTCGGCACGTCAACGGGCCGCACGTCGTCGCGGCCGATCGCGCACGTGCCGCCACGCGGGCCGTGGCGGGCCCCGGGCGACGGCTGCCCATGATCCGCCTCAACGGCCGTGCGCGGCGCACGGCTGACTTGACGCCATGTCACGCCGCTCCGTTTCGGCCGGCCGCGACACAAACGGCGTCGCGCACTTCGTTCACCTGCGCGGCATGCTCGGCGCGCTCGTTTCCCTCTTCGTGCGGAGAAAGCACGGGGAGGTGCGCGCGTAGCGCCGGTTCCCGCCGCCTCGACGCCGACGCCGCCTAGATGCTGAGATACCCCTGGAACAACCACGGGGGGCCGCTTCGATCCCGCACCGCATGGCCGCTCGCGGCCGGCGCGCAGGTGCCCGAGAAGCCCGGCGATCCATCCGCCCAGAACGACGGCACGAAGGAAAACTCGCCGTTGACCGTCACGACGAAGTCGCGATTGAATGGCGACGGCGCGAAGATCGTCACCTCGCGGAAAAACGGCGCGGCATCGTCGTGCAAGATACCGCCCGCACGTGTCCACCTCGCGTCGTAGCGAGCCGGCAACGTATAGATCCTGCCGCCGCACTCCACCGTTCCGGCCGGCGTGTACACCATCTCCACTCCCGGATACGGCAGGCGGTAAGGCTCGCGGCAAACCGGGCCGTCGGGTCCGACCACGAGCGGCGGATGCGCCCAGATCGATAGCGACAGCGGGCTCGTGTGCTGTGCGAAATATTCGGAAAGCCAGTTCATGGCCCATTCTCCCGTCTACGGTCATTGGCGTGCGCAGGTACCGGCAGGTTCGCTGAAGCGGCGCGATCGCGCCGGCGGCCCGTCGAGCGTCGCACGACACGCTCGCTGCCGATCGCAACCGAAAGCCTGAACGACTCCGCCGGCAAACGCCCGGCCTGTTTCGGCGCCCGTGAAGTCATTCTCGAACGCACCGCGCGCCGGGCGTTGACGGAAGTCAACGGACGCGGCGGCACACCACCCGCCTTTGCCGCGGGCCGGGGCCCGCATGATCAACGGCCGAAGGTGCGCGTATGGTCGTCGTAGTCGAACAGCCCCGCGTAGCGGCCCCAGTCCGTCACGACGCGCAGCGCCTGTTCCGCGCTGCGCGGATCGAGATGATCCTCGAGCTCCAGTTCGAAACGCTCACGCGGCGCGCGATGCCCTGCACGCTCGTCCAGCACTTCGTCGATATGCGCGGCAAGCGGCACGAACTTGACGACATGCTCTCGAAACAGGCGCCGCCGGGCCTCGTCGTCGCTGTGCGCGAACACGTGGCCCGCCGCGCTCAACCGGAGGGTTCGGTCGTGCCACTCGGCAAAGGCGAGCAGATGGAGCGCCGCGGCCGTCGCATGGAGCACGTCGACCCGGAGCGCGAGCGCCGCGGCAATCGCGCCGAGTTCCGCATGGCCGTCGTACGGCGCGGCCGCCAGGGTCTCGACGAACCCGGCGAGATGGTGGCTCGTCACGTCGGGTAGCGTCATGGCCAGCGTGCCGCCGGCCGCCGCGCGGGCCGCCGCCGCGTCGGCGATGCGCGCGGTCAGCGTCGCGTAGATCTTGCCGACGATCGCCTGGAAAGCCGGGTCGTGCCGGCTGCGCGGACGCGGCAACGGCACGTTCAGCGCGGCGTCGATGCGCGCCGGGCCGGCACCGAGCACCAGGATGCGATCGCACATGAGCACGGCTTCCTCGATGTTGTGGGTCACCATCATCACCGACCGGGTCGACAGCTGGCGCGCGTCCCACAGGTCGAGAAAATCGGTGCGCAGCGTTTCCGCGGTCAGCACGTCGAGTGCCGAGAACGGTTCGTCCATCAACAGCAGGACGGGTTCGCTGACGAGCGCGCGGGCAAACCCCACCCGCTGACGCATGCCGCCCGACAGTTCGCGCGGATAAGCCGATTCGAAACCGTCGAGCCCGATCAACTCGATCGCGACGGCCGCCCGTTCGCGCGCGTCGCGTGGCGGAAGGCTCAGCGCATCGAGCCCGAGCTCGACGTTTTCGACGACGGTCAGCCACGGGTACAGCGCGAAGGTCTGGAACACCACCGCAATGCCGGCGGTCGGGCCGGCAAGCGGTGCCCCGCGATATGCAACCGCGCCGGACGAGGGCTTGACGAGCCCGCCCGCGATCCGCAGCAGCGTGGACTTGCCCGAGCCGGAGCGGCCGAGCAGCCCCAGTATCTCCCCCTCGCGGAGCGTGAGGTCGATATCGGCCAGCACGTGCAGCGGCTCGCCGGACGGCTTCGTGAACGATTTGCATACGCCGCGCATCTCGAGCACGACGGGTGCCTGCTCCGATGACGGCGCGGCCGCGCCCGCCTCGTACGCTTCCTTGCATTCACCGGGATTCGACACATCGGTCTCCTGCGGATGGAGGATCGGGTCCGGACTCAATCGAACCGCGTCCTGCGCTCGGCGAACGCATACATCGGGCGCCACACGAGCCGGTTGGTCGCGATCACGAGCAGCGACATGACGGCGACACCGAGCGCGATACGCGGAAAGTCACCGGCGCCGGTCATCTGCGCGATGTAGGCCCCCAGTCCGCCGGCATTCAGGCGCGTGCTGCCCCAGCTCACCGCCTCCGCGACGATGCTCGCATTCCATGCGCCGCCGGACGCGGTGATCGCGCCCGTCACGAAGTACGGCAGCACACCCGGCAACATGACGCGACGCCACCAGGTCGCCGGCCGGACCCGAAAGCATGCCGCCGCTTCGCTCAGGTCGGCCGGAAACGCGCTCGCTCCGGCGATCACGTTGAACAGCACATACCATTGCGCGCCCAGGATCATCAACAGCGGCAGCCAGACTTCGGGGGCGAGCCGGTAGCGCACGATGACGAACACCGCGACCGGAAACAGGAGGTTGGCCGGAAACGCGGCGAGAAACTGCGTGATCGGCTGGATGCGGGCGGCCACGCGCGGTCGAAGACCAATCGCAATGCCGATCGGCACCCAGATCGCCGACGCGATCACGACCAGCACCGTCACGCGAACGAAGGTGAGCGCCCCTTCGCCCGCCACGACGCGCAGGTCCGCCCAGGTCAGCGCCGCGCGTCCGAGCCGGAACAGTACAACCGCCGCATACCCGCATCCCGCCGCGCACAGCGCGAACCAGAGCGCGTCACCCGCGTGCCGCGGCAGCGCCATCCGGCCGCGCCACGGCCATGCGACCCCGGGCAGCCGCGCACGCGCCGCGCGGCGCAACAGCATGCCGACCGGGCCGCCGGCGCGGGCCATCCATCGCGACCGGTGGAACAGGTCGAGCATCCAGCTGCGCGGCACGACCGCGGGCACGGCATCGCCATAGCGGAACCGTTCCGACCACGCGACCAGCGGCCTGAACAGCAACTGGTCGTACAGGACGATCGCGACGCTCATCGCGACGATCGCCCAGCCCACCGCGGCCAGGTCCCGGTTCGCGATCGCCCGTGCGACATAGGCGCCCACGCCCGGCAGGTCGACGTGCAGGTCGCCGACCGCGATCGCCTCCGATGCGACCACGAAGAACCAGCCGCCCGACATCGACATCATCGCGTTCCAGACGAGACCGGGCATCGCGAACGGCACCTCGAGGCGCCAGAAGCGCTGCCATGCGGACAGCCGGAAGCTGCGGCTTGTCTCGTCGAGATCGCGCGGCACCGTGCGCAGCGACTGGTAGAAGCTGAACGTCATGTTCCACGCCTGGCTCGTGAAGATCGCGAAGATCGCCGCACACTCGGCGCCCAGCATCCGCCCCGGAAACAACGACAGGAAGAACAGCACCGTAAACGACAGGTAGCCGAGGATCGGCACCGACTGCAGCACGTCGAGCAACGGAATCAGCACCCGCTCGGCCGACCGGCTCCTGGCCGCCGCGGTCGCGTAGACGAGCGCGAAGGCAATCGATGCGAGCAATGCCGCGAACATGCGCGAGACCGTACGCAGCGTATAGCCGGGCAGCGCCGCGGGGGACAACGAGATGGCCGGGGGATGCGCGACCGCGAGCGGGCCTGCCATCTGGTGCGCCGAAATGCCGGTCAGCATCAGGAACCCGATGACGATCAGCACCGCGGCGAGATCCCGCCAGCCCGGCGCGGGCAGTGTCCAGCGCCCGCCGCGCAATACCTCCGCATGGTGCTCCAAGGTGCCCCCCCCCCGGCCGATGATGGCAGTTCATCTTCCGGGGCGGGCGGGACAGCCGCGTTGACCTGCGTCAACCGTCCCGCAACAGCCGGCCCGGGTCGGGCCGACGGATGCGGGCGCGTCGGCACATGCGTCGATTCATGCGGCGGGATACGCGCTCGCGAGCGCCTCGACGAACGCATCCAGGCACGCGGGCGCGAGCCGGTTGATGCCGGCCGCCGCTTCCCGGCCGCCGCCGTCCGGAAATGCGCGGCAAAGCCGATCGGCACCGTACGGTGCGGCGACCGGCGCGCGCACGCTGACCGTGTATCGGCCTCCCGCCGCAACGGTCAGCACCGCATGCGCGCGCGCCGGCTCCCGCCGCGCGAGCAGGTTGGCGAAGACGCCACGGACGCGCCGCGCCCAGCGGGCGTCGGGCAGGATGTAGACGTCCGCGCCCGGCAGCACGAAGGTCGCGCGCTGCCGTTGCGCACGCGCGATATCGCGCCGCCGGTTCTCGGCCAGACGTCGCGCGAACGGCGACCCCGCGAAATCCAGCGGATTCGCGAATTGCCGGATCACCGCATACACGGCAAGCGGCGCCATGAAGAGATCGTCGGGAAGATCGCCGTAGCCGTTGTAGTTGATGGATTCGCCGAGCACCTGCAGCCGGCGTGCATCGGCATCCGTCAGGTTGCCGGCGGCGGCGAGCGCGCCGGCCACGCCGTCGAGATTGTCGCCATACGCGCCCACCGCCGCCCAGAGCCGCTGCCGGCCGGCCAGACAGCGGTCGACGATGACGCTCGTGCAGGTGTCCGGCGCCGTATCGATATGCGCATGCAGGTGGGGATGAGCGGGCACGTCGCCCGTCACGTGGTGATCGAAATAGTCGACGTCGACGCCTCGCGCGAGCAGCGCAACCAGGGCCTCGCGGTTCGCGTCGAGCGAAACGTCCAGGACGGTGACGGCGTCGCCGCGGATCGCAGGCACGCGCGCCAGCAGTGCAATGTCGCGCTTGGGGCCCGTCACGAGCACCGACTCGGCCGGCGTCACGAGCCGGAGCTGGTGCAGCGCGCAGATGCCGTCCGCATCGCCGTTGAATACGTCGAAGCGCGTCATGGTGCGTCGCGCCCGATGCCGCCGGGGTGTTGCGTGCCGCCCGGATGCGCGCAATGCGTGCGCGGGGCCGCCACCATGCGGCCCACCGCGATCGAGTGACCGGTCGGGCTGCGAGCCTCGTTCATGCCGCCTGCCGCCTCGCATGCACGTCCGGGCCGCCGCCCCACTGCGCGACGCATGCCGCCAGCGCCGGAGAAATCGACGCCTGCAGCGGCATCACGGGCGTCAGTGCCTGCATGGCGTCCGGCAGCGTGGCCAGTTCGCGCAGCGCGTGCACGCGACTCTCGTCGAGCGTGGGCGCCGCAAGCCGCGCGCCCGCGACCATGACCGGCTGCAACAGCGGCGTTCCGTCGAGGCGCTCGCCGTCCAGACCAATGCAGTCGCCGGCGATCCGCCCGTCCGGGCCGTATCGCCGGAACACCTGCTTGCGGCCCGGCAGTGTCGCCTTGCCCTCCGAGCGCTTGCAGCGCGTCCGGCCCGCGTACTCGACCAGCTTGTACGCGCAATCGAGATACGGCGCATCCGCCGACGTGCCCATCTGCGTGCCGATCCCGAAACCGTCGATCGGCGCGTGCTCACGGACCAGCGCCTGCAACCGGTGTTCGTCGAGATTGCCGCTCGCGAAGATCGTGGCATCGGTAAGGCCGCCGCGGTCGAGGATCGCTCGAACGTTGCGCGCATGCGCCGCGAGATCGCCGCTGTCGATCCGCACGCCCTTGATGCGGACGCCGTCGCGCGCGAGCCGTGGCGCGAGTTCGACCACCTTGTACGCCGCGCGCTCCGTGTCGTACGTGTCGATCAGCAGCAACGCGTTATCCGGCTGCGATCGCGCGAAGTGTTCGAACGCGAGTGCTTCGTCGTCGTGTGCCTGCACGTATGAATGCGCCATCGTGCCGTAAACGGGAATGCCGTAGCGCAAGCCGGCAAGCAGCGTCGCCGTCCCGGAAAATCCCGCCAGATAGCTGGCACGCGCCGACAGCATCGCCGCCTCCGCACCATGCGTGCGCCGCAGGCCGAAGTCGACCAGCAACCTGCCGTGCGCGACGCGCGTCGAGCGTGCGGCCTTGCTTGCGGTCAGCGTCGCATAGTGGAGCAGGTTCATCACCCGGCTCTCGACGAACTGCGCCTCGCGAAGCGGCGCCGTGATCCGCAGGACCGGTTCGTCGGCAAAGAACACCGTGCCTTCCGGCATCGCATCGACCGTGCCCGTGAAGCGGAATCCGGCGAGCGATGCAAGAAAGTCCGCGCGAAGGCGCCCGGTTCCGGCCAGTTGCTCCAGTGCGGCGGGCGGGAAGCACAGGCGCTCCAGATAATCGAGCACGGGCGCGAGCCCCGCCGCCAGCAGGTATGCGCGGTGCCCGGGCAACGCCCGCACGAAGAATTCGAAGCTCGCCGCGTCGTTCATGCCGGCATCGAAGCCGGCCTGCATCATCGTCAGCTCATACCAATCCGTGAGCAACACGTCGTCGACGTTCGCCTCCTGCAAGGATCCGTTCATCATGCCCCTCCCGCGCGGCAGGTCGCGTCGATGCCGGCCACCATGTCGGCACACCCAGCATAGGGTGCCGTCCGGCGCCCGAATTGCGCGAGATCAAGGAGCGGCGTTCGAACACGCCGCCATCGAACAGGCACGCGCCGGGTGCCGGAAACATCGCACCGGGTCGTGAAATCAGGATCGTGTTCGCGCGGCGCGAACGGTTGGACGGACTGCCTCCCGGATACCCGCCGACGATGCGCGGAACGCCGCCTTGCGGGGTTCGCGTCGACAGCGCTGGCGATCACAAGCACGCGATGAGCGCGGTCGGCGTTCGGAAGGTGAACGTGTCCGATTTCTTCAGATCGACACGGGCCATGCCGCCACCTGAAACCTCCAGCGCCGCTTCGCGCGCGGCCGCCACGGGCACGCCGCGACGGAACGCGGCGCACGCCGGATCAGTCGCGTTGCTTCTCCTCGAAATACGGCTGACGCGCCGCCACGAGGCGCAATTCGTCGAGCAGCGCCGCGGCCACGCGAAGCAGATCGTCGAGCGAGACGATACCGACCAGTTCGCCGTCGTCGCCGACGACCGGCAGCCGGCGCACGCCGTGCTGACGCATCCGCTTCGCGAGCAGCCAGACATCGTCGTCGACATCCGCGACGGCGACGGGCGCGGACATGATGTCGCCGACGAACAGCGCGTCGGCCTCCGCGTCGGGGCCGACCACGGCGAGCACGATGTCCCGGTCGGTCACCATGCCGATCGGCTTGCATCGTCCTTCCTGTTCATGGACGACGACCAGGTCGCCGGCATGCGCGTCACGCATCCTGGCGGCTGCCTCGACGACGGTCGTCCGTGCGGGACACGTCGCGACATCGCGGGTACAGAGCATCGCAGCATTCATGTTCGTTCTCCCGGTCGGGGCGAAGCGGATCATCGGCGCGTGACGCGATCGGTTCCCGTCGCCATGAGCGCCCGTTCGCATCCGGTGAAAACAACGGTAAATCCGGCCGCGCAACCGGCAATTGATGCAGGTCAGCGCGGTGCGCCGTGCGGTGTTCCGCGCAATGCCGTGGCCGTAGCTGTGGCCGTCCGGCGCGCGGCCGTGAAGCCGGCGTTGCCATCGCGGCCGGGGCGATCGCACTCGGCGAAGCGCGACACGATCCGGCAGCCGTCGTCCGACAAGCGCGCGGGAGCCTCCACAAGCGACGCGGTATCGAGTCGCACGAGGCCGCGATCGACCAGACAGCGAAGGTCGGCGGGGTCGCCCTGCTGGCATCGCGGCTCGCTGGCGAGCACCATCAGGATCGCGATCTCGTGGGGACTCAGCAGCCGGTCGCCGTCGGCGTCGACCGGACGATTCCGGTGTGGCGCGACGGGCGGCGTGATGATCCGGGGATTCGACGTGTGCGCAAACAGGGAAGGCATGATGGAGGCCCGTATCATGAACGTGAAGACGCAGACGGCACGGCGCATGCCGGTCCCCGATCGTGAGCGACACGCGCAAACGTTTATCTTCGCTCCTGCAGCGCAAGCGGTCTTGACGCAGGTCAGAAAGCGCACGCACGCGCCCCCCACTGTCTGCGATTCATCTGACGCGATGCCATCCGGAGATCCGCTTTGCTTGCCTGTCAGGAACACGTCAATCTGATCGTTTAGCCTTTGGTCGCAGGATCGGAACGCCACGGTAGCGTACGTATCTTCACGTCGGCCGGTCGGACTCCCGCTCACGGTCGCACGTCGTCCCTATCGCGCTCCGCATCATCCCGTTTTCTTCCGGGAGACCGAACGTCGTATCCGGCTTGCATGAAATCAATGCGTCACGGACAGCCGGAATCCACCATGAATCACCGTCCTGAAGAGATCCATTCATGAACTGGTACTACGAAGTCGAACGCGAGCTCGCCCACATCGAAGGATCCATTCGACTGCTCGAACAGACGCGGGGCTACTTCCACAAGAAGACGTCGATCAGCGATCCCGCATACTGGCGTGCAAGACTGCACGCCGTCAGGGCGACGGCCGAGCAGGACAAGACGCTGTTGCGCCGCGCCGACGAAATCCTCGCACGGCTCGATCGGTTCTGATCCGCTCGCGCCGCCCGCTTGCATTCCCGATACGTAACGAGTCGGACGATTCGGGCAAGATCAGCGCGGCACACGGGACGTGCCTCGATCAATCCGGCGAAGCCCCCGCGCGGCGCGCACCATCGAGTGCGGATCGGCCCGAACCATCGTGCCTGATCGCCATCAACGCGCCGCCGCGGCATCGCTCTTGGATTGCAAGGAAGCGCGCGGGACGATTCGCATCGAGAAACAGGTAGCCGACCAAGCCGAACGAAACCGAAGCACGCCACGCCTTGCTCATGCATCATGGCGGCAACCCGGGAGGCCGGGCGCGTTACGTCGCGTCGCTCGACTCCGGGCCCCCTTGGTTCGGCCAGGGCCTCGCGCCGTCGTCAGGCCGGCGTCCGGCGCGGGCCGCACCGGTCGAGTGATCGCCGTTCACGCACGGCAAGCCGTCGAACGATCGACCGGACAAAACGCGCGAGTTTGCGGGACGCCAGACCGTGACCGATATCGCGCGCGGAAATCGCGCAGGTCGCGATCGGTCGTTGCCGTGCCAGCGCCTGCATCTGTCCGAATGCCGTCAGGTCGCCACGCAGGCCCATCGTGCAGAAGAATGCGGTCGCGTGCAGTTCGTGCCCGTGACGGGCGAGCCAGGTCGATACCGGCGTCGATGCGCGCCCGGCCCAGATCGGCGTGCCGAGCACGACCACGTCGTAGGCCGACGGGGACGAGACCGTCGGCCGCAGGTCCGCCACGCGCTGGCGGATCACGTCGGCAAGCGAACGCAGATAACCGATGGCCCCCGCCCGCCGTCGATCGTCGAGCTCCCGCAACCGTTCGCAATCCGCGCCGAGTGCCGCTGCAAGCCGGCGCGCCAGCCCCGCCGTCGTTTCGCTGCGCGAGTAGAAAACGACGAGCATGCGTCGAGAAGCATCCATGGTCCGCTCCGTGCTCCCGCCCAGGATCCGACGGTCAGTTTAGGCACCGGCGGTCGAGCCGACGCTGATGCAGGTCAACCCGCCGCCGTGCAATCCGGCGACAGTAGACTTGTCCGAATCCCCGGCGGCTTCTCGTCCATGCGCGATGTGGTATGACCTGATTGAACAGCAACGGCAATGGTGGCGCACGTGGGACGCGGCCGCGCGGTTCGCGCGCGGTCTCTGGCCCGGTGTGGCGACGGCGTGTTACGCCGATCTGGTCGAGCCCCTGCTCGACCTGCATGCCGGTCCGCCGCGGTTCGCGATCGATTCGATCGCCCTGGACGGCCGACGTGTCGACGTCGACGAAACGATCGTCGCGCACACGCCATTCTGCTCGCTGCGCCGCTTTGCTCGCGCCGGCGCACCGCGCATGATTCTTCTGTGCGTGCCGCTGGCCGGCCATGCGGCCGTGATGATGCGGGAAACGGTCGAGACGCTGCTGGCCGATGGTGACGTCTGCATCACCGACTGGATCGATGCGCGCGACGTGCCGCCGGACGCGGGTCGATTCGGCCTCGACGAATACGTGGCGATGCTCGACGGCTTCATCGATACGCTGCTGGCCGACGCACGGCCCCTTCACGTCGTCGCCGTCTGCCAGGCGACGGTTCCGTCGCTCGGCGCGCTTGCGCTGCGCGCGCAACGCGGGGCCGTCCCGCCGGGAAGCCTGACACTGATCGGCGGCCCGCTCGATGCGCGGATCAACCCGGGCGCGCTCGGGATGGCGGCTCGCTCGCATTCCCTCGCATGGTGCCGCGCCACGTTGATCGACACGGTTCCGCCCGGCTTCGCCGGACACGGGCGACAGGTTTTTCCGGCCTATCTGCAACGCGCCGAGATCTCGCTCGCGTATCCGCAGCACTACATGACGCTGGTCGATCGCTATCGGCGTGCGGTGACGGAGGGCGATGCCGACGCACTCGCGCAGGCGCGCCATGCACTACGCGAATACCTGACGCTCCTCGACATGCCCGCCGAGTACTTCCTCGACACCGTCGACATCGTGTTCCAGCGTACCTGCCTCGCAAACGGCACCTGGTTCGTCCGAGGTCAGCGTGTCGACCCCGCCGCGCTGCGCGCCATCCTGCTGCTGACCGTCGAAGGCACGCACGATGCCGTCACCGGCGCGGGACAGACCCATGCCGCGCAGGCCATGTGCAGCGGCCTTGCACCGGACGCGCGGCAGATCGTCGACGTCGAGGATTGCGACCACTACGGGCTGTTCACGGGTGAGCGCTGGCGCACCGTCGTTCATCCCGCGCTGCAGGCCGCGTTTGCCCGCGCCGAACGCGGCCGGCGGTGCGCGTGCGCGGCGCAGCGTGACGTGACGTCGTCCAGCTGAACCGGCATGATCGCGCGCCCGGGCGCCGCGCCGTTCAGGCCGGCGGCGTTTGCGCGTCGCGCGCTGCCTGTTCCGCGGCCGCCACGCGACGCTTGACCCCGATGAAGCTGTCAGGGCTCACGGAAACCGAGTCGATGCCGCAGGCGACGAGGAAATCGACGAATTCCGGATGATCGCTCGGCGCCTGGCCGCACAATCCGACCTTCGCCCCGGCATCGTGCGCGGAGGCGATCACGCGGGCAATCATCCACTTCACCGCTTCGTTGCGCTCGTCGAACAGGCCGGCCAGCTCCGCCGAGTCGCGGTCGACCCCGAGCGTGAGTTGGGTCAGGTCGTTGCTACCGATCGAAAATCCGTCAAAGCGCTGCGCGAACGCGCTCGCCAGAATGACGTTCGACGGGATCTCGCACATCACGTAGATCTGCAGGCCGTCTTCGCCGCGCTTCAGGCCGTTCCCGGCCAGCACCTCGAGCACGCGGTCCGCCTCGTCGGGCGTACGGCAGAACGGGATCATCACGATCACGTTCCTGAACCCCATGTCGTTGCGCAGCCGCGCGATCGCCCGGCATTCGAGCGCAAACCCGTCGAGGTAGCGCGGCGAGTAGTAGCGCGACGCACCACGAAATCCGAGCATCGGATTCTCTTCGTGCGGTTCGAACTGCGCGCCGCCGACGAGGTGCGCGTATTCGTTCGTCTTGAAGTCGCTCATGCGGACGATGACCGGTGCGGGATGGCAGACCGCCGCGATGCGCGCGAGGCCGCGCGCCAGCCGGTCAACGAAATAGTCCGCCGGATCGTCGTAGCCCGCCGTCAGCGCCGCGATGGCGCGCTTCGCCCGCTCGTCCTGCAAGGCGTCGTAGCGGGCCAGCGCCATCGGATGCACCTTGATGTGGTTGCTGATCACGAACTCCATGCGCGCGAGCCCGATGCCGTCGGCCGGCAGGCGCCACCACCTGAAAGCCGCGGCCGGGTTCGCGAGGTTCAGCATGACCCGCGTGCGGGTGGTCGCCAGGTCGGCCAGGTCGATCGCTTCCACGTCGTATTGCGCGATGCCTTCGTAAACGAAGCCGGCCTCGCCCTCCGCGCACGACACCGTCACTTCCTGCTGGTCGTGCAGCACGTTCGTCGCATTGCCGGTGCCGACGATCGCCGGCAACCCCAGCTCGCGGCTCACGATCGCGGCATGCGACGTGCGGCCCCCGTGGTCGGTGATGATCGCGGCGGCGCGACGCATGACCGGCAGCCAGTCCGGATCCGTCGTGCGCGTCACGAGCACCGCACCGTCGACGAAACGCGCCATGTCGCGCGGGCTGTCGATCACGCACACGCTGCCTGCCGCGACGGCCTCCCCGACACTGACGCCGGTGAGCAGCTTCCGGCCGGTCTGGCCGAGCCGGTAGGTCTTCACGGCGCTGGCTTCACGCCGGGACTGCACCGTTTCCGGACGTGCCTGAACAACGAACAGTTCACCGCTGACGCCGTCCTTCGCCCACTCGATATCCATCGGCTGGCCATAGTGCGTTTCGATCGCGCAGGCCCAGTGCGCAAGCGCCAGGATGTCGCGATCCGCCAGGACGAACGCAGCACGCTCGGCTTTCGACGTCGGTACGTTGCGGGTCGGCGCATCCTCGTCGCGCGCATAGATCAGCTTCCGCGCCTTGCCGCCGAGCGTCTTGCCGATGACGGGGCTGCATGCGGGATCGCCGAGCAGGGGCTTGAACACTTCATATTCGTCGGGATCGACGATGCCCTGCACCACGTTCTCGCCCAGCCCCCATGCGGCACTGATCAGCACCACCTTGTCAAAGCCCGTTTCCGTGTCGAGCGAGAACATCACGCCGGCCGCGCCGACATCCGAACGTACCATCCGCTGCACGCCGATCGACAGCGCGACACGCAGATGATCGAAGCCCTTTTCTTCCCGGTACGCAATCGCGCGGTCGGTGAACAGCGATGCGTAGCACCGGCGGCAGGCAGCGAGCAACGCGCGCTCGCCGCGCACGTTCAGGTAGGTTTCCTGCTGCCCAGCGAAGCTCGCGTCGGGAAGATCCTCGGCAGTCGCACTCGAGCGCACGGCGACATCGACGTCGGGTCGCCCCGACCGGCGGCACAGTTGCCGATACGCGTCCCGAATCGCATCGGCGATGTCGTCGGGCCAGTCGCCGTGAAGGATCGCCTGCCGGATCGCCGCGCCGGCATCGGCGAGCGGCATCTTCCTGGCGACGAACGCGTCGAGCGTGCTGCCGATGGTCTGCCTCAATCCGTTCGCATCGATGAACCGCCAGTAGGCATCCGCGGTCGATGCGAAGCCGGGCGGCACGCTCACGCCCTGTGCGGACAGGTTGCCGATCAGTTCGCCCAGTGATGCATTCTTTCCGCCGACGCTCGGCACATCGCCGCGCCGCAGGTCGTCAAACCAGACGATCAATGCCTTCCCGTGATCCATGATGCGCCCTCCGGTCGTCGCAGCCAGGCCACGCGCGAGTCACGCACGTCGCCGGCAATCGCCGGCACGGGCTGCCGGACACGTCCATCCTGGCTCCATGCCGCGCCGCCGGCGTGACCTGCGTCAAGAACGGGCGCCGACACGGGCAATGCGCTGTCCGGCGCGCGATTCGTCTGCGCTTGACGTCCGTCAACGGATCACGTCGCTCGTCCCGTACGCTCTCGATCAGGGGCATATCGATCGCGCCTGGCCAACGACAGGATTCCGGACATGGATTGCATGCATCTCGCCAGATCGTCCGCCTTGGCAGCCGCCGCTGCCTGGGCCGGTTTCGTGGTACCGCTTCATGCGCAGGAACCGGGTTCGCCGGCCGCTGTCACGCCGTCATCGGCTGCCGCGGCGCCGTCGGAAACAACGGAGAGTGAATCACCCGCTTCCGCGTCGAACCCCCGCAACGTCGCCTTCGGCAAGACACGCGCGCAGGTCAGGCGAGAGCTGGAGCAGGCCGAGCGGGTGGGCGAGATCAAGCGCATCGACCGATTCTTCGGCCGCGGCAGTTGATCGCCATCGCGCCGGCACCTGCAACGCGCGGCGCGTATCGAAAAGGACGATCGCCGATGCGGGTCGGCAGGTATCGCGCGAGTCGTCGCGATCGCGGTGATGTGGGCTTGCACCGTCGCGTCGTAACGATTTGCAGTGCGTCTCTATCATGCACTGGTCCTGCTGCATTCCGCCCATGAAGCCGGTGTGCCGCAAACCGGCAACGTGCGCGCATGAACGACGCTCGGCTACGTGGCCACGACGTGCCACGTGCCGGAAGCGGTCCTGACACGCCGCCTCGGCTTGCCGGCCGCCACCGCCCCGGACACGCGTGTCAGCGCCCTCGCCGAACGGCAGCGCGTGTCGCGGTCGGCGTACGTCGAAGAGGTTCAGCGCGCGAGCGGCAGGCCCGTATGCTTCGCGTTGGCAAAGCCCGTCATCCGCCCCCGCCGCCGCTCACTCGAACCGGCAGGCCGCGCGCGGCAGCGCCGAAAGCGTGTCGCTCGACAGTTTCAGAATGCCGTCGAAACCGGCCTGGTTGTCCGCCGGGCAGAAGGCCGCGAGCGTCATGCCGTCCGGGCGTGTGTACTCGACATTGAACACGGCCTTGTTCAGCGCGATGAAGCTCGCGTAATCGCCGCACTCGTGGAACCTGTTGCATTGCTCGTTGAGCGCCCAGTCGGCCACTTTCGCCATCGCGGCCGCGATACCTGAGCCGTTCTTCAGGCCCATCGACATCCCGCGATCGTGCGCGGCGGCGATCAGCGCCGTGTTGTACCGCAGTTGGTCGTCGCGCGTCAGCGGAAAACCCGTTTCCTGGCGATAGCTGTCGTCGAGGTCCGGCTCGATGCCGTCGCAGCCTTTTTTCTTCGCCATGTCGAGACGCGCCAGCATCAAGGGCATCAGGATCGCGGTCTGGCGAATGTCCAGCCAGCGTTCGTGATCCTCGTATCCTTCGACGGGATAACCGAGCACGCTGTCGGGAAACCTGCCGGCATCGCCACGGGTGTCTTCCCGCCCGCCCACCTCCATGTAGCACACGACGGTGATGCCCTTCGCCTTCAGGCGCTGGATCGTGCCGGCATCGGTCAGCTCCATGTCGACGTCATACATCTTGCGGACGTTGTTCACGCCGTCCAGCACCTTCTCGTTGATCGTGTTGCCGTCGATCTGCCATTGCCAGCTCGTGCCGGGCACCAGTGGCTTCCACGCGGCGGCTTGCGACGCGCGCGCCGAAGCCGCCGCGACCGGGCCGCCCGGCACCGACGAATCCGAGTCGCCGCCGCATGCCGCAAGCAGCAGCATCAGCACGAATGAGGCGAATAATCTTGCGGACATGGCGAATCCTTTGCCTGTTGGCGGCTCGTCAGGATACGAGAGTGCGAGAGTGCGAGGGAGTCACGTGCAGCGGAATGCAGGCGATGCATCTGCCGATCGCGCAGTGGTGCGGGAACGCGCGAAGCACGTCCGGATGGTAGGCGGGAACACCGCGCCCATCTGTTCCGATTTGTCGATTTTTGTTTGCGTGGCGGGCCGGCGCTGTCCGGAAACGCACCGTCATCGCCGATGAGCGATTGCGAAAAATGACAGTTTCTCCGTCCCGGGGTTTTGGATAGATTGGCCGTACCGCATCCGCATCGCCTCAGGGACACCATGAACTTCGAAGCCACCCCCGATCAACGCGCTGCCGCCGCCACCTATCGCGCCGTCGCGCTGCGTCACTTCGCGTCGTCGCCGCGCCGCGGCTTCGACTGGGCAACCTGGCGCGCGCTGTCCGAAGCAGGTCTGTGGCGCACGCTCGTCGCCGGCCGCGACGCAGGCGCGGACGCGTCGTTGAACGTGTTCATCGCCGCGTTCGAGGCGATCGTGACCGCGACGAGATCCGTCGGCTTCGCGATGGCGCTGGCGAATCAGGCAACCGTGATTCGCGCGCTGCTGCTCCACGGCACACCGGCGCAGCGCGACCGCCTCCTGCCGGCCCTGACGTCCGGCGCGGTGGCCGCGACCGCCATTTCCGAAAGAGGCACCGGCACAGAAATCCGTGCACTGCAGAGCCGCGTCACGCTGGACGGCCAGGATTGCCGCCTCGACGGTCACAAGTACAACATCAGCCACGCCCCGGACGCGGCACTGATCCTCGTCGCCGCGAGCGCCACGCACGACGGTCGCCCCGGTACGGCGCTGGTTCTTCTCGATCCGCAACGCGCCGGCGTGACGCGCACCGCGCCCCAGGAAACCCTGGGCGTCGCCGATCTGCCAATCGGCGACATGACGTTCGACGGTGTTCCCGTCGGCACGGACGATTTGCTTTGCACTCCCAAGGACGGATTGCGCGTGCTGATGGACATCGCGTCGATGAACCGCGCGTTGTTCGGCCTGCTGTGCGCGGACGTGGTCGGGCCGTTCCTCGACGACGCACTCGCGTACGTCGGCGAACGCGGCGCGCTCGGCGTGACGCTCGACAAGCATCAGCATGTCCAGCGGCGGCTCGTCGACATTCATGTCGGTGCGGAGCGCTCGCGCTGGATGGCACTCGCCGCACTCGACCAGTTGAGGGCGGGTGACCCGTCCGCGCTCGCCAGTTGCTCGATTGCGAAACTGGGCGGCGCCCGCGACCTGACCCAGGCCGCGCTGCACCTGCTCGCGATCTACGGCAGCGACGGCTATCGCCGCGGCCCGCTCGCGACCTTCGTTGCCGACGCACTCGCCATGGGAACCGCGGGCGGCACCGAAGAGATGCACGCGCGCAACATCTTCAGCCAGATGCAGCGACGCGCGACCGCCTCGCACATGCACGCGGCCTGAGTGCTCATTTTTCGTTTCTCATCCCGAAGGAGTTTGCCTTGACCATCCAGCCCGGCCTCCGTGCCCGTGCCACGCACCGCGTCGATACGATTTCGCTTGCAGATCAATGGGGCGGCGAAGCGCACGCCCTTGCCAGCCCGATCATGATCATCTTCATCGAGCAGACCTGCATGCAGGCAACCGATCACCTGCTCGGCGCCGACCTGATGACGGTCGGCTACAACTTCGAGATCAAGCATCTCGCTCCGACGCCGCCCGACTGGGAAGTCACGGTGGACGCCGAGCTGATCTCCGTGGAAGGCCGGATGATGACCTACAAGGTGTCGGTTCGCGATGCGGCCGGCGTCGTCGGCGAAGGCATCCATACACGCTGCGCGGTCGGTCGCGACAGTTTTCACGAGCGGCTTGCCGAGCGCCGCGACCGCGCACCGGTCGCGCAATGAGCACCCCTGGAGGAGACACCCCGATGCGCTCGACGCCGCTGCACGACCTGCGCCTGCCGCTGATCGCATCGCCGATGCTGATCGCCAGCTACCCCGAGATGGTGCTGGCGCAGTGCAAGAGCGGGATCGTCGGCGCCTTTCCCGCGCTCAATGCGCGACCGAGCGCGCAGCTCGGCGACTGGATCGATCGCATCGACGAGGAACTGGCCACGCACCGTGCTGCCCGTCCGGATGCGTGCGTGGGGCCGTACGCGGTCAATCACATCTGCCATCAGACCAACACGCGGCTCGAAGCGGACTTGCGAATCTGCATCGACCGGCGCACGCCGATCCTGATCACGAGCCTGCGCGCGCCGCCGCGCGAGATCGTCGAAGCCGTGCATGCCTACGGCGGTGTCGTGCTGCACGACGTCACGACCGTGCGACACGCGGAAAAAGCGCTCGAGGCCGGTGTCGACGGCCTGATCCTGGTCGCGGCCGGAGCGGGCGGCCATGCCGGCACGCTGTCCCCGTTCGCGCTGGTGTCGGAGGTGCGCCGCATTCATGACGGCTTCATCGCGTTGTCCGGCGCGATCGCCACCGGCGCGGCCATCGCGGCGGCGCTTGCACTGGGTGCCGACTGCGCGTACATGGGCACCCGCTTCCTCGCGTCTCACGAAGCCAACGTGGCGCAGCGCTACAAGGACACGATCGTCGAGGCCACGGCCGCCGACATCGTCTATACCGACGCGTTCAGCGGCGTGCACGGCAACTATCTGCGCCAGAGCATCGAGGCCGCGGGCATGGACGTCCGCAACCTGCCCCGCAGCGAGCACGCGCGCCTCGATTTCTCGCCCGAATCCGGCGCGCGGCAGTGGCGCGACATCTGGGGCGCCGGCCAGGGCGTGGGTTCGATGGACACGGTGCTGAGCGTCGAGCAGATCGTCGCCCAGCTCGAGATCGAGTACGGCGTCGCACTCGAACGCGTGCGTCACGAGTCCGCCCGCATCGGCCGGCACGCACCCGCGCACTGACCGGGCACCCGCTTTCTTTCGCTACCTCCACGGTACCGTCATGACCCTCACCGCCACCGACTTGCCCGCTCTCGATCCGGTCGCGCTGCAACGCGCGCAGATCGATGCAATCGACCAGGAACTGCTCGCGCTGATCGCGCGCAGGATGCAGCACGCCGCCGCGATCGGCCAGTTCAAGGCGCTCGACGGCCGGACGATCCGCCAGCCGGCCCGGGAAACGGAAATCGTCGCGGGGCTGTGCGCCCGGCCGCACGGGCTGCTGCAGGCGCGTCACGTCGCGGCGATCTGGCACACGCTGTTCCGCGTCAGCCGCGAGTTGCAGCGGGTGCCGTCGGTCGCGTTCCTCGGCCCGCCCGGCACCTTTACCGAGACCGCGATGCAACGCTACTTCGGCGCCCCGATCCGTCCACATGCGTGCGACACGCTCGAAGCGACATTCGCCGCACTGGCGGCCGCGAACGTCGACCATGCGGTGGTGCCGATCGAGAATTCGACCGAAGGCACCGTCACGCGCGCGATCGACCTGCTGGCCGACGCGACCGCTCCAGTGGTCGGCGAGATCGTGCTGCCGGTCGCGCACTGCCTGCTGAGCGCATCCGGCACGCTTGAAGGCGTCGACTGCGTGCTCGGCCATCAGCAGGCGCTGGCGCAGTGCCGCGCGTGGCTCGATGCGCATGCGCCGCAATTGCGCCGCGTGCCTGTCGCGAGCAACGCCGCGGCCGCCCGCGAAGCAGCGAGCATGACGGATTGCGCGGCGATCGCCGGCGAACGGGCGGCCGACCAGTACGGACTGCGTATCGTGGCGAACGCGATCCAGGACGAACCCGGCAATCGCACGCGCTTTCTCGTCCTCGGCGGGCCGCCGGCAGAGCCGACAGGCCACGACCGCACCAGTCTTCTGCTGCAGCTCGACGATACGATCGGCGCGCTCGCAGGCGTGTTCGATGCATTGGCGCGGCACCGGATCTCGGTGCTGTGGCTCGACGCGCGTCCCGGCCGCGCCGCCGGATGGGCGTACCGCTTCTTCGTCGACATCGACGGCCACCAGGACGACGCGCATGTCCGTGCCGCCCTCGGCGACATCAGGACGATCGCCGCCGACCTGCGAATCCTCGGTTCCTACCCGCGCGCGCCGTTCGTCGATGCCGGCGCCGTTGCCGAGCCGAGCGCGACATGAGTGCCGCGTCCGCCGATACCGCCGTCGCGCGCCGGGTGCGGGCCATCTGCGACGGCCACGACGATCGCCTGCTGGTCCTGCTCGGGGTCGTGCCGCCGTCGCTGCGTCGCGACACCGGCGCATGGTTGCGTGCATTGCGCGCGGACTACGAGGACGAACTGGAATTGCTGACGCATGTGCAGCGCGTGGCCACGCCGGACGTCGACGACGACGCGCGGGCCGCGCTGCTTCGCCGGCTCGGCAGACTGCGGCTGCCGACGGCGTTGGTCGTCGATACCTCCGCGACGGCCTATGGCCGCTGGTGCACGCGGAACGGCGCCACCGCGCACGGCTGGCGGCTGCTGGAAACCGCGCGTGGCGCGGCGCCCGTCGGCGGCGTACTCGTGCCCTGGCGCGACTGCCTCGCGGCACCCGCGACCTCGCGCCGCGTGCTCGCCGATTTCGGCCATGCGTGGGCCGGCATCGATACGAGCGTCGCCATGCTGACCGACGCGCTGCTTGCGAACGACGTGCAGGTCGGGGGCATCGCGCTGGGCGATCTGCTCGCGCAACCCGGTGCCGCGCCCGTATCGCCCGCAAGAATGACCGGCGTCCTGGACCGCCTCGCCAATACGGTGCGCCTGCGCCGTATCACGGCGGCGACGCGCCGGACGCATTCGCTGCGGAGCCGGCTGTGACGGCAGCGCACCATCCGCGCATCGCGTTGATCGGCATGCCCGGTGCGGGCAAGACGACGATCGGCGCGGCGCTTGCGGCGGCACTCGACCGCCCGTTCGCGGATTCCGACCGGGAGATGGAGCAGCGCTTCGGCGCCCCGCTTGCCACGCTGTTTCCGCTGCCGACGTTCCGCGCCCGCGAAGCCGGCGTCATCGATGCGCTGTCGCAACGCGACACGCTGATCCTCGCCACCGGCGGCGGCGCGGTGCTGCGCGACGACACGCGCGCGCGCCTCAAGGCACGCTGCCACGTGATCTACCTGGTCAGCGACATCGACGCGCTGTACCGGCGCACCGGGCGCGATCCCGCGCGCCCGCTCCTTGACGTGCCCGATCCGCGCGCCGTGCTGGCCGAGTTGCAGCGGACGCGCGATCCGCTGTATCGGGCCTGCGCGCATCGCCTGCTCGACACGCGCGGCGCGTCGATCGACGAAATCGTCGCGGCGGCCCTCGCCGAATCCGCGTCCGCCTGACGGTCGCGCCCATGCGCGCGGCTTCCCCGCTCCCGGTTCCCTTCCCGCCCCGTCACGGGCGCTCCCCACTGCCATTTCTGACAGTTGCTCCTTGTTTGAGAATATCTAAAGATATATTTTTAGATAGTCTGAATTCGTCAACCGGACTCGTGGAAACCGATCATGTCCAAGTTTCTTGTCTCGACTCGAAGATGGGGTCCGATCGCTACGGCAGCCGTGACGGCGGCCGTCATGGCCGGTTGTGCCCCGTTCGGCCAGCAGCCGGCCCTGCAGAAGATCACCCCGGTCGAACAGCTCGACCCGGGCCTCGCGCTTCACGCGGCCAAGGGTCAGGCCGACGTGGACGCGCAATGGTGGCGCACCTTCGGCGATCCGCAGCTCGACCGCGTGCTGGCCGACGCGCTCGCGGGCGCGCCGTCGCTGAAGGCCCAGCGCGCCCGGGTCGACGAGGCGCTCGCGCAAGCCGACGTCAGCGCGGCGGATTCCCTGCCGCTGCTCGGCGCAGCGGTCAGCGCGACGCCGACGCGGCTGCCGCGCAGCTACACCACCCCGCCCCCCGCCGCAGGCCACTGGCAGGTCAACGCCCAGGCGCTGCTGAATGCGTCGTTCGATCTCGACGTTGCCGGGCGCCTGCGCGCGCTGACCCGCGCCGCGACCCTGCGCGCCGGCGAGCAGCAGTCGCTCGAGCGCGCGGCAACCGTGTCGTTGCAGGCTGCGCTCGTCGAAACATACCTGCAGCTCGCGCTCGAGCTGCAACTGCTCGACATCGCGAACGATACGCTGCGTCAGCACGATTACCTGCTGCGCCTCACCCGCCAGCGTGAAGCGGCGGGACTCGACATGCCGGTCGCGGTCGCGCGTGCCGGCGAGCCGCTGCCGCTCGCGCAGGCCGATGTCGAGCGGCAGCGCGCGGCCGTCGCGCTGCTGCGCCACCGGCTCGCGGCGCTCGTCGGGCGCGGGCCCGGTTATGCGGACACGCTCACGCCGTCACCGCGCGTGCTGCATGCCGTCGCGCCGTTGCCCGCGACGCTCCCGGCCGCGCTCGTCGGGCGCCGGCCCGACATCCTGGCCGCCCGCTATCGCGTCGAGGCCGCGTCGGCCGACATCGACGCGGCCCGCGCGGCGTTCTATCCGGACATCAACCTGATGGCGTTCGCCGGCGTGCAGAGTTTCGGCTTTCGCGCGCTGCTTCACGGCAGCAGCGGCACGTTCGGCGCCGGCCCCGCGATCACGCTGCCAATCTTCGAAGGCGGCAGGCTGCGAGCCGGCCTGCGCGCGCAGACCGACGCGTACAACGCCGCCGTCGCCGACTACGACGACACCGTCGTCAACGCGCTCGCCCAGGTCAGCGACTCGCTCGTGCAGCTCGACGCGCTGGCCAGGCAGCGCGATCTGAATCGCGATGCGCTGGCACGCGCGCAGCAGACCTACGACATCGAGACGCGGCGCTACCAGAAAGGCATTTCCGGCTACCTGGACGTGCTGCTGGCCGAAACCCGGCTGCTTGAAGACCGCCGGTCGGTCGCTCGCGCCGATACCTCACTTGCCGTCGAGCACGTCCGGCTGATCGCCGCGCTCGGTGGCGCAACGAACCCCGGAGCCCAACAATGAATCGCACCGACACCCCGCCGGCCGCCGCGCCGGCCGCCGCGGGCGCGGCGTCGCCCCCGCCCGCCGAACAGGCGCTGCGCACCACGCGGCGCCGCTATTTCCGCTGGTTCTTCATCGCGCTCGCCCTGGCCGCGCTGGCCGGCGGCTACTGGTGGGTCACGTCGCGCGGCACCGAGACGACCGACGACGCCTACGTGACGGGCGATGTCGTGCAGGTATCGCCGCAGGTGGCGGGCACGGTCGACACGATCATGGTGCAGAACGCCGAATGGGTACATGCCGGCGATCCGCTGTTCCGCGTCGATCCGACCGATGCGAAGCTCGCGCTCGACGACGCCGTTGCACAGCTCGCCCATGCGGTGCGCGAGTACCGCACCGCGCATGCCGACACGGCGCGCGAGGCGGCCCAGATCCTCCAGCGCAAGGCCGAGCTGTCGAAGGCCTCCGACGACCTGCAGCGACGGCTCGGCCTCGCGCAGGACGGCGGCGTATCGCGCGAGGACATCCGCCATGCGCGCGACGCGATGACCAGTGCGTCCGCCGCGCTGGACGCGCAGCAGGCCGCGTACGACGCATCGCGTGCGCGCGTCGACGGCACGTCGATCGACTCGAACCCGCTGGTGCGCGCCGCGGCCGCGCGGGTGCGCAGTGCGGCGCTCGCACTGCGCCGCACCGAAATCCGCGCGCCGCTGGCGGGGCTCGTGACACGCCGTGTCGTGCAGGTCGGGCAACACGTCACGCCCGGCGCGCCGGCCATGGCGCTCGTGCCGCTCGACCATGTGTGGGTCGAGGCCAACTTCAAGGAATCGCAGCTGCGCGGCATGCACGCCGGGCAGGCCGTCGAGCTTCGCTCGGACCTGTATGGCTCCGACGTCGTGTTCCACGGCCGCATCGAAGGCGTCGAGGCGGGCACGGGTTCGGCATTCGCGTCGGTGCCCGCGCAGAATGCGACCGGCAACTGGATCAAGGTCGTGCAGCGCGTACCCGTGCGGGTCGCGCTCGATCCCGGCGAATTGCGCGCGCACCCGCTGCGCATCGGCCTGTCGATGAACGCATCGGTCGTGCTCGGCGACAACGCGCCCGGCACCGCATCGGCCTCCGTGCGCCCCGCGCCGGCCGCCGCCCGGCGCCCGATCGACGCGACGTCGATCTTCGATGACGATGCATCGTCCGGCGACGCCCTCGTCAACGACACGATCCGCGCGAACGACGGCGTTGCCGTGCGCCGCGCGCCGGGAGCCTGAGCATGGCGCCCGTCGCTCGGGGTGCGGCGCCGAAACTGCCGCTGGAGCCGCTGCAGGGCCCGGCTCTCGTGCTCGTCGCGATCGCGATCAGCGTCGCCAACTTCATGCAGACGCTCGACCTGACGATCGCCAACGTCGCGGTACCGACCATCGCCGGCGATCTCGGCGTCGCGCCCGACATGGGCACCTGGATGCTGACGTCGTTCGCGACGCCGCTCGCGATCACGCTGCCGCTGACCGGCTGGCTCGCGCAGCGCTTCGGCCAGGTGCGGCTGTTCCGGGTCTCGGTCGTGCTGTTCGTCCTGACCTCGATCCTGTGCGGCCTCGCACCGAATTTCGAATCGCTGCTGCTGTTCCGCGCGCTGCAGGGCGCGGCCTCCGGGCCGATCACCGCGCTCTCGCAGGCGCTGCTGCTGGCCGTGTTTCCGGCCGCGCGCCGCAACGTCGCGCTGTCGGTCTGGCAGACCACCACGTTCGTCGCGCCCGTGCTCGGCCCGATCGCCGGCGGCTGGATCACCGACAACCTCTCGTGGCCCTACATCTTCTACGTCAACGTGCCGACCGGGGCGCTGGTCCTGCTCGTGCTGACCCGCTTTCTCGGCCGGCGCGACAACCCGACCCGCCACCTTCCCGTCGATTTCGTCGGCCTGCTGCTGCTCGCCGCCGCATTCGGCTCGCTGCAGCTGATGCTCGACCGCGGCCAGAACCTCGACTGGTTCGCGGCGGTCGAGATCCGCGCGCTCGCCGTGCTCTGCGTCGTGTCGTTCGTCGCGCTGGTCCTCTGGGAGCTGACCGACGCGCATCCGATCGTCGACCTGCGGCTGTTCGCGGATCGCGGCTTCACCGCGGGAACGATCGCGGTGACGGTCGGCTTCGGCGTCTATTACGGCGCGCTCGTGCTGGTGCCGCTCTGGTTGCAGACCGAGCAGGGCTACACGGCAACCTGGGCCGGCATCGCCACCGCGCCGCTCGGCATCGCGGGCATCGTGATCGCGCCGTTGATCGGGCGCATCCAGGGGCGCACCGACCCGCGCCACCTCGCGACCGTGGCGCTGGTCGGCTGGGGCGCGGCGTCGTTCTGGCGCATGGGCTTCAATACCGACGTGACGCTCGGCGACATCGCGGCCAACTCGCTGCTGATGGGCGCGGCCACCGCGTTTTTCATCACCCCGCTCGTGTCGCTGTCGATCGCCGGGTTGCCGCGCGAAAGGCTGCCGGCGGCGTCGGGCGTGCAGAATGCGCTGCGCCGGATCGGCACCAGCGTCGCCACCTCCGTCGCGCCGACCTATTTCGAACGGCGCTCGCGCGTTCACAACACATACCTCGTCGATCGCATCACGCCGTTCGATCCGGCCGCCGGCGACTGGCTCGCCCGGCTCGAACATGCGGGCATGTCGCCGGCCGGCGCGCTCGCGTCGGTCAGCCGCTCGATCGACGTGCAAGCCCACATGCTCGCGCTCAACGATTTCTCGTTCGGTTGCCTGCTGCTGTTCGGCGCGACCCTGCTGACCGTCTGGTCCATCCGCTACCGGCGTCCGTGACGCCGATCAACCGGCCCCTTCCTATGAACGCCCCCGACCTCCAAAACGTCGTCGCACCCGACATCGCCCCGGCGCGCACGGCCCGGCTCATCTGTTTCGGCGTCTTTCTCGGCGCGCTGACCTTCGGCCTCCTGCTGCCCGTCGTGCCGCTGTACGTGCACGACACGCTCGGCTTCGGCACGCTCGTCGTCGGCACGGCGGTCGGCGCACAATTCCTCGCCACCGTGCTCACGCGCAGCGTCGCGGGCCGCCGCGCCGATCATCGTGGCGCGAAGCGCACGATGTGCGCGGGGCTCGTGTCGTGCGTCGTCGCGGGCGGCGTCTACGTCGCGAGCGCCACGGCGCCGGCCGGCCCCGGCGCACGCCTCGCGCTGCTGGTTGCCGCGCGGCTGCTGTCCGGGCTCGGCGAAAGCCAGCTCGTCACCGGAGCGCTCGCGTGGGGCATCGGCACGCTCGGCGCGACCCGCTCGGGCCGCGTGCTCTCGTGGACGGGCATGGCCCTCTACGGCGCGATCGCGCTCGGCGCGCCATGCGGGATGGCGCTCGCGCGCGCCGGCGGGCTAGCGGCCGTGGCCGGCGCCACGATCGTCCTGCCCTGCATCGCACTCGCGCTCGTCGCTTCGCTGCCCGCCGTCGCGCCGCAGCCGGGCCTGCGGGTGCCGCTGTCCCGCGTGCTGCGAATCATCGCGCGGCCCGGATGCAGCCTCGCGCTGCAGGGCGTCGGTTTCGCGGCGATCGGCGCGTTCGTGACGCTGCTGTTCCAGGCGCGCGGATGGGAAGGCGCGGGCCTCGCGCTCAGTTGCTTCGGCGGCGCCTTCGTCCTCGTCCGCGTCCTGTTCGGTCATCTGCCCGACCGGTTCGGCGGCTATCCGGTCGCGCTCGCCGCGCTCGCGGTCGAGGCGATCGGCCAGCTTCTCCTGTGGGCAGCGCCGGTTTCCGGCGTCGCGCTCGTCGGCGCGACCGTGTCCGGCCTCGGCTGTTCGCTGGTCTTTCCCGCGCTCGGTGTCGCCACCCTCCGGCACGTGCCGGCGCAGGCACGCGGCACCGCCCTCGGCGGCTTCACGGCGTTCCAGGACGTCGCCTATGCGTGCACCGGCCCGCTCGCGGGCTGGGTCGTCGCGCGTACCGACTACCCGTCCGCCTTCGCCGTCGGCGCGTGTGCCGCATTCGCCGGCGTCCTGCTGACAGCGTGGCTGATGCACACCGACCGGTCGCCCCCGTGAACCCCGGCGGACGGCGGGCGCATGCCCTGCCGTCCGCCGCCCGTATCCGACACCCTCGCGGCGCCCGCGCGGCGCCATCCTGCAGTCCTTCACGCTTCTACAAGGAGTACCGATCATGGAATACCGAACCCTCGGCGGAACCGGCTTCA
Source organism: Burkholderia sp. 22088 (assembly GCF_052045915.1). Lineage (NCBI taxonomy): Bacteria > Pseudomonadati > Pseudomonadota > Betaproteobacteria > Burkholderiales > Burkholderiaceae > Burkholderia > Burkholderia sp. 22088. Next base: position 118,972 of record NZ_JBQEPY010000020.1, read on the forward strand.
AGGTCCCCGTTCTGAGTCTCGGCACCGCGACGTTCGGCGGCGGCAACGCATTCTTCAGGGAATGGGGCAGCACGGACGCCGCCGGCGCGCGCGAGCTCGTCGACATCGCGCTCGACGCCGGCATCTCGATGTTCGACAGCGCGGACGTCTATTCCGACGGACTCGCCGAAGAGCTGCTCGGCCAGGCGATCGCCGGCCGACGCGATCGCGTGATCGTGTCGACGAAAGGCACGTTCCGGCTCGGCGAGGGCCCGAATGACGTCGGGTCGTCGCGCCATCATCTCGCCAATGCCATTCACGGCAGCCTCAAGCGGCTCGGCACCGACTACATCGACGTGTACCAGTTGCATGGATTCGATGCCCAGACACGCGTCGAGGAAACCCTGCGCACGCTCGACGATTTCGTGCGCGCCGGCAAGATCCGCGTGATCGGCTGCTCGAACTTCTCCGGCTGGCACCTGATGAAGTCGCTCGCGGCCGCCGATCGCGACGGGCTCACGCGGCATGCCGTGCACCAGGTCTACTATTCGCTGATCGGCCGCGACTACGAAACGGAGCTGATGCCGCTCGCGCTCGACCAGCAGGTGTCCGCGATCGTCTGGAGCCCGCTCGGATGGGGGCGGCTGACCGGCCTGATCGGACGGGGCCGACCGTTGCCGGAGACGAGCCGGCTGCACAAGACCGCCAACGAGGGCCCGCCCGTCACGGATGCCCTGCTGCACCACGTCGTCGATGCGCTCGACGAGATCGCCACCGAAACCGGCAAGTCGGTCGCGCAGGTCGCACTCAACTGGTTGCTGCGGCGGCCGACCGTCGCGAACGTGATTATCGGCGCCCGAAACGCCACGCAACTGCGCGAGAACGCGCAGGCGGCCAGCTGGGCCTTGACACCCGACCAGGTGAAGCGGCTCGATGCCGCCAGTACGACGCAACTGCCCTACCCGTACTGGCACCAGCGCGGCTTCGAGCGCAACCCGGCACCGGTCTAATACGGTGCCTGCGCGTGCGGCACCGGCGGCGACCGATGCGACGGTACCGCACGCGTCGCCGCGGCCTGCATGCGCGCGGCGAGCGGCGACGCGCCGACCAGCCAGTCCAGCTCGACAGGTAACGGCGGCAGCGCGGGCGACGCGTGCGCGGTCAGCGCATCGTAGCCGAACACCCAGTCCGGCTCGGTCGGGCCGTGCATGAAGGTATTCGCGGCGGACACGCGATGCACTTCGCCGAGTCGCGCGACCCGGCACTGCGCATAGGTCGAGAACGCACTCGCCGCGTTCGACGAGCCGATGAGCGCACGCAGCAGGATCGTCGCGTCCTCGAGCGCCATGGCCGCGCCCTGCGACATGAACGGGCGCATCGGATGACAGGCGTCGCCGATCAGCACGACGCGCTCGTTGCCGAACTCGAACTGCGGCGAACGTTCGAACAACGCCCACTTCATGACCGACTCGCGTGGCGCGCGTGCCAGCATGTGACGCACGGCCGGATGAAAATCCGCGAAGATCGCCTGCATCTCGTCGACGTCGCCGGGCATCGACGAAGCCTGCGTGGGCCACTCGGCCTGCGGTGTCATCGCGGCGAAATAGAATTCGCGGCGCGCGCGATCGAGCCAGTACGACAGCACGAATTTCCGGTCGCCCCACCACTTGGTCAGATCCTCGACCGCGAGTTCGCCCAGCAGCGCACGCGGATACGCCCCGCGAAACGCGACCTGCCCGGAGAATTCCGGCGCCTCGAAACCGCGCAGCGCCTCGCGCACGCGCGAGCGCAGGCCGTCTGCCCCGATCACCAGATCGGCCGTTTCGCTCGAACCGTCCTCGAACGTCAGCCTGATCGCGTCGCCCGCCGGGTCGAGGCCGGCGAGACGCTTGCCCCACGCGATCGTCCCGGGCGCCACCGCCCCCAACAGCGCGGCATGCAGGTCGCCGCGCTTGAGCGTCACGAACGTCGCGCCGAAGCGGCCGATCGCGTGTTCGCCGAGCGGCAGCCGATACAGCAGCTCACCGTCGGCCGCCTGGCGGTTGGCGAACGCATCGGGTTCCTGGCCCGCCCACAGGGCCTGGCGATGCACGCCGAGCAGCCGCATCACCCGCATCAGATTCGGGCTCAGGTGAATGCCGGCGCCCACCCGGGCAAACGCCGGTGCCTGCTCGAACAGGCGCACGTCATGGCCGATCCGTTGCAGCATCGCGCCGAGCGCGCACCCGCCGATACCCGCGCCCACGATCGCGATGCGCGCCGCCGAAGTCGTCCCGGTCATCCCTGCTCTCCCACGGTTGCCGCCGGTGCCGCGCCCTGTACGATGATGCCGATCGTGCGTGCGGTGCGTTCGCGAATATCCCGTGCGCGCCGATAGCCGTCGGACTCGTACCACGCCTTTGCGCGGTCGATCGAATCGAATTCGAGCACCACGACGCGCCGAGGCGACCACGCGCCTTCGAGCGTTGACGCCTCGCCGCCGCGCACCAGGAAACGCCCGCCGAATTCAGCGACGGTCGGCGCGCCGATCTCGCGGTACTCCTCATAACCGCGTGCGTCGTGAACGTCGATGTCAAACACGATATATGCCGTCATGTCTTCCCCCCACTTGGTCTCGCGGGCCGCGGCCGAGCGCGGCCCCGGTGTCACAGGCTCCCGAGCGCGATGCTGTGCGTGTCGGCCGCATCGAGCCGCAGCTGCCTCGCGCGCTGATATTCGTCGGAGCCGTGCCAGCGGCGCGCCGCGTCGAGATCGTCGAACTCCAGCACGACCAGGCGCCGCGGCGTCCATTCGCCTTCAAGCACGACCACGTCGTCGCTGCGTGCGAGCACGCGGCCGCCGTGCGCGGCGATCGTCGGCACACCGAGCTTCCGGTATTCGGCGAATCGCACTTCGTCGTATACGTCGACATCCACCACCACATAGGCACTCATGTCCGCTCTCCCGTTGATGCATCCGCTTCGTCATGCGCGACTTCGGTATCGAATCGCACGAACACCCGGCCCGCCTCGATCTTCACCGGGAACGTCTTCACGCAAGCCGTGACCGGCGCGCACAGCGCGGCACCGGTACGCACGCTGAAGCGCCCCTGATGCAGCGGGCACTCGATTTCGTCGTCGAGCAGAAACCCGTCGCTCAGGCGCGCCTCGCCGTGCGTGCACTGGTTGTCGGTCGCGAAGATCTCGTCGTCGACCGCGAACAGCGCAATGTCGCGCCCGCCGACGATCACGCCCGTCAGCCCCTCCTCGCGTACCGCGGCCGTATCGACCGCATAGGTCCATTCCGTCGTCACGCTGCCTCCTCAGATCGGATAGATGATCGAATTCGGCACCATCTCGCTGTCGTACACGCAGATGCGCGACTCGAAACGCAGCCCGTGCGGCGTGCGGCGTATCCGGTCGAGATAACGACCGGTGTTGTACACGTCGCTCATCTGCTCGCTCTTGGTACGCAGCACCGCGTAGTTCGTCTCGGCCTCGATGACCGATTCGTCGAGATACGTGATGAGCGGCGTGCCGATCAGGTGGCGCTGGTAGTACGGGTCGTAGAACAGCGTCTCCTTGATGCCGTACACGCGATCCTTCAGCATCCCCTTGCTCTCGAACGCGAGCAGCGCAAGCGGAAAGTCGCGTTCATGGTTCTCGCGCGGCAACAGCTGATACGTGCAGTCCTCCTCGAAGAATTCCGGCCACGCGTCCCAGTCGCCGCGATCCAGTGCGGACGCGTAGCGCGCGTTCAGGTCCACGAGCCCGTAGAAATCGGCGAAGGTCGCCGCAACCGTTCCGGTGCCGCGCGTCGCGGGCCGTGCGTCGGCCAATGCGGATGAAATCGTCATTCATGCCTCCATCACGTGGCGCCAGTACTGGTACATGCCGCGCACGAGCGTTTCGCTGACCATGTGGTCGGTGCGCTCGTCGACTTCGCGGCCGCCGAGCTCGTTGTATACGTTGCCGTGCTGGATCTGCTCGAAGCTCTGCTGCACGCACTCGATCACTTCGCCGTCGTCCGCCGAAACGAAGCCGGCCGGCCCGAACAGGTTGGCCTGGCGCAGCCGCCGGCGCGTCATGTCCTCGTCGTCCGTCTCGAATCCGAAGTGCGTCCAGACGTAATCGAACACGCCGGGGCTGACCGGGCGGATGCGCCGGGTCGACAGCGCATTCACCTGCTGCTGGATGATCACGCTCGGCATCAACGTCAGCATCACGACGGTCGGCTCGCCCCACCACGGCTCGTGCACGACGTCGAGGAAACGGTCGTCGTTCAGCGTCATGCGCTCCTTGAAGCTCGTCACGTTGTGCGTGACCTCGCCGCCGCCCCCGCCGCTGCGGATCGAGATCATCGCGCCGTGACGGTGATGCGCGTCGGTGACCAACTGGGCCGGATTGTCCGCGCGCCACAGCCCGAAGTTGACGAACCAGGTGTGCAGGAGCCCCGCGTGATAGGGGTCCTTGATGTTCTCCACCATCAGCTTCCAGTTGCTCGGCACGCGCTGGCGCGTATAACCGAGCACGGTCAGCTTCGGCCCGTGGAACAGGCGGTCGTAATAGCGCAGGATGTCGGGACCGAGGAAATCCTCGAACGACTCGACGTCCTGGTCGAACGACGCGAACACCGCGCCGCCGCGCGTCGACACGCGCAGCCGCCGCAACGCGTGATTCTTCGGATCGAAATCCGGCGGCATGCCTCCGTTGATCTTGCCGCTCTGCCGTACGCCGCGCCGGAACGGCACGCCGACCAGGTTGCCCTTCAGGTCGTAGTTCCACTGGTGATACGGGCAGTGGAAATCCTTCGCGTTCCCCGCGCGTTCACGACAGAACTGCATGCCGCGATGCGCGCAGGCGTTCTCGAACACGACCACCTCGCCGTCCTCGGTGCGCGTCATCACGACCGAACGCTCGCCGACTTCGGTGCGCTGGAAATCGCCGGGAGACGGCACTTCCGCCTCGAGGCCGATGTAACACCAGTGTTTCGAATAGAACAAACGCTCCAGTTCGCGCTGGTAAAGCGCATCGCTCGTATAGGCTTCGAACGGTGTCCGGCTTGCGCCGTCCCCCTTCCAGTCGAGCGCGTGTGCGATATCGATGGGTGAGTTCAAGAAAGCTCCTTTCAGTAAGAAATGGCTTGTACGGTGCCGGCCGGAACACCCGGTACCAGAAAGCCGACTCGGGACCGCCGCCGCGACGCGACCGCGGCGGCGAACAGCTCGATCAGTGCAACCGTGTCCTCCCAGCCGAGACAGGCGTCCGTCACGCTCTGCCCGTAGGTCAGTGCCCGGCCGGGCACGATGTCCTGCCGCCCCTCGACGAGAAACGACTCGACCATCACGCCGGCAATCGCGCGCTGCCCGTCGCGCAGCTGCCCGGCCACGTTCTCGCAGACGGCGATTTGGGCGCGCGTCTGCTTTCCGCTGTTGCCGTGACTCGCATCGATCACGACGTGCGGCGGCAACTGCGCATCGCGCAGCGCCGCACAGGCGGCCGTCACGCTGACGTCGTCGTAGTTCGGCACGCGCCCGCCGCGCAGCACGATGTGCGTATTCGGATTGCCCTGCGTGGACGCGACCTCGAGGCCGCCTTCGTCACGCGGACGGAGATAGTGATGCGCTGCCCGCGACGTGCGAACCGCGTCGATCGCGATCTTCACGTTGCCGTCGGTGCCGTTCTTGAAGCCGATCGGCGCATCGAGGCCGGATGCGATCTGCCGGTGAATCTGCGACTCGGTCGTGCGTGCGCCGATCGCACCCCAGGACACCAGATCGTCGAGGTAGGGCGCCGTGAGCGGATCGAGAAACTCGGTCGCGACCGGCATGCCGAGTGCGTTGACGTCGAGCAGCAGGCGACGCGCGAGACGCAGCCCGTCGTCGACGCGGTAGCTTCCGTCGAGCCGCGGGTCGTTGATCAACCCCTTCCAGCCGACCGTGGTGCGCGGCTTTTCGAAGTACGTGCGCATCACGACCTCGAGCGTATCGGCGTAACGCGCCCGCAGCGGCGCGAGCCGGCGCCCGAATTCGAGCGCGGCGTCCGTGTCGTGAATCGAGCACGGCCCGACGATCAACGCGAGGCGATCGTCCCTGCCCGCGAGGATGCGGGCGAGTGCGCGCTGGGCGCCACGTACCACGCGAGTGGTCGCGGCGTCGGCATGCAACTCGCCGCGCAGTTGCATTGCCCCGGTGACCGCCGCCGTCCCTTTCAGATGAGGCTGTTCCACTTGACTCTCCGATTTCGATTCGACAATACGAAACTCACGGGGGTCAATTAAAGCTTTATCAAATTCGATTCGATACTGTCATTTATCTCAGTCGCCAATCGAATTCCTCAATCTGCCATTTTTTACAGTATCTAAAACCATCCGATTCAATTTATTTTCATCGCGAGGACATGCGCCATTGCACCTCGCACTCTCACATGGAGATACACATGACGAAAAATCATTATGAAACTGAAATTACAGTTAAATACCGGGAGACGGACGGACTCGGGCATGTCAGCAGCCCGGTTTATTACGATTACCTTCAGCACGCGTATCTGACGTTCATGCACGACCTGCTGGAGCTGCCGTATTCGGAGAAGTTGCCGCACATCATGGTCAAGACGTCGTGCGAGTACCTGAAGCCCGCGCAGTACGGGGATACGATCACGGTGCGCAGCAGCATTACCCGTTTCGGCTCGAAGAGCTTCGAACTCGAGCACCTGATGATGCGGGACAACGGCGCGGCCGGCGACGACGCGATCGTTGCCCGCGCGCAGTCGACGCACGTGATGTTCGACTATGCGAGCAATGCGACGATGCCGGTTCCCGAAGAGTTCAAGGCGCGCGTGCTGGCGTTCCAGGGCGCGATCTGACAAACGGCTTCCCGGGGCGGGCGCCCCGGGTCCTTTCTAAACGAATACGATCAGGCCCATCAGCACGGCTTTCACGACCGCGTTTGTCTTGTTCGAAGCGTCCAGCTTGGCAATGGAACGTGAAATGTGAAAATTGATCGTACGTTCGGTCAATCCGAGAATCATGCCTATCTCATAGGCAGTCTTCCCTTCGGCTGCCCATTTCAATACTTCACACTCTCTCGTGCTCAACGCGACCGCAGTGGGGGGTGTCATGTTCAATGCCAACCGAGTCATTCTAATCTCCAGAACAATTAACCATGCTGGCCGACTCGGCGCACGCCCATCCTGCGAAGCGTGAATCATCCTGTTCAGCCCTCGAAAGCGCAAACGACAGTGCTTGGCGCCAAAGCGCCAGCCTGTTTCTTTATTTATTAAGTCAGTAATGCACGCGAATCGGCCATGTGCCGCTCGCGTACCTCGGGATCATTATCAGCAACGATCAGGCAACAATCACGAATCAAGGTGCATTGAGCGAAACAATGCAATACGGATTAATTACGCCGGACGCAGCAATCGGACAAGGTTGAGCATACCGAGTTGCAATCCCGCGCGGAAGATGCGTCAGGCTCAATGTATTCATGCAGTTGACGCGCGCGAACGTGACGTGTGCACCGTCATGGTTCAGGTGCGCCGACATCGTACAACGACGACGCCTGGGTCGCGCAGACACGTCGCAGGCAACTGCGCAGCCAGCGATGCGCGGGGTCGTTATCGAAGCGCGGATGCCATATCTGCGAAACCGTCAACGTGGCAGTCAGCACCGGCAACGGGAAGCTGAACATTCCCCCCCGCGATTTCGCGGTCTGCCGCTCCGGAACATTGGCGATCAAATCCGAGTCGCGCGCCAGGGACAATGCGGCGGGAAAACCGGACACGATCGCCGCGACGGTTCGCTGCAGCCCCAGCGTATCAAGCACGTTGTCGATGGGGCCGCTGAGCTGCCCCCGCCGCGACACGCTGATATGGCCGAACGATGCATATCGCTGCGGCGTGACCTCCTCCCGCGCAAGCGGGTGACCGGCCCGAACGACGCCGATGAAGCGGTCGCGAAACAACGCCTGCACACGCAATTCGGGGCCCGTATGGCCCACCACGCCGATTTCGAGATCGACGGCCCCCATGCGCAACGCCTCGACACTCTTGTCCGGCTTCGGCGCGAAGCGCAGCCGAACGTTCGGCGCGGTTTCCATCACCAGCGCGAGCAGTTCGGCCGCGAACGTATCGACGAACCCTTCGTTGGCACGGATCGTAAACGTGCGCTCGAGCCCGCCGAGGTCCGCGTTCTTGCACGGACAAAGGACAGCCTGCGCCCCTTCCACGAGCGCGCGAACCTGGACCCGCAGTTCAAGCGCATGAGGCGTCGGCACCAGATCGCGTCCGGCCCTGACGAGCAGCGGATCACCCGTCGTGGCCCTCAGGCGGGCCAGGGACCGGCTCAATGCCGACGGGCTGAGGCCGAGCGTCTCCGCGGCCCGCGCGACGCTGTTCTCGGACAGCAAGGCATCCAGAACAATCAAGAGATTGAGGTCAGGTGCATTCATCTTGTTCAACTCGTGCCGATCGGGACCCGGCCTGGATTGACGATTAACGGGAACCGCGAATTCGACGTGATATCCGCGCAGCGCACGATGACGGACAACCGTGCCGCTCGATCGCCGGCACGGCGTTCCATCCGTCATCATGCGCCGGAATACGTGAAGCGAGACGGCCCGTTTGCGCGATGTCATTCTGTTTCCGGATTGTGCACCGCACGCGATTCGATCTCAACCGCCATTCGACGTCGCCGCCTGTCCATATCGGCCGCAGACACCGGGTGACGGCAAGGCAAGCAGGAACCTGTCGTCATGGGTCGACGCGGTGCGCCTGCATTCGGCCGATGCGGTGCCCTGCCGGCGGCCGGGAATCGGCCGGCCACGCAAATCGAACGGCATCCCGAACGCGATCTCGCGGTATTCCGGCTACCTGCATCGGCCGCGCTTCGCGGACGCGCGTCGCCACGCTACTTCGGCTTGTCGCCCATCGGATTCCGCAACCGGGCCCGCTGTCGACGCGCGCACGAGTTGCACACGACCACGTCGCGATTCATCAGCGCCACGAGGGTTGGGTCACGCGCGTATCGCAATCGCCGCGCCCCCTGCGCGATCTGTCGATGCTCGTGCGTGTACTCGAGGCGGCCGAGCGCGGGAACGGACCGCGCACGTGGCGTTACCGGTCATGAGAGGAACCCCGGTTCGCCCGCGTCGAATGCCCGGGTTCGGCACCCGCCGGCGCGGAAGCGGCAGAAGCAGCCAGCGGCGCGTTCATGTACGCCGGGACAGCCTTCTTTCCCTGTCGGACGCCCGGCGGCGGCGCCGTCGGGCGCTGCTCCATGTCGGCCAGCATCTGCCCGCACGGCAACGAGCGACTGCGGCCCGGCTGCAGCAACGCGAGCAGACTGGCGAGCGGATTCAGCAAGCCCAGCCCGATCGCGGCACCGCCACGCGCGATCAGTGCGCCCGCCTTCACCCCGACGTGCGGTTGCTTGAAGGACCCGGTGACGTACAGCGGCGAGCGTAGCGATATCACCCGGAATCCCTTGGTGTGGGGATGGATCGTCAGGTTCATGGTCTCGTCCCGCAGGTTCACGGTGCCATCCATGCCGATCACCGCATCCTCGGTGTCGAGCGCGAATACGCGCGAGTCGAGCACGCCGTTGGTGACCACGAAGTCGGCCACACCGCAGTTGATCTTGACGTCGCGCGTGCCGAACAATTTCTCGTACACCACGTTTGCAACGTTCAGCCCCGCGGCTTCCATCAGCAAGAGACTCACCGTGCCGTCGGTCACCAATGTCTTCACTTCCCCGTTGGAAGTCGCGGCGAGTGCCGCCGGCGAATTGCCGGTGGCCGACAGCGCGGCATCGCCGTTGACCTCGCCGAGCGCCGTTTGCATCACCGGGAATGTCGGGAACAGTTGCTTGAGTTTCAGATGTCGCGCCTGCAGCGAGAACCGCCCCTTGAGCGGCGTGCCGCTGCCGTCCAGGTGGATGTTCGAAGCAAGCGTACCGCCCGCGACGCCGAAGTTCAGCGGGTTGAGCGTCAGCACGCCGTCGTGCAACACGACGTGGGTCGACAGGTCGGTGATCGGCAAGCTCGCGGTCTTGACGATGCGCCGCCCGGTCAATCGAACGTCGGCGTCGATCTTCTTCCAGCGGTCCGTGCGGAATGCCTCGACCGGCAACGCCTTGTTCGCGGGCTGCGCGACGGCGGCGCCCCGCCGCGCCTTGCTGGCATTCGTGTCGGCGCCGATGAGCGGCGCAAGGTCGGAAAACTGCAGCAGCCTCGACACCAGCGTACCGGACAAGAGCGGCCTCGGTTCGCGCGAAACGTATACCAACGAGCCGTTGATGTCGCTGCCGCCGACGCGTCCCGTGAAGTCCTCGTACTTGAAGACGTTGCCGGACGCCCGGAATTGGCCGACCAGTCGGCCGTCGGTCGCATACGGAGCAGTTTCGGGAAGGGTGAGGCCCGTGACGTCATACAGCTTGGCCATGCTGGTGCCCGCGAGCCACAGTCGAAGATCGACCGCCGCCAGGTGAGCCGGATCGGTCAGCGTGCCGACGAGCGCCAGGTGCGTATCGCCGAAGCGCAAGTCGGCTTGAACCGGAAACGGGTGTTGCGCGCCCTGCACCTCCAGCACATTGCCGATCTTGCCCGTGCCGGCGACCGCGCCTTTCTTGTAGGTCCCCTTGACGGTCCAGCCGATCGCGTACGTACCGACGCCGGCAGATGCCGCGGGTGCTGCGGGTGCTGCGGGTGCTGCGCCCGTCGATGCGCTCGTTGTCGCCGAAGCCGTTGCGCCCGACGCGGCCACTGCGGGCGCGCTCGATGCCATCGACGGGCCTGATGCAGCCGGGGCTATTGTGGTGCGAGATGTCGTCGCCGCGGCATGGGACGCAGCGGCCAACGCTTGCGACGCCGCGGCCGATGCGCGGGACGCCGCCTCGGCACCCGACGCCGGCACCACCGGTTGCGCCGGGCCGGAGCGCGCCTGGGCCGCGAGCTTTTTCTGACCTGCCGGCCCGACGGCTCGTGCCGATTCGTGTTGCGCCAACGCCTGCTGCTGCTTCACCACCGCGTCGAACGGGATCGGCTGGCCAAGCGTGTCGACCACGGCGCTCAGATCGAACTGCTTTTGCAGATCGTAGTAGCCGAGATGACCCTGGGCAAACGCGACCTGATGCAGGTCGAGCGTCCATCGGCCCGGCTGCGCGGGCCTCTTGAGCTTGAGCGTCCAGTTGACTCGCCCGTCCCTGATGCGCTCGAGGTCGACGGACGGATTGACCAGGTCGATTGCCGGAATCACGATGCGGCGTGCCATCAGCGGCAGCGCCTCGACTTCGAAGCTGATCATGTCCAGCGCGACGAAATACTTCGTGCGCGCCCAATCGGGATTGGCGATCGTGACATCGCGTGCGCTGAATCGCGGCCACGGCACCCATGCACGCCAGCCTTGCTCGCTCACCGGCCGACGCCAATCGATACGCAAATCGCCGTTGATCGCGAACTGACGTCCGATCGCGTCCGACACCTTGTCATCGATCCACGGCCGGGCTCGATTCCAGTCGAACGTGACAATGAAGATGACCAGCGCGGCAAGCGCCAGGGTGACAATGACGGCAAGCCACGCGGCCACCTTGCCGACGGTGTGGCCAATGTGCATTGCTCCCTCCCCGAGTTTGCTGCACCGTATCCAGCAATTCGTGTTCCTGAATACGGGGTCCGCCCGCCAGGTAGCGTGCGTGCCTTCGAGATGGGGTTCGTACGACTTTTCAGGCGTCGATCTTCGCAGTAATGTTCCGGATCGACTGCACTACCTGCCCTCGCTGCGTAACGCCGGCAAGCTCGTTGAGCGAGAGAAGCGGACGCCTGCTGCAGTGCTTCCTGCATCCGCGGGATGCGATCGGGAGGATCAATGGATCGTCGCCATTTCCTCAAGTCGTCGGCCTTTTTTACCATTGCGGCTGCCGCCGCTGCTGTCCCGTATGACGTTTCACCAGCGGGCCTGCCGGGCAGCACCGTGCGCAAAAAAACCAGTCAATTTCCGCAAGGTGTCGCAAGCGGCGATCCGCGCGATCGCTCCATCGTGTTCTGGACACGCTGCGTGCCGGTACCGAGCGGCGACCAGCACGATGCAAGAAGTGCCGCGCGCGCGGTACCGCTACGGCTCGAAGTATCGACGCTGCCGGATTTCTCGACGCTCGTCGCCAGCGTACCGCTGAGGGCGCTGGCCATCTACGACTTCACCGTGCGCGCGAAGGTGACGGCGCTCTCGCCGAAGACGACCTACCACTACAGGTTCGTCGCAGGCGGCGACGTCAGCATGACCGGTGTCGCGCGCACGGCACCGGAGGCCGACGAGGCCAACGAACAGGTTCGCTTCGCGTGGCTCACCTGTCAGGACTGGAGCGTCAACCACTGGCAGGCGATGACGCTGATGGCCGCCGAACGCGATCTCGATTTCGTCGTGCACGTGGGTGACTATATCTATGAAACGGTCGGGACCTCTCCCCCCGGCCAGGCCGAGCCGGCACATTCTCCGCTGCACCTGCCCGACGGCAAGCGGCTCGCGGACGGCCGCGCGTATGCCGACACGCTCGACGACTACCGGACGCTCTATCGCACCTATCGTACGGATTCGCGCTTGCAGACACTGCACCAGCGCCTGCCGATGATCGCGATCTGGGACGACCACGAATTTTCCGACGATTGCTGGCAGGACCATCAGGTCTACACCAACGAGGAGCGACAGGAAACCCGGCGGCGGCGCAACGCCAGTCGCGCGTGGGCGGAGTACATGCCGGTGGATTGGGGCGACGTGCGCTTCGAGCCGGACGATCCGTCGTACACGAACATTCGCATCTACCGCGATTTTCGTTTCGGCATGCTGATGCATCTGGTGATGACGGACGAGCGGCTGTATCGCGACGACCATGTCGTGAGCGAAGCGGCTATCGCGCGCGCGCACGGGCACGACCCGGTGCACGGTGACGACGCGGCCGGCTCGCGCTACTTCGTCAAGCAGGATGGACTGCTACGCGACGAGGCGCGTCTTGCCCGGCAGTTGGGCCGCCCGCCGTCGCTGCTCGGTCCGGAACAGACGCAATGGTGGAAAGCCGCGATGAAGGGTTCGCCGGCAACCTGGAAGGTGTGGGGCAACGAGGTGATGTTGAACCGTCTGTGGTTCGTGATGCCGGGTGCACCCCAGACACCGGGAGCCCGCCTCGTGGTCGATTGCGACGCATGGGACGGTTATCCCGCGCACAAGCACGAACTGCTCGCCTACTTGAGGGAGCACGGGATCCATAACGTCGTCGCGATCACCGGAGACCTGCATGCATTTCAGTGCGGCATCGTGCGGGACGATCCCGATCCCGCGACAGGGGTGCCGGTCATCGTCGATTTCGTCTGCGCCGGCATCAGCAGCATGTCCTTCTATTCCTACCTGAAGGCCGCATGGAACGGCACACCGCTCGCGTCCATCGCGGCGACGCCTGCCAGGCTCGACCGCTTCCTGATGGCGAACAACCCCGATCTGTGCCACGCCGACCACGACGCGCAGGGTTACGCGTCGGCCACGGTCACGCCGGACTCCTTTTCCGTCACGTTCAACAAGATGAAGCCGTTGAACCCGGACGGCGCCGCGCCCGCGGATGCACTGCTGGGCCGCACGCGATTGACCGTGCCCAGGGATTCGGTCGAGGTACGCGTCGAGCACATGTAGGTTCCGACGCGCCGCCGTTTCCCGGCGGCATTGCGCGTCTCCGAAAACTCGAGCAAGCGGCCCTGTGCGGTCATGCACAGGGCCGTTCCGCGCGGCGCGTCAGTGGAAATGTCCGCCGAAAAGCCCGAGCAACCCTATGATGATCAGGTACAGCGCAACGATGTAATTCAGCAGGCGCGGTACCACCAGAATGAGAATCCCGGCGATCAGCGAAACCAATGGGCTCCAGTTCGTGAATTCGTGCATGGCGCGGCCTCCTGACAGTGGATCGCGAAATCGGATGTGCGTCGGTGCGACGCTGATCCACGTAGCGGAGCGATTTCCATGCCTGACTCGACGCGTGCCGCGTCGGGTCTTCGAATCGGCGAGCCTCCTCTTCCGGAGCCGCGCAGATCGCTCAATCGGCGGGGGGCAGCTTCGCGGACAGGTCCGGAAAGTGGAGTTCGCCTTCGTAGGTCTCGGCACCGGCTGCGAGTATCGCCTTTACACGCGCCTGTATCGCTTCGTTGGCCACGCACAGATCGGCCTCGTGCGCTTCCACCAACAAGCCTTCGGAGAAGGAAACGTCGGACCCCATGTCCACGGACCGCTTCAGGTGTGCAATCGTGGAGGGCGGGAACGTCGCGATGCGGCGTGCCAGCTTGTCCACGAACGGGCCCAGTTCCCTGGCCGGCAATGCACGATTGATATAGCCGTAGTGGTCGGCCAGCTCCGCGGAGAAGTCTTCCCCGGCCAGCAGTACCTCGAGGGCGCGGGCGCGTCCCATCCGCCGCGGCAGGCGCTGCGTGTTGCCACCGCCCGGGACGAGCCCGCACACGACCTCCGGCTGACCGAACACGGCTTCGCCAATCGCGGCGAAACACATGTCCGCGGCCAGCGCAATTTCGCAGCCGCCGCCGCGGGCGATCCCTTCGACCTTCGCGATGACGGCCTTGGGCATGTTGCGCAAGCGCTCGCCAAGCATCTGTGTCAGGCGGAAGGTGCGCGTATTCGAAGTCGTTTTCGGCGCCGAGCCGACACGATGCAGGCCCGAGTGAGCGATGAAGAACTTCGGCACGGCGCTCTGCAGGACAACGACACGTACGCTCGCATCCTGTTCCAGCAGCCGGGTCAGCGAGTCGAACTCCTCCGAGAGAACCTCGTCGAGCAGATTCAGCGGCGGATAGTCCAGGGTAACCGTGGCGACGCCGCTATCGCGGGTCACCCGGATATGTTTGTAGTCGGCATAGCTTCCGCCTCCCCCCTGTGATGGCGCGGACGGTTGGGGAGCAGCGCCCCCTTCCGAAGACGCGAGCAACACACCGGGCGCGAGTGTGGCGGCACCGATTGACTGGACGAAGGTACGTCGAGAGATAGTCGACATGGCAGACTCCTGGGTTGGTTTCATCTCGCCTCGGCAGAGCCGCGCCCGGCTCGCGATCCGCGGCGGCATCAAGTAACGCAGTTGCAATCCCCTGGCGCGGCGGTCCCCATGTCACTGCGCATGGCAATGACTGCGCCGGCAATCCGGCGTCGTTGAGCGGCATTCGTCAGTTTGAAAAAGCAAGCTTCGCCGACGTCATGATCCTCGTCCCGTCGGGGCCTTTGCAAGAATCCTCCCTAAGTGGGGGGGCGCCCCGATCGACCTCGCGCGGCAGCGCGGAGCGGGTCGATCCTGCACGCCCTCCCCGAACAGGGGGCTGCCTTCGCGCCGGGCCATGGGTACTTTTGGCGGCATGGCCCCTTCGGCACATGATCCGGCGCGCGTCTCCCTTCCTGGGCATCCGCCCGACCCATGCCTGTTGAAGTGCGTACCGGCACGCTGTCGCTGCAGGGTCGGCAGACCCTCGCGGCCGCGCTCCGACGACACCACGGAATGATCCGCCCCATCCATGAACAAAAGCCAATCATCCGGCGACAGGCCGGCGCCTGAGTCAGGCCGGCGTGTTTTCCTCAAACGCGTCGCCATCGTTCCCGCCGCCGTCGCGATAGGCGGGTGCCATTCGGGCGACGACGCATCGCCGGCACCGACGGCGACGCAAAATGCCGGCAGCGGCGTTCGGCTCGACACCTATCGTCCGGTGTTCTTCACGCCCGAAGAATGGCACTTCGTACTCGCGGCGGTAGATCGCCTGATCCCGCACGACGACGAGGGGCCCGGTGCGCTCGACCTGAACGTTCCCGTCTTCATCGACCGGCAACTGGAAACCGGTTACGGCTACGCGGCGCACTGGTACATGCAGGGTCCGTTTCGCGCCGCCTCCCCGCTGTTCGGCTATCAGTCGAGGCTCACGCCGCGCGAGTTGTATCGGGCCGGCATCCAGGCGACGAACGCACGCTGCATGCGCGAGTTCGCCGGCAAGCGCTTTGCCGAACTCCCCGTCGCGGAACAAACCGGCGTGCTCGCACGCCTGGAGTCCGGCGCGATGGCATTCGACGCGATCTCGTCGGCGGATTTCTTCGCGTTTCTGCTGGAGAACACCCGCGAAGGCTATCTGTCGGACCCGATACACGGCGGCAACAAGGAGATGGGCAGCTGGAAAATGATCGGCTTTCCCGGGGCCAGGGCGGACTTCCTCGACTGGGTCGGGACCGGCAAGCTCTACCCGTACGGGCCCGTCAGCATCGAAGGTCAACAGGGTTGAGACGCATATGCCGCAAATCACGAAGCCGGAAGTGGATGCCGTCCTCGTCGGGATGGGTTGGACAGGTTCGATCATGGGGATGGAGCTGGCCGAGGCCGGCCTGACCGTAGTCGGCCTGGAGCGCGGCGCAAACCGCGATACGAGCCCCGAGTTCGCGTACCCCGCCATCGCCGACGAGCTCGCCTACATTCAGCGGCGCAAGCTGATGCAGAATCTTGCGCACGAGACGGTCACGATCCGGCATGCGCCGAACGAAGACGCGTTGCCCTACCGGCAGCTCGGCGCATTCCTGCTGGGTACCGGGGTAGGCGGCTCGGGCGTGCACTGGAACGGCACGACCTGGCGTGCCAACGCCGCCGACCTCAAGATCCGCTCGCACTACGTGCAGCGATATGGCGCCGGGTTCATCCCCGGCGACATGACGATCCAGGACTGGCCTTACTCACTGGACGAACTCGAACCGTACTTCGAGCGCCTCGAGGCCGTGATGGGCACGTCGGGCAAGGCAGGCAATCTGCACGGCCGGATCGTCGACGGCGGGAATCCCTTCGAGGCCATGCGCCGGCGCGACTATCCGTGCCCGCCGCTCGCCGACAATTATCCGGCGACGCTGTTCCGGAACGCGGCGCGCGACGCCGGTTTTCATCCGTTTCCGATTCCCGCGTCCAATGCGTCGATCGCCTATCAGAACCCGTACGGAATGCAGCTCGGCCCGTGCAACTTCTGCGGCTATTGCGAAGGCTTCGGCTGCTACATGTATGCGAAGGCATCGCCGCAAGCCTGCATCCTGCCCGCCTTGCTGGCCAAACCCAATTTCGAGTTGCGCGACCGATCCCATGTGACGCGTGTGCAGCTCGATTCGGACGGCAAGCGCGCGACCGGCGTGACCTATCTCGATGCGCAGGGCCGGGAAGTGTTTCAGCCGGCGCGCATCGTCGTGCTGTGCGCGTTCCAGATGCACAACGTGCGCCTGCTGCTGCTGTCCGGGATCGGCACGCCGTACGATCCGGCGACGGGAACGGGAACCGTCGGCAGGAACTTCGCCTATCAGAAGAACAGCGCGGTCTCGCTGTTCTTCGACAAGGACGTCCACATCGATCCGTTCATCGGCGCCGGCTCCGGCGGCCAGGCATTCGACGACTTCAATGCGGACCACTTCGATCATTCCGCCGCGGGGTTCGTCGGCGGTGCCTATATCAGCGCGATGGTCACCGGCGGCCGTCCGATCGGACAGACCCTGCTGCCGGAAGGCACGCCCAAATGGGGCTCGGCGTGGAAGAAGGCGCTCAAGGACAACTACCTGCATTCGTTTTCCATCGGTACGGCGGGGTCGGTCATGTCTTACCGCACGAACTACCTGGATCTCGATCCGACCTATCGCGACGCATACGGCCTTCCGCTGCTGCGCATGACGTTCGACTGGCACGACAACGAGATGCGCATGACGCGCTTCGTCACCGGCAAGGCCGAGCAGGTCGCGCGTGCGATGAAGCCGAAATCGATGTCGGTCCACGCCGGGAAGATCGGCGATCACTTCGACATGCGGCCGTACCAGACCACGCATACGACGGGCGGCGCGGTCTGCGGGGATCGTCCGGACACGAGCGTCGTGAACAAGTACCTGCAATCGTGGGACGTCCACAACGTATTCGTGACGGGGGCCTGCGCGTTTCCGCAAAACTGGGCCTACAACCCGACAGGCATGGTCGGCGCGCAAGCGTATTTCTCGGCGCGCGCGATTCGCGAGCAGTACCTGAAGAATCCCGGTCCGCTGCTACCGACATAGGAAAGGCAATGGGTGAGCGATACAAGAAACTGGCCGGAATCTCATTCGGGCTGCTATGTACCTTCGTCACGCTGGCTACGTGGTTGCCACCGGCCGACGCGAACGCGCAGGATGCCGGGCAGATCGCGCGCGGCGCCTATCTGGCGCGCGTCGGCGATTGCGTGGCATGCCACACGTCGCGCCGCGACCAGCCGTTTGCCGGCGGGCTGCCGATGGAAACGCCATTCGGTACGATCTATTCGACGAACATCACGCCCGATACCACGCACGGCATCGGCCGCTACAGCTACGACGATTTCGCGGCCGCGCTGCGCAAAGGCGTCGCGAAGGACGGGCACCTGCTCTACCCGGCCATGCCGTATCCGTCGTTCTCGAAGGTCAGCGACGCCGACACCCGTGCACTCTATGCGTACTTCATGCACGGCGTGCGCCCGATCGGCCAGCCGAACACCGAGACGCGGCTCCACTTTCCGTTCAACCTGCGCGTGCTGCTCGCGGGATGGAATCTTCTGTTCCGGCCCAGTGGCACGTATCGCGAGGACCTGACGCAAAGCGCGACGTGGAATCGTGGTGCCTATCTCGTTCAAGGGCTCGCGCACTGCGGCGCATGTCATACGCCTCACGGCCCGATGGGCCAGGAGAAGGCGCTGGACGCACGCGGGACGGACCTGTACCTGAGCGGCTACACGCTCGCGGGCTGGCATGCGCCCGATCTGCGCCCCGGCGACGGAAACGGCGCGGGCGAGCGCACACGGGACAGCATCGTTCAGCTTCTGCGCACCGGACGATCGCACGGCAGCGCCGCGTTCGGCGGGATGTCCGAAGTGGTGGAGAACAGCACGCAGTATTTCAGCGACGCCGACCTGGCCGCGGTGGCCGATTACCTCGTCAGCCTGGGCCCCGGTCGCACAACGCGGACGTCGGCGGCACCTCCCGTCAAGTCCGATACGACTGCGGCGTTGCGCTCGGGCGTCACGCCGACGGGCGGCGCGTTGCTGTACCTCGACAACTGCAATGCGTGCCATCGCTCGGACGGCAGCGGCGCGATGAAGGCGTTCCCCGCGCTGGCGGGCAACGCGGTGGTCACGTCCGACGATCCGTCGTCGGTCATTCACGTGATTCTGACCGGCTCGCGGATGCCGTCGACCCGATCCGATCCGGCGCCGCTGGCCATGCCCGCATTCGGCTGGCGGCTGTCGGACATGCAGGTCGCCGAGCTCGCGACGTTCGTCCGCGGCAGCTGGGGCAATCGTGCCGGCACGGTGAGCGCATCGGACGTCGCGAAAGTCCGGCGGCAGGTCGATCCGGCGCAACTGAAGCGGATTCGGGCCGCCGTCACGAACGAAGTGACCGACGACGGTGCGCCCGGTTCGACCGGCAAATGACCTCGGGCGGCGGCCCGTATCACGCGGAGCCCATCGCCCGCACGCGATCGAAGGACTGCGCGGCACGGGCCTTCCACTTGTTTGACTCGATTATCGGAAAACCATCATGCGATTCATCAGCTTTGTCCGCGACGGCGCCACCGGCGTCGCCATCCGGTCCGGCGACGGCCGTTATCTCGGACTGACGCGTAGCGACCCGGACTTTCCCGGCGATCTCGACACCCTCGTTTCCGGCGGTCCTGCCGCGCTGGCGCAGGCCAGCGAACGCCTCCAGCTGGCCGGCCGGCCGCTGGACCTGGCCGATTGCACCCTGCTCCCGCCCGTGACGCGGCCGGCGAAGATCATCTGCGTCGGGCTCAACTATGTCGAGCACTCGCACGAGGCGGGCTACGAGGTTCCGTCGTATCCGACACTCTTCGCACGCTTTCGCAGCAGCCTGACCGCGCACGGCGCCGCGATACGCATGCCGACGGAATCGGATCAGCTCGACTACGAAGGCGAGCTGGCGGTCGTCATCGGGCGCGGCGGCCGGCGCATCGCGCGAAGCGATGCGTTGAACCATGTGGCCGGTTATACGGCTTTCAACGACGCGACCCTGCGGGACTATCAGTTCAAGACGCCGCAATGGACGGTCGGAAAGAATTTCGACGAAACGGGCGCACTCGGCCCCGAGCTGGTGACCGTCGACGAATTGCCGGCGGGCGCGGCCGGTCTCAGGCTTCAGACCCGGCTCAACGGTGTCGTCATGCAGGACGCCAATACGAACGACATGATCTTCGACATCGCTGCGCTGATCGCCACCATCAGCGAAGTCATGACGCTCGAGCCAGGCGACGTCATCGCGACCGGCACGCCGTCGGGCATCGGCATGGCGCGCAATCCGCCGCGCTGGATGCGCGCCGGCGACGTGTGCGAGATCGAGATCGAGGGGATCGGCGTACTCAGGAATACCGTCGTGCAATCGTGATCCGGTCGGGCCGGCGCAGCGCGCGCCGGCACGCGTTCAGCCAGGCTGCATGATCAGCGCATCGTTCGCGAGGATCATCGCGCCGGCGTTGGTGGGCCTCGGCCGCTCCGCCGGACGAAACACCGCGTCGCCGGGGAAGATCGGCAAGTGCGTCAGCACGCAGATGCCGCGGCGTGACGCGACGACACGCCGCCAGCGCTGCTCGCCGAAGTGCCGGACGCCGGGCTCGACCCAACGAACCATCAGCACGCTTCCGTCGCATTCCAGCACCGTCACCCGGGCACCCGCGAACTCGCGGGCGGAACCCACGCGCGGCCCGTCGTCCAGTCGTGAAATCGCATCAGGCATGTCCCGCTCGCAAGCCGGTGCGGTCGAGCCGTGGGCCCGGTCGACCGCGCGTGTTCAATCGGTCACGTGATCCTGACCAGCATCTTGCCGGTGTTGGTCCCGTTCATCAGCCCGATAAAGGCCTCCGGCGCGCGCGCGATACCGTCGACGATCGTTTCGTCATGCACGATCTGCCCGGCTCTCAACCACGCCGCCATTTCGTCGACGAACGCGTCGCGGTGCTGCCGATAGTCGTGCAGCAGGAAGCCCGTCAGCGTCAGGCTCCGATAGACGACGTTTTCCATGAACCGCGGCCCGGGCGACACGCCGACGCGGTCGTACTGCGAAATGGCGCCGCAGATCGCCGCCCGCCCGCCGTAATTGAAGGCCGACAAGGCCGCCTCGAGATGATCGCCGCCGACGTTGTCGAAATAGACGTCGATACCTGCCGGTGCCGCGGCCGCCAGTTGCTCGAGCACCGGCGCGCGCCGGTAGTTGAACGCCGCATCGTATCCGTAACGTTCGCGCATCACGGCAACTTTCTCGTCGCTCCCTGCCGAGCCGATCACGTGCGCGGCGCCTTTCAGCCGCGCGATCTGCCCCGCGAGCGAGCCGACCGCGCCCGCCGCGGCGGACACGAATACGACTTCATCCTCGCGCATGCGTGCCACCACGAGCAGCCCGACATAAGCCGTCATGCCCGTTGCGCCCATGACGCCGAGGTGAACGCTGCTCGGCAAGTCGGGCAAGTCCGCGACGCGGGTGAATTCGACCGCGGCGCCCTGCGCGATGTCGCGCCAGCCGTAGCGGTGCAGCACGAGATCGCCGGGTGCGAACGTGCTCGACGCGCTGTCGGTCACACGGCCGACCGCGGCGCCCGTCATCGTTTCATGCAGCTTGAACGGTTCGACATACGACGGCCGGTCGTCCATCCGGCCGCGCATGTACGGATCGACCGAAACGTATTCGTTGCGTACGCGAACCTCGCCGTCCGCCAACGCCGGAAGCGGCACCTCGACCGTCAGGAAATCGTCCGGGACCGGCTGGCCGTTCGGCCGTCTCGCCAGTTGAATCTGCGTGCTGATCGTGGAGAACCTCACCGCCCCTCTCTCCTTGCAAGAACCCAGGGTGCCGGTGGTGCCGGCCGGGCACGCCGCACGCATGCGGCGGCGTACCGCGCCTCATGCACCGGCGATTCGGACTTCGCTCACGTGCTCGACCGACGGCGGGCCCACGAAGAAGGGGCCGGCCAGTTCGCGCCATCGCTGAAAATCGGCTGTCTGGCGAAAGGCGTCGTGCAGCGCGACGCTTTCCCATTGCACCATCAGGCGGTAGCGCGACGGTTGCTCGATACCGCGATACAGGCGCAAGCCATGGCAACCGGGGGCGCGTTCGATCAGCGGCTTCGCCTCGGCGACCGCGCGCTCGAATTCCTGCTCTCGGTTTTCCTGGATCTCGATCTGGGCAATTTCAAAAATCATGGCGGGTTTCTCCGCGCAACGCGAACCGTCGCGCAGTGCAATTGACACGATGCCGGCATCGATCCCGGGCCGGACATTCCGGGTGGGCGGCGCGTGCATGCGTGCTGCCCTGCTGCCGGCTCGCGTGGACAGGCGGACGCGCCCCAATCGTCGACGGGTTCATGCGCGGTTCAGCACGACGTCCTGGCAGTTTTTTCAGCCGCGGTCGGATCGGCAGATGAGGTCGGTGTGGAACGATCGAGCCGTTTCATGCTGCGCAGTCTCGCTCCGGAACCGGACGACGTCACCGCACCCGCTCGATACGAACCGGCCTGCATCGTTTCGGCCCGTCGCGACGATGAGCCAACGATAGCGTTGTCCTGCCGACCGCTCTACCCCCAGTACGGGGGGGTGAAAAAAACTCAGGAAGCACCGGCCCCCGATGCTGACGGCAACCCGCTTCCATGCATGCCGAACTCGCCGACCGACGGGCGTTCGTTCGAGCCGGTCACTGTTTGCGGCCGACGACCCGCTGCCATGCGGCGGCCTGTTCGTCGCGTACGAGCTGCTCGGCGGATTCGGGCCTGACCGTGCGATACGGCGGCGCCTCCGCCTCGATCACCGTGACGATGGCGTCGATCATTTCCGCAGGATCGTGTTGCCGATTCAGTTCGCGCGTCGGCCAATGGGCGACGACGCGCTCGCCTTGATCCCACCACTGATCCATGCTTTCCATGCCGGTATCGTTGAAGCCGGTGCGATAGGCACCCGGATTGATCGTGACGACTTCGACGCCGTAAGGCTGCAGTTCTTCCGCCATCGCGGAGCAGATGCCTTCGACGGCATGCTTCGACGCGGCGTAAGCGCCGTCGAACGGCACCTTGATCAATCCCGCGACCGACGACATCCAGACGATCCGGCCATGCCCGCGCGCGACCATCCTGCGCGCGAATCCCTGCGCGACCTCCAGCGCCGCAAAGACATTCGTTTCGAAGACCGAACGAAACACGGAGATCGGGATCTCCACGAGCGGGCCGGACTCCATGATGGCCGCGTTGTTCAGCAGGACATCGATCTCGTGCGTCAATGCGTGCGCACGATCGATTTCGTTCGTCACATCGAACTTGATGACCTGCATGTCCACGCCGCGCGCCTTGGCCTCCTGACGCAGTGCCCAGACCTGCGGCCAGATCTGGCCGCACGCGATGACGCGATGCCCCCGCTCCGCCAGTGCGAACGCGACCCCTCGCCCGAATCCGGACCCTGCACCGGTTATCAACACCGTTCTGGTCATGCATCCTCCCGCTCGGTTCACGATGATTGCGCGCCCACCCGGACGGCGATCTTGCCGACTACGTTACGGCGTTTCCCGCAGCCAACGGCCCCCCCGAATGGGGAGGCGGACCGCATCGACGACACGGGTCGAAAGCGGCCGCATGCCGTCAGTCGCAGCGACGCCCGATTCCGGCGAGCGCCTTATGACACGGCCCTTGCGGGGAACGGATACCCCGTTCGCCGTGGCCATGCGCGCCGCGTCAACCGCAAACGGGACCGATCGGAAAGCGCGAAATCGCGCCCCACCCTCGCTAGACGACTGGTCTACTCAGTCGTATGATCCGCGTCACGGTTCGACCGCCCTATCGACCCTCGCATTCATGCGATGCATGGCGCAACCCGGCGCACCCCCGCAGGTCATGCCCTGTGACGTTGCCGGCAAGCGTCCACGCTATAGACGACTGGTCTACTTTGTTCGTGCGTCGTGCCGTCGTGGCACGTCGTCCCGCGCATCCCGACCGTCACGCGAACAACCCGCCGCCGCCGGCACGATCCGGGCGGCGAAACCGTTACACAGAGGTCACCCATGCCGCATTCCCCATCCGTCAATCGCCGGGTCGTCCTGGCCAGCCGCCCCGTCGGCGCGCCGGCAGCGCACGACTTCCGGCTCGAAACCACGGCGGTGCCGACGCCCGCCGACGGCGAAGTCCTCCTGCAGACGCTTTACCTGTCGCTCGATCCCTACATGCGGTGGCGCATGCGCGACGCGCCGTCCTACGCGCCGCCGGTTGCGCTCGGCGACACGATGGTGGGCGGCACCGTCAGCCGCGTCGTCGCGTCGAAGCATCCCGCGTTCGCGGTGGGCGAGCTGGTGCTGGGCGACAGCGGCTGGCAGGACTACGCGCTCTCCGACGGCGCCGACCTCATGCCGCTCGGCACGGATCTCGAGCGCCCGTCCCATGCGCTAGGCGTGCTTGGCATGCCGGGCTTCACCGCCTATACGGGCCTGCTGAAGATCGGGCAACCGAAGCCGGGCGAAACGGTCGTGGTCGCGGCGGCGAGCGGCGCGGTGGGCGCCGTCGTCGGCCAGATCGCGAAGCTCAAGGGCTGCCGCGTCGTCGGCATTGCGGGAGACGCGGAGAAATGCCGGTACGTCACCGAGACGCTCGGCTTCGACGTGTGCATCGACCGGCGGGCCCCCGATCTTGCGCGGCAGCTCGCGCAAGCCTGCCCCGACGGCATCGACATCTACTTCGAGAACGTCGGCGGTGCGATTTTCGACGCCGTGCTGCCGCTCCTCAACGTCGGCGCACGCGTGCCGCTCTGCGGCCTGATTTCGCAATACAACGACAGCGAACCGGCGCCCGGCCCCGACCGGCTGCCGCGCCTGACCGACACGCTCCTGAAGAAACGGATCCGCATGGAGGGCTTCATCATCCTCGACCACTATGCGACCGGCTATCAGGCGTTCCTGGCCGAAATGGGCCGCTGGGTCGAGGCCGGCGAGATCACGCCGCGCGAAGACGTCACCGACGGCCTGGAACGTGCGCCGGAAGCGCTCATCGGCCTGCTGGCAGGAAAGAACTTCGGCAAGGTGGTCGTGCGCGTCGCCGAAGTCGCTGCATGAAGCGAATTCGCGCATCCCTCATTCATCTCCATCCCCAGACATCATGAAACTTCTGTTCGTCCTGACTTCCCACGACACCCTCGGTTCGACCGGCGAGAAAACCGGCTTCTGGCTCGAGGAATTCGCGGCTCCCTACTACACGCTGAAAGACGCGGGCGCCGACATCACGCTGGCGTCGCCGGCCGGCGGCCAGCCGCCGCTCGATCCGAAAAGCGCGGACCCCGCGTTCCAGACCGACGCCACGCGCCGCTTCGAAGCCGATCCGGCCGCGCGCGCCGCGCTCGCGGCCACGCAAAAACTGTCGGAGGTCGCGGTCGACGCGTTCGACGCGGTGTTCTATCCGGGCGGCCACGGCCCCCTCTGGGATCTCGCCGAAGACGCACGGTCGGTCTCGCTGATCGAGCAGGCCATCGCCCTGGGCAAGCCGGTCGCAACCGTCTGCCACGCACCGGGTGTGCTGCGCCATGCGAAGGGGCCGGACGGCAAGCCGCTCGTCGCCGGCAGGAACGTCACCGGCTTCTCGAATTCGGAAGAGGATGCCGTCGGGTTGACGAACGTCGTGCCGTTTCTCGTCGAGGACGAACTCAAGTCGAAGGGTGGCCGTTATTCGAAAACCGATGACTGGCAACCGTACGTGGTCGTCGACGGCCTGTTGATCACCGGCCAGAATCCGGCGTCGTCCGAACCGGCCGCCCACGCGCTGTTGAAACTGCTGACGCGCGCCTGACCCGCGGAGCGCCCCCCGCACCGGCGGCGAACATCCGGTTCGCCGCCGGCTCGCGCACGAACGACACGCGCGGGAACGCGGCCGTCGCGCGATCACATCGATCCTGATCCCGAAAAAGCGTTTAACACCACGCGCAATACTCGAACGCGCTTCCGGAAAATACAATCACGGTCGTCCTGTCGCCGCACGCCTGCATCGCGCACCACATCCATCATGTCTTCGCCGCCCTCCAGATTCACGTCATCTATTTCGGATACCCAAACAGGCATCGCCGATGCGGCCCGTCATTGGGCCGGCACGAGCGGCGTCACCTGGCTGTACATCTTCAAGACCCTGCTCGCCGCGCTGCTGGCGCTCGGCGTGGCGATGAAGCTCGAACTCCCGATGCCGCGCACGGCGATGACGACGGTCTTCGTGCTGATGCAGCCGCAAAGCGGCATGGTGCTCGCCAAAAGCCTGTACCGGATCTGCGGCACGATCGTGGGCCTGCTGGCCATGCTGGTGCTGATCGGCCTGTTCGGTCAGGTACCCGAACTCTTCCTCGGCGCCACCGCGCTCTGGATCGGCATGTGCACCGCAGGTGCCGCGCGAAACCGCAACTTCCGGACCTATGGATTCGTGCTCGCCGGCTACACGGCCGCGCTCATCGGCATCCCGTCATGGCAGCATCCGGACGCGGCCTTTCTTTCTGCGATGACGCGTGTGACCGAGGTGACGATCGGCATCCTGAGTTCGGGCGCAGTCAGCGCGCTCGTCTTTCCGCAGCATGTCAGCGAACAGATCAGCCGCGTGAACCGCACGCGGTTCACCGCGTTCGCGGACGACGTGCTGTCGATTCTGTCCGGCCGGATCGACCGGTCGTTTCTCGAGGCGCTGAGCGTGCGCATCGTCGACGAGACCGTGAGCGCGGAAGCCGCGCGCAGCGCAGCGGTGTTCGAAGGCCCCGACACGCGCTTGCGAAACGGCCGCCTGACGCGGCTCAATGCGGAGCGCATGGCGGCGTCGACGCGGTTGCACGCATTGAGTCAGCTGATCGCCCGGCTGCGTGTCGCGCGAGCCGATGGGGTGCTGACGGAGATCGACGCACTGATGGCCGGTATCGCAGAGCCGCTCCGACTCATACGGCAGGACGCGACGCACGCCGACGATATCGACGCATTCGCCGCGTCGCTGGCCGCCACGCTCGAGCACTGCCGCACGGCGCTGCCCGGCCGCGCGCAGTCGGCGCGAGACCGGCTCGGCAGCGGCGCGACCGCGCTCGATTTCGACACGGCGGTCGACCTGCTCGACCGGTTCCTGGGCAGCTATGTCGCCTATGCGAGCACCTATCTGTCGCTGAACGCCACCGCGCACGAGCGCGAACAGTGGGTGACGCCCTACGAACCGCGTACCAATCCGCTCATCGCGGCAGTCGCCGGCGTCCGCGCAATGCTGCTGACGCTCGTGCTCAGCGCGTTCTGGATCGCGACCGCGTGGCCGTCGGGCGCCCTGCTCGTGCTGAACGGCGGTGCCATCTGCGCGCTGGTCGCGTCCTCCGCGCACCCGTCTCGCACCGCGTTCCAGATGGCGATCGGCACCGCGTTCGCGTCCGTCGTCGGGCTGATCGTCATGTTCGTCGTCTATCCGGTCATCGACGGCTTCCCGCTGCTCTGCGTGGTACTCGCCGCGCCGCTCGCATTGGGATGCTGGATGACGACGCGCGCGTCGCTGGCCGGGTACGGCATCGGCTACTGCATCTATTTCTGCTTTCTGACCGGCCCCGACAATGTCGTCGCCTACGATCCGACGTCCTTCATGAACGACGCGATCGCGCTGGTCCTGTCCATGCTGATGGCGTCCGTCGCGTTCGAGCTGTTCCTGCCGCCGACGATGCGCGGGTTGCGCCGGCATCTGCTGGCCGACCTGCGCAGGCAGGTCGTGTTCGCATGCACCGATTCGGTCGCAACGCTGCGCACGCGCTTCGAAAGCCGCACGCGCGACCTCATGTATCAGGTACGGTCGATATCGCGTGACGACCCGGTGGCAAACGGCGAGTCGGTCGAATGGTTTCTGTCCGTCCTCGAGATCGGCTCGGCCGTCGCGGACCTGCGCGACGCAACGGCCATCGAGGCGGCACGAGCCGCGCCGGACGCCGCACCGGCCTGGCTCGACGATTGCGCATCCGCGTGCCGCGCGATCCGGCTGCTGTTCGAGGCGCCGACACCGAAGGCCAGCGCTGCTGCCACGCACGCGGTACAGGTTGCAATCGCCACGCTGCAACGGACGATGCAGACCACCGATGCGGCAGGCCCGTCCGCGCCCCGCCTTCAGACGGTGCTCGGCAGCCTGCATTTCATTCACAGCGCACTCGCGGCACCCGACTCGCCGCTCTCCGCTTTCCGCCCGCACTGACCACGCGTCGGCACCCGCCGCGCACTCCGGCTCGTTCACCGGCGCACGGCGGGCGACGCGGTTCGTTCCGGTCAATGCTCGACGGCCCGTTCCGCACCGAGCCCGGTCTGGGCGCGCACGAACTGGGCGTCGAACGCATGCCGCTCCGCGTCGGCCTTCGAACTGCGATCGAGTGTCGACATCACGTAGCTCGCCAGGAACGCCAGCGGCATCGTAAACAGCGCCGGATGATCGTACGGGAACACGGCAGCCGGATGCCCGAGCACCGACTTCCACACCGCCGGCGACAGAATGACCAGCGAGACCGACGATACGAGCCCGACGACGCCGCCGCAGACGGCCCCGCGGCTCGTCAGCCCCTTCCAGTACATCGAAAGCACGAGCGGCGGAAAATTCGCCGAAGCGGCAACGTTGAACGCCAGTGCCACGAGAAAAGCGAGGTTCTGCCCTTTGAACAGGAGGCCGAGCACGACGGCCACGGCGCCGATCGCCAGCGTCGTCCACCGCGTGACGCGGATTTCATCGGCCCCGCTCGCTCGGCCCTTGCGCAACACGCCCGCATAGAGGTCGTGCGATACGGCCGACGCACCCGCCAGCACCAGGCCCGACACCACGGCCAGGATGGTGGCGAACGTCACCGCCGCGAGGAAACCGAGGAACAGGCTGCCGCCCGTCGCGTCCGCGAGATGCATCGCCACCATGTTGCTCCCGCCGCGCAGCACGCCGCCCACGCGTCCGCCCTCGAAGAACTGCGGATCGGTGCCGACGATCACGACGCTCGCGAGCCCGATGACGAACATCGCAATGAACATGAAGCCGATGCACGTGCTCGCCACGAATACGCTCTTCCTGGCTTCCCGTGCATTCGGAACGGTAAAGAAGCGCATCAGCACGTGCGGCAGTCCGGAGAGCCCGAACACTGTTGCGAGCGACATCGAGACGGCCGAGACGGGGTCCGAGAACAGGCGGCCCGGCTCCATCAGCGCGTTCCCCGCGTGGTGTACCGAGATCGCCGACCGCGCGAGCCGTTCGAAGCTGAAACCGAAGTGACCGAGCGCCAACAGCGTCAGCAACGTGCCGCCGAACATCAGCAGGACGGCCTTGATGATCTGAACCCACGTCGTCGCGATCATCCCGCCGAACGTCACGTAGACGATCATGAGACACCCGACGCCGATGACCGCATAGTTGTAGTCGATGCCGAACAACAGCTGAACGAGTTCCCCCGCGCCGACCATCTGGACGATGAGATAGAAGAACACGACCGTCAACGAACTGACCACGCCCATCCAGCGCGTGCTGACCGGATCGAGCCGGTAGGCGATGATGTCGACGAACGTGAACCGGCCGAGATTGCGCAGCCGTTCGGCCATGAGGAACAGCATCACCGGCCATCCGACGAAGAAGCCGACGACATACAGCAGGCCATCGTAGCCCTTCGCGTAGACGAGACTCACGACGCCGAGCAACGTCGCGGCGGACATGTAGTCACCGGCGACCGCAAGGCCGTTCTGAAGCCCGCTGATTCCGCCGCCGGCGGTGAGGAAGTCGTTGACCGTCCTGGTACGGCGCGCCGCCCAGTACGTGATGCCAAGCGTCATGCAGACGAACACCATGAACATCGCGATGGCGGCCGGATTGAGCGGCTGACGCTGCCCCGCCTCCACGGCGGGGCCGGCCCACGCAAGGCCGCCCGGCGCGGCGGCAAGCGCGCATGCCGCGGTCGAAACGCGTGCGATCGGTTTCATTGCCCCACCTCGCCCAGCAATTCGCCGGTCAGACGTTCGAACCGGTCATTCGCGACGCGGACATACAGCCACGTCAGCCCCCATCCCGCAACGATCACGGCGATCGCGAAGATCACGCCGACGGTCGTGACACTGCCAGCCCACGCGGCGCTGCGCAACAGGTCGGGCCGCAACGCGACCAGCGCAATCAACCCGAAATACGCGCCCAGCACGATGACCATCGACACCCGGCCCAGGCGTGCGCGTTCGTCGACCAGCTCTCGAAACTTCGCGTGCAACCGGATACGTGAAACTGCGCTTGCATTCAACGTCATATGTCTCCTCCATCGCCAGTTTTGAGAATCGGGATCGCTCGTGTATCCGTCATCTCGCCAGTCGATTCGTCATCCGTAAGATAGGGTTCGCTTCCTTGTCCGGTCTGCCTTTGCTGCGCGATCGCCAGGACGACCGAGCTTATTTCCGCCATCGACGAATAGCAGCCCCCACAGGTGGGGGGCGTCGGCGCGCTCACGTGTCCCCCGGGGAAACACCGACTGTTCCCGTCGACGACCGTCACTCGGGGCTCGCGTACGCATGGAATACCGGGGCGAGCGGCGCGAGGCGAACCGCCCCCCGTCCGGGGGGTGGAAAAACGTGTCTTCGCGCGGTATTTCTCACGAATCGCCGCTGCTGCCGCGCCCTCCTTTCATTCGCGACGTCATGAACCTTTTCCGTACCGACCTGAACCTGCTGGTGGTACTCGAACGCATCTACGCCCAGCAGAGCATCACGCGCGCGGCGCAGCAGCTCAGCCTCAGTCAGTCGGCGGTCAGTCATGCGCTGAACCGGCTGCGCGAGTTGCTCGGCGACCCGCTGTTCGAGCGCCACGGCAATGCCATGATGCCCACCCCGTTCACGAGAGCGATCATTGCGCGCGTGCGCAACGGCCTGCATATGCTCGAATGCACGCTGCATGAAGCCAGCCGGTTCGATGTCGCGACGACGATCAGGCGTTTCACGATCGGCATCCTCAATGCCCAGGAACCGGTGGTATTGCCGGCCATCGCGCAATACGTCGCACAGCACGCACCGTCGATCGATATCGCCGCGGTGCAACACGACCGGCGCGCGATAGAGGCCGACCTGCTCACGGGCTCGCTCGATGCCGTGATCGACGTGCTGCTGCCGCACCCGCAATCCGTCCGCAGTACCCGGCTGTCGACCGACCGGTACGTCGTGCTGTGCCGGCGCGATCACCCGCGCGTCGGACAGCGCCTCGACCTCGACGCCTATCTCGCCGAAGAGCACGTGCTCGTGACGAGCCGGCAGCGCGGCGGCGGCGTCGAGGATGTCGCGCTCGTCAGGCTCGGCGGCGAACGTCGCGTGCCGCGTCGTCAACCAGACCGGCCTGCTGCTGACCATGCCGGAGCGGTACGCGCGGCTGCTCAACGAGATGTGCGGCAACCGGATGCTCGAATGCCCGTTCGACGCGTCGATCGATACCTATCTCTACTGGCACGCGAATGCCGATGCCGATCCCGCGAATGGCTGGCTGCGTCGGCAACTGGGCGACATATTCGATCCCGTTCACGCGGACACGGGAGCCACCCGTGATGCGGTGCCTCGCCGGCCGCGCGCTCACCCGCGCAGCTCGCGCCGCAGGATCTTCCCCGTCATGGTCTTCGGCAGTTCGTCGATGATCTCGACGATGCGCGGATACTTGTACGCCGCCATCCGCTCCTTGCAGTAGGCGACTGGCTCGTCCGGCGAGACTTCGGCATGCACGCGGCGGGTCGAATGCAGCGCCCTGCATGGCGAAGATCCTTCGAATGCGAACATCCGGAGGATCCGGTATCGCTCAGCAATGCGACATACGCCGCATCACTGCCCGCCTTCCATGCGCAACTGAAGCTTGCTGGTCACCGACGTGACGCCCGGCACCTGGCGAGCCGCTTCCACCGCGGCCTTGTCCTGCGACTCGTCGGTAATCAATCCCGCCAGCGTCACTTCACCCGTCTTTGCCTTGGCAAAGACGGTGACCTGTGCATTGCCGATCCCGTGCGCTTTCACGATCGCCTGACGGACCTTCTTCGCAAATGCACGGTTTTCCAGGCGCTCGGCCTTCTTGGCCGATCGCGACGGGGCAGCCGTCTGCGTGGCCGTTTGCGTGTCGGGGGTACCGGATTGCGCGTAGGACGTGACGGACGTCAATGCGACAAAGCCGGCGACAACGATCATAAGGCGTGACTTCATCATGCTCTCCTCAATTTGAACGAACGGGAAACTACGGGTGGGTGGGTACTCGAATCGGGCCCGGTATTGCGCCTGCGTCGCGCCGGCCACGGCCGGTTGCAGTGCGCAGGCCTTATGCGGCAATCGCATTCAATGCGCCTTCGTCGGCTTCCAGCGCCGGCGAAAGCGTCATGCGCAGATGCTCGAGAAATGTCCGTATCTTCGCGTCCATGAACTGCCGGGATACGTACATCGCGTAAACGTCGAGCATCGTCAGGCGGTAACCCGGCAACACCCTGACGAGTTTCCCGCTCCGCAGATCGTCAATGACGGAGTAAATCGCCAACGACCCGATGCCCATGCCGGCACGCAACGCGATCGCCAGCGCTTCCGGTGCATTCGCCTGGAACGGGGCCGAGAGAACGGAGTGTGATTCCACCTCGCCGCGCGTGCCATGAAGCAACCATTCATCGTTCGAGTCGGCCGGCGTGTCGAGGCGCAAACACGTATGGTCGGCAAGATCGGCCGGCTTCGACGGGGTGCCATGCCGGTCGAGATAGTCCTGCGACGCGACCAGCACGCTGTAGCACCTTCCGTAGGTATGCGCGATGTATCCCGAATCGGGAAGACTCGACGCCGCGACCACCGAAATGTCGTAGCCGTCTTCCACCAGGTTCGGCATCCTCTGCGAATAGGTGATGTCGACGGCCACCTCGGGAAAAGCCGCCTGATAGGTGACGACTGCCTCGGTGACATGGCTTTGCCCCAGGCCCGGCATCGTGTGCACGCGCAACCGCCCGTATGGCCGGACGAGTGCGTTTCTCGCCTCGGCATTCGCCTGGTCGACATCGCCTAGGATGGCCAGCAGGCGCTCGAAATAACGCCGTCCGCTGTCGGTCAGCGAAATCCTCCGGGTCGTTCGATTCAACAAGCGGGTCTGCGCATATTCTTCGAGGCCGGATACCGCCCGCGATACCTGTGCAATCGCCACATCGGTCTGTTTCGCTACTGCCGTAAAGCTGCCGGCCTGCACGACGCGCACAAACGTCCGCATGTTCTCAAGGATGTCCATTTCGACCCATCATCCAGTGCTGCATCCACGCGACACGCCAGCGAGGTGCGGCGACGCGTTCGGTGTCACCGATTGTCCGGCATTCCGCGCCGACACTTCAGCCCCCCGGTCGGGGGGCTGAAGTGTCGGTCGATCATGTGGAATGCTTGGCGTTTGCGTCAACGCGCTGATCGCGCAGACGCACCGGTCGCGAGCCGATATGACGACGTAACCTCATCCGCTCGAGCGTGGCGTGCTCTTCGTGACGAACGAACAGTCCGTACACCTATGGGTCGACGGTCGATGTCCGGATCAGAGGCTGTATCGCCTGCCCCGGCCAATCGCCTGCGGGCGCAAGCCGTTCATTCGCCGCCTGGGCGCGTGCGGGACGCTTCGAGCGCCAACCCGCTGCGCACGGCCTGGATGCGCGACGTGACGTTGAGTTTTTCGAAGATGTTCTTCAGATGCCACTTGATCGTCTCCGGCGCGACGCGCAGCGCACGGGCGATTTCCTTGTTCGAGAGCCCGCGCGCGACGTAGTCGAGGATCTCGACTTCCCGGGCGCTCAGGTTGCCGGCCACGCCGGGCCGCCCGGCCGGCGTCGCGCCCGCGGCGCGCTGCGCGTCGAACGCACGCATCAGTTCGCGCGGATACCACGCCCCGAGCGCCGGAAACCGGTCGAGCCGGTTCTGCACGCGCGTCAACATACGCTCGACCGGCGGACCTTCGTCGACGAAGGTCCGCACGAGCCCGTTGCCCTGACCGTATTCGAGCGCGCGGGCGAGCATCGCGAGCGCCGTCTCTTCGTCGCCCGCCTGTTCGCACGCGAGCGCGCGCAACACGGCCGCCTGCGCCGCCAGCCAGTCGAACCCGCGGGCGGCAAGCAACTCGTGCACGGTCGCCATGACTTGCGCGGCCTCGTCCGCGCGCGCATCGGCAAGCAGCAGGCGCGCACGTGCGGATTGCGCCATCTGCCATGTCTCGACCTGGCTCGACGTTTCTTCCGGCGGCGCCTCCGACACCAGCGATGCGAGCGCCCGCCCGACGCGATGCGCCTGCGTCGGCTTCCCGGCATGGAGGTGAAGCCGGATGCCGGTCGCCATGCATGCAACGCGCAGCCGTAGCCATTGCCGGCTGCATGCGATGTGATCGGCCTCGTCGAGCAGTTCGTGCGCGCGCGCTTCGTGCCCGGCCTGGAACTGCAGCAATGCGGCGGTCTGCACGAACCTGAGCAGCGGCCCCAGCGAACACGCCTGCATCGCGATGTCGAAGCGGTCGACCTGCGCGTCGCGCACCTTTTGCCAGTCGTTCCATTCGTAGTAAATGGCCGACAGGTAACCGGACGACAGCGCCGTCGCCGCCGACAGGCGCCCCGCCGCCCGCTCCGCGGCACGCAACGCCGTTTCGAACGTCTTCGACGCGTCGTGCAAGCGGCCGGCGACGAACTCCGCGAGGCCGGACATGTTCTGGCGATACACGTTCGCAAACAGCGGTTCGTGGCCGGACGCCGCGCGCTCGGCCCGCGCCCGGAGGTCCAGCGCGTCGTCGAGGCGGCCCGCGTACCCGAGCCCGAAACTCAGCGCGGTCTGCCCGATCTGCTCGACCCACGAACCGGACGGCGGGCCGGCCGCGAGTACGCGCTCGCCCAGGTGCAGCGCCTCGATGCTGCGATCCGACAGCGCGACGATCAGCGAGCGGACGGCCAGCAACTCGGTCGCCGTGACGGCATCGGTGTCGAGCCGCCCCGCGTCGATGTCGGCTTCGAGCGCATCGAGTGCGTGCCGCGCGTCGATGATCTGCATCGCCAGTGCCAGCGCCCATGCATGCGCGATCCGCAGCCGCAGCCGGCCTGCCAGCGCCTGCCCGGGCAGGCGCGACACCCAGTCGAGCACGGTGCGCACGTCGCTCGACGCGATCAGCTTCATCGCGCATGCCTCGACCCAGGCGGCGGCCGCGTCGAAATCGCCCGCTGCCAGCGCGTGCCGGACGGCGTCCGGCCACTGCCGCTCCGCCGCATACCACTCGCTCGCACGGCGATTGAGCGTCGCCACCGCATCGGGCTCGCGCAGCGCCAGTTCCTCGCGCAGGTACTGCAGAAACAACGCGTGATAGCGATAACGCTGGCGGTCGCCGTCGATCGACCGGATGAAGAGGTTATGCCCGATCAGCCATTCGAGGCAGCCGAGCGCATCGTCCCGGCCGGTCAGCGCATCGCACAGCGCCGGCGTCATCCGGTCCAGCACGGCCGTGTGCAGCAGGAAGCGCCGGATCGCGTCCGGCACCTGCGTCATCACGTTCTCGTTCAGGTACGCGGCGATGCCGGCCCGGGCATGGCTGACCTGTTCGGCCACGCGCGCCGCATCGTTGTCGTCGTTCAATGCAAGCGCCGCGAGTTGCAGGCCCGACACCCAGCCCTCGGTGGCCGCGCGCAGGCGCTCCACGTTTGCCGCGTTGAGCGGCTTGCCGGCGATCAGCTCGAAGAACGAGCGCGTTTCGGTATCGTCGAAACGCAAGTCATTCTCGTCGATTCGCACGAGCTGGTCGCGCGAATCGAAGTAGCTGAGCGGCAGCGCCGGTGCCGAACGGCACGACAGCACGACGTGAAGGTTCGACGGCGCGTAGCGCAGCAGACCGAACATCGCGTCGTGGATGACCGGCGACACGAGGCGATCGAAGTCGTCGAGCATCAGGAACAGTTCGACACCCGAACTTTCCAGCTCGTTGAGCAGTTCGTCGAACACGACCTTCAGCGGAATCAGTGCGCGGTCGCGCAGCATCTGCCGGGCATGCGCGCCGACCCCGCCCGTCGCGTCGACGATCGCCGCGACGACGTAGGACGAAAAGATCGACGCGTTGTCGTCGTCCTGGTCGAGGCTCACCCACGCGACCTTCCTGCCCGATTCGACCAGCGTGTTGCGCCATTCCGCCAGCAGCGTCGTCTTGCCGTACCCGGCAGGTGCGCAGACGAGCGTCAAACGGCGATCGAGGCCACGGCGCAGCCGCCCGAGCCGCGTGATGCGCGACACGATCCCGCTGGCCGACGGCGGCGCGAGCTTGGTGCGCACGAGCACTTCGATCGTGTCGGCGTCCGCCGGGCTGGTTGATCGTCTGTTGTCCCTCGGCGTCATGCTGTTCACGTTCTCCTCGCGCACTGCGCGTATCCGCCCGGCAGGAAAAGCACCGCCGGCCGCCCGGCCAGATGCCCGGCCACGGCCCGCGGCGCTCCGCAACAGCATAGCGAGTCGGCGCCGGCCGTCAAAAGTAGGTGATGTCCGTACCGCTCCGCCCGCTCGCGGCGCCGCATCGCGGTCGGCTCCAAAGGACCCGCATTGTTCTTGAACGGGCGCACGATGTTCAGCCCCCCATTCGGGGGGTACCTCGCACGACAATGTCGTTTCATTCTGGCAACTCGGCATCGCGGGCGACCCGCGCCGCCACCGACGCTGCGCTTTCCCCAGGAGCCGCCATGAACAGTCGCGACGCCGTCGCCGCGTTTTTTGACCGGTATCGCCGGCATGACATCGAAGGGATGCTCACGCTGTTCGCGCCGGATGCCACCCTCGACTACGTGCCGATCGGCGTGACCGGCCGGGCGGACGTACAGGGCAAGGCCATCTGGGCGGCGCTGCTGGACGCATTTCCGGACCTGCACAACGAGGTCGACGCCATTCATGCGGACGACGCCGGCCGTCACGCCACCGCCGAAGTCACGATCGGCGGCACGCAGGTACGCGAATTCGCCGGCATCCAGAACCGCGGACGCACGTTCTCCCTCCGGCATGCGTTCGTGTTCGAATTCGATACCGACGGCCGAATCGAGCGGCTCGCCGCCTACTGGGACAACGTCCGGCTCTTCGAGGATCTCGGCAAGACGACCCTCGGGTGACGTCCTCCGGACGATTCCGTCGTGCCGACCCGGCGCCGCACCGCAAGTGCGAGCGGCACCCGGCGGCCACGCCGCACTCAGTCGGGCTCGTAGCGCTCGCGCAGCGCGCGCTTGTTGATCTTCCCGACGCTCGTCTTCTCGATCGCGTCGACGATCAGCAGGCGCTCCGGCACCGCATAGCGCGAGATCAGCCCGCGGTCGGCCACCTGCTTCACATGCGCCTGCAACTCCGCCGGCCCGACGCGGCCCACATGCTCGTCAGCCAGCACGACGAGCGCGAGCGGCCGCTCGCCCCACCGCGCGTCCTTCACGCCGATCACGGCCGATTCCCGTACGGCCGGATGGCGCGACAGGATGTCCTCGAGCTCGAGCGACGACACCCATTCGCCGCCCGTCTTGATCACATCCTTGATCCGGTCCGTGATCTGCAGCCGACCGTCCTTGTCGATCACGCCGATGTCGTTCGTATGAAGATATCCGCCGGCCCACAGCGCGGCCGATGCCGCCCCGTCGCCGAGATAACCCTGCGTCGCCCACGGCATCCGCACGACGATTTCGCCCGCCGAGCGGCCGTCGTGCGGCACGTCGCGAAATTGGGCGTCGACAATGCGCAGGTCGACGAGCGGCAGCGGCAAGCCTGCCTTCGTCCGGCGCGCGATATCGTCGTCGTCCGTCGTGCAGCCGGCCCCGAGCGGCGGATCGACCTGCGCGATCGTCATCAGCGGGCAGGTTTCGGACATGCCGTAACCCGTGTACACCTCGATGCCGCGCGCGAGTGCCGCCCGCGCCAGCCCCTCGGGCAGCGGCGAGCCGCCCACGATCACCTTCCACGACGACAGGTCGATCCCGGCCAGCGCCGGGCTGTCGAGGATCATCGCAAGCAGCGTCGGCACGCAGTGCGAGAACGTCACCGATTCGCGCGCGATCAATGCGAGCAATCCGTCCGGCGAATAGCGCCCCGGATAAACCTGCTTGAGGCCGAGCGCGGTCGCGATATACGGAATGCCCCATGCGTGCACGTGGAACATCGGCGTGATCGGCATGTAGACGTCGTCACGATGGATGCGGCCGCGATCGCGCGCGCTCGACAGTGCCGCCATACCGGCCAACGTGTGCAGCACGAGCTGGCGATGGGTGAACGCCACGGCTTTCGGCAGCCCCGTGGTACCGGTCGTGTAGAACGTCGTCGCGCGGGTCTGTTCGTCGAAATCGGGGAACACGAAATCCGGCGGGCTGGCGCCGACCCAATGCTCGTACTCGTCGACGAACCCATCGGGAAGGTCGATCTCGGCTCCGTCGCCGATCAGCACGAACCGTCTCACCGTTTCGAGCCGGTCGCGAATGCCGGCGAGCATCGGCAGAAAGTCGCGATGCACCAGTGCAACCTGCGCCCCCGAATGATTGAGGCTGTACAGGAGCTGATCGGGAGACAGCCGAACGTTGGCGGTCATCAGCACCGCCCCCATCATCGGAATCGCGAAATAGCACTCGAGATAACGATGGCTGTCCCAGTCCATCACCGCGACCGTATCTCCGGTCCCGACGCCGATCGACGACAACCCGCTGGCGAGTTGACCCAGACGATGGCGGAAGGTCCAGTAGTCGTGGCGCACCTGGTCGCCGTAAACGATTTCCTGTTCCGGCCGCGTCGCCAGCGGGGTGTGAAGCAATTGCTTGACCAGCAGCGGATACGTGGACGCGGACGGCAATGGCTCATCCCGGGAGCCGGAATGCGAAGGGTTCATGAGAGTCTCCGTGAGCGGCGACGTGGCCCGATTCAAGGTTTCTGGCGGCCATGCAGGCCGTCGTCGACGACGGTTCGCGTCGGCCAGGGTGACAGTCAAGATACCGTACCGGCATGCGCCGGACACCCCCACGTTTGGGGGGACAAGCCGTCCTGGCGGATCGGCCATGCCGAGATCGATCGCGCGGGCGGCAACCCACCTGATCGGGGGGGCAATTAATCCCGGCCGCGTTGTAAGATTTCCGGGCATGCTCGCGCGGCCTGGCGAAATCGCCGTCTTCGCCTCGAAGTGCAAAGGAGACCTACCGAGCAGACTCGAAGGCCTCCGTCGGCTGAGCACGGCAATCGTCGACGCCAGACCGATTCCTGAACCCAGTCCAGTGAAAGGAGCAGTTATGACCACCGAGCCGCAGCAAACGGACAAGATCCCCTCGCCCGATCCGGCCGAGAACAATGCGTACTTTCCGTCGCCGTATTCGTTGTCGCAGTACACGTCTTCAAAGACCGACTTCGACGGCGCGCATTACCCGAACCCGTACAAGGGCGGCAAGTGGAAGGTCCTGATGATCGCCACGGACGAACGCTACATCCTGATGACGAACGGCAAGATGTTCTCGACCGGCAATCATCCGGTCGAGATGCTGCTGCCGATGCATCACATGGATCAGGCCGGCTTTGAAATCGATGTCGCGACGCTTTCGGGCAATCCCGCCAAGCTGGAGCTGTGGGCCATGCCCGGCGACGACGAGGCCGTGCAGTCCACGTACCGGAAATACCTGCCGAAACTCAAGACGCCGCTCAAATTGTCCGACGTGCTCGAAAAGGACCTCGGCGCCGATTCGCCGTACATCGCGGTGTTCATTCCCGGCGGCCACGGCGTGCTCGCCGGGATTCCGCACAGCAAGGAGGTAAAGCGAACCCTCAAGTGGGCGCTCGACAACGACCGGCACATCATCACGCTGTGTCACGGCCCGGCGTGCCTGCTGTCGGCGGCCGTCGACGAGGATCCGCAAAACTATCCGTTCAAGGACTACGAGGTTTGCGTGTTCCCGGATGCCCTCGACAAGGGGCCGAATCTCGATATCGGGTACATGCCGGGCCCGCTGCCGTGGCTCGTCGCCGAAAGCCTCGAAAAACTCGGCGCCAAGGTGTTGAACAAGGACATGACGGGCCGGTGCCATCAGGACCGGAAACTGATCACGGGCGATAGCCCGCTTGCGTCCAACAACATCGGCAAACTGGCCGCCGCGGCACTGCTGAAGGAAGTCGGGAACTGACGACCGGCTTGCATCGCGCAATTGCACTGGTGTTACGCGTCACCGGTGCAATTGCTGTCGTCATCGGCGCGGGCAACAGGCAACTGTTTCCCCCGGGACGGGTGCGCTACGCGTTCGATCCTCGGCAAAACCTTCGTCGAGCATTGGGGCGCTTCAATGTCGACTAAACCGCAATCCCCGATTTAATTGGCTTCGTTTGCTGCGTGTGCTCACGCAGCATCAGGATCATTCGAGAATACCGAGGATGCCAAATCATCGAGGAAAGCCATTCCCGCGTTATCTGCACAGCGCATCCCGAGCAGCCTCGAGTATTTCTTCCGACAGCGCCTCGTTATCGACCACGCGCGACATCATCAGCGCACCGATCATGGCTGACGCGGCCGCCAGCGACTTGCCACGCTTGCTTGCTTCCGTGCCTCCCAACTGTGCCTCGATGAGACCTACGAGACGGAGAAACCCGTCCGTCGCGACTTGCCGCGTGCGTGAATCGGCTCTCGCCATATCTCCACCCAGCGCCGCAAACGGGCAGCCTATCGACATATTGTCGCGATGCGCGACCGACAGGTAACGCTCCGCAATCTCCCGGCGCGCCTCACGAGGCGGTTTCCCCTGCACGAACGACTCGAGCGTCCCGTACAGCGTCGCGCTGGCAACATCGCATGCTTC
Source organism: Burkholderia sp. 22088 (assembly GCF_052045915.1). Classification (NCBI taxonomy): domain Bacteria; kingdom Pseudomonadati; phylum Pseudomonadota; class Betaproteobacteria; order Burkholderiales; family Burkholderiaceae; genus Burkholderia; species Burkholderia sp. 22088. Next base: position 159,749 of record NZ_JBQEPY010000020.1, read on the forward strand.
CGCCACGAGATGGTCCTTCGACTCGAAGTGCCGATAGAACCCGCCTGGGGTCAAGCCGGCAGCCGACATGATGTCGGCAATCCCCGCACCTACCACCCCCTTCTCGCGAAACTCCCTTGCGGCAGTTTCCACGATCCGCTTGCGGGTCTCGCTTGCCTCTTCCCTGGACTTTCTCATATCGATCCTGCGCCGGAGCGCTCCGTGTAAAACTTCCCGTTGACACTTAGAGTGTATTCATACTCTAATTGGATGTCGACCATACTCTTATTTACCCAAGGGGGCGGAAGTGGGACAGGACTGGAAACATGGATACGTCCATACCAACGGCATTCGCATGCACTATGTGGAGCAGGGATCCGGGCCGCTGATCCTGCTCTGTCACGGGTGGCCTGAATCGTGGTTTTCGTGGCGCCATCAAATCGCGCCATTGGCGCGGGCCGGGTACAGGGTTGTCGCAATGGATCAGCGAGGCTACGCCGACACCGATGCACCGCAAGCGGTCGACGCATACAACGTCCTGAATCTCGTTGCGGACCTGGTCGGCCTGGTTCATGCGTTGGGGGAAGAACACGCGATTCTCGTCGGGCACGATTGGGGATCCATGGTCGCAGCGTCCGCCGCACTGCTTCGTCCCGACATGTTCCGCAAACTGGCTTTGCTGAGCGTGCCGTACCTGCCGCGCCAGACACTGCGGCCGGCCGTCCGCTTTCAATTGCTCACGCAGGAGCAGCATTTCTATCAACAGTATTTTCAGGAACCGGGGCGGATCGAGCGCGAGCTCGAAGCCGACGTTCGCCGCGCTTTGCTGGGCATTCTGTATTCGGCCTCGGGGCAGGCTCGCTCGAGTGAAAAACACCGCCATTCCAGCTTCGTCCGTTTCGACAAGGCCAGTCGTCTTGTCGACAGTCTCGTGTTCCCCGACGAGCAACCCGCGTGGCTGACGACGGAGGAACTCGACTACTTCACGGCACAGTTCAAGATGTCGGGTTTCCGGGGCGGCATCAACTGGTATCGGAACTTCGATCGGAACTGGGAGCTGACGCCGTTCCTGGACGGCGCGCGCATCCTCCAGCCCACGGTCTTCATCGCCGGTGAACTGGATGGCGTGCTGAAGATGGCGAAGGACGAATACGAGACGCTCGAACGTAACGTGCCCAACCTGAAGGGAAAGCACCTGATTGCCGGAATCGGTCATTACGCGCAGCAAGAAGCGCCTGACGCGGTCAATCAGCTGCTGCTGTCGTTCCTGTCCGACCGGGGATAGGGACGAAGCATATGGATCAGACTTCAAACAAGCCCGATGCCGGCGCGCTACGTCGCGCCCGCATTTTGGGCGGCCCCCTGTTTCGAACCCTGCTGTCGCTCGGGGTAACCACCATGGCCGTATTGATCGCCCAGACATTCGTCGGCGTGCTGGAGACGTGGTACGTGAGTTTTCTCGGTACCGATTCGTTGGTCGGCGTGTCGCTTGTCTTCCCGATCTCGATGTTGATGACGATGATGTCCAACGGCGGCATCGGAGGTGGCGTTGCGTCCGCCGTGGCTCGAGCAATTGGCGGCGGCAAACGGCGCGATGCCGACGCGCTCGTCCTGCATGCGGTTGTCGTGGCCGTGGCACTCGGCTGCCTTTTCACGATATTGGCGTGGTGCTACGGTCCCGAGTTGTATGCCGCACTCGGCGGTCGAGGGCCGGGACTCGCTGCGGCGGTGACCTATTCGAACTACGTATTCGCTGGCGCCATACCGGTCTGGATCGTCAACTTGCTGTGCGCAGCCCTGCGAGGCAGCGGGAACGTCAAGATTCCCGCGATCACGACTTTCGCCGGTGCGCTGGTGCTGATTCCGCTTTCGCCTTTGCTGATTTTCGGCATGGGCCCTGTACCCGGCCTGGGCATTGCCGGTGCGGGTATTGCCGTCTCCCTCTATTACAGCATCGCCGCCGTCGCGCTTCTGATCTACATGGCCAGGGGGCACGCCGGATTGGTCCTGACGCGCACGCCGCTGAATCTGCGCTTCTTTTCGGACATTCTTCGGGTTGGTGCGCTCTCGTCGATAGGCGCACTGCAACTGAATCTGATGGTCGTATTGCTGACCGCGGTGGTCGGGCGTTTTGGCCAGGCTGCGCTGGCCGGCTACGGCATCGCTTCACGACTCGACTACGTCTTGATACCGCTGCTGTTCGGTCTAGGTACCGCCGTGCTGACCGTCGTCGGGACATGCATGGGAGCCGGCGACGTCGCGCGGGCCAGACGAGCCACCTGGCTCGGCATTGCGATGGGAGCCGGCTTCACGCAGATCATCGGGTTGGTCGTCGCCATCCATCCTCCCGTCTGGCTGGGCCTGTTCACGCAAGACACGGCCACGACACACTTCGGGGGCCTCTATTTGAGGACCATCGCGCCACTCTACGGTCTGGTCGGCGTGTCTTTCATCCTCTCGTTTGCGGCCCAGGGTATCGGCCGTCCTTTCTGGACAATCCTGGGTGGAACGGCTCGCTTGTTCATTGCGGCCGGTGGTGGATGGCTGGCCGTCAATCAGCTGGGGGGCGGCATGGGCACGCTGTCCGCCTTCGTCGCGGCGGGGACGATCGGTTCAGCGCTGGTATGCGCGGCCACGATGGTGCCCAAACGTATCTGGACTCGGGTCGAGGTGTGACGGATCACGCAACGACCCGCCGTTATCGATCGGCTATATCTGGAGAATGGTGAAATGAATCGTACCGTCATCGCTGGTTATGTGCGCACGCCTTTCGCATTTGCACGCAAAGGACCCTTTCACGCAACGCGGCCGGATGATCTCGCCGCCGTCGCACTTGCCGAACTGGTCCGACGCAGCGGAATCGATCCACACCTGATCGAGGATGTACTGATGGGGTGCGCCTATCCCGAGGGCGCTCAGGGAGACAACGTCGCACGTATCGCATCGCTGCTCGCGGGACTGCCCGTTCAAATCGGTGCCGCGACGGTCAATCGCTTTTGCGGCTCGTCGATGTATGCCATCCACATGGCGGCCGGACAGATAGCCATCGGTGCCGGCGAAGCGTTCATCGCGGCCGGTGTCGAGAGCATGACGATGGTGCCGCAAGGCGGCTTGTCGGCATCTCCGAATCCGCGTTTCGCGTCGAGAGAACATCCCGATGCAGACGTTCCGACCCAGGCGTACACGCCAATGGGCATCACTGCCGAAAACGTGGCGGCACGCTGGGCTATTTCGCGTGAGCAACAAGACGCGTTCGCCGTCGAGTCTCAGCGCAAGGCGTCACGTGCGCAAGCCGAAGGTCGTCTGGTCGATGAGCTCGTGCCGGTTATCACGCCCGACGGCACCGTGGTCGATCGCGATCTTTGTCTGCGTCCGCAGACTTCGCTCGAAGGGCTTGCTGCGCTGAAACCTGCGTTCGGGGAAGGCGGTACCGTCACGGCGGGTACCGCCTCGCCTTTGACGGATGGTGCCGTTGCCGTACTCGTCACGTCGGAAGCATTCGCGCGACAGCATGGGCTCGACATGCTCGCCCGCGTACGGTCGACTGCAATTGCGGGCCTTGAACCCGAAATCATGGGGATGGGGCCGGTACACGCGACCCGCAAGGCGCTTGCGCGTGCCGGCTTGCGCATCGAGGACATGGATGTGATCGAGATCAACGAAGCCTTTGCCTCGCAAGCGATCGCATGCATGCGCGAGCTCGGCATCCATCCCGATCGAACCAATATCGACGGCGGAGCAATCGCGCTTGGCCATCCGCTCGGCGCAACAGGCGCACGGATCACGGCCAAGGCGGCGACGCTACTGCGCCGTGTGAATGGTCGTTACGCGCTTGCCACGCAGTGTATCGGTGGCGGACAAGGGATCGCGACTGTTCTCGAAGCGTTGTAGTCACCCGTTCGATACTCGCCCTGCAGGCTGCGCTCCACGCGCAGCCTTGAACGTGGCGCGAAGCGGCCGCCACGGACATCCATGTCGCTGCCGGCAACCAGCATCCGCACTGCGTGTTCATTTCCTCGCGGTGCAAGGGCGAGTCCGGCTGGCGTGTGAAGCACGGAAGGAGGACCCGGTGGAACTCATCGTGTTCGAGAACGTGCCACGGCTCGTGACGCGGGCGCTACCTGCTCGACCAGATTGGGCAGATCCTGCGCCACTACGACTACGCCGTGAACGAGGCGACACACGACAGTAGCAAGATCGACGGTCTCGCGCAGAGCCGGAAAGCGACTTATCACCACCCGGCGAGCGGTTTCGAAGCATCAATCACCGCGCGAATGCCGAGGTAGCACCCAGAGCATCCGTCCCACTGCCTCGGCCTGGTTCCGGGTGTGCGTCTTCTCGTAGATCGCGCGCAACTGGGTGCGAATGGTCGCGAGCGACACGCCCGCGCTGGCCGCGCATTCGTCCGGCGTCTTGCCACCGATCAACGCCTCGGCGACGGCGGCTTCCGCGCTCGACAAGCCGAACGCCTGTCGTAGCTGTTGCGCGGCGACGAGCGGCGCCCCGCTACGTTGCCTGGCCGTGACGAGCAGCATCGCATCGCCGAGAACGGCATGCCGCCCGTGTCCGGACAAGGCGGCGATGCTCAGAAAGACTTCGTGCGCGGCGTTCACGGTGCTGGACAAGGCCAGACTCTCGCTTTTGCGGGTTTTCGCGACACGCCCCAGCGCCGCCTTGAGCGCGTCATTCTGAGGCGCACTTACCGCGCCAAGATGACCGTTCTCGAGCCTGATCCAGGTGGCCGCGCGAAGCATCGCTTCGGCCGCCCTGTTGACGAACACGATGCGTGCATGCCGGTCCAGCGCGAAGACGGACAGGCCCAGTTCCTCCATCAGTTCGGTACCGAGTGCCGCATCGTGATGCAGTACCCTGGCGTCCTGCCACAGGTTGATCGAACGTTGCAGATGCCCGGCCATGCCGGTCAGCATCGCACGCTCTTCCGGTGAATAGGGCGGGCGCCCGTGCGCGCGCAACAGCCCGAGCAAGATGTTGTCGCTACCGGGGCGGGCGAACCGAATGCCCATCAGATAGCGAATGCCCGACGGAATTTGATAGTCCTGGAAGAATTCGCTGCGTTCGATATCGCGCTCGGTCAGGTGATCCTGGCAGCAAACGAATTCGCCTAGCGGTGCATTCTCCACGAAGCCTCGGCGTGGATCGAGCGCGCCGTAATACTGGTCGTAGAGCGCGACGATCTCGTCGAATTCCGCGCGCGGTGAATAAATCGAGAATTTCGGCGCATTGCGTGCGGCGTCCCAACTGAACATGTGAAATACATTTGCACCGAGGCTTTCGGATACCCGGTGAAAGACTTCGAGAAAACCATCCGGATGCAGCGCGGCCTCGTAGAGGTCCCCGATGAGTTGGTCACGGTGCATGCTCCCCCCGTCGCTTCGCGATCTTCGTATGTTGATTTTGTCTGACGATATTGCTTCGAATACCGAATGTTTTCAGGCTAACACAGGTTATTTGCATGCAGTGCCATGTTATTTCCTGATTTTCATCCACCTGAATGATGATCAAAAAAAATGGCTTTGCGAGAATCCCGGCCATTCAGCGTGCATGAGCAGTGCATATGGCACGTATCAACCAGCAGGCTCCCGGGGGAAAAACAATGAAGCTCACACCTGTCGTATCCGGTATCGCAGTGCTCGTCCTGTCGGCTTGCGGCGGCGGTAGCAGTTCGTCCTCGTCGCCTGCCGAACCAACAGCACAGACGGTCAGTGGGGTCGCGGCCGCCGGCGCGGCGATGCAGGGTTCCACCGTGAAGCTGGTCGATGCCACCGGCAAAGCGGTAGACTGCCCGGCCGATGCGTCGACCGGCGCGTTTCATTGCACCGTAACGGGCTTGAGCGCGCCGTACGCATTGTCCGCGTACGGCAACGTCGCCGATTCGCAGGCCACGTTGATCGCGCTCAGCGCGAAAGCCGGCACGCAGACCATCAACATCACGCCGATCACGAACGCAATCGCCGCCACGATCATCGGCGACAACCCGACGAAGCTGCTCGCCGACACCGGCTTGCTGCAGAGCAAAGTCACCGCGCAGGCAGTTGCGAGCACCGTGCAAGCTTATTCGTCTGCGCTATCGGACCTGCTGGCCGCGACCGGCAATACGGGTGTCGACCTGATTTCCGGCCCGCTGACCGCCGGCGCACCGGGCCTCGACCGGCTGCTCGACCAGGTGAAGGTCAACGTGCTGCCGGATGGCGGCGTCCAGATCAGTTCGGTGGCAGGCGCGTCCAGCGATACGCCGGTACAGCTTCAGCTAGCACCTGGTGTCGCGCCGCAGGCCGGCGACAAGGCGAGCCTGCCGGCCGCCGCGACCATCAATGGTGCGGTAGTGTCGAATTTGCCGAGCGCCAGCGATCTGGCCGCATTGCAGACCGCACTCAACCAGTGCTTCGCCGGCTCGACCGGCACCGCGCGAACGGGCGGCAGCGTAGCGGCGTGCGGCCGGATCTTCGTGGACGACGTCGCATCGAATGCGCTGAACGCCGGCGTGCCGGCTGCATATCTCAACAACGGGATGTCGGCCGACCAGGAGTTCGGTGCAGTGGCCGGCAGAACGCCGGGGATCGTGGCCGACGATGCAATGAACAACGCCAGCTTCAGCTTGCCGGAAGTCATCCGCGTCGTTGCCGGTGACACGATGTGGGTCAAGCTCGCGTGGACGCGCAGCGATGGCATTCGCGACGGCATGCAGCAGCATGTGCAACTGGCGGTGCGGGCGGGCAGTCTCGCGAGCGGCGACAACGGCTGGCGCGTGGTCGGCAATCAGCGCGCGGTATTGAGCAAGGTGAACGCGAACGCGCAAAAATGGGACTGGCTGAATCCGGCCAACCCGTCGACGGGAACCAATGCATTCGTCGATTCGCTCAACCTCCAGGTGGGCGCTGTCGATGCGACCGGTACCGCCGTGGACTTCGCGATCGTGAACGGCCCCGGCTTGCGCAACGGCGTGTTCCTGCAGCCGTCGAGCGGCACCTGCGACACCTTGAACATCCGGGCGCAGATCGCGAGCGGGCAGACGCCGGCGCAGCTTGCCGCGCTGGCGAAGAATGCGCTGTGCCGCAACAATTTCCGCCTCGCCGGCGTCGCGCAGGATCCGGCCACCCAGGGCCAGTTCACGTGGCCCGGCGACGCGCCGCGCAACAATACCGCGTGGGCGAAACCGCAACTGAGTGCCGCCGAGCTGGCCGACATCAAGCCGTTCAGCGCCTATACGATCGACGTATATCAGAACGGCAACACGTCGACCCCAGCCAAACACTACACGGTTCGGTTGCGTACGCCGTCGCCGCTTCCCGAAGCGCTGCGCCAGTACGCGTGGCACGAGCTGGCGCAATCCACGCGCGACAAGCTGACGCCGGGCACTCCCGATACATTCGTGGGCGGCACGACCTTTCCGCTGGCCTGGACGTCGAAAGCCGGACTGCCGTTCGTCAAGCGCGGCAACGTGCAGATTCGCGCAACCGCGGCCGGGCAGACGGCGGCGACGTTCGTCAATGGTTCGGCATCGGCGTTGCCGGTCCAGCCGGGCGCTGCGGTGACGCTCAACGTGCCGGGCGACCAGGGCGTGGCGTTTCCGTCGGTCGCCGGCTGGACCGGCAGCACGGACTTCTCGTTCGTGAATTTGAACTGGTCCGATCCGGTCGACACGCTCTTTACCGAGTCCTTCGAGTACGACCGGTAACGGGAGGCCCAAAATCGGCGCTCGCTGACAGTCCCGTGCATGCCGGATCACCTTGGTCGTGTCCGGCTGCGAGGAAAACGGCGAGCGTCGCGTCGAACCCGGCTCCGTGTCGTCGCGTAGCGGGATCGCCTCTTCCCGAGCCGTACGAAGACGGCGAGCGGACATTCCGTGACGCGATGCCTCGCGCCCGGCCCACACGTGATGGGTCCAGGTCACCCTGAACAGGCGACGAGCACTCGCAGCATTTCCGGCACGACAGAAACGACTCGAAACCGTGAGTACCACCGACCTCCCCGCGACTCGCTCACTGGCCGCAATGATCTGTGCGGATACAGGTCAAACCGATAGCCGCCGATAAAGGCGAGCTATCGCAGAAACGGCGCTAACGCTTCTGAAGCTTCGGAGAACTGCTTTTCGAGGAAGTCGAGCAATGTGCGCACGCGCGGTGCCATATAAAGCGTGCGTTGAAAGAGTGCGTTCACTGGCACGTCCGGGCAACGCCACTCCGGCAGGAGCAGCTTCAGCCGCCCGGCCTGCAGATCTGCGCCGATGTCCCAGATCGACTTCATGGCCACGCCGCGACCCTCTATCGCCCATTCGCGGGCAAGCGAACCGTCGTTCGTTTGACGTGAACTGTCGAGCGGTGCCGTGAACAATGCTGTCTCGCCATCGCGCGCGAAACGCCAGTTGTTCGCCGCGCCCGCTGCCGAAGAAAGTACGATGAACCGATGTTCACGCAAATCGTCGGGATGGTTCGGCATACCGTGCGCGGCAATGTAGTCGGGCGACGCACATAGTGCACGGCGATTGTCGGCCATGCGCTTGGCGACCATCGAACTGTCGGCCGGCACGCCGAAGCGGATCGCGAGATCGATGTCGTCCTGCAGCAAATGTGACAGCGAATCGGACAGGACCAGCGTCAGCGTGACGTTCGGGTGGCGTTCGTTGAATTCGTCGAGCCATCGACGTAGCACGGTGCGTCCGAAATCGGAGGTAGCCGACACGCGCAACGCCCCACTCACCGACGCCCGTCCGGCCTGCAATGCAGCGCGCGCATCTTCCAGGGTTTGCAGCGCATGCTGGCAATGTACGAGGTACAGGCGACCTTCGTCGGTGAGGCGCAGCTTGCGGGTCGACCGCTCGAACAGCTGAGTATGGAGTTCTCCCTCGAGCTTCACGAGCCGGGCGCTCGCCGCCGCGGGAGAGAGGCCGAGCTTTCTGCCGGCAGCCGAAAGACTGCCTTGGCTTGCCGTTTCAACGAAGAGGCGAATATCACCGAGATTGTCCATGATCGCGTCACGCGAAAATAATGATGGGTTGTGCCGCGCGATGCTCCGCGCGAGCCCCGGCATGGTAACGCGATGCAGATCGAATCAGGAAAGGCCGACCGTCGGGATCGGCCTCATGCCCGTTTACCTGGCGACCACGCCGAGCTGCTGGAGGAACGTCAGATTGTCCTCGAGATGCCAGTTGTCGGTGATCTTGCCGTCGCGAACGCGATAGATGTCCGTCGCGATGAAGTCGACCACCTGCCCCTTTCCCTGCACGCCGTTGAAGCTGCCCGTGAAGTGACCGGTGAAGTGCAGATGGGTGATGACGCGGTCGCCTGCGACGATCATCTGTTCGACGTCGGCGTGAACATCCGGCACGGCGCCATGGAAACTCTTCGATGCCGCGAGTGGCCCCGCGATGCCCTGCGGCCGGCCGGCGGGCAACGTGCGGTCGGTGAAATCGGCCGCCAGCGCCTCGCGAGCCTGGGCCTCGTCACCCGTGCTCCAGAAGGTATCGTAAAGGCGTGCCGCACGGATCTGTTGCTCGGCCTGATGCTTCGACAGACTCTTGTCGACAATCAGCGTTTTCGGTTGCACGAGATTGTCGTCGGTGGCGGAAACGGCAGGCAATGCGGCAGCAGCTGTGGCGGCGGCCAACGCGATGCGGGAAACGACGGAAACGACGGTGCTGGTTTTCATGTCAGGCTCTTTTGCGGTGTGCTCGAAAAAAATGAAATGAATCCGGAAATGATGCGGCGTTGAATGTTCAGGCGGGAATACGTACTGCGCGATCGCATCAGTGCGAAGCCGCTCGGGCAGTACCCTAGATCGTCTCGCTTTCGCGTACCGTAATCGGGCTTTTCAGTACGAACCGTGCAATGTCGTCCTTGCGCATGAACGCAACGCCGGGATGGCTCTTCGCATAACGCAGAAACGCGTCCCATGCACGTGTCATCTGCGGCGTTCCGCTGATACGGTCATGCGCGCTGATCGACATCATGCGTCGACGCGATCCCGCCTCTTCGTACAGCTGATCGAAATCGAACTTGATCTGTTCGAGGAATTTTTCCGGAGAGTAATTCCGGCCCTCGACCAACAGGATGTCGTTATTGCGCAGTGTGTACGGAACCACAACGAAATCCTTGCCGTTGACCTTTTCGATGAACGGCTCATCACGGCTCGTATCGTCGATGTGATAGACGTAACCGAGTTCCTGCAGCAACGACAGTGTGTTCGGGCCGCGTCGCAGCCAGTTCGCGTTATAGCCGATCGGGCGTTGACCAGTCACCTCTTCCACCATCGATCGCGCCTGGATCAAGAACTCGCGTTCCTGTGGCCGCGACATCGCGTACTGCGAGTTCCACGTCGGCCCGTGGCCCGACGCTTCATGGCCACGCGCCACGATCTCCCGAGCAATCTCCGGATGCCGCTTCGCTGCCTCGCCGATCATATGAGCCGTCACCTTCACGTCGTGGCGATCCCAGAGATCCAGCATCCGGGGAATCCCTTCGCGGTATCCATACGCAAACCACGCTTCGGCGGCCAGATCGGCGGGGACACTCGCCGGGAAATCGACCTTCGGGAACGGATTGTCGGCCCCCTTCGGGGGCTGCCCGCCCGCCTCGAACTGCATCGAGATTGAAATGACCAGCCGCGCGCCGTCAGGCCAGAATTCTCCCCGCCCGGGCGCGGCTACCGCGTTCGGTTGGGAATGATTCGTTTGCGCGCCGACCTGTGCCGTTTGAAGCATCGCACCGACGGCGAAAGCACCCGCGCCGACACCGGTCTTGGTCAGGAAGGAACGGCGCGTCGGCTGATCCGGCGCCCGATTGACTGAATCACGATCCGTTTGATCGACCTGAATTGCCATAGATAAGCTCCACATGACGCACAAGCGCGTCTATGTCACCGCGTTGCGGTGCATGATGACGAATGAACAGAAATTGAATGTCGCGCCAAACCGTGCGCGTGGGATTAATTTTCGGCAAACGCCCATATTTTGAAAATGGGCCTTGAAATGAATAGACTTTCAATCCAGACCAAAGAATTCGGATCCCACCGAGACAGGTCAGGCAAACTCGGCATGCGTCTCTTCAATGCCTCGCCACCCGCCGATAAATCGCGGTGAGTACCGCAGCCGCCAAGGCACTCAGTGCCAGCAACATGGTCGGCCCGATCGCATCGTGATGACGGTCTTTCAACCACCCGAACGCGATCGGTCCGGCGAAGCCCGCAAGGTTTCCGAAACAATTGATCGTCGCAATCCCCGCTGCCGCGGCCGTGCCGGTCAATCGCATGGTCGGCAGATGCCAGAACAGAGGCAATGCGGTCAGCGTGCCCGCTGCGGCGAGTGAAAGCCCCGCGATCACGGCTGGCAGAGCGCCACTGAACGATGCGCTCAAAATGAAACCAACCGATGCCACACCGGCGCCGCCTACGACATAGGCCGCCCAGTTACCCGCACGATCCGCGCTACGTGCTCCGACATTCATCGCCAGCACCGCAATCAAATACGGAATCGCACTGCAAACGCCGATCCATGACAGTTTCGTCAGACCCGTGTCCTTCACGAGCGTCGGAAGCCAAAAGCCGATTCCGTACAGACCGACGAGAAGCAGGAAATAGATCGTCGTCAGCAACACCATCTCCGACGCCGACAACCTGGATGCGCGCTGCGTCTCCTCGGCACGACCTGCATTGACATCGAGGCCTCGCAACACCGCATCCGCCTCTTCCGGCGACAGCCAGCGGGCATCGTTCGGGCGGCTCGGAAGCAGATAATGCACGGCGAGACCCACGACGACCGTCGGCAAGCCTTCGATTACAAACGTCCATTGCCATCCGGACAGCGCCGCGAATCCGTCGAGATTCGTCATGATCCAACCCGACAGCATGTTGCCGACAATGCCTGCGACCGCCGTCGCGCTCATGAACAGCGTCGTCATCCGGCCGCGCCGGTGAGCAGGAAACCAGTAGGTCAGATACAGCACGATGCCAGGGAAAAATCCGGCCTCCGCTACGCCAAGGATCAACCGCTGCAGATAGAAAGTGGCGGGAGAATGTACCCACGCCGCAGCGGCCGAAACGATACCCCAGGTCACCATGATGCGGGCAATCCACACGCGCGCGCCCACACGATGCAGCATGAGGTTGCTCGGTACCTCGAACAAGAAATAGCCGACGAAGAATATCCCCGCGCCGATACCGTAGACGGTGTCGCTCAATCCAAGATCACCTGCCATCTGCAGTTTCGCGGCCCCGACGTTAACCCGGTCGAGATACGCAAGAACCTGAGCCACCAGAAGCAACGGCATCAGTTTCCAACCGATGCGTCGATATAGTGCGTCGAGATCCGCGGGCGACGAGTCTGCCGGGATTGCTTTCCGTTCGTCGGGCGTCTCACACCCGATGCTGCGCATGATGTCCATTTCAGTCTCCATGAATTGTTGTTGATACGTGCCACGTCATGCAGAAGCACCCGTCTCGGCGTGGGTCCCGTCACGAACGGTCTTGATGTACGGCGCGCCGCTGAAATCGCAGACGAGTACGCAGCACTGCCAGCCGAACGCCGGCTGGATACGCTCGACGTCGTCTCGCACGACGTCGTGAATCAGTCTCCCCATTTCGTGCAGTACCGGCTCGCTCCTGGGTTTCGTCAGCAGCAGCCTGACGACGACGAATTCGTTTGTCGGATCATCTCCGGACAAGAACTGCTCGGCCGTATAGGTGCGGCTCTTCAATTCGGATAGCAAAGCGTGCCCTTGTGCCGCGAGCCGTTCGTGCAACGTGCCCGTCAAGGAGCGGAAATCGATCAGTCGCGCAATCCCGGGCGTGGATTCGATGATCAGGTGCGGCATGTCTTCACCTCTGTTGAAAAAATGCGTGGGTGAGAGGTTAGGATTCGGATCACCTGATGTAAATTAATGTTTCGCGCATCAATTCATTAGCCCCTGTTATGTATTCAGCCATCGATCTTCGCCTGCTGCGCAGCTTCATTGCGGTCGCACGCTCGGGCAGTGTGACCCGCGGGGCAGCCCGACTGCATTTGACTCAATCGGCACTCTCGCAGCACCTCCGTGAGCTCGCGGATCTGCTCGGCGTGACGTTGTTCGATCGGGTGGGTCGCGGCATTCTGCTCACTCAAGCGGGTGCGGACCTGTTCGCGGAAGTCGAGCCGATCCTGGAAAAACTCGACGTGACGCTTGCCAATGTCCGGAACCGCTCGCTCGAAGTTCATGGCACGTTGCGCATTGGTGCGATCGACACCTACGCAAGATCGCTCGTGATACCGACGATATCGACGCTACTCGCCCGGCATTCTCAGCTGCGCGTGTCCGTTCACGAACTCCCGGCCGCGGCGATCGATCAAGGGCTGATCGAAACTGAACTGGATATCGGCGTGTCGTTCTCTCACTTGTCGAATGCGGACATCGAGCAGAGAACGTTGTTCACGGAACGGCTGGCGCTCGTCCGGCGATCCAAGCGTCGCAAGGCCGGAAAGACCGTCAGCCTGCAGGAAGTTGCGCCCCAGCCGCTCGCGCTGCTGAATCGGACGTTCGCCATGCGCGGGCAAATCGACGCCGCATGCGCGAGTGCAAACATTGCGCTGAACGTTCGCGTAGAGGCCGCCAATGTCGATTCGCTGATACGGCTCGTCGAGCATGCCGACTACGCAACAATCGCGAGCCCGCTGGCAGTGCAGGCCGGCTCGCGAATTGAAACGACAACTATCTCGGACGACGGTCTGACGCGCATCGCTGCGTTGCGCTGGCGCCGCGGCAGGACCTTTACACCCGCCATGGAACGTTTTGAAGAAGCGATGTTGCAAACGATTCGTTCGTCTGGCCTGGAAACGCCAGGCGACGATTCGGTACGCATGTCGGAGCCGTCCCGCCGTCCGCGTATTCGACAGCGTTGACGACATCCTGAACACGCCCGTGGCGTAGACGGAACGGCTGCTCATGAGGCGGACACTCCCCTTCGCCCCAACTCCGGACGGACGTGAGCGATTCACGAAGGAGTTCCGCTAAATCGCGGACGCGCGATACCAGCAAGTGGCCGTAAAGGAAGATCACGCGCAACGGCGCGGCCCGTCAGGTCCGATGATGTTTTGGGTTCACCGGCACGCGTCCCGACGCAGCGTACTACGCGATCGCGCCACCACCGTCTACCAGCACCGTCGAACCCGTCGCATAAGGGGTCGACGCAAGGTAGAGCACGGCGTTCGCGACGTCCTCGGGTTGTCCAACTCGACCGGCCGGCAATCGCGCCGCGGCGCCTTCGTACATCCGGTCGCGTGCTTCCGCATCGATCTTCGACCAGAGAGGTGTCGCAATCAGGCCCGGAGATACCGTGTTGACACGCACCGGAGCAAGTTCAAGCGCAAGTCCTCTCGCCAACGATTCAAGCGCTGCGTTGATCGCGCCTTGCAAGACCGAATTCTTGCTCGGCCGCACACTCAGAAAGCCCGACACAAACGTCAGGGAACCACCTTGCCGAATGCGGACGGCCCGTGCGATGCGATACGCTCCCCAGAACTTGCTGTCCATCGCCGCGTAGGCGTCGTCAAGCTCCAGACCACGCACCGGCCCCGTGGCTGTCTGGGCGGCCGATACGACAACGTGGTCGAATTCGCCCGCCGAATCGAGAAATGCATGTACGCTCGCGTCGTCGGTAATGTCCATCACGCCGGTGCTCACGCCATAACCGATCCTGTCTTTGCTCGCCGCCAGCCTGGCCGCATCGCGCGACGCAATCGTCACTTTCGCTCCGACCTCCGCAAATGCACGTGCGGTCGCTTCACCTATCCCGGAGCTTCCGCCAACCACCAACACCCTTTGATCATTGAGTTTCATCGCCCGTTTCCTCCGTTAAGAATCTGTCCTTCGAACACCACCGCCGATGGCGCGACCGGCAACGCACCATCGTGGAAAGCCGGGGGCGACATCCTGCCTGCATGCCAGAGCTGTAAAAAGATGCGCCCCCTCCCTCTGCATGCACCGCCTCTGTCACGTTACGCCGGCCTTCGATCTGCGCGTCACAGTCCGACATACCGATTCAAGCATTCTTGATATCGCCTTGATCATTGGTTGCGAGTGCCGTCACGAACTCGACGCAAACGCCCGGAGCAATAGACACGAACAGCTGTCGCTCGTTTGACAACGGCACGTCGCTCAATGTGTAGTCGATCCGCCTGGTGGTCAGCCGCTCGATCAACGCCTCCCATTCGCGACGCGCGTCGATGCGCAGCGCAATATGATCGATACGCGGTGTGCTACGACCTTTTTGCGCAGGAAGCGTCGCGCGCGTAACGTGAATCATCGGGTGACGATCGAGGTACAACCAATAGCCGTCCACGCTGAACGGCGGTCGGGGCCCGGTATCGAGACCGACAACCTCATCGAAAAAGCAACGGGTACCGTCGATGTCATCGGTAACGATGGTGGCGTGGTCGAAATGCATGGCTCATGCCTGTACGAGGGTGCGATGTTGTATTTTGTTGCCCCCGGTCGATCTTGATAATTGGCTTCGAGATTGAATGATTTTCAACGATGACAAGAAGATGGGAAGTGCATGTTTCCACGCTCCCGATCAACCTAGTCAGTGGCAGAGAAGATTCAGGAAGATCAACAGAAAATGAAAACGGGTGCAGACCACGGTCTGCACCCGTTACGCCCCTTCCGCATCCCGGTATACCCCATCATGAATCGGTGGTGACTGTAGGGCGACTTCGTCACCGGATCGGCTGCGGTGATCAAGCCGGGATTGCTCATCCCGGTGTGATTCGCGACCTCGGTCAGACATCTCGCGTATCCCGGTACGGTTCTATCGGCAAGCCAAAGTCCGGATTCCAGCGCCCCCCCAACCAAACCCCCCAGACTTCACGATTCATTTAACTTTCCGTGAGGACTTCGACACCGACCGCTGACTACGATGGGCGCATGTTTTCAGGACCTGCTGCCAGGAGCCCATCATGCCCACCCGCAGACATCTGCTGTTCGCCGGCGCCACCGGCCTCGCCGCGCTTGCGACCCTGTCGTCCGTCGGCCGCCGCGCGCTGGTCGGCCGCGCGTTCGCCGCGCCGCCGGCCACTCCGCAGACGGCCGCGCCTTTCGAAGTCACCCTCAGCGACGCCGAATGGCATCGCCGGCTCACGCCCGCCCAGTACACGGTCCTGCGCGAAGCCGGCACCGAGCGCCCGTACACCAGCCCGCTGAACGACGAGCACCGGCACGGCACGTTCGCGTGCGCCGGCTGCGACCTCGCGCTGTTCTCGTCGGCCGCCAAGTTCGACAGCCATACGGGCTGGCCGAGCTTCTGGAAGCCGCTCGACCACGCGGTCGCCACCCACACCGACGCGTCGTTCGGGATGATCCGCACCGAAGTGCACTGCCGCCGCTGCGGCGGCCATCTCGGCCACGTGTTCGACGACGGCCCGCCGCCGACCGGCCTGCGCTACTGCATGAACGGCCTCGCCCTCGCCTTCCACCCTGCCACCGCCTGATCCGGCCCCACGCCTGATCGACTGGAGAACGCACCATGCTGCTCATCGTCCTTGCCTACCTCGGCGGCGTGCTCACGATCCTGAGCCCGTGCATCCTGCCCGTGCTGCCGTTCGTGTTCGCGCGCGCCGACCAGCCGTTCGTGCGCACCGGCCTGCCGCTGCTGGCCGGCATGGCCCTCACGTTCGCCGTCGTCGCGACGCTCGCGGCCGTCGGCGGCGGCTGGGTCGCGCAGGCCAACCAGGCCGGCCGCTGGGTCGCCATCGTGCTGCTCGCGGTGTTCGGCCTGACGCTGCTGATGCCGCGTCTCGCGGAGCACCTGACGCGCCCGCTCGTCGCCGCCGGCAACCGGCTCACCGGCTTCGCGCAACGCGACGGCCGCCCGGCCGGCCCCGCGTCGTCGCTGCTGCTCGGCGTCGCGACCGGCCTGCTGTGGGCGCCGTGCGCGGGCCCGATCCTCGGGCTCGTGCTGACCGGCGCCGCGCTGCGCGGCGCAAGCGTCGGCACGACGCTGCTGCTGGTCGCGTATGCGGCCGGCGCGGCGACGTCGCTCGGCGTCGCGCTGGTGATCGGCGGCAAGGTGTTCGCCGCGATGAAGCGCTCGCTCGGCGCCGGCGAATGGATCAAGCGCGGAATCGGCGCGGCGCTGCTGGCCGGCGTCGGCGCGATCGCGCTCGGCCTCGATACGGGCGCGCTCGCACAACTGTCGACCGTCACGACGGGCGGGCTCGAAACGAAGCTCGTCGACCGACTCGGCGGGCATGCGAGCGGCGCGCCGGTCGCGATGGCCACGGCCGGCGGTTCGGCGGAGAACGGGGCAGAACGCGCGGCGGACGGCTCGGCCAACGATGCCGCGAACGGTTCCGGCGGCGCGATGATGGCCGCGACAGCCGATGCCGCGCAGGCCGGCGGCGCGATGATGCGCGCGGTGGACGCGACGCATGGGCCGGCCGCGCTGCCCGTCGAAGGCACGCTGCCGTCGCTCGACGGCGCGGTGCAGTGGCTGAACTCGCCGCCGCTGACGGCGGCCGGCCTGCGCGGCAAGGTGGTGCTGGTCGATTTCTGGACCTATTCGTGCATCAACTGCCTACGCACGCTGCCGTACACGACCGCGTGGGCGCGCAAGTACGCGCCGTACGGGCTCGTCGTGATCGGTGTGCACGCACCCGAATTCGCGTTCGAACGCGACATCGGCAACGTGAAGAAGGCCGTGCACGACCTCGGCATCGACTTCCCGGTGGCAATCGACAACCGTTTCGCGATCTGGCGCGCATTCAACAACGAATACTGGCCCGCGCACTACTTCGTCGACGCGCAAGGCCGCGTGCGCCGTCACCACTTCGGCGAAGGCGAGTACGCGGAATCGGAGCGCGCGATCCAGTCGCTGCTCGCCGAGGCCGGCCATCCGGAAGCACTGAACGTGCCGCTCGGGCTCGCCGGCGCGCCCGCGAAGGGTGCGCTCGCGGCGGCCGACAGCGCGGACGTCCGCTCGCCCGAGACCTACGTCGGCTACGCACGCGCCGAGGATTTCGTGTCGCCCGGCGGCGTGGTGCGCGATGCGGCGTTTCACTATGCCGAGCCGGCCCGTCCCGATCTGAACGACTGGGGCCTCGCCGGCATGTGGCGGGTCGGCGCCGAACGCGCGACGCTCGCGGCGCCCGCCGGCCGCATCGTCTACCGCTTCCATGCGCGCGACCTCCACCTGGTGCTCGGCCCCGGCGAGGACGGCAAGCCGGTGCGCTTTCGCGTGACGCTCGACGGCGCGGCCCCCGGCGCCGCGCACGGCAGCGACGTCGATGCGCAAGGCTACGGCACCGTGACCGGGCAACGCCTGTACCAGCTGGTCCGGCAACCCGGCGCGATCGCCGATCGCACGTTCTCGATCGAGTTTCTCGATCCCGGCGTGAATGCCTATGCGTTCACGTTCGGCTGATCCCGGCCGGGGGCGGCGCACCGGCGCCGCGTCCGGGCCCCGCTTTCCATTCCGCCTTCCGAAGGAGCACACCGTGAACACCACCTCCCCCCGCGGTTCCGCGCCGCAACGGCGCACGGCGATGCTGCGCCGCATCGGCGCCATCGCCGTCGCGGCTCTCGCCGTGTTCGGCTACCAGCGCATCGTCAACTCCGCCGAGGCGATGCGCACCGTACCCGCGCCCACGCTCGACGAAACGCCCGGCACATCGCACGACGAGACGGCCGTGTTCGCCGGCGGCTGCTTCTGGGGCGTGCAGGGCGTATTCGAGCACGTGAAGGGCGTGAAGCAGGTCACGGCCGGCTATGCGGGCGGTGCGTCCGAAACGGCGCACTATGCGCTCGTCGGCTCGGGGCTGACCGGGCACGCGGAATCGGTTCGCATCGTCTACGACCCGACCCGGATCACGTACGGCCGGCTTCTGCAGGTGTTCTTCTCGGTCGCGCACGATCCGACCGAGCTCAACCGGCAGGGCCCCGACGAAGGGTCGCAATACCGGTCGGCGATCTTCCCGACCACCGCGCAGCAACGCGCGGTCGCGACCGCGTACATCGCGCAGCTCGGCACCGCGCACGTGTTTCCGGCGCCGGTCGTCACGCGCGTCGAGGACTACAAGGGGTTCTACCCGGCCGAGGCCTACCACCAGAACTACCTCGAGCTGCACCCCGACGCGCCGTACATCGCGTACAACGACATGCCGAAGATCGCCGGGCTGAAGCAGTACTTCCCGGCGCTGTACCGCACCGACGCGGTGCTGTGGCGCGATGCGCGCTCGTGACCGCCACGCGGTCACGCGGCCGCGTGACGGGGTGACGGGGTTGACCGGGTAACGCCCGCCGCGCGGCCGAAGCCCGTGCGGCCACGCACGGCCGGCGCGAGCCGCCCGCGATCCGGTTTGCGCTGCATCAACGAAACCGCGGGCGCCGTGCCGGGGCAAACCCGCATCGCGTCCGCCGCGACCGGCAACTTCGCGTAGACTTCTCCAGATCCCCGCCGCATCTTGCGGCGCCCGGAATTCCAGTCCAGCCCGGAGACGTCACGCATGCGAGCAGTGCCCTTCCCTGACAGCGGCACCCTTGGAGAACCCTCTTCCGGCTCGGCCGTGCGCGACTTGCGCCGCGTGCCGATTCATCCCGATTACTGGTACCCGCTCGCGTGGTCGCGCGAGCTGAAACGCGGCAAGACACTCGGCGTGCGCTTCGCCGGCGATCCGATCGTGCTCGTGCGCACCGAATCCGGCGCCGTGTACGCGCTCGAGGATCGTTGCGCGCACCGCCAGGTGCCGCTGCACGCGGGCGTCGTGAGCGGCGAGACGCTGCGCTGCTGTTATCACGGCTGGACCTACGCGTGCGACAGCGGTCGCTGCGTCGACGTGCCGTACCTCGGCCGCGAGCGCCTGCCCAACGGCGTGCGCGCCTATCCGTGCCGCGAAGCGCACGGGTTGATCTTCGTGTTCCCGGGCGATGCGACGCTCGCCGACTCGCGGCCGTTCCCCGCGCTCGAATCGGCGGACGACCGCGCGTTCAAGACGCGCCGCTTCGGCCGCGAGGTCAAGTGCCACTACTCGTTCATGCACGAGAACCTGATGGACATGAACCATCAGTTCCTGCATCGCAAGCAGATGGGGCAGATGCGTGCGCGCTCGGTCGGCCGGCGTCGCGGCGACGACTGGGTCGAGGTGGACTACACGTTCGCGCGGATGGAAGGCAAGCAGCCGGTCGGCGAGGCGCTCGTGTTCGGCGCGAGCAAGAAGCCGGGCGAGCAGGCGGACAAGAGCGTGATGACGGTGCGCACCGGTTATCCGTACCAGACACTGCAGATCCGCTCGAGCGAAGGCACGCTCGTGATGGACCTGTGGATCGTCTATGTCCCGCTCGACGCCGAGCAGCGCACCAACCGCACGTTCGGACTGCTGTCGATCCACAAGCCCGGCATACCGTTCGCGCTCGATCTCGCGTGGCCGCTGCTCGTCTGGTTCACCGAGCGCATCTTCCGCGAGGATCGCTGGATCGTCGAGCGCGAGCAGGAAGCGCATGACCGGCAGGGCGCCGACTGGAACCACGAGGTGTTTCCGGTCATCAACGAGCTGCGCGACCTGCTGCGCCAGTGCGGCGCGCGCACGGTGATCCCGATCCGCGAAGCGCGCGACGGCGCGTGACGTGAGCGGCGCGCCGGTGCGCGCGCCGTTCGTTACAAGCGGAACGCGCCCGGCAGCAATGCGTGGGCCGTCGTGACGTCGACGGCCCCGTTCAGGTTGGCCAGGATCACTTCGATGTCCGGCGTGCCGATCTCGATGATCACCTGGCGGCAAGCGCCGCACGGCGCGATCGGGCCGACCGTGTCGCCCACGACCGCGAGCCGCGTGAAATCCCCCGGAAAATAACCGGCGGCGATGGCCGAAAACATCGCCGTGCGTTCCGCGCAGTTGCAGAGTCCGTAAGACGCGTTCTCGACATTGCAGCCGTGAAAAACCGTCCCGTCGCGCGCCAGCAGCGCGGCGCCGACCTTGAAGCGGGAATACGGCGCGTACGCGCGTTCGCGCGCCTCCTTCGCCGCTTCGATCAGTTCGTGTCGTTCCATCTCGTCGTGCCTCCGATTGTGTGCCGGGGAGCATCGGCGCGGCCGCATCCCGGCCGCCACGATACGCCCGTGGCGTGAAGCGATCGCCGGTATCCGCACCGTGCGATCGGTCAGCCGATCCGCTGATAGAGGGTCGGCGGCGCGTCGCCCGTCTCGCCCAGCACATAGCTGCGCTGGATCGCATCCACCGCGTGCGCCGCGGCGGCTGCGTCGCGGGCATGCACATGGCCGAGCGGCTGGCCGGCTTCGACACGCTGCCCGATCTCCGCGAGCGCCGTCAGGCCGACACTGTAGTCGATCGCGTCCGCCGCGCGCGTGCGCCCGCCGCCGAGCGCGACGACCGCGAGCCCGAGCGCGCGGCAATCGACCCGCTGCACGACGCCGCTCACGCGCGACGGAACCGGTACGATCACCTCCGCCCGCGCAAGATGACGCGCGGGTGCGTCGATCAGGTCCGCGGGGCCGCCAAGCGCCGTGACCATCTTCGCGAAGCGTTCCGCAGCCGCCCCCGAATCAAGCGCGTGCTGCAACTCCACGCGCGCCGCCTCGACGTCGCGCGCCAGCCCGCCGGTGACGAGCAACTCCGCCGACAGCGCCATCGTGACGTCATGCAGGCGTGCCGGGCGCGATTTGCCCGTCAGGTAGTCGATCGCGCACGCCACTTCGAGCGCATTGCCCGCGCACGGCGCGAGCGACTGGTTCATGTCGGTGAGGATCGCGGTCGTCTTCATGCCGGCGCCGTTGCCGACGTCGACGATGCTGCGCGCCAGTTCCGCCGACTGTTCGGCGGTCGGCATGAATGCGCCGGAGCCGACCTTCACGTCCATCACGAGCCCGTCGAGCCCGGCCGCGAGCTTCTTCGACAGGATCGACGCGGTGATCATCGCGATCGATTCGACGGTCGCCGTCACGTCGCGAATCGCGTAGATGCGCATGTCGGCCGGCGCCAGCCGCGCCGTCTGCCCGATGATCGCGACGCCGACCTCGCGCACCGTGCGACGAAACGCGTCCGTATCGGGCGTCACGTCGTAGCCGGGAATCGCGCTCAGCTTGTCGAGCGTGCCGCCGGTATGGCCGAGCCCACGCCCCGAGATCATCGGCACGTAGCCGCCGCACGCGGCGACCATCGGCCCGAGCATCAGCGACACGACATCGCCGACGCCGCCGGTCGAATGCTTGTCGATCACCGGCCCGCCGAGATCGAGCGCGCGCCAGTCGAGCACGTCGCCCGAGTCGCGCTGCGCGAGCGTCAGCGCGACGCGCTCGTCGGTGCTCAGGTCGTTGAAAAACACGGCCATCGCGAACGCGGCCACCTGGCCCTCGGTCACGCTGCCGTCGGTCACGCCGCGCACGAACGCGGCGATCCCGTCGCGATCGAGCGGCTGCCCGTCGCGCTTCCGGCGAATGAATTCCTGCGGTAAAAACATCGTTGCCTCTCCTCGATCGTTCAGGTTCAGGCGCAAGTTCAATGGAGCGAAAAGAACAGGCCCGCAATCGCCGCGCTCATCAGGTTCGACAGCGTCGCGGCCGTCAGTGCGCGCAGGCCGTGCCGCGCGACTTCCGAGCGGCGCTCGGGCGCGACCGCGCTGAAGCCGCCCGCGAGGATCGCGATCGACGAGAAGTTCGCGAAGCCGCACAGCGCGAACGACACGATCGCGAGCGTCTTCGGGTCGAGCACCTGCAGGCCGGCCGCCGCGACGTGCTCGCCGCTCTTCAGGTACGGCGACAGGTCGCCATACGCGACGAACTCGTTGAAGATCAGCTTCTCGCCGATGAAGTTGCCGGCCAGTGCCGCGTCGTGCCACGGCACGCCGATGATCCACGCGAGCGGCGCGAACAGGTGGCCGATGATACCCACGAGCGTGATCTGCGGAAAGCCCGCGAACGCCGCCGCGCCGCTGACGATGAGGTTCATCAGCGCGATGAGCCCGACGAACGCGATCAGCATTGCACCGACGTTGATCGCGATCCGCAGCCCGACCGACGCGCCCGACGCCGCCGCCTCGATCACGTTCGCGGCGCGCTTGTCGTCGAACTCGAGCCCGTCGACCACGACACGGCTCGGCTCGACCGTCGGAAACAGCAGCTTGCCGAACAGCAGGCCGCCGGGCACCGCCATGAACGACGCGGCGAGCAGGTATTCCATCTTCACGCCGAGGCCGGCGTAGCCGACCAGCACCGAGCCGGCGACCGACGCCATGCCGCTTGCCATCACCGTGAAGATCTCGGCGCTCGTCATGTTCCGCACGAACGGCTTCACGAGCGCGGGCATCTCGCTCTGCCCGAGAAAGATCGTCGCGACGGCCGAGCACGCCTCGATGCGGCTCACGCCGAGCACTTTCGCCAGTGCGGCGCCGAGGATTGCAACGATCCACTTCATCACGCCGATGTAGTACAGCACCGCGATCAGTGCGGTCACGAAGATGATCATCGGCAGCACGCGCAGGCCGAACACGAACCCGCCGTCGCCGAACAGCTGGAACATCCTGCTGTCGACGAGCCCGCCGAACACGAACGCGATGCCGTGATTGCCCATGTCGAGCACGCGATTGACGCCGTTCGCGGCCGCCGCCAGCGCCGTGCGGCCGGACGGCACGAACAGCACCAGCGCGCCGATCGCCAGTTGCGTGCACAGCGCGGCGACCATGGTCCGGCCGCTCACCGCGCGCCGGTTGTTCGACAGCAGATAGGCCACCAGCAGCAGGAACAGCATACCCAGGAGACTGCGCAGAATATCCACCTCGTACTCCTTGCTCTCAATGTTGTTGGACTGTTCGGCGGGCAGGCCCGGCGTGCCTGCGAAACGCCGTCGGTGGATATTACTCGCCGGCATGCACGCCGACAACGCAAACAAAATGGCCGCGTTCGAGCAACGTCGCGTGCTTCGTCGACTTGCTCAGTTCTTCTACATACTGGGAGATCGGCAAGACGGGATCACGCTACGATCCGTCCCAAATACTGAGAGAATTGGCGGGATGGTGAGCAGCAGGCAGAAGCGGTGCCGGCATGCACGGGAAGGCAAGAGGAAGCATGCGGGGCGTGCCGCTCGACCCGACACGCCCCGCACGTTACGCACCGTTCAGCCGGCGCGCTCGACCGGATGCGGTTCGCGCAGCCGGTTCGCGATCCGCGCGGCCTCGTAGTAGCCGGCCGCCGGCGGGCGCTTCAGGTAGCGGCCCGCACCGCGCACCGCGCGCAATTCGCCGTCGGCCCATGCGAGCGCGCCGCGCGTGAGCGTATGCGTCGCGACGCCCTGCACCGTCATCCCCTCGAACACGTTGAAGTCGACCTGCTGATGATGGGTCTTCACCGAGATCGTCTTCGTCGCAGCAGGGTCCCACACGACGAGGTCGGCATCGGCGCCCACCTGCACGGCGCCCTTGCGCGGATACAGGTTGAAGATCTGCGCGGCGTTCGTCGACGTGATCCGCACGAACTCGTTCGGCGTGATGCGGCCGTGATTCACGCCGTGATGCCACAGCACCGACATGCGATCCTCGACCCCGCCGCAGCCGTTCGGGATCTTCGTGAAATCGTCGCGACCCATCGCCTTCTGCGACGCGCAGAACACGCAGTGGTCGGTCGCCGTCGTATGCAGTTGCCCCGCCTGCAGCCCGCGCCACAGCGCCTCGCGATGCTCGGCCGAGCGGAACGGCGGGCTCATCACGTGCGCGGCCGCGCGCGTCCAGTCCGGGTCTCGATAAACGGCCTCGTCGATCACCAGGTGGCCCGGCAGCACCTCGCCGAACACGCGCAGCCCTTCGCTGCGTGCACGCGTGATCGCATCCACCGCGTCCTTCGCGGAGACGTGCACGATGTACACGGGCACGCCGAGCACCTGCGCGATGCGGATCGCGCGGTTCGCGGCCTCGCCCTCGACCTCCGGCGGCCGCGACAGCGGATGCGCCTCCGGTCCCGTCATCCCGCGCGCGAGCAGCGCCTTCTGCAGCTGGAACACGAGCTCGCCGTTCTCGGCGTGCACGGTCGGCAGCGCGCCGAGTTCGAGCGAACGCGAGAAGCTGTTCACGAGCACCTCGTCGTCGGCCATGATCGCGTTCTTGTACGCCATGAAGTGCTTGAAGCTCGACACGCCGTGCTCGCGCACGAGCGTACCCATGTCGCGATGCACGCTCTCGTCCCACCACGTCACGGCCACGTGGAAGCCGTAGTCAGCCGCCGCCTTCTCGGCCCAGCCGCGCCATTCGCGGAACGCGTCCATCAGCGGCTGCTTCGGGCTCGGGATCACGAAGTCGATGATGCTCGTCGTGCCGCCGGCGAGCCCGGCGGCCGTGCCCGAGTAGAAATCGTCGCTCGCGGTCGTGCCCATGAACGGCAGTTCCATGTGCGTATGCGGATCGATGCCGCCCGGCATCACGTACTGGTCGTGCGCGTCGACGACGCTCGCGCCGGCCGGCGCGTCGATCTGCTCGGCGATCTGGAGGATCGTGCCGCCGTCTTCAGGGTCCGCGCACAGAACGTCGGCGCGATAGGAGCGGTCCGCATCGACCACGGTGCCGCCGCGAATCAGGATTGCCATGGGGTTGCCTCCTCGTTGACTGTCGGGTGCCGCATCGCACGCATCAAGCGCATCGCGCGTGTCATGCGCTCGCGATCTGCGCGCGCTGTCCGGCGCGCCACTTCATCCAGGTGCCGTACACGCCCGACGCCAGCACGAGGCCGACGAACCACGCGTACGTGTAAAGCGTGTTGAAGAACGCCGGCACGTTCGGGAACGACGCCGGAAATGCCGTGTGCAGGAAGCCGGGCAGGTTCGGCAGCACGCCGACCGCGAGCGCGGCCAGCGCGGCCGGGTTCCAGCCGCGCGCGTAGCTGAAGCCGCCGCGTTCGTCGAACAGCGCGCGCGTGTCGAGCCGCGTGCCGCGAATCAGGAAGTAGTCGACCATCATGATCCCCGCCACGGGCCCGAGCAGCGCCGAATAGCCGACGAGCCAGGTGAAGATGTAGCCGTCCGTCGTCGCGAGGATCTTCCACGGCATCATCACGATCGCGATGGTCGCGGTAATCATCCCGCCGGTGCGGTACGAGATCGCCTTCGGCCACAGGCTCGAGAAATCGTAGGCCGGGCCGACGAGATTCGCGGCGAGGTTGCAGCACATCGTGTCGAGCGTGAGGATCACGAGCGCGATGCCCACGCCGATGCCCGTCATCCGGCTCGTCAGGTCGATCGGATCCCAGATCGCGTTGCCGTAGATCACGACGGTCGCGGACGTCACGACGACCGACACCACCGACAGCAGCGCCATCGGCAACGGCAGCCCGATCGACTGGCCGATCACCTGGTCGCGCTGCGAATGCGCGAAGCGCGTGAAATCGGGGATGTTCAGCGCGAGCGTCGCCCAGAAGCCGACCATCGCGGTCAGGCCCGGCCAGAAGGTCGCCCAGAACAGCCCGGCCTTCTTGCCGCCCGCCGCGAACTGCGACGGCGCCGACAGCATCGTGCCGAAGCCGCCCGCCTTCGACGTCGCCCACCACACGAGCGCCACGCACATCACGACCTTGATCGGCGCGGACCAGCTCTCGAGCCAGCGGATCGAATCGGTGCCGTGCCAGATGAAGTAGAGCTGCAGCGCCCAGAACACGAGAAAGCACGCGAGCTGCCCGAACCCGATGCCGATGACCGGCAGCGCGGCACCGTGCAGCGCGTTGCCGGTCAGGATGTTCAGCAGCGTATAGATCGCACTGCCGCCGAGCCAGGTCTGGATCCCGTACCAGCCGCACGCGACGATCGCGCGCAACAGCGCCGGCAGCTTCGCGCCCTGCGTGCCGAACGACGCACGCACGAGCACCGCGTATGGAATCCCGTGCTTCGCGCCCGCATGACCGATCAGCAGCATCGGCACGAGCACGATCAGGTTGCCAAGCAACACGGTCGCCACGGCCTGCCACGGCGACATGCCTTCCTGGATCAGCCCCGCCGCAAGCATGTACGACGCAATGTTCATCACCATCCCGACCCAGAGCGCCGCGAAGTGATACCACTTCCACGTGCGCTGCGCCGGCGTCGTCGGCGCGAGGTCGTCGTTGTACAGGCTGCCGCCCTGCGCCGCGGCGCCATCGGGATCGGCGGGATTCGCTGCGTGATTCATCGAACGTACTCCGCGAAAACGTCAGCGCCGGCACCATGCGTGCCGGCCCGGGTGGAACGAAAAGCGGCGGTGCGGGGCTCTCCCGCGCCGCCGGACGCCGGTCAGGCAGCCTTCTTCGCGTGCTTCTCGGGTGCCGCCGCCGCACCTGCACTCGCCCCCGCGTCCGCGCTCGCCGGATTGTTCGGATGCGTGGTCCAGTTCGCGTAGTCGCCCGAATCGACACGCTCCATCGTGATGCATTGCTCGACCGGACACACATGCATGCAAAGATTGCACCCGACGCATTCCGAGTCCACCACTTCGAAGTGACGCACGCCGTCCTTCGTCGCCGTGATCGCCTGGTGCGACGTGTCCTCGCACGCGATATGGCACAGCCCGCACTGGATGCAGCGGTCCTGGTCGATGCGCGCCTTGATGTCGTACTTCAGGTTCAGGTATTTCCAGTCGGTCACGTTCGGCACCGCGCGGCCGCGGATATCGTCGAGCGTCGCGTAACCCTTCTCGTCCATCCAGTTCGACAGGCCGTCGGCGAGGTCCGACACGATCCGGAATCCATAATGCATCGCCGCGGTGCACACCTGCACGCTGCCGGCGCCGAGCACCATGAACTCGGCGGCGTCGCGCCACGACGAGATGCCGCCGATGCCGGAGATCGGCAGGTTCGGCGTTTCCGGGTCGCGCGCGATCTCCGCGACCATGTTCAACGCGATCGGCTTGACCGCCGGGCCGCAATAGCCGCCGTGCGTACCCTTGCCGTCCACGGTCGGCATCGGCGCCATGTGGTCGAGATCGACCGCGACGATCGAGTTGATCGTGTTGATCAGCGACACGCCGTCCGCGCCGCCCTTGTACGCGGCGCGCGATCCCATCCGGATATCGCTGATGTTCGGCGTGAGCTTCACGAGGCACGGCAGCTTCGTGCCTTCCTTCACCCAGCGCGTGACCATCTCCACGTATTCGGGCACCTGCCCGACCGCCGCACCCATCCCGCGCTCGCTCATCCCGTGCGGACAGCCGAAGTTCAGCTCGACCGCGTCGGCGCCCGTATCCTCGACGAGCGGCAAGATCCATTTCCAGTCCCGCTCGTTGCACGGCACCATCAGCGACACGATCAGCGCGCGTTCCGGCCAGTCGCGCTTCACCTGCGCGATCTCTCTCAGGTTCACGTCGAGCGGACGGTCGGTGATCAGCTCGATATTGTTCAGCCCCGCGATGCGCTGGCCGTTCCACTGCACGGCGCCGTAGCGCGAACTGACGTTGACGACGTGCGGATCGAGCCCGAGCGTCTTCCACACGACACCGCCCCAGCCCGCCTCGAACGCGCGGTTCACGTTGTAGGCCTTGTCGGTCGGTGGCGCGGACGCCAGCCAGAAGGGATTCGGCGAAGTGATGCCCGCGATGGTGCAGCGAAGGTCGGCCATGTTCGGCTCCGTGAGAGTGGGGTCGTGTTCGTTGTGCTCGTGGTGGTATGTGATGCGCGCGGTGCGCTCACGCGGCCTTCGCGTCGCGTTGCGCGAGCGCCGCGTCGATCGACGCGGCCGCGCGCTTGCCGTCCTGCACGGCCTGCACCGTGAGGTCGATGCCGCCCGTCGCCGCGCAGTCGCCGCCGGCCCACACGTCGGGCCATGCGGTGCGCCCGTCCGCATCCACCGCGATACGCGTGGCGTCCGCCGTCAGCAGCGCGGCTGCGCCATCGTCCGGCACCAGCGTCTGGCCGATCGCCTTCAGCACCATGTCCGCGTCGACGGTGAAACGCTCGCCCGATGCCGCCTCGAACTCGACACCCGTCACCTGCCCGTTCACGCCCGCCATGCGCACGGGTTTCGCGTGCGTGACGAGCGTGACGCCGCTCTTCTGCGCGAATTCGCGCTCGGCCCACGTCGCGCTCATCGCGTCCACGCCACGCCGGTACACCATCGTCACGCGATCGGCGCCGAGCTTGCGGCTTTGCACCGCCGCATCGATGGCCGTATTGCCGCCGCCGATCACGACCACGCGCCGCCCGACCGGCACGTTCTCCAGCGCGTCGGCCTGCCGTACCTGCTCGATGAAGTCGACTGCGTTCATCACGCCGGCCAGTTGTTCGCCGTCGATCGCGAGCGCGCGCACGCCGGCGAGGCCCATCGCGAGAAACACCGCGTCGTGTTGCTCGCGCAGCGCGTCCAGCGTGATGTCGCGGCCAAGCGCGACGCCGGTCTGCAGCGTGATGCCGCCCACCGACAGCAGCCACTCGACTTCACGTTGCGCGAAATCGTCGACGGTCTTGTACGCGGCGATCCCGTACTCGTTGAGACCGCCGGCCTTCGGGCGTGCGTCGAACAGCGTGACGCGATGCCCGGCGAGCGCGAGCCGGTGCGCACACGCGAGCCCGGCCGGCCCCGCGCCGACCACCGCGACGTGGCGGCCCGTGTCGGGCGCGCGCGTGAAGCGCACCGCGCCGGTCGCCATCGCCCAGTCGGTCGCATGCCGCTGCAGCGCGCCGATCGCAACGGGCTGCGCATCCTGGTGGTTGCGCACGCATGCGCCTTCGCACAGGATCTCGGTCGGGCACACGCGTGCGCACATCCCGCCGAGCGGATTCGCCGACAGGATGTCGGTCGCGGCGCCCTTCAGGTTGCCGTTGCCGATCTTGCGAATGAAGCTCGGGATGTCGATCTGCGTCGGGCAGGCCTGCACGCACGGTGCGTCGTAGCAGTAGTGGCAGCGGCTGGCGGCGGCCGCCGCCGCGGTCGGATCGAGCAGCGGCGCGATATCGGCGAATTCGCACGAGAGTTGCGTGGACGACAGGCGATGCGCGGCGATATCGCCGGTTGGCTTGGTGGTCATACGCGTTCCTTCGACTGGGTGGAGACAAAGCCGTCCCCGCCGGCTGCGAATGCACAGTCGGGGCGGTCATCATTATCAGGAATGCTACGGTCAGGCGGTACGCAGCCTGCCGGCTGCTACGGTCCTTGCGTCATGAAGCCGGCTCGCATGCGCGCGACAGCATCGCGTGCAGCAGCACGTTCGCGCCGGCCTCGATCCATGCAGGCGTCGCGTCCTCGATCTCGTTGTGGCTGATCCCGTCGACACACGGCACGAACACCATCGACGTCGGCGCGACCTGGGCGAGATAACACGCATCGTGCCCCGCTCCCGATACGATGTCGCGATGCGAGTAGCCGAAGCGGTCGGCCGCACCGCGCACCGCTTCCACGCATGCGGAGTCGAACGCGACCGGCTTGTAATAGAAAATCTGCTCGAGCTGGGTCTCGAGCCCGATGTCGGCCGCGATGCGCGCCACACCGTCGCGCAATGCAGCATCCATCTTCGCGAGCACCGCGTCGTCCGGATGACGGAAATCGACGGTGAAGAACACGCGTCCGGGAATCACGTTGCGCGAGTTCGGGTAGACCTGCATCATGCCGACCGTCGCGCAGCCGAACGGCGCATGATCGAGGCCGATCCGGTTGACCAGATCGACCACGCGCGACGCACCGAGCAGCGCATCGCGCCGGCGCGGCATCGGCGTCGGCCCCGCATGCGCTTCCTGGCCGGTGAACGTGATCTCGTACCAGCGCTGCCCCTGCGCGTCGGTCACGACGCCGATCGTCTTGCACTCCGCTTCGAGTATCGGCCCCTGCTCGATATGCAGTTCGAACGCCGCGTGCAGCTTGCGCCCGCCGCACGGCACGTCGCCCGCGTAGCCGATGCGCGCCAGTTCCTCGCCGATCGTCTTGCCGTCCACGTCCTTGCGCGACAGCCCGTATTCGAGCGGGAAAACGCCCGCGAATACGCCGGATGCGACCATCGCGGGCGCGAAGCGCGAGCCTTCCTCGTTGGTCCAGATCACGACCTCGACCGGATGCTCGGTCTCGATGCCGTGATCGTTGAGACTGCGAATCACCTCGAGGCCGCCGAGCACGCCGTAGATGCCGTCGAAACGGCCACCCGTCGGCTGCGAATCCGCGTGCGAGCCGGTAACGACCGGCGCAGCATCGGCCACGCGGCCCGCGCGGCGCATGAACACGTTGCCCATCGTATCGACCGTCACCGTGCAGCCGGCGGCCTTCGCCCAGCCGACGATCAGGTCGCGGCCGGCCTTGTCGAGATCGGTCAGCGCGAGGCGGCACACGCCGCCCTTCGGCGTCGCGCCGATCTTCGCGACTTCCATCAGGCTGTCCCACAACCGCTTGCCGTCGACCTTGATCGACGTGTCGAAAGCTGCCCGCTTCACTGTTTCCGATACCGCGTTCATTCGTATCGCTCCTGTGGGGTCGGTGATGTCGTCAGCCCGGTCTGTGCCGGTGCGTGCAATACCTGTTTCGGGGCAATCCCGCCCATGCGCGGTGCATGTCCGGTCGTGCGCGAAGTTCGTCCGACGAATCGCCGGAACTGCCTTCCGCCGCTCGTCGAATCCTGTCCGATTGGACAGGTTTTAGACGATCAAAATGACCAAAGCAATGTCTTTCTTTCGTGGATCGATAGAGCGAGAAACGTGCCATCGCAACGCAGCATCGCTGCGGATGCGCCGTTTCCGCATGCGTGCGTTCGACGCGGATCAGCGGCTAGAATGAAGCCCAACGCGGCATGCCCGCCGCGCGAGGGTAACGATGAGACATGACGAGGCGGCAGCCGAAGCGACCGACAGCGACGAAACGTCCGCGCCTTTGCGGCGACGCAAGGCACACATCCGCGAGTCCAACGAAGCGCATCTGCTCGCGTGTGCGGAGGCCGTGTTCGCGGAGCGTGGGCTCGACGGCGCGAGCACCGCGATGATCGCGGAGCGCGCGGGCTTGCCGAAAGCCAACCTGCATTACTACTTCCCGACGAAGCTCGCGCTCTACCGCCGCGTGCTCGACGACCTGTTCGAGGACTGGCATCGCGCGGCCGGCACGTTCGAGGCCGGCGACGATCCAGTGGAAGCGATCGGCGGCTACGTGCGCGCGAAGATGGATCTGTCGCGACGGCGCCCGCTCGGCTCGAAGGTCTGGGCCAACGAGATCATCCATGGCGCGGAGCACATGCAGGACATCCTGTCGCAACGCGTGAAGCCGTGGTTCGACACGCGCGTGAAGGTGATCGACGGCTGGATCGCGCGCGGGCTGCTCGCGCCGATCGACGCGCACGCGCTGATGTACCTGATCTGGGCAACCACACAGCACTACGCGGATTTCGATGCGCAGATCCGCGCGCTGAGCGGCAAGCGTGCGTTCACGCAGAAGGCGTTCGACGAGCAGACCGAGCAGGTCGTGCAGCTCGTGATTCGTGCGTGCGGGGCGGTGTCGCCGCACGCGAAGGCGTAGCGCAACGCGAATCGCCATTCACTGAAAACGAAGCGGGCGAAGGTCAACGCGCAGGGAGGCCTGCGCGATGCCCTTCGCCCGTAGCACGATACGGTCAGCGTGCCGTATCGCGCGTATGCGTCGTTACGTGCGTGCTACGCGTCAAGCGACGCGCTCGATCGCGATCGCCGTCGCCTCGCCGCCGCCGATGCACAGCGATGCGATGCCGCGCTTCAGGCCATACGTCTCGAGCGCGGCCAGCAGCGTCACCATCACGCGCGCACCCGACGCACCGATCGGATGGCCGAGCGCGCACGCGCCGCCGTGCACGTTGACCTTCTCGTGCGGCAGGTCGAGATCGCGCATCGCGGCCATCGGTACCACCGCGAACGCTTCGTTGATCTCGAACAGGTCGACGTCGCGCAGGTTCCAGCCGGTTTTCTCCGACAGCTTGCGCAGTGCGCCGATCGGCGCGGTCGCGAACAGGCCCGGCTTGTCCGCGTAGGTCGAATGCCCGACGATCACGGCCTTCGGCGTGAGGCCCAGGCGCTCGGCTTCCGAGCGGCGCATCATCACGAGCGCGGCCGCGCCGTCCGAGATCGACGACGCATTGGCGGCCGTCACCGTGCCGCCGTCGCGGAAGGCCGGCTTCAGCGTCGGGATCTTGTCGAGTTTCGCCTTGCCCGGCTGTTCGTCGATCGACACGACGGTTTCGGACTTGCCGGCCTTCACGGTCACCGGCGCGATCTCCGACACGAAATGCCCTTCGGCGATCGCGCGTTGCGCGCGCGTCAGCGACGCGATCGCGAACGCATCCTGTGCGTCGCGCGTGAACTGGTACGCCTGCGCACAATCCTCCGCGAACGTGCCCATCAGGCGGCCCTTCTCGTACGCGTCCTCGAGCCCGTCGAGGAACATGTGGTCGAGCACCTGCCCGTGGCCCATCCGCATCCCCGCGCGCGCCTTCGGCAGCAGGTACGGCGCGTTCGTCATGCTCTCCATCCCGCCCGCGACGGCGACACCCGCCGAGCCCGCCAGCAACAGGTCGTGCGCGAACATCGCGGCCTTCATCCCCGAGCCGCACATCTTGTTGACCGTGGTCGCGCCTGCCCCGAGTGGCAGTCCGGCCTTCAGCGCGGCCTGCCGCGCCGGTGCCTGGCCCTGGCCCGCCGGCAGCACGCAGCCGAACACGATTTCATCGATACGCTCGGCCGGCACGTTCGCGCGCTCGAGCGCCGCGCGAATCGCCACCGCGCCGAGGTCGCTCGCGCTGGCTGCCGCCAGGTCGCCCTGAAAACCACCCATCGGCGTACGCGCCGTACCAACGATTACGATCGGATCCTGAGTCGTCATGATTCGCTTCCTCCAGTGTCAGCGCGGTGCCATGCGCAACGCGCCATCGAGACGGATGACTTCGCCGTTCAGCATCGTGTTTTCGGCGATGTGGCGCACCAGCGCCGCAAATTCTTCCGGGCGGCCGAGCCGCGGCGGGAACGGCACGCTCTTGCCGAGCGCGTCCTGCACGTCCTGCGGCATGCCGGCCATCATCGGCGTCGCGAAGATGCCCGGCGCGACCGTCACCACGCGAATGCCGAACCGCGCGAGCTCGCGCGCGATCGGCAGCGTCATGCCCACGACACCGCTCTTCGATGCCGCATACGCGGCCTGCCCGATCTGCCCGTCGAACGCCGCGACCGATGCGGTGTTGACGATCACGCCGCGCTCGCCTTCCGCATTGGCGTCCTGCTTCGACATCGCTTCGGCGGCCAGCCGGATCATGTTGAACGTACCGACCAGATTGATCGACACCGCGCGCGCAAAACGGTCGAGCGAATGCGGACCATCGCGGCCCACCACCTTCTCGCCCGGCGCGACGCCCGCGCAGTTGACGAGCGCGTCGATGCGGCCGAACGCGTCACGCGCGGCGGCGATGGCCGCCTGGCCGTCGGCTTCGCTCGTCACGTCGGTCTTCACGAAGCGTGCAGCCTCGCCGAGCGCGTGCGCGAGGCCCGCACCGGCCTCTTCGTTGACGTCCAGCAGCACGGCCTTGCCGCCTTCCGCGACCACCATGCGCGCCACCGCGGCGCCGAGGCCCGACCCGGCGCCCGTGATCAGAAAAACGCGATCCTTGATATCCATTCGCAATCCGTACAGTGTGTGTTCAGGGTTGAGCGGCCTTGTCGGCTTCCATCTTGCGCAACACGAAGCGCTGGATCTTGCCGCTCGGGGTTTTGGGCAGCGCGTCGACGAAGTCGATCGCGCGGGGATAGGCGTGCGCGGACAGCCGCCGCTTCACGTGCTGGCTCAGTTCCTCGGCCAGTGCCGGCGTGCCGTCGAAGTCGTTCGACAGCACGACGAACGCCTTGACGATCTCCGTGCGCTCCGCATCGGGCACGCCGATGACGGCGGCCTCGCTCACGGCCGGATGCTCGATCAGCGCGCTTTCCACGTCGAACGGGCCGATCCGGTAGCCGGACGACGTGATCACGTCGTCCGCGCGGCCGATGAAGCTCACGGTGCCGTCCGGCTCGAGCTCGACGTTGTCGCCGGTCCGGTAATAGCCGCCCGCGATCGCCGGCGTGTCCTGCTGCCAGTAGCCGTGGAACCACAGCAGCGGCGAGCGCGCGATGTCGATCGCGAGGTTGCCGGGCTCGCCGGGGCCGAGTTCGCGGCTCGCTTCGTCGAGCACCGCGACGCGGTAGCCGGGCATCGCGAAGCCGGCCGAACCGGCGTGGACGGCATGCGCGAGGCCGTGGTGGTTGTTCACGACCATCCCGAGTTCAGTCTGGCCGTAGTGATCGTAGATCGGCGCGCCGAGCGCCGCGTCGAACCAGCGCACGACTTCCGGATTCAGCGGCTCGCCCGCGCTGCTGACCACGCGCAGCTTGCCCTTCAGCCGCGCCGCCGCTTCCGTCCCGGCCGCCATCAGCATCCGGAACGCAGTCGGCGAGCCGGCGAGGCTCGTGATCCCGAGCCGTTCGATCACGTCGTACGTGCTGTCGACCGTGAAGCTGCCCTCGTAGAGCGTCGTCGCGTGGCCGAGCATCAGCGGGCCCGTGATCGCGTAATAGAGCCCGTATGCCCAGCCCGGATCGGCGATGTTCCAGAACCGGTCGCCCGCACGCAGGTCGACCGCTTCGCGCATGTACGCGCCGAACGCGAGCAGCGCGCGCAGCGGAACCGGCACGCCCTTCGGCAAACCCGTCGTGCCCGACGTCGACATCATCATGAACAGGTCGGATCCCTTGCGCAGCACCGGTTCGAACGAGTCGGACTGCGCATCGAGCGCCGCACGGAAATCGATGTCGTTTTCCGGCAGCGTCTCGCCCGGCTCGCGCACCATCGCAACGGTCGGGCAAGCGGCAATCTCGTCGAGCTTCGCGCGATTCGCGACGTTGGTCACGACCAGGCGCGCGTCGCTCATGCGCAGCCGGTGCTCGATCGCCTTCGGGCCGAACGCGGTGAACAGCGGCTGGTAGACGGCGCCCGCGCGCCACGTGCCGAGGATCGTCGCGACGAGTTCGGGCGTGCGCGGCAACAGGCCCGCCACCACGTCGCCCGGCTTCACGCCCTGCGCGACCAGCAGGTTCGCGACGCGTGCCGACAGCGCCTTCATCTGCGCAAACGTGTAGCGGCGGTGCTGGCCGCCGGCGTCGATCCAGTCGAGCGCGATCGCGTCCGCGGAGGCGTGCCGGTCGCAGCATTCCACGCATGCGTTCAGGCCGCGCTCCAGGTCGCCGTGCAATTGCTGCGCGGCGGTCTCGATACTGAATCGGGCCACGGCGTCGGCGTAGGCCGGCACCGCCCGGGCGGTAGCTCCATCAGGCATGCGTGTCTCCTGTGCGTTATGGCCCCCGGCGAGCCAGGGGCGCGACGGGGATAGCTCGATAGTAGACAGCCCCCACATTGCAATCAATGACAAACGGAATCTAGAATCGTGATCGCTTTTGCCATGTCGGGAGGATGCAGGAAAATGGGGCCGCAGATGATTTCGCCGGATTTCGTCGACGACGCGCTCGCGTGCCTGCGCCGGCAAGGCATCGCGACGGCACCCGTGCTGCGCGCCGCCGGCCTGCCGGCCGCGGTGCGCGAGCCCGTCACGCCGCAGCAGTACGGCAGGCTGTGGCTCGCGATCGCCGGCGCCCTCGACGACGAATTCTTCGGGCTCGCCGCGCGCCCGATGCGGCACGGCAGCTTCAGGCTGCTCTGCCACGCGGTGCTGCACGCCGGCACGCTCGACAAGGCGCTGCGGCGCGCGCTGCAGTTCCTGCGCGTGGTGCTGGACGAGCCGCACGGCGAGCTCGTCGTGGCCGACGGGCAGGCGAAAATCGTGCTGACGCAGACGGGCGCCCCCTACCCGGCGTTCGCGTACCGGACGTTCTGGCTGATCCTCCTGGGCGTCGCATGCTGGCTGATCGGCCGGCGCATCCCGCTGCAACGCATCGACTTCGCGTGCCCGAGCCCCGACCAGCGCAGCGACTATCACCAGTTCTTCGGCGTGCCCGTGCATTTCGACCGGCCCGACAGCCGGCTCGCATTCAACGCCGCCTACCTCGCGCTGCCGACGATCCGCTCCGAGCAGGCGCTGAAGACCTTCCTGCGCGGCGCGCCCGGCAACCTGCTCGTGCGCTACCGGCACGATACGGGCTGGGTCGCGAAAACGCGCGCGCAGCTGAAGATGCTGCCGGCCGCCGAGTGGCCCGACTTCGATACGCTGGCCGTGCGCGTCGGCACGACGCCCGCGACGCTGCGGCGGCGTCTGCGCAGCGAAGGGCAAAGCTTCGCGGCAATCAAGGACGAGTTGCGCGGCGCGCTCGCCCAGTCGCTGCTGCGCGGGCACACGCTCAGCGTCGCGGAGATCGCGGTCGAGCTCGGCTTCACCGAGCCGAGCGCGTTTCATCGCGCGTTCCGGAAATGGACGGGCACGAGCCCCGGCGCGTTCCGTCGGGACGTGCATGCGGCCGAGGCGGAACCGGGAAGTGCCAACAGATGACGCGGCAGGCGGTCGTCGACAGGCGTGCAAGGCCGACATGGAAACGCTCACTCGACGCTGATACGATGCGACCTGCCAGCTGCCGTTCGTTGTCGATGGTTGTCGATGGTTGTCGATGGTTGTCGGCAAGCGACGGCGAAGACACGACCCACCACTACCGCTCCCGCTCCGATGCAAGCCACCGACTTTTCCGACACTGAACTGGCTGAACTGCGCGCGCACGGCATCGTGCTGTTTGCCGACCGCGTGATCTTCGACGCTCAGCCGCCGATGCCGGCCGACCAGATCGCGGCCGTGCAGGCCCGCTGCCACGGCGACCTTCCGCCCGCACTGCTCGAACTGTGGCGCACGACGGCCGGCGGCAGCCTCGACTACGACCTGACGCTGGAGATGAACGGACACATCGAAGCCATCAGCTGGGGGGAGCTGTTCTACAACGGCAGCAACGGCTACCGCGACCTGGAAGGCTGGATCGACCACGAACTCGAACTGGCCGAGGAAGCCGCCGACGAGCATTCACGCCCGTGGAGCGGCAGGCTCGACGTGTTGCCGTTCGGCGGATTCGAGTACTGCGACCGCATCTACATCGTGACGGACCCCGATGCGAAGGATCGCGGCCACGTGCTCGCGTGGAAACAGGGGCTGCCGCCCGCGTGGCGCGGCGCGATGCACGAGGACGGCCTCGCGACGGTCGCGCCGGACCTGTACGCGGCATTCGGCGCCCTGCAGCTCAATGCGGACCCGCTGGAACCCGGCGGTGAAAACGGCACCGGCGCGACGTTGCTCGACTATATCGACGAACGCCAGGCCGAGCATGGCCTGTCGGCATCGCTGGGAGACAAGGTCATCGCGTTTTATCGCCGGGCCGTGATCGACTGGCGCACACCGCTCGCCGACGGCACGCTCGCCGCCCAACCAGCGCTCGCGCGCCACGCGTTGCGACATGCGATCGACCACGACGACGCAGCGCTCACCGTGCAACTGGTACCGCTCATCGCGAATCTCGGCGCGGCACTCGCCGGCAGTTCGAACCCGGCAGACTATGCGCTGCGGCGACAGAAATTTGCCGCCGCGAGTGCATTGCTCGAATCCGGCGCACCGGTCGCGCCGGATTCGCTGGAGTCCGTGTCCGGCACGGTGCCGCCCGCACTGATTCGCGCGCTGCTCGACGCCGGCGTGCAGCCGGATGCCGACGCGATGGCGCGCTGCGTCGCCGCCGGCGGCACCGACAGCGCGCGCCTGATCGGCGCCGCACTGTCGGCCCAAGGCGTCGATGCGGCGTCTGCCTGCCGTTCGGCGATCGCGACGCTGCTGCACGAACTCGAGACCGACATCGCCCGGGTCCGCGCCGGCAAGCTCCACCACTATCTCGGCCTCGACGGGCTCGAAGCCCACGCCGAGCGCCTGCGGACATTCAGGCCGTGACGTGACGCGCACTCAGCGGGAAACGCCGTCGACGCGCACGGCGATATCCCGCAGCGGCCGCGAGAACAGTTTGCAGCCTGCGTAGTAGACGAGCGACGTCAGCGACAAACCGACGATCCACGACACGTCCGCACCGCCGAGCCGGCTCGCCAGTTCGCCGGTATAGAGATCGGTCGCCATGAACGGTGCCTGCGCGACGATGCCGATGAAATACGAGCCGACGGCGATCGTGTTGAAGCGTCCGTAGATGCCGCCGTCCTGCCGGAAGAACGAATCGACGTCGTACTCGCCGTGACAGACGAGGTAGTAGTCGACGAGGTTGATCGCGGTCCACGGCACGAGCACGTACAGCAGCAGCAGGATGAAGTTCGTGTAGCCGGCGAGGAAATTATCCTGCCCGAACAACGCGATCGCGAGCGCAATCGCGCACAGGACGATCGCGGTGATCGCCCGCGCACGCGCCTTGCCCGACCACGACGGAAAGAGCGTCTGCAGCACCGTGATAGCCGACAGCGCGCCGCAATACAGCTCCATCGCATTGCTGGCCGCGATGCCGAACGACAGCACGACGATCACGAGAACGCTGATCCCTTGCGTGAGGCCCGTGAGGCCGCTCACGACATTGCCGTCGGGCGTCGCAAGGCCCACCAGGCAGCCAAGCAGCATCGGGAAGAACGAACCGAGCACGCAGCCCCAGTAACTCGACCAGAACGCCGTGCGCGGCCCGGTATCGGGAGGCAGGTAGCGCGAATAGTCCGACACGTAAGGCGCATAAGCGATCTGCCACAGCGCGGCGACCGACATCGCGCCGAGGAAGCCGGACAGGTTCAGCGAATGCTTCGAGAAGGTATCGACGGGCAATCCATGCACGAAAATGATCCAGACGAACGCCAGCACGAGTACGCTGCCCGAGCACCAGCTCAGCAGCCGCGCATACGCGTGTATCAGCTTGTAGCCATAGATCGACCCGAGCAGGCTGATCAGGCCGATCGTCACGACGCCCGCATCGAGCGGAATGCCGGCGTCCAGGCTGTGCAGCGCCTGCCCGCCGAACACGCAGTTCGATGCGAAGAAGCCGACGTACATCACGACGACCAGCGCGACCACCAGCAGCGCGCCGAACGACCCGAACTGCCCGCGGGTCTGGATCATCTGCGGCACGCCAAGCTGCGGCCCCTGCGCGGAATGCAGCGCCATGAAGACCGCGCCGATCAGGCTGCCGACGAGCGTGGCGAGCGCCGCCCACCAGAACGGCTGCTTGAACACCGTGGTCGCGAGCGATCCGGTGACGATCGTCAGCATCATGATGTTCGATCCGAACCAGATCGTGAACAGGTCCTTCGCGCTGCCGTGGCGCTCGGTCAGCGGAATCGGCTGGATGGTGCTTTCCTCGAGATGAGCAATGGACTCGCCCTGACTCATTTCGTCTCCTTGTTTATGTTGTGGTGTTCGCGGGTTCGGCGGCTGGAGGGTGGCCCTGAATGCCAGGTGCACGTGAAGAGTGGGTTCTGCAACGAACTCATTCTTCTTATTTGCATTCCTGATCAATAGGTGGTCGATAGCGCATCGCTTTACATGACTGCCGCCTGCGGCACTCAATTCTCAACGCGTCGGCCAGCCGCTCCTGTGGATGCGCGAATCCGGCCCGCCTCCGGAGCGGAACCCGTGGTTCGGTGCGCTTCCGCCCGTCTGTTTCCGGACGGAAGCGCGTCGCTCGACGGTCAGCAGTCAATCCCGAGCACTTCCCGCGCGGTGGCATCCACGGCCTTGCGCATCGTGTCGACCAGTTCATCGATTTGCGCGTGATCGATCACCAGCGGCGGCGCAACGATCAGGCGGCCATTCGTCGAACGCACGATCGCACCGAGTTCGAACCCGACCGTCCGGCTGTGCCAGGTCAGGTCCGCCTCGTTTGCAAAGCGCTCGCGCGTCGCCTTGTTCTTCGCGAACTGGATCGCGCCGACCGCGCCCGCGCCCTGAATCTCGCCGACGAGCGGATGGCCGTCGAACGCATCGCGCAGCGCCTTCTGCAGATACGGTCCCGTGTCCGTCTTCGTCCGTTCGACGAGGCCTTCGCGCTCGAGCACGTCGAGGTTGGCCAGCGCGACGGCGGCCGCGACCGGGTGCCCCGAATAGGTCAGCCCGTGCGCATAGACGCCGCCCTTGTCGACCAGCGCATCGCCCACGCGCCGGCTCATGATCAGCCCGCCCATCGGCACGTAGCCCGAGGTCAGCCCCTTGGCCACGCAGATCAGGTCAGGTTCGAAGCCGAAGTGGCGGTGCGCGAACCACTCGCCGGTACGGCCGAAGCCGCCGATCACTTCGTCCGCGCAGAGCAGCACGTCGTATTGACGGCAGATGCGCTCGATCTCCTGCCAGTAGCCGTCCGGCGGAAAGATCATCCCGCCCGCCCCCTGGAACGGCTCCGCGACGAACGCGGCGACACGGTCCGCGCCGATCTCGAGAATCTTGCGCTCGAGCGACAGCGCCGCCTGTTTGCCGAATGCCTCGGGGCTCAGGTCGCCGCCATTCGCATACCAGTACGGTTCGTCCACGTGCGCGATGTTCGGAATCGGCAGGTCGCCCATTTCGTGCATGAATGCCATGCCGCCCAGCGACGCGCTGCCCACCGTCGACCCGTGATAGCCGTTCACGCGACCGATCAGCACCTTCTTCGCGGGCTTGCCCATCACGTC
This sequence comes from Burkholderia sp. 22088, assembly GCF_052045915.1. Lineage (NCBI taxonomy): Bacteria > Pseudomonadati > Pseudomonadota > Betaproteobacteria > Burkholderiales > Burkholderiaceae > Burkholderia > Burkholderia sp. 22088. The sequence continues at coordinate 201,234 of NZ_JBQEPY010000020.1, forward strand.
CCAGAACCGCCGTACGGTGCGAATCAGCACCTCATTCGATTCGGAACCCGAATTGGTATACACCACGTGACTGAAGCGATTGCCGAGCAGCGCGAACAGACGTTCCGACAGTTCGATCACCGACGGGTGCGTGGTGTGAAAGAACATGTTGTAGTAGGACAGCTCCTTCATCTGCCGCGCGGCGGCGGCGATCAGCTCCGGCCGACCATAGCCGACGTTGGTGCACCAGAGCCCCGACATGCCGTCCAGGTAGCGGTTGCCGTCGTTGTCCCATAGATGGACACCTTCGCCGCGTACCATCACGCGCGCGCCTTCCTCGTTCAGAGCCTTCTGGTCGACGAACGCATGCAGGTGATGCGCGGCGTCGCTGCGTTGATAGTCCTGCGTCGTACGATGCGGAAAGTTGGGCGCATTCATGGGCGAGTCTCCGGTTCGTTGTGTGGATAAAGGCGTTGTCGTGTTGCGCGGCGCGGCCGCTTGCGGCCCGCCGCGTCGAATCAGTAACTGATCCAGGTCGTCTTGAGGCCCGTGTACTTGTCGATCGCATGCAGCGAAAGATCGCGGCCGAAGCCGGACTGGCGGAACCCGCCGAACGGCGTCTGCGCGCTCAACGCATCGACCGTGTTGACGGACACCGTGCCGGCGCGCAGCCGGCCCGACACACGGTGTGCGCGTGACAGGCTGCCGGTCCAGACCGACGCGGCAAGGCCATAGATCGAGTCGTTCGCGAGCCGGATGGCCTCGTCCTCGGTGTCGAATGCCATCACCGACAACACCGGCCCGAAGATCTCCTCGCGCGCGATGACGTCGTCGTGCTTCACGTCGATGAAGATCGTCGGCTCGATGAAGTAGCCCTTGCCGTCGACCCGCGGCGCGCCTCCGCCGATCGCGAGCGTCGCGCTGTCGCGGCCGCGTGCGATCCAGTCGCGCACGCGCCGATGCTGCGGCTCGTCGACGATGGCCCCCATGCCGCTCGCCGGATCGAGCGGATCGCCCGGCATGAACGCAGCGGCATGCGCAATCAGACGGTCGACGAACGCATCGTGAATCGAACGCTGGACCAGCAGCCGCGAGTTCGCGGAACACACCTCGCCCTGGTTGAAGAAGATGCCGAAGCACGCCTTGCGTGCGGCAAGATCGAGATCGTCCGTATCGTCGAAGACCAGGTTCGGGCTCTTGCCGCCGCACTCGAGCCACACCTGCTTCATGTTCGACTGTGCGGCGTACTCGAGGAATTTCTTGCCGACGGCCGTCGAGCCCGTGAATGCGAGCACGTCGACGTCGGGATGCAGCCCGAGCGCCCGCCCTGCGGTTTCGCCATAGCCCGGCACGACGTTCAGCACACCCGGCGGCAGGCCGGCCTCGAGCGCCAGCTCGGCGAGACGCAATGCGGACAGGGGCGATTGTTCCGCCGGCTTCAGCACGACGCTGTTGCCGGCCGCCAGCGCCGGCGCCACTTTCCACGCGACCATGTCGAGCGGGAAATTCCACGGCACCACCGCACCGACGACGCCGAGCGGTTCGCGCGTGACGACCGCGAAGTTGCCGGGGTCGGTCGACGCAACTTCGCCGTGCAACTTGTCGACGGCTTCGCCGTACCAGCTGAACAGCCCTCCTGCAGCCGGCACGTCGATGCTGAACGCGTCCGCCACGCGCTTGCCCATGTTGAGCGAGTCGAGCAGTGCGAGCTCCGCACCGTGCGATGCGATGAGCTCGCCGAGCCGGCAGAGCACACGCTTGCGCTCCGCCGGTGCGCAGCGCGACCAGACGCCGGATTCGAACGCGTGACGCGCGGCACGCACCGCATCGTCGACGTCCGCGGTATCGCACGACGCAACTTCCGCGATGACGGCCTCGGTAGCCGGATTGATTGCGGCAAACGTCCGGCCGCTTCGGGCCGGCACGCTGCGGCCACCGATATGCGCGAGCGTTCTCGGCTCGACTTGCGCCGCGAGACGTCTCCAGTCCGCGTGCTGATGGTTTTCTGCTGAAGTTGGGTTCATTCAAGACTCCGTTTTGACGACCAGGCGTTTGTGCGTTGTTCTCCGCCTGAACTCGGCCCGACGAAAGACGCCAGCGGGCGCAGCCGATGCTCATGACCGCAGTGAATCGCCGCAGTCGTCCGGTCAACAAAATGTCGATCATCAAAAAGCGATTTGAAAGAACAGTTTTTCTTCTCATTGAAGAGGTTATTTCTATTCATCCTGCGCGCGTGCAGTGGGTTTTCCTGCCACGGCACGATCCCGGTGCCGTTTGTTTGCGTGCGACCTCATCGGCTTTCCGGTGCGATGCAACGTGACACCCGATGCGACGCCTGGCCGGCACGACATTGCGCCGCGGCCCGTCCGACCACATACTGGTCGGACGGTGCGAACAAGGATGCGTTCGATGGGGAATGTCGATCAGGGTGCCGCTTCAATCTTCGGCGTCGTCGGAACGGCCGTGTCGTTGCTGGCGGCAATCCCGTACGCGCTCGCGATCTACCGGCGCACCGTTCGTCCGCATCTGTTCACATGGCTCGTGTGGTCGGTCGTCACGGCGACCGCGGCTGCCGGCCAGTTCGTCGCGGGTGCCGGGCCGTCCGCGTGGTGCACGGCGGCGATTGCGGTGACATGCTTTCTGACGCTGGTCGCCAGCGTGTTTCGCGGCGAACGCGGCTGGACGCGCGTCGACTGGTTTTTCCTGGTCGCGGCCCTGTCGGCCATTCCGCTTTGGATGCTGACTGACGATCCGACGATCTCGGTCTGTCTGGTGACGCTGATCGAGCTTGCCGGCCTCGGTCCCACCGTCCGCAAGACGATCCGCGATCCGTGGAGCGAGAGCCTCGCGTATTTCGCGCTGTGCGTGCTCAAGTACGCATTGGCACTGCTGGCATTGAGCACGTGGGGTATCGCGGTCGCATTCTATCCGGCCGTCAACGTCGTTGCGTCGATCGGCATCTGCGTGGTGATGCTGGTCCGGCGTCAATCGTTGTCGGCCACGCGGTAAGCGGTATCCGTTGGTGCGGTATGTTGCCTGCTGTCGTGGCTGGTCGATATGAGCGAAACCACAAACTTTCAGAGACGATACGAGGCCCGGAAATGGATGCAATCCGTACAGTCATCGAACCCAGCGAAGCCGCGCTTCGCGCCGCAATGCTGGCCAACGATGTCGAAGCACTCGAAGCGTTGCTGGACGACGACCTGGTGTTCACCGCTCCGACCGGCCAGGTCATCTCGAAGGAAGACGACCTGGCCGCGCATCGCGAGAATCTGCTGCGTCTCGACAAGCTCGAGGTGCAAGAAACGCGCGCCTGCGCGATCGGCGAGATGATCCTGACCACAACGAAGGCGACGCTCGCCGGCCATTTCGACGGCACGGCATTCGACGGCGTGTTTGCCTATACTCGGCTGTGGCGTCGATCGGGCACGCGCTGGCGCATCGTCGCCGGGCATGCATCGCAGGTCATGTAGTCGCATCGAGCTCGCCTCCCTTCGAGTCGGCAAGCTGCGAATCCGGAGTTGTTTGAGTCGATGCGAGCCAGACGATACCTCGACGAAGGTGTCGACCATGACAGGAGACGAATGCACAAACCATTTACCGTACGTGCTGCCCGTACCGCGGACGCGGGCGAACTCACGCGTCTGGCTCGCATTTCGAAGGCACACTGGGGCTATCCGAAGGACTGGCTCGACTTGTGGCAGGGCGATCTCACGATTGCACCGGAAACGATCGATGGGTCGATCGGTTACGTCGCGGAATCCGCGGAGGCAATCATCGGATTCTGGGTCAGGGCGTCGTCGGAATCGGATCGCCCGACACCCGGATGGCTATTCGTCCATCCCGACCACATGGGCCGGGGTATCGCCCGTGCGCTGTGGGAAGCGGTCCGCAAGGAAAGCGCTTTGAGAGGGATCAGGAGCTTTGTGATCGAAGCCGATCCCAATGCGGTTCCGTTCTATCTGACGATCGGGGCTGAAAAAATCGGCGAAAAGGAATCGAGCGTCGTCCCGGGCAGGTTCTTTCCGATCTTGCGGATCACGATCTGACTCGTGAGGCAGCAGGAAGCGGTATAACTCACCATGCCGCACTCGGGAGAATCGTGCCGGCGGCGGTTGTGGAAGAGGTTCCAAGTGTAATGGGGAAGGCGTCAGTCTCGCAGAGGCGATCCTGGAGAATCGGCACCCCGGCCCCAGCTCGAGCAGCGTCCTGGCCACCGATCTCGATCACTCGCGCATTTCCGTCGCCGAAATGCAAAAACCCCCGCCTTTCGGGCGGGGGTTTCTGGCTTAGGGAGCCTGACGATTACCTACTTTCACACGGGAATCCGCACTATCATCGG